>JACCER010000020.1 GCA_013416445.1 Alcaligenaceae bacterium
CACTGGTCCGACCGGGCGAGTTCCGCGGACGCCTCGATGGCGCTGAACGTAACGGGAACCCCGTCAGGGGCGCAGCGCGTGAAGCCGAAACAGCCCCCGACACACCCGACTTTCGCAAGAACAAAAACACAGCCTCGCAATACACACCCACCCTCAGGAGCTGAGAAGCAAAGCCTTGGCCTGACTTGCCACAACCCACTCTTCATTGGTTGGCTCAACCCCGATCACGACTGCGCTGCCGGGCATGGATATAACGGGCGCATTATCGGCATTCGCAGCGCTATCCACCTGCACACCAAGAAATGTCAGCGCAGCGCAAACGCGCTGGCGAATTTCGGCGCTATGCTCGCCTACGCCTGCAGTGAAGACCAGCAGGTCAAGCCCACCCAGCACAGCAACCAAAGCCCCAATCTCGCGCACGATGCGGCGCACGTATAACGCCAAGGCATCACGCGCACGCGCACCGGTCTCGCTGTCTTCCGCCTCTAGTGGCAACAATACACGCGGCTCCGACGAACTTCCTGAAACACCAAGCAGGCCTGACTTGTTGTAAAGCACCTGCCCGACTTCTTCCAGCGTCAGTTTCTCGATCTCCATCAAGTAGATGACAGCGCCGGGATCGAGCGCACCGGTACGAGTACCCATCATGAGGCCATCAAGCGAGGAAAACCCCATAGTCGTGGCGACACTTTTCAAGTCCTGCATACCGCACAGGCTCGCGCCACTGCCAAGGTGGGCGACGATGATCCGGCCATGGGCCAGTTTGCCATGCCGCTCGGGCAGTGCAATCGACATGTAGTCATACGACAAGCCATGAAAGCCATAGCGGCGCAAGCCACGTTCCCAGGCTTCGTGTGGCAACGGCAGCAACTGCTCGACCTTGGGCAAGGTGTGATGAAATGCGGTATCGAAGCAGGCTACCTGCGGCAGATCAGGATGCGATACCAATAGTGTCTCTATGGCATCCAGTGCGAATGGCTGATGCAGCGGCGCCAAGGGGATATAGGTTTTCAGGTCAGCCAGCAAAGCGTGGTCTACCCGTACCGGCATGAAGTATTTATTGCCACCGTGTACGACACGATGCGCCACACTGTGCAGCTTGCGCCCACCAAGACGCGCAAGCACACCCTGCTGGATACGCTGCAGTGCCGCCCGATAAGGCTGCGCCGTATCCAGGGTCACAGCTTCCGGGCTCAGGCCAGTCTCGCCATAAGTAGGCGCTGGGCCACCTATGTCCTGTACTTTGCCGTTCCAGACGGGCATGCGCGGCAAAGGCGACTGACCGGCATCGAATAGTGCAAACTTGATGCTGGACGAACCGCAATTAAGAACAAGAATCAGGTCACCTTGAGTGGCGTAACGGTCGGTGGGTTGGATCATGGCGGGCTGTTCCGGTAAGAGTGGGCGATCAGTACGGCAATTGCGCAGGAAGCAATGCGAGTTTCGCGCGAGTCAGCGCGACTGGTCAGGACGATGGGCACTTTGGCGCCAAGCACAATGCCGGCGCTAGAGGCATGCCCCATGTATTCAAGCTGCTTGGCAAGCATGTTGCCACTTTCCAGATCAGGCGCCACCAGCACATCGGCCTGGCCGGCAACCGCCGACTGTATACCCTTGATGCGGGCTGCCGCGGGCGAAACGGCGTTATCGAACGCCAACGGCCCATCGAGCAGGCCGCCCGTGATCTGACCTCGATCAGCCATCTTGCATAGCGCTGCCGCATCAAGCGTGGCGGGCATGGTCGGGGTCACCGTCTCGACGGCGGCGAGGATGGCCACTCGCGGCTGCTCGACACCGATGATATGCGCAAGGTCAATCGCATTACGGATGATATCGGCCTTTTCTTCCAGACCAGGTGCAATATTGATGGCCGCATCAGTAATGATGAAGGGGCGCGGATAAGCCGGTGTCTGCATCAGATAGCAATGGCTGAAACGGCGCTTGGTCCGCAAGCCTGCTGCGGAAGCCACTATTGCCCCCATGAACTCGTCTGTGTGCAAGCTGCCTTTCATCATGGCTTCAACCTCACCCTTGCCGGCCATGGCGGCTGCCCGTTCGGCTGCGGCATGGCTATGCGGCACATCTTCGATGACAATGCCGGTCAGGTCGAGCCCAGCCTCTGCGGCCAGCGCTTGCAGCCGTGCCTGGGGTGCGACCAGCACGGGCTCGATCAGGCCTGCGCTTCGGGCATCCAGTGCCGCAGACAAGCTCAAGACGTCGCAAGGATGAACGACGGCAACGCGGATGGGGCTGAAAGAGCGCACATGAGCCATCAAGCGCTCGATGCCACCACCAGACCCTGTTTTCAGGCGAATTTCCGGCAAGGTAGCGCGATCCAGCACTATGCTTTCTATCGGTGCGATCACCTCGGCCTCGCCTTCGATCACGATATCGCCCGCCTGGTTGACGCATTGGCAATCCAGGGATACGCGCTTGCGGTCGGGGTCGAGCGCGCTGACGGTAACACTGATGCGCAGTGTGTCGCCCAGGCTGACAGGCTTGAGAAAACGCAGGTTCTGGCTAAGATAGACAGAACCCGGACCTGGCAAGCGGGTGCCAAGCACGCCGGATATCAGGCCTCCGCCCCACATTCCCTGGGCAATAACACCCTGGACATGGGTTGACGCAGCAAACTCAGCATCAATATGCTGCAGGTTGAAATCACCGGCCTGCAACGCAAAGAACTGGATGTCTTCTACAGTCAGGGTGCGCTCCACGCTGGCGCTGTCGCCAACGGCAAGCTCATTGAAAGTGCGATTGCGCAAAACCTGCAAATCGCTGCTCGGTTTATCGGAAGATGAGGTGGTTTGATTTTTATGCATAAAGCCTCAGGATATTCAGGTCGTTTTAGTACGGGTTCTGGTTTTTTTGGCGACGGTTGATTTAGCTGACTTTACGGACGTTGCCTTTGAGCGGCTTTTCTTGGCTCGAGGCGCTTTCGGACTGGGATCCGCTATTGAAGACGCCGCCTTGGCAACTGCCGCATCCGCTTCTTGTTGATTGACAGCGGTATCGAACAGTGCCAGAACCTGCTTGAGTGACGCTGCTTCATCGCTGGACAAACTGCCCTCACCGGTACTGAACAACTGTTCGACCAAAGTGACCATTGCGCGAATGTCTTGCGCACTGGTTCCAGCCAGCAGCGCCGGGATGGCGGCAATGGTGGCATCTGCGTCGTAGGCCAGCAGCTTGGCTTGGCGCCGCACCAGTTGCCGCAACTCGGCCATATCGTAGTGGCCGGACAATTGCCCGTTTCTTTGCAATTGCACCGCATGCCGATAGTGCCGCACATTGGCTTCGCCACGTTGACGCAACACGTAGAAAACCGCATTCACACCGGCTTCCAATAGCCCCCCTTCATACAAGCGCACCTGCATTTGCTCTAGCTCGTGCTTGATAAATGTACGGTGTTCGGGTGACTCTCCCGGATGCGTTCGAACAGGCCGGCTGTCGGCACGGGCCTGCCCAGCCAAAGCCTGAGCCCACGGTGAGCCATACATCATGTCAAACAGCATGGCGTAAGTCTGGTCGCGGTGATCCCTGAAATGGTCGAGCGCGTACTCGATGGTGTCGGACATGTTTTCCTGGAGACGCAGCCAGGGATTGGCCTGATCGACAGGCTTGCGCCGCTCGCGCACCTGCTGTGCAGCCTGCTCGAGCACAGGCGCAAACGCGTTTCTGCTTGACCACCATTCGTAAGAAATACGCAATGGATGCAGGGCCTGCATCCATTGTGCTGAATAAGGGTTCGCATATTGCTGCACCCAGGGCTGCAGGAAGTTACGATAAAGCGCCAGGTTGATTTGTGAAATGTGCGCAGCCGCGGCAAAGTGACGTTCGCTTTGGGGGTCGGGCCGGACAATAGCGCGCACGTCCTCGACGCTGCTGCGCTGAATCAGCATCATGTAGTCGTCGTCATTCGACGGATCGTTACGGATCTCGTCAGGAACATCGGCCACTTCAGCACGGTAAATGCCGGCAGGCAACAAGTCGATGATATCAATGTTGGCGGCGAATTCACGATGCTCTTTGCGCCCCACGCTACCCGAAACAAAAATGCCAAGATGGCCAATGCTGTCGTGGGTTGCATAGACAATGGTCTGGTCATGGCTGATGACATCGGTATCGTTGAGATATAAGTCGGTGATCCAACCCAGCGCCTGTGGCGGCGGGGTAATGTTGTCGCCGTACGAACAAAATACCACAATGGGTGAGCGAATATTGCGCAAGTCTATTCGCAAGCCGTCAGAAGTCAGCAGTTCTGCCGTAGCCAGCCTGTTGCCGATGAACAACTCATCAACGATGTACTGCATTTCGACATCATTCAAGAAAACATAACCACCCCAATATTTTTCGAATTCCAGATAGCGGGCCGCCTCGGTATCGACCTGTGAGTACAGCTTGTACTGCTTGCCCCACCAAGTATTGGCGGGATTCAGGCTCTCGAAATTCTGCACCAGCCAGGCGCCATCAAACCGCCCGGCCCCCATATCGCTGGTCAGGGCGGTTACCCAACTGCCCCCAAGCAGGCCGCCGGCATAACGCATGGGATTGTCACCGGCCCAATACGAGAGCGGTGTACCCGGAACAATAATGGGCCCGAACAAATCAGGCCATAATGAAGCCGCCATCAACACCTGCCAGCCAGCCTGGCAATTGCCAATCACGGCCGGCTTGCCGCGGCTGTCTGGATGCAATTCCCCGGCCCGGCGCGCGAATTCGGCAGTCGCGCGCACGACGTCCTCAATGGTCTGTCCCGGCACCGGGTCGGGCAGGAAACCAACAAAATAACAGGCATGGCCTGCTTGCATGGCTGCACCAATTTCGCTGTCAGGCTTGAAGCCACCAATTCCGGGGCCATGCCCGGCGCGCGGATCAATCACGACGAAAGGCCGCTTGGCATCGTCCACTGGCTGATCCGCAGTCGGCAGGATGCGCAGCATCATATAGTTGACTGGGCGCGGAAGATCCAGGCCGGACATGACTGGCTCATAAGAAAAACTCAGTACATTGGGCTCTTTTTCGAGCAGGTGGGCACGGTACTGGTCGCCGCGCTGACGGCCTACGTCAGCATAAAGTATGGCCCGCTGCCAGGTGTCGATGGCGTAATTTGCTGTGGCCTGGGCCTGCTCCCACGGATTGCCAGCCCACGAAATCCACTTTGCATGGGTCGAAGTCCTTTCAGTCATGGTGCTTGCCTTGAATGTAAACAGATTGATGATAGTGTTCAATACATATGCTGGCCGCCATTCATGGACACATTGCTACCGGTCATGAAGGCGCCCGCGTCACTGACGATGAAGGCGATCAGCCCGGCGATTTCGTCGGGCTTGCCAAGGCGACCGATGGGAATACCGGACACGATCTGGTCCAGGATGTTTTCTGGAACCGAGGTGACCATTTCAGTTGCGAGGTAGCCTGGCGAAACCGTATTGACCGTTACGCCTTTTCTGGCCACTTCTTGCGCCAGCGCCTTGGTGAAACCATGCACCCCCGCCTTGGCCGCAGAATAATTGGTCTGGCCAAACTGCCCCTTGGTGCCGTTGATGGACGACACATTGACGATACGGCCCCAACCGCGTTCGAGCATGCTATCGATCAGAGGCCTGGTAACGTTGTACAGCGAGTCCAGATTGGTGCGCAGTACGGCGTCCCAGTTGAGCTTGCTCATTTTGCGGAAAGTGCCATCACGGGTGATGCCGGCGTTGTTGATCAGGATATCGACCTGATAGCCATCGGCGTGAATTTTCTCGGCCATGGACTCGCACATGACATCATCGGTGATGTCTACCCCATAAGCAAAAAAGCTATAACCCGCCGCAGTTTGCTGCGCCAGCCATGCCTCGGCGCGGGTGCTGTCGGGCGTATGAGTAACCAGGACGGTATACCCTGCATCGTGCAGGGTCCGGGCAATCGCCGTGCCCAGGCCGCCCATGCCGCCGGTTACCAATGCTGTACGTTGTTTAACCATGTTGTTGTTTCCTTTGATTAATCAGTTTATGGATCAGGCCATCTGGGTGATGGTCTTGCGAAAGCGCGCCAGCGACAGTGCAAACAGGACCGCACCTATTACTGCGAGCGCCAGGAACGGCTTCCAGACCACATCGAATCCAGCGCCGCGATACAGGATGGCCTGGCTGAGTTCGACGAAATGGGTGGTGGGTGCAAGCTGCATCAGGTGCTGCAACGCCACAGGCATGCTCTCACGCGGCGTCCTGCCGCCGGAAAGCATCATCAGGGGCATCAACGTGAGCATCAGCAACAAGCCGAATTGCGGCATGGTGCGAGCCAACGTAGCCATGTAAATGCCCAGTGACGTCATGGCAAACAAGCAAAGCGCCGCGCCACACAGAAACAGCATGACCGAGCCCTCGATGGGAACCTGCAATAGGCCACGCACCATGAAGGTCAAGGAAAGCGCGGTAGCCACCAGCACCACCAGACCCATGGACCACACTTTGGCGATCATGATCTCCCCAGGAGTCACCGGCATGACCAGCAGGTGTTCGATGGTGCCGTGTTCGCGCTCGCGTATCAGCGCCGCCCCGGTAAGAATGATGGACAGCATGGTGATTGAATTGATGAGTTCCATGATGCTGCCAAACCAGGATGACTCCAGCGTGGGGTTGAAGCGCACGCGCATAGCCAGTTCCACGGGAAGCTCGGTACTGCCCCGGTAGCGCTGGACGAACTCATTGATTTCCGCCATGACGACTTGCTGCACAAAGCCGTTACCGACGAAAGCCTGACCCATGCGCGTGGCATCGATATTCAGCTGGATATCCGGGCTCTTGCCGGCAAGGACGTCACGCTGGAAATTCGGTGGAATATTCAGCACGAAAGTGTAGTCTCCGCGATCCATGCCTGGATCGATATCGCTCAGTGAAATCATGGCCGGGCGCACGAAATCCGGCGGATAGAACGCCGAGGCAATGCGCGCAGACAAAGGCGAGACATCTTCGTCGACGATGGCGATGGCGGCGTTATGCAGGGTGTCTGGCACAGCTGTGGCTGCAGTATAAATAGACACAGAGAAAACGTAAAAGATAAGCAAGAGCATCATGGGGTCGCGCAATAGGCTCCAAAGCTCTTTGCGGCCCAGCCGGAATACGTTCTGTAAATAGCGGCGCATATCAGCGATCCTGTTTCTGGAGCAGCAAGACCGCTGCCGCCATGATCACCGGCACGGCCAGCAGCATGGGCCACAAAGACGCCGACAAATCGCCAAAACCCAAGGCCTTGCTGAACACACCGCGACTGATGGTGAACATATGTCCCGTGGGATAGATCTCGCCAATGACGCGCCCCACGCCTTCCAGCGAGGACACCGGGTTGATCATGCCGCCAAACTGCAAGGCGGGCACCAACGTGCCTATCATGGCAAAGAACATGGCGGCGATCTGGCTGCGAGTCAGGGTCGAGGCCAACAAGCCCATCCCCGTCGATGTGATGCAGAATATGAAAGTGGCCAATACCAGTGCCAGATAGCTGCCGGTCACGGGAACCCCGAATACCGTTACCGCCAGCAAGCTCATGCACAGAAAGTTGACCATCGCCAGGGCTACATAGGGAATCTGCTTGCCCACCAGGAATTCCAGCCGAGTAACAGGCGTGACATACAGGTTGACGATGGAGCCGAGTTCTTTCTCGCGCACCACCGCCAGCGCCGTGAGCATGGCCGGCAGCATCAGCAACAGCAGCGGAATGACTGCGGGCACCATGGCCGGCAGACTTTTCACATCGGGGTTGTAGCGGAAACGCGACTGTACCGTAGCCGTGCTGGCAACGGGAATACCTGCCGTCGCAGCCTTTTCTAACAGCCATTGCTGATGTATGCCCTGTACATAACCCTGCACGGTTTCAGCACGCGTGGGCATGGCGCCGTCTATCCAGGCGCCCACTTCCACACGACGTCCGCGCAAGACATCGCGACCGAAACCCGACGGAATTTCCAGTGCCAGGGACAGTTCCCCGCTACGCATGCGCCGGTCCAGGTCGACATAGTCAAGTATTGGCGGCTGCTCGATAAAGTAGCGGGAACCCGACAGACTCAGGGCATAATCCTGACTAATTGTGGTCTGATCGCGATCGAGCACGGCATAGCGGAGATCCTCGACATCCATGCTGATACCGAAACCGATGACGAACAGCAGCAACAGCGAACCCAGCAGGGCCATCGTCGCACGAACAGGATCGCGCTGCAGTTCCAGTGATTCGCGCCAGGCATAACTGAGCATGCGCTGCAAGCTAAAACGCTTGGGGGCGACGGCATGCTGGCCTGGCGACGCGGCGACGTCGGTAGCGCTGCCTGCCTTATTCGGTTCGTATTGCGGCGTGCCGCCACCGGCCTCGATCAGGTAGCCGATAAAGGCGGCCTCAAGGTTTGCGGCGCCACGCTTTTCCACCAGCCGTGCCGGCGTATCGCTGTCAAGCACCTTGCCCGCATGCATCATGGACATGCGATCACAACGCTCGGCCTCGTTCATGAAATGGGTGGAGATGAATATGGTGACCTTGTCGCGCCGCGACAGCTCTATGAGCAGGCGCCAGAAATTATCGCGCGCAACGGGATCGACGCCAGAAGTGGGTTCGTCGAGTATGAGTATTTCTGGCTTGTGCACCATGGCCACCGCCAGCGACAGGCGCTGGCGCATGCCTAGCGGGATGCTGTCAGGCAAGCTGCCCATGACTTGCAGCAGGTCGAAACGCTCGGCCATTTCTTGCACCCTGGCAGCGACTTGCGCATCAGGAACGTGAAAAAGCTGGGCATGCAGTTCAAGGTTCTGGCGCACGCTGAGTTCGCCATACAGCGAAAAAGCCTGCGACATGTAGCCGACACGGCGACGGGTGGCTATGTCTTTGGGATCGACTTCGTTGCCGAACAGCCAGGCCTTGCCTTCGGAAGCAGGCAGCAAGCCGGTCAGCATTTTCATGGTGGTTGATTTACCGCAGCCATTGGAGCCAAGAAAGCCGAAAATTTCTCCGCGCCGGATGCGAAAGGAAACATTATCGACAGCAACAAAATCGCCAAAGCGCATGGTCAAGCCCTGGGCCTCGATGGCGATATCATCCTCGAGGACATCCAGGGGCGGAATCTCGACGGGCTGGTAGCCGCGCTTTTTTTCTTCAGGCAAGAGCCGGATGAAGGCAGCTTCGAGCGAGGCGCTATCTGTGCTGGCAAGCAGCTCTTGTGGTGTGCCGGTAGCCAGTACCTGACCGTTATCCATGGCGACCAGCCAGTCAAAGCCCTGCGCCTCGTCCATGTAGGCAGTGGCCACGATAACGCTCATGCCGGGGCGTTCGCCTCGAATGCGCGTGATCAGTTCCCAGAACTGGGCTCGCGCCAGGGGGTCAACGCCCGTGGTCGGTTCATCGAGGATGAGAAGATCGGGATCATGTATCAGTGCGCAGCACAGCCCCAGCTTTTGTTTCATACCGCCGGAAAGCTTGCCCGCCGGACGCGATAAAAACGAATGCAGGCCCGTACTGTGGGTGAGATCATCGATGCGGCGCCGACGCTCGGCGGCATCATGACCGAACAAACGGGCAAAGAACTGCAGGTTCTCTTCGACCGACAGCGTCGGATACAGGTTTTTACCCAGCCCCTGCGGCATGTAGGCGATATTCGGACACACGGCATCGCGATGGGCCTTGCGAGACATGTCGCCACCCAATACCTCGACTCGCCCTTCTTGCACTGCCCGGGCGCCGGATATCAACGACAACAGGCTGGATTTGCCCACACCGTCCGGCCCGATCAAACCCACCATGCAGCCAGCCGGTATATCCAGGGTCAAACTGTCGAGGGCCGTGATCTTGCCATAGCGCAGACGTAGATCCTGCAGGCGGACTACCGGTGCAGCGGAAGTTATCGTGGACATCGTCTTATTCCGGCACGCGAACCGAGAGTGAAGCCGGCCACTGCGCATTGGCATCGGCTTTCACCCAGGCCACACCCGGCAAGCCGGTTTTTACCTGATCAAGATGCCGCAGCAGCAATTCAGGGTCTATTTGCGCCCTGACCCGGAACATAAGTTTTTGCCGTTCGCTGGCGGTTTCGACCGTCTTGGGTGTGAACTGGGCGGTACTGGCCACAAATGACACTTTGGCGGGAATCACCAGATGCGGCGCGGCATCGAGCACAATACGCACGTCACTGCCCAGCGCAACCTTGCCAGCCACGGTTTCAGGCAGGAAAAAAGTCAGGTAGACATCGCTTAAGTCGACCAGGTTGAGCACACGCCCGCCTGGAGCCAGGACTTCGCCGGGTTGGGCAATGCGCAACTGTACTCGCCCGTCGCGAGGCGCTTTCAACTCACTGTCGGTAATGTCGGCCACAATGCGGTCTATGGTTGCCTGGGCCGCCGCAACACGGGCAACCGTACCGGCCTCTTGAGCCTTGGCCGCATGAACCGCCGACTGTGCCGACACGACCTGCGCCTGCGCTGCAACCAATGCCGCTTGCGCGCTACGCGTCCGGGCCTGGTCGTCGTCAAGTTCCTGCTGCGACGAAGCGCCTTCTTTGCTCAGTTTCACCGAGCGGGCCAAACGGCGTTTTGCGGCATCAAGTTCCGCATCGCGCTGCGCCACCACGGCGCGCGCGGTGGCGACATCACTTTCACGCAAAGCCACTTGCGCCTTGGCAGCCACCACACTTTGCAATGCCTCGTTGTGGCTGGCCACGGCCTCTTGGTGCTGCGCTTGCAGCACGTCGACCTGCATGCTTACCAACGGCTGCCCGGCAGTGACCAGGTCGCCTTCCCGGACACGGATTTCGGCAATACGGCCGGCGAATTTGGTGGCGATATCGATTTCAGTGGCTTCTATACGGCCATTGCCGCTTGCAAAGCCTTCGCCTGGGCCATCGTCATTGAGCTGGTTCCAGCCATACCAACCCAGCACCACCAATACGATCGCAATGGAAAGGAGAATGATTTTTTTCTTAACAGAGACAGTCTTTGCCATCGTGAACCTTAAGGTGTAGGGGTGGAAAGGGCTGGGTCAGAACTGCCGCCGCCCAACGCGGCATACAGCGTTACATGGCTGTCGAGCAGGCGGCGGCGCACTTGCACCAGCTGCTGTTGAGCGTCGAGCAAGTCGCGCTGGGCGTCGAGCACTTCAAGATAGGCCGCAGCGCCGCTGTCGTAGCGCAGCTGCGCCAGCCGCGCGCGACGGGTCTGGGCGTCGAGCGCCGCATGCTGGAGTTTGACCTGTTGTCCCAGCCATTGGCGAGCAGATAACGCATCAGCCACTTCGCGAAATGCCGTCTGTATGGTTTTTTCGTAGCTGGCTATAGCCAGATCGCTGCGCACCTGCGCCAGATCCAGCCCAGCACGGCGCCTGCCGCCATCAAAGATGGGCAGGGTAATGCTGGGCGCGAATGACCAGGCTTTGCTGGCGCCATCGAACAAACCATTGAGCTCGGCGCTGGCCGTTCCGAAACTGCCCGTCAGGGCGATACGTGGAAAGAACGCCGCGCGCGCGGCATGGATATTTGCCTGGGACGCCATCAGCCTGTGCTCAGCCGCCGCGATATCGGGGCGGGCCAGCAGCAGGTCGGCAGGCAAACCCACATGCAATTCGGCAAACACCGCGACATCGCGCAGCGCGGCCTCGGGGCTTTCTATGGGAGGCAACTCGGTTGGCTTGCCCAGCAACATGACCAAAGCGTGAGCCTGCGCCGCACGGGCCTGCTCCAGTTCGGAGCCCAGCGTACGAGCCTGAATCAGCAGGGTTTCAACCTGCGTCAGGTCGAGAGTGGAAATGGCGCCAACATCGTGGCGGCGGCCAAAGATGCGGTAGGACTCTTCGCGACTGGCGATGGTTTGCCGTGTCAGCGCCACACGCTCGTCGAGTTCGCGCAGCCCCAGATAAGCACGAGCCACTTCGGAAATCAGTGCGGCCCTGACGGCGCGCTGGGCTTGATCGGTAGCAAGGTATTCTTGCAGCGCGGCATCTTTAAGGCTGCGCACACGGCCCCAGAGGTCGAGTTCCCAAGTGCTCAGGCCGACATCGGCGCGATATTCCGCACCCACCATGGATTGCCCGGTGGGATTCAAAGCGCCTGGCGTACGGGCTCGTCCGCCCTGGGCGCCGACGCCAACTGCGGGAAACTGGTCAGAGCGCTGGATTGCATAGCTTGCGCGGGCTTCCTCGACACGCAGTAACGCCATGCGCAGGTCGCGGTTGTTGGCGAGTGCTGTCTCGATCAGCGCTTGTAATGGTGGATAGCTGATGTAGTCGCGCCAAGGGAGTTCGACGGGATGAACGCCGACACCCTCTGCCTGTATAGCGTCGGTAGGCCAGTTAGCGGCGACAGGAAGCGAGGATGGTTCTGTGGGCGAGAGCAAGGGCGCGCATCCAGTCAAGGCAATGCCCAGCACCATGAGCGCAAGCCCCATCCTGGCACGTCGACAGCTTGAATAATGGCCCATGCGAAAAGCCCGGTGGTCAGTTAAGAACATGAAAGCCGCCATCAACGTACTGCGTGGTGCCGGTGATGGCGCGAGCGCCGTCGCTGGCAAGAAATGCGCAAAACGGGCCAACGTCGTCTATCGTCAATTCACCGCGCATGGGCATCCGCCGCTGGCTGTCAGTGATCATGGTGTCGAGATCAGCCAGCCCGGAGGCGGCACGCGTGACGATGGGGCCTGGCGACACCGCATTGACCCGAATACCTGCCGCACCCAATTCGAGTGCGAGATAGCGCACACTGGATTCCAGCGCGGCCTTGACCGGCCCCATTAGCCCATAGTTTGGGATAGCTTCCGCACTACCGATATAGCTCATCGTCATCAGGCTGCCGCCATCTGTCATTAGCGGTTCAGCGAGCCGCGCCAGCCGCATGAAAGAATGGCAAGACACATCCATCGCATTCAGAAAGCCATCTCGTGAGCTATCTATTACCCGTCCGTGCAGATCCTGCCTGGGTGCAAAGGCGATAGAGTGCAAGAGGAAGTCCAGCCGCCCCCAGCGCTGCCTGATCGCGTCAAACACTGCCTGCATCTGTGCCTCGTCGGTCACATCCAGAGGCATTTGAATATCGACCTCAAGCTGTTGCAGCAATGGCTCTACATAAGGACGCGAACGCTCTGTTTGCCAAGTGGCGGCCAGTTTTGCGCCGCTGGCCCTAAATGCACGGGCGCACGCCCATGCAATGCTGCTATCGTTGGCGATACCCACCACCAGCCCTTTCTTTCCGGCTAATTGCATCATGTTTATTTCTCTTTCACGTAGTCGCCGGGCGCATCTGCGATGACCGCGTAACCGCTATCGGGCGCCCCCATGCCGGGTGGCTGCACGGCTTCACCGGAGCGCGCTTGCAGCCAGCCCAACCATTCGGGCCACCACGAGCCCTGTTGCATGGGCGCAGTGGCAAGCCATTCGTCGGGGCTGAGGGCGTCGTCGCCAAATGGGCGGGTCTGTACTTGACACTGACGCCGAGGGTGCCCTGGCGGGCTGACGATACCGCCGTTATGACCGCCGCTGGTCAGTGCAAACGTAATTTCGACAGGTGAAAAATTATGCAGCTTATAGGCTGACTTCCAGGGCGCGACGTGGTCGGTGACTGTACCAACGCTGAATACCGGCATTCTCAGACTTCCTAACGATACCGGACGGCCTTTGACCGTATAACGCCCCGCGCTCAGGTCATTGTTGAGAAACAGGCGGCGCAGGTACTGCGAATGCATCTTGGCAGGCAAGCGCGTAGTGTCTGCATTCCAGGCCATAATATCGTTCATGGGTCGGCGTTCGCCGAGCAGGTATTCGTTCAGCCGCCTCGACCACAACAGGTCATAGGTGCGCAGCATTTGAAATGCGCCGCTCATTTGTTCGCCGCTAAGATAGCCCGCCTGCGCCATTTGTGCCTCGAGCAGGGCAACCTGGCTTTCGTCTATATACAGAGCCAGTTCGCCAGGCTCGCTGAAGTCAGTTTGCGCGGCCAGCAGGGTCAACGACGCCAGCGCATCACCTTCGTCATCGCGCGCCATGGCCGCAGCCGCGATGGCCAGCAGCGTGCCGCCCAGGCAGTAGCCGGTGGCATGCACTTTACTGTCGGGAACGATGGCCTTGACGGCATCCAGCGCAGCGTGAAAGCCGTGTTCAAGGTAGTCGTCCATGCCCAGATCTTGGTCTTCGGCCTTGGGGTTTTTCCACGATATGCAAAACACGGTATAGCCTTGATCGACCATGTACTTGATCAGCGAATTGTGCTGCGACAAGTCGAGGATGTAGTATTTCATGATCCAGGCAGGCACGATCAGGATGGGCTCGGCGCGCACTTTTTTAGTGGTTGGCGTGTACTGGATCAATTCGATCAGGTGATTGCGCAGGACCACTTTGCCGGGGGTAACAGCAACGTTCCGCCCCACCTCAAATGCCTCTGCTCCTGCTGGCGGCTGGCCAGCAAGGCGCCGGGCCGAGTCGTCAAGAAAAAATTCCAGGCCGCGCTGCAAGTTGGCGCCCTTTTCATTGAGAGTTCGTTGCAAGACGACCGGATTGGTAGGCAGCCAGTTACCTGGCGAGAAAATATCGAGCCATTGTCTGGCAGCGAAGGCAACCACTTTTTGGTGATGTGGATCGACCCCCCAAACGCCTTGAGTAGCTTGTTCCCACCATTGCTGTTGCTGCAGAAAAGACTGATGCCAAAGGTTATAAGGCCATCGATTCCAGGCGGCATCATTGAAGCGTTTATCATTCACTGGGGGGGCGACCACGCATTCTGGCTGTTCCAGGCCATCTGGGATAAGCAGACACGCCAGGCACTGAAGCAGGTATGTTCGCAATTTTTGATGCTGTTCCATGGCAAGGGCAGATAGTTCAGCGCGCTTGCCCGGGCTGGTGGCCAAGTGCATGGCCCAATCCACCCAGGCCAACGCACCGGATTCTGGAGAAATCGATGCCCACGCTTTAGCCCAGGCCGCGTGTGCTTGCTGGTCGATATTGCGAGCCATTACTTTGTTTATATTTTGCATGGGCGCCTTTGCGTTATTCATTAATCGTTTAATTGCTTGAAACAACCAACTGGTCGTATTACACTACATGATACGACCGAATGGTCGCTTTTGCAATAACACTGTCGCACAAACAGCACAAGATGCACCTAACTGCCCTTAAAATCATGAAACCAACCAGTAACACCTCGGTCCCAGACGCAGGCGCACGGCAACGACGCCAGTACCTGCCCACGGAACAGCGCAAAAAAGACCTCCTGGACGCCGCCCTGATCGAGTTTTCCAGCCATGGATACGGCGCCGCCACCATCGCACGCATTGCCACACGGGCGGGCCTGTCCAAGGCGGGGCTCTACGCCCACTACAAAAGCAAAGATGAAATATTTGAAGATTTGCTGATCAGTCTCCTGACCCCTTCATTTCCCGTCCAGACCTGGCTGCTGAAGGAGGGTGTACCCTTGCCCGAGGCGATCGACGCGTTCATTGAACAAAGCTACGCGCGGCTCGAAGACCCAAAATTCCTGGCCATGTTCCAGCTTATGCTTGCGGAAAGCGGCCGTGCACCGCAACTCATGCAGCGTTGGCACGAAGAAGTCGTGCAGCCTTACACAGACAAAACACAACAAGTAATTGATGAATGCGTCGTAAAAGGCTTGATGCGCGCCAGCGCCTTGACCCGACATTTCGCCCTGGCCATCTCGCCCGTGCTGATGGCTGCCCAATGGCTATTGGTATTCAATAAAGCAGATACGCGCGCGGAAGTCGAAAAAATCCGCCAAACACACCACGCGCTTCTGCTGGAACTGCTCGTCGTGGAAACATAGGGCGGATTAGCGCAGCGTAATCAGGCAAAATGCCAGGCATACAAACCTCTGTGCCCTAATTCGTAGCAAGTCCCGCTACACTAGATGCCCAGGTTCGTATAAAACAAGGTCAGTCATGTCTGTTCGCAACATCGGCTTGCTGCCGCAAGTCTCTCTTGTGCATTTTGTCAGTCATCTGCACATTATGGTATTGCCTGCCTTGCTGCCCATTCTTCCCGCGTTCTTTGGCGTGGGGTTTATCGAATTGGGGCTAGCGCTTAGCGTATTCAATATTGTCTCTGCCCTGGTGCAGGCGCCTCTTGGCTTTGCGGTTGATCACTACGGCGCAAAACGGGTCCTGATGGCTGGTCTTGTTCTTGGCAGCAGTTGCTTTCTGGCACTGGCCATTGTCCCCAGCTATCTGTCTTTACTCATTGCCATGGGGTTGGCGGGCGTCGCCAATGGGGTTTACCACCCTGCCGACTACTCGCTGCTATCCAAAGGCATAGCGCCCGACCGGATAGGCCGAGCCTTTTCGATACATACCTTTTCAGGTTTTCTAGGCGCCGCCATTGCCCCAGTGCTGTTATTGGGCATTGCCACGCTTGTCAATCCGCAAATGGCCTTTATTGCCGCAGCGGCTATCGGGTTTGCCACGGCCGGCTCGCTGCTCATTCCCGGCTCGGGCATCGCCAGGGCCATACCTGCTCGCGTCACTGTCAGCCCCGATAAACCGCTAGCCAAATCGCGCCGCCTGTCCATCTTCACGCCCATGATAGGCGTGCTCACGCTGTTGTTCGTCCTGCTTAGCCTGAGCACCAGTGCCATCGAAAAATTCTCGGTGGCCGCATTCGTACAAGGGAACGTGGTGTCCCTGCCATGGGCCAATACAGCCTTGACTGCCTTTCTATTCGCCAGCGCCTTTGGCGTGCTTTCCGGCGGAGTACTAGCAGATCGCACCAAAAGACACGGGCTGGTGGCCGCTGTCGCTTTCGGTTTGGCAGGCGTCTTGACCACCATCGTAGCCCTATCGTCACTCGATCAGCTTGCTCTGGCCGTGATGTTGGGCGCGATAGGGTTTTTAACCGGCGTCATCGCCCCATCGCGAGATATGCTGGTGCGCGCCGCGGCGCCAGTGGGCTCGGAGGGCAAAGCCTTTGGCATCGTATCGACCGGCTTCAATATCGGCGGCGCAATAGGGCCCCTGATGTTCGGCTGGATGCTCGACAACGGCCATCCCAATGCCATTTTCTGGGCCTCAGCCACCTTCATGGGCCTGACAGTAATACTGACCTTGCTGCAAGAGTGGCATTTGGCCAAAACCAGGCCCAGGCTTGCCGGATTGACACAGACCAGTTAAAACGGCCAGGATGGTGGTTATGGGTCGGATTACGCGCCTGGCTGCGCTAATCCGACACACGAGACTGCGCATGATGCCTCTTGTACACATCCGCCCCCATGGCTGCTATCTGCTGATCAATCAGCACCTCGAAGGGCGTAAGCATAAAGCTAAAGTCTTGCTCAGGCTCCAGTATCGACAAGGTCCGCTCTATGGCTTCTATCGTGGAAACAGCGGCTGGCTCGGCGGTTTTCCGCACGCGGTATCGGGATGCCGCCCCCGCTGGCAAGCTCAGGCGCGGCAGGGTCTGCAAGATAGGATTCGCATGCAGTATCTTGCGCGCCTTGCGCCATGTGCCGTCCGGCACAATCAGCAGCATGTCCCCGCCAGCGGAATTGTCGGCCAATGGCTGAGGCATTTGCGCCGACTCTCCGGGGAACAGCAGAAACGCCAGCCCCGAACCCGACAATATCGTATCCAATTGCGTAAAGCGTTCCCCCACCAGCAACTCGGCGCGCTGCAGGCCCAACACCGCCAGGCGCCCGGTATTCAAGGGATGTTTGTGCTCGTCGGGATGCTGCAGGATCAAGACCCGGGTACGGTTTGCAGCTACTGTAATGTGGGCACACAGGCAATGCGATACCGGCCTGCCGCACCGCTCGCAGCGTGGCCGGGATGCAGGGTTGGGTTCGGGCATGGCGCCCAGGGATACCGTCATGCTGCCATCACGAGGCCAGCCAGCGCAAAACGCCCTGACCTGCTGCCTTGCCGCTGGCAAAACAGGCTGTCAGCAAATAGCCGCCTGTCGGGGCCTCCCAATCCAGCATCTCGCCTGCACAAAACACCCCAGGCACGGCCAGCAACATGCCGTCTTGATTGACCTCGTCAAAACGTACACCGCCCGCCGTGCTGATGGCTTCATCCAGAGGCCGCACGCCATGAAGGCGCACGGGCAGGCACTTGATGCCCGCCGCAAGCGTTTCAGGATGCTCGAAAGTCTCTTTGGACAGGCTTTCACGCAGCAAACCCATCTTGACACCATGCAAGCCCAGACGGCTGGCCAGATGACTGGACCATGAACGCGCGCCACGCGGCCGGGTGACTTCAGCCAGCACTTGCTCTGGCGTGCGCGCGGGAAGCAAATCGATATACAGCGTTGCCGAACCTGCCGCCAGCACAGCGTCGCGCAGCGGCGTCGACCAGGCGTAGATCAACCCGCCCTCCAGGCCATCAGCTGTCACCATGCACTCTCCGCGCCGCATGACAAAATCCCCCTGCGGTTTAATGGCGATGGACTTCAGGGGCTGCCCCGCAAATCGCTCTGCGAAATAGGGGCTCCAGCCAGCGATGAAACCGCAATTGGCCGGCAGCAAAGGGGCAATGGCCACACCTTTGTTCTCTAGCAAAGGCTGCCAGGCGCCGTTCGAACCCAGCCGCGCCCAACTGCCACCGCCCAAAGCCAGCACCACGGCGTCAGCGTGCCTGCTGACTACGCCGCCGGGGGTATCCAGCAGCAAAGCGCCATCGTTAGCCCAACCGCGCCAGTGGTGGCGCGCATGCACTTTCACGCCGCTGGCGCGCAGCCTTTGCAACCAGATACGTAGCAAGGGCGCGGCTTTCATTTCAGTAGGAAATACCCGGCCCGATGAGCCCACAAAGGTGTCTATCCCCAGGCCATGCGCCCACTGGCGCAAGGCAGTGGCGTCGAAGAGGTCCAGCCAGGGCGACACCTGCGACTCGCGTGCGCCAAAGCGCGATCTGAACACATCAGTTGCTTCGCTGTGCGTCAGGTTCAAGCCGCCACGACCCGCCAGCAAAAACTTGCGTCCCACCGATGGCATGGCGTCGTAGAGATCAACCTGTATGCCCGCATTGACCAGGGTTTCTGCCGCCATCAATCCAGCTGGGCCACCGCCTATTACTGCTACGGAATAAGTAGACATGATCAGGCTGTCATATCGACGGCGCGTTCGATTTCGGCCCGGTTGGCGTCAATTACTGTCAGCGCCGCCATATTGATAATACGCCGCACCGAAGAACTGGACGTCAGGATATGCACTGGCGCATTTACCCCCAGCAAAAACGGCCCCACCGCCACATTGCCACCAGCTGCTGTCTTGAGCAGGTTGTAGGCGATATTGCCTGCGTCGACATTGGGACAAACCAATAAATTGGCCGCGCCAGTCAGGGGGGAAGAGGGCAGGATGCGGCGGCGCAGATCTTCGTCCAGGGCGCAGTCGCCATGCATCTCGCCGTCGATTTCGAGATCAGGGTCTTGCGCGCGCACCAGTTCCAGGGCCTGACGCATTTTTGCGCCGGATGCGGAACTGCCAGAACCGAAGTTCGAGCGCGACAGCAGCGCCACTTTGGGCACCAATTCCAACTGGGTCAACACTTTAGCAGCCGCCAGGGTGAACTCGGCCACCTGCTCCGCGCTGGGGTCTTCATTGACATGGGTGTCGACCATGGCCACGACACGCTCGTCAAGCAACAAAATATTCATTGCGGCATAGCTTTGCGCGCCAGGCTTCTTGCCTATGATTTGGTCGATAAAACGCAAATGCTCGTGATAAGCGCCCACCGTGCCGCACACGAGGCCATCGGCATCGCCCAGATGCACCATCATGGCGCCTATCAGGGTCAGGCGACGGCGCATCTCCACCCGTGCCATTTCCTTGGTGATGCCATTGCGGCACATTTGGTCCCAGTAGGTCGTCCAGTATTTATGGAAGCGCTCGTCGGATTCAGGGTTGGTGACCTCTACATCCTGGCCCAGGCGCAAGCGCAGGCCCAGTTTTTCGATACGCGATAACAAGACCCCCGGACGCCCCACAAGAATGGGGCGAGCAAGCTTTTCGTCGACCACGACTTGCACGGCGCGCAGCACTCGCTCGTCTTCGCCTTCAGAGAAGACAATACGCGCCCTGCCCCCATCCCTTACTAGCTGCCTGGCCGTTGCAAACAGCGGCTTCATGAAAGCCCCCGAATGGTAGACAAACTGCTGCAGTTTCTCGGCATAGGTCTGCAAGTCGGCCAGAGGGCGAGTAGCTACGCCGCCTTCCATGGCCGCCTTGGCTACGGCTGGTGCAATACGCACGATCAGGCGCGGGTCGAAAGGCTTGGGTATGAGGTAATCGGGGCCGAAAGCCAGATCGTAACCACCATAGGCAGCGGCAACCACGTCGCTTTGCTCTTCTTCAGCCAGCCCGGCAATGGCGTAGACCGCCGCCCTTTCCATTTCCCGTGTGATGGTCGTGGCGCCGACGTCGAGGGCGCCACGGAAAATATACGGAAAACACAAAACATTATTGACTTGGTTGGGATAATCGGAACGCCCGGTAGCCATGACGACATCATCACGCACCGCATGAGCCACAGCGGGAAGAATTTCGGGGGTGGGATTGGCCAGCGCCAGGATCAGCGGACGAGCCGCCATGGCTGCGAGCATCTCGGGTTTCAGCACGCCGCCCGCAGACAAGCCCAGAAAGACATCGGCGTCTTTGATGACGTCGGCCAGATTGCGCGCGCTGGTTTTCTTGGCGAAGCGGACCATTTCTGGCCCCATGGGTGTCTGGCGGTCTTGATGGACTACACCGTCAATATCAGTGACCCAGATATTGTCCAGCGGCAAGCCCAGGTCGACCATGAGGTCGAGGCAGGCCAAGGCCGCTGCACCCGCACCCGACGTGACTACCTTGACTTGGGTGATATCTTTGCCCACCACTTTCAGGCCATTGATGAAGGCCGCCGACACAGTAATCGCCGTGCCGTGCTGGTCGTCGTGAAAGACCGGAATATTCATGCGTTCGCGCAACTTGCGCTCGACAATGAAGCATTCCGGCGCCTTGATGTCTTCAAGGTTGATGCCACCAAAAGTGGGTTCCAGGCCTGCGATGATTTCCACCAGCTTGTCAGGGTCGCTTTCGTTGATTTCGATATCGAAAACATCGAGCCCGGCGAACTTCTTGAACAACACCGCCTTGCCTTCCATGACAGGCTTGGATGCCAGGGCCCCGATGTTGCCTAGCCCCAGCACCGCCGTGCCGTTGGTAATGACGCCTACCAAGTTGCCCCTGGCGGTATACCGAAACGCATTCATCGGGTCATCGACAATTTCTTCGCAGGCGGCGGCTACGCCAGGCGTGTAGGCCAGCCCCAGGTCGCGCTGGGTCATCAGCGGCTTGGAAGCGGTAACTGATATTTTCCCGGGAGTGGGGAATTCGTGATAGTCCAGTGCCGCCTGCCTGTCTACTGTGCTCATTTTCCTTGCCCTTTTTTATGACCGCGCCTTGTGTTCCAGCCTGCGGTGAATTGCATTACCTTGCTTAAGCACCCAGTGTAGCCAAGATACATAAGCTAACTATTTAGTATTAACATACCATCATTACTTTTTCCTAATGGCTAAATGTCTTCATGGTTACTTTTAAGTCCAGCGATGCAATTCCCAGGCTAATCGGGCGCCTGAAAATGCGGCACCTGGCCCTGTTGCTGCAGATTCAAAAGCAAGGCTCGCTGACCCGAGTCGCCGAACTGATGGCCACCAGCCAGCCTGCGGTCACTCACGCCCTGGCCGATCTGGAAGACATGTTCGGCACGCCTTTATTCGAGCGGTCGCCCCGCGGCATGACCGCCACGCCGCTAGGCAAGATCGTGCTTACCAGGGCGCGCGCAATGCTGCACGACCTGGACCTGCTGACGCTGGACATGGAAGCGCTCGCCTCCGGCCGGGCCGCCCATTTGCATATCGGCGCGATTCCCTTCATTTCCGGGCAATTACTGTCGGCCGCCATTCAACACACCTTGCCCGGAGAACAGCAACTGACCGTCACCATCCACAATGGCACCAGCGACCAACTGCTTGCCATGCTGCGCGACCATGCCATCGACTTTGTCATAGGCCGCCCTTCCACATCCATGAACATGGAAGGCATCACCCACGAAGTTTTGTATCACCAGCACCCCAGACTGATCGCCAGCCGCGGCTTGGCCGGACGATTAAGCCGACGCCGCCTGGACTGGAATGAACTGGCCAGCCTGGACTGGATCCTTGGCCCACGCAATACATCGATGCGCGAGCAGGTTTCAGATATTTTCCTGCGAGCAGGCCTGAATCCGCCTGCGCCTATCGTGGAAAGCTATTCATCCAAGCTGATTGCCGAAATGATAGTCGCCAATGATAGGGCCGTATCCATCGTACCGGCCGATATTGCCGAAGAACTGGTGCGCATCGCTGGCGTGGTCATCGTGCCCTACTCGTTTGACTGGACCCTTTCACCGGTTGCCTTGTTTTCTCGTAAAGAGGCATCGCCGCGCAATGTCGACACGCGATTTGCGGCGGCGCTGCGCGGCCTATGTTCCGACACCGGGCCGCGCATTGATAGCAGCCGGTATTTATATTGAGATCATGGTTCTTGGATGGGCACAAAGCCGAAGACCGTAAGTCGGATTGACGCAAAGTGCATCATCCGATGCTTAATCCACCCGCAACCCCATCTCTTGGGTCAGTTCAGCAAATCTGGCGATATCCTGTTGAATCATGGTCTGAAACTCAAGGGCGCTGCTGATAGTCGTGTCATAGCCCAACGCCTGCAAACCTTGCTCCACATCAGTGCGGCGCATCACTCGCGCAATGGCGCTATTCAGCCGTTCAATGATGGCCGGCGCTGTGCCCGCAGGTGCCAGCAGGCCGTGCCACTGGTCCAGTTCGTAGCCCGGCCAACCCTGTTCGGCCACACTTGCCACATCGGGCAATAAAGGCGAACGCTGCGGCGATGTCACCGCCAGCGCCCGTAGCGTGCCGGCCTGCAAGAAAGGCAAGGCGCTCGACGCCGTCACCAGACCCAGCTCCACATTGCCTGCCAGTACGGCGCTTAGCGCTGGCCCACACCCTCGATACGGCACATGCAGCCAGGCGGCCCCGGCGCGACGCACCAGCATTTCACCGGCCAGATGCTGAGGCGTGCCGTTGCCGCAAGAAGCATAGGCCGGCGCCGCTGCCCCAGGCGCTTCGTTTACGTCCAGTGCCTGCTGCAGACTGGACCAAGCCGATCCGGCGGCGGTCACCAGCACCGATGGCACAAAAGCCACGTTGATCACCCCCACCAAATCGGTTTGCGGCGAAAAGCCCAACTGGCGATACACGCCGGGATTGATCGCATAGCTGCTATTGGCCACCAGCAAGGTGTAGCCGTCGGGCTTAGCGCGCGCAACAGCCTGCGCGCCAATATTGCCGCTGGCTCCGGCACGGTTATCCACCACCACGGTTTGCCCTAGTTCCGGCTCCAAACTTGCGGCCAGGCGTCTGGCCAGCAAATCGGTGCCTCCGCCAGGAGGAAACGTAACGACCAGGGTCACAGGGCGATTCGGGTAGTTCGTATCGCCAGCCACCCCTTGGTGGCTGGTGTGTGCCCTGGCAATGATCACAGCGACAAAACCCACGATGATCAAGCCAGCCAGCAACCATGCGAAGGATTTACGCATCGACGGCATCCAGGCCAATATCCAGCACCGACGCGCTGTGGGTAAGCCAACCAACCGCAATCAAATTAACGCCGGTCTGCGCAACGGCAGCGGCAGTCGCCGGCGTAATGCGACCCGAAGCTTCGGTGATAGCCTTGCCAGCCACCATACGCACCGCCTCGGTCAGGACAGGAATAGGCATATTGTCGAGCAAGACCGCGTCCACGCCCAGAGCCAATCCTTCGGACAACTGCGCCAAGGTATCTACTTCAAGCTGTATCCTGACCATATGCCCGACCCCTGCACGCGCCCGCGATATGGCCTCGCCCACACTGCCGGCGACAGCGATATGGTTGTCCTTGATCAGCACGGCATCATCCAGCCCAAAACGATGATTGCTGCCACCGCCGACACGCACCGCGTACTTCTGGACGGCGCGCAATCCTGGTAGCGTCTTACGCGTGCAACTGACTCGGGCGCCATGACTACGTATGACATCGGCAATTGATGCCGTGGCCGTGGCCACGCCGCTTAAATGTCCCAGGAAATTCAACGCAGTACGTTCCGCGCCTAAAATAGCGTGCGCCGAACCTTCCAGCGTGGCGATCACATCGCCAGGCATCAGGCGGGCCCCATCTTCACGCTGCGCCTGTATCTGAATGCCAGCATCCATTAGCCGGAAGGCAAGCCGGGCCAGATCCAGCCCTGCCAAGACACCCGTTTCACGCGCCACCAATTGCAAGCGGGCCCGGGCCGTCCGGGGAATGATGGCATCGGAGGTCAAGTCGCCCGCCCGCCCCAAGTCTTCGCGCAAAGCATCACGCACCAAGGGCTCCAGAATCACATTGGGCAAAGACGCAATAGTCGATACCTGCTCGATGCAGGTGCTTGTCTGTCGCTTATTAATTATGCTCATTTTGAGTATTTAAGGATAAAAAATAGTAATCAAAATTGTGGGAGTCGCCTGCGTCCATGGCTTGATGTATCAGACAGCGTCACCGGTGTTTAGTTATGCTAACTCTGAGCATAACAAGGCGTCAAGTACCCAATACTGATTTGTATGACGCCAATTGTCGAATTGCGCGCCCGGCAGCGCCAATCCAACCTACGAAACCTTCTCAAGTTACTTCCGTTGACATCATTGGCTTTCGAACATGAGATAATTGCCGCCATGGACATGACCTCTCACATGACGTCGCATTTCAACGATGCCATCGATGCCTTTAAAGTCAGCTCGCGAGAACTGGCTGAGCCGCTGTCGGCCGCCGTAGATCTGATATTTGGATCCCTGGCCAACAACGGCAAAATACTGGCTTGCGGCAACGGTGGATCAGCAGCCGACGCACAACACTTTATCGCCGAACTCGTCGGCCGTTTCGAGCGCGACCGCCTGCCGCTGGGCGGCCTGGCCCTCAACACCGACACCTCCATACTTACCGCAGTCGGCAACGACTACGGCTTCGACGCCATTTTCGAAAGACAAGTCACCGCACTGGGCCAATCCGGCGACATACTCGTCGCCATATCAACCAGCGGCAATTCGCCCAACGTGGTGCGTGCCATCCAGGCTGCCCACGATCGCGACATGTCTGTCATAGCCCTTACCGGAAAAGGCGGTGGAAAAATCACCGAAATTTTGCTCGAAACCGACATACACCTGTGCGTTCCACATGACCGGACCATGCGTATCCAGGAAGTGCACATTGTTTTGCTGCATGCACTGTGCGACGGTATCGATGCCTTATTACTAGGAGACACGCTGTAATGCCTACAAACAAACTCGCTCAACGTGCGCTGCTTGCCGGCTTCGCCCTTACTGCCACCCTTGCCCTGTCGGGTTGCGGACTACTGGTGGTTGGCGGCGCCGCAGCCACCACCGCCACGGTCGCCACCGACCGCCGCACCACGGGCGAGCAGGTCGAAGACCAGGCCATCGAGCTAAAAACAAACGCCGAAATGCGCAAACTGTTTCCTGACGATAACGCCCGTATAAACGCCACGTCATATGCAGGCCTGGTACTGCTTACAGGCGATGTACCCACACAGGCAGACAAAGAGCGCGCCGAAAACATGGCCAGGCAAGTAGAAAAGGTCAAAAAGATAATCAATGAATTGCGCGTGGGTGAAATCACTCCGCTTGGCGTGCGCACCAACGACACCTGGCTGACTTCCAAGGTCAAGACCACGCTCATCAACACCAAAGGCGTGCCCACGCGCACCATCATAGTCACTACTGAACGCGGCGTCGTTTACCTGCTGGGCAAAGTTACCGCCCAGGAAGGGCAAATGGCGGGCACGGCGGCCTCTGGTGTAAGCGGCGTCAACAAAGTAGTAAAATTATTCGAGATCGTTTCAGCGGCCAGCCTTAATCCGCAACCTGCGCCCATCCAGGACGGCAGCGCTGACCAGGCTCCGGCTTCCGCCCCCGCCAACAACGCGGTAGAAACCATGCCTGTGCAATAAAAGCCATTTCATTTGGGCGCCTTTATCTTTCGCAGCAACCGGCCCTTAAAAGCCGGCCTTTTAACTGAGTGCAATGAAAAAAGTTCTTATTGGCATCGTTGTCGTTCTGGCTGTGGCAATGGCCGGCATCTGGCAATTCTCGGACTCGGCCAAAATGGCGCCCGACGTTACCTTTACATCGCTGACTGGTGAAAAAATCACCACACAAGATCTGCGTGGCAAGGTTGTGCTGGTCAAGTTCTGGGCTACCAGTTGCGTGACCTGCATTGCGCAAATGCCCGACACCATCCAGAACTACAAAGACTTGTCGCCCAGGGGCTTTGAAACCATAGCGGTAGCCATGCAGTACGATCCGCCAAATTATGTCAAAAATTACGCCGACACACGCAACTTGCCGTTTACCGTAGCCATCGACTCCATGGGCGATATCGCCAAGGCGTTTGGCGATGTCAAGCTCACGCCTACCGCTTTTCTTATCGACAAAGAAGGGCATATCGTCAAGCGCTATCTTGGCAACTACGACAAGGCGGCATTCCTCAGTATCGTCAATAAGGCGCTGGGCTAATTCGTATTACACACTACGCGCTAATCCGACCTACAATAATCCAAATTACCGCCCGGGAGTTTCCACCATTCCCGGGTTTTGCACATCTGATGTGCCGACCTGCCCCAACTTGAAAAACGGACATGACCACTCCCAGCGATTCCTCCTCTCATTCTTCTACCGTCAAGGCAGAAGTATTGTCGGAAGCCTTGCCGTATATCCGGCGTTTTCACGGCAAAACCGTTGTCATCAAATACGGCGGCAACGCCATGATCGAAGAGTCGCTGCAGCGCAGCTTCGCCCACGATGTCGTACTGCTCAAGCTGGTTGGCCTGAATCCCGTGGTGGTCCACGGAGGCGGCCCCCAGATCGACGCAGCCCTTAAGCGCATAGGCAAGGAAGGCAGCTTCCAGCAAGGCATGCGTGTCACCGACGCCGAAACCATGGAAGTAGTCGAATGGGTGCTGGGCGGTCAGGTTCAGCAAGATATTGTCATGATGATCAACGAAGCCGGCGGCAAGGCGGTGGGCCTGACCGGCAAAGACGGCTGCCTGATTCAGGCTAAAAAGAAGCTGCTCGAAGACAAAGTCAACGCGGGCCAATGGCTGGACATTGGCTTTGTGGGCGATATCACCCGCATCGAACCCGCTGTCGTCAAGGCCTTGCAAGACGACCAGTTCATACCCGTCATTTCATCCATCGGCTACGGCGAAGACGGCACCGCCTATAACATCAATGCCGATCTGGTCGCCGGAAAAATGGCCGAAATCCTGGGTGCGGAAAAACTCATCATGCTGACCAATACCCCCGGCGTGCTTGATAAAAATGGCGAACTGCTACGTAAACTATCGGCGCAAACCATAGACGAGCTCTTCGCAGACGGTACCATTTCAGGCGGCATGCTGCCCAAGATATCGTCCGCACTAGACGCCGCCCGCAACGGCGTTACATCGGTACATGTCATTGATGGCCGCGTGCCCCATTGCCTCTTGCTCGAGATCCTCACCGATCGCGGCATTGGCACCATGATCAGTTCGCACTAGGCCACATGCGGGCCTTGCGCACCACCTTCGCATCGCATCGCCCGCAGCGCCCCGCGGGCGCGCCGCTTTCGCGGCAAACCGTTTGGCTGTTCGACCTTGACAACACCCTGCACGATGCCTCCAAATCCATATTCAAGGCCATCAACGGGGCAATGACCAATGCCGTAGCCACCACCCTGAATATAGACATCGATGCCGCCAACGCCGTGCGCCGCGCCTACTGGAAACGCTACGGCGCCACGGTCATCGGCATGGCGCGCCACCACAACGTCAGCGCCCATACTTTTCTTGAACTCAGCCACGACTTCGACATTGCGCCGCTGGTGCATTCTGAAAATGGCCTGGCCCGCAAGCTGCAGCAACTGCCTGGGCGCAAAATACTACTTACCAATGCCCCACTGAAATATGCCCGCGAGGTAATGAAAACCTTGGGTATCCTGCCGCAATTCGAAGGCTTGTGGGCCATAGATCACATGGACATCCAGGGCCGCATGCGCCCCAAGCCTTCACTTGCCCTCATGAAGCAGATAGGGGCACGCTTGCGTGTCCCGACCAGCCAAATAGTGCTGGTGGAAGACACCCTGCGCAACCTCAAAAGCGCCCGCCAAGTTGGCATGCGCACCGTCCATGTCTTTCATCCCGGAACACCGTTTTCGTCGCTGCAAAACGGCCGGCCATCCTATGTGGATATTCGTGTAAATTCAATAGGCAAGCTGCTGGTGGGCCGCCAGCGGTGGTGAATGGCGGCTGCCTGGGGCGTTTTTGATACCGTGTTTATATGACGGCGGCGCGGCGCGGTAATACACCAGCGCCTGCGCGTGCTGGCCAGCGCGGCTTAATACGGCACCTTGCAGGCGCGGTATGCGGCACAACATCTACAGCCTCTTGCAGTCAAGCTTTACTCTTGAGCATGCTTAAAAGCATATGATTTTTCGGATGATGCACCGCGACTGCTGCATACCGGGCAAGCAGGATCGCGCTTGAATCGCACTGTATTCCACTGCATGCTCAGCGCATCCAGGCATAGCATGCGCCCCACCAAAGCTTCGCCCATGCCTGTTAGTACCTTGATGCCCTCGGCTGCCTGCGTGCTGCCTATGATACCTACCAGCGGCGCCAGCACGCCAGTCGTGGCGCAGCGCAGTTCTTCGACATCGTCGGCTTCGGGAAAAAGGCAGTGGTAGCAAGGCGCATCGGGCTGACGCATATCGAAGACACTGACCTGGCCCGCAAAACGTATTGCGGCTCCGGACACCAGCGGCTTGCGATGTGCTACACAAGCACGATTTACAGCATGGCGGGTGGCGAAGTTATCGCAGCAATCCAGCACTAGATCAGCCAGCGCCACCTGCTCGGACAAGGCCTCGTCGTCAAGGCGGCGAACCAAGGCCTCGACCCTGGCCTCGGGGTTCAATTGTGCCAGCATGGTTTTGCCCGACTCGGCCTTGGCCCAGCCGATGCGGTCGGTGGTATGCAAGATTTGCCGTTGCAGGTTACCCAGTTCGACTTCGTCGTCGTCGGCCAGAACAATGTGCCCGACCCCTGACGAAGCCAGGTAAAAAGCAGCCGGCGAACCCAAACCGCCCGCCCCCACAACAAGAACCCGGGCTGCCAGCAAGCGCTCTTGCGCCTGGATACCGAACTCGTCCAGTAAAATATGCCGGGCGTACCGTAACAGTTGCAAGTCGTCCATTATGGTGTCTTGATCAGGCCGCCTGGAGTAATGCGGTAATGCTCGACAATGGGCTTATTCACGTTTACCGGGCTTTTTTTTTCCGTTGTCGGCACTGCCTTGCTACCTGGTTTTACTACTGCCGGCGCAGCACTATCGGCCTTGGCCACCAGGCTGGGATCAGACTTTTTAACCGGCCGCCCTTCCAGAAAATTAATAGCCTGTTTCAACTGATAGTCGTCGGCGCCGCCAAACTCGAACATTTTCGGCTCGGCCTTGCCATCTTTGCTGTCGGACCCCCCGGCATCTTCTTCGGCGTCGGCAGCATTGACCAGATGCCGCTGCAGATCGACCTCGCGCGGCAGACGGAACAAATTGCCTTGCGCGGTATCGTCTACGGCGATGTCGGGTTCGACGCCAGTGACTTGAATGGAACGGCCTGACGGCGTGTAGTAGCGTGCTGTGGTCAGCTTGATGCCGGTATCTTCGCTAAGCGGTAACACACTTTGCACCGAGCCCTTGCCGAAAGTGCGGTTGCCTATTACCTTCGCCCGTTTGTGATCCTGCAATGCGCCCGCCACGATCTCGGATGCCGAGGCCGAGCCCACGTTTACCAGCACCACCATGGGCACTGTCTTGCTCCAGCCAGCCAGGCCGGACAGATAATCGGATGAACCACCGCCCCCTCCGGCAAAGCTGCGCATGTAGTCGCTCGGTTTGGCGTAGTATTCGCGGTTCGAAGACGGTACGCGGCCTTTGGTCGATACCACGAGCACCTCGGGCTTCAGGAAAGCCGATGACACGCCTATGGCGCTGTCGAGCAGGCCGCCTGGGTCATTGCGCAAGTCGAGGACCAGGGCTTTGGGAGGCGCCTTGGCACCCAGGGCTGTAAGTTGCGTAACCAGGTCAGACGCGGTGCGTTCCTGAAACTGGGCTATACGCACATAGGCGATGTTGTTGTCGAGCATTTTGCTGCGCACGCTACGCACCTTGATCAGGTCGCGCACGATATGCACGACCAGCGGCTTGTCGCGGCCCTGGCGCGCGATGGTCAGGACAATAGGCGTTTTAGGTTCGCCGCGCATCAGTTTGATGGCGTCATTCAGGGTCATGCCCTTGGTTGGCTTGCCGTCGATATGGGTGATGACGTCGCCGGCCAATATGCCGGCACGCGCGGCGGGCGTGTCTTCTATTGGCGAAATGACCTTGGGCATGCCATCTTCGCTGCCGATTTCTATGCCCAGCCCGCCGAAACCACCTTGTGTGATCGCTTCCATTTCCTTGAAGGCATCGGCATCAAGGTAAGTGGAGTGCGGGTCGAGTTCGCTGAACATGCCTTTGATGGCGTCACTGATCAGTTGCTCGTCGCCCACGGGTTCGACGTAGCTGCTTTTGATGGCCGCAAAAACATTGGCGAATTGCTGCAGTTCTTTAAGTGGCAGCGGGTCGCCGCGCTGGGCCGCCGCAGTAATACCCAGGCTGACCAATATGCCGCCCAGTGCGCCCACCACTACCAAACCAAAACCGCCTAACCTGCGAGTGCTCATGCACATTCCTGAAATAATTAAATTTATCTGGTCTTTTGCCAAGGCCTATGTCGGATTACGCGCTGCGCGCTAATCCGACAATTCACCACCACCAAACAAATAGTACATAAATTACTGCCGTAACCAAAGCAAAGGATTCACGGGCGTACCCTGATGACGGATTTCAAAGTACAAGCCCGAGTCTACCTGACCACCCGTTGCCCCTACCGTTGCAATGATATCGCCCGCCTCAACCACATCGCCCACCCGCTTCAACAGGCTTTGGTTATAGGCATACACACTAAGGTATTTGGCTCCGTGATCGACAATGACTATGTTGCCAAAACCGCTTAACCAACTGGCGTACACCACCCGGCCCGGCGCGATTACATGCACTTTGGTCCCTTCTGGCGAACGCAGCACTATGCCGCGCCATAATCCGCCTTCGGGTCGTTCGGCGCCAAAACGCCCCAATACATCACCACGCACCGGATACGGAGCCCCTTTTTTCAGACCTGTGAAACCTCCGGTGGGCGCCAAGCGCGACGAACCACCAACCGCCGCCTGGCCTTTCGCTGGCTCGGTTTCAACTGTTTCCGGGGGAGCGGGACGCGCAGCAGCACGCTCGGCGGCACGCGCCTGAGCCCTTGCCTCTTCGACCTGCAGCCTGGCCTGCTCTGCGTCCTTTTCATTTTTCCGGCGTTGGGCGCGCTCTTGGGCAAGCAGTGCTTCCTGCTCGGCCTTGCGCGCTGCCGCACGTTCACGTTCCAGGGCCTGGCGCCTTTCCAGTGCGGCCTGCCTGGCCAATTCAGCTTTGCGGGCGGCTTCCGCCTTGCGCTTGGCTTCTGCGATGCGAGCTTCTTCTGCTTGCTTGGCTATGGCCTTGTCCAGATCGACAACCAGGTCACCCAGACGTTTGTCGTTATGCTCGAGGCGTTGCGCCTGGCCCCGCTGCTCGGCCAGCAAGCCATCTACGCGCTCCAGCACTTTTTGACGTTCAGCCTTTTGCTCTTCAAGCTGCTTTTTTTGCGCCGTGGTGTCTTGTGCAAGCTGGACCAATTCTTTTTTGTTGGCCTCGAAGCGATGCTGCAACGCGGCCAAGCGGTCAAGTGCGCGCCGAACGCCCCGCACTGCGTTGGCCTGTGCTTGCGAGATATAACCCAGGTAGCTCAGGTCTCGCCCAATGACCCGCGGATCATCGCCCGACAATAGCGCCGTCCAGGGCGACAGGCCGCTGGCATACTGGGCGCGCAACTGATCGCCAAGCTCTTGCTGACGCTGGCTCAGTTGCTTTTTTTGCTTGGCGATTTGACCATCAAGTTCTTTTAATTCGTGCTCGGCTTTGTGCTGGCGCGCGGCAAGTTCGGCCAGTTGCAAGTTGATGGACGAAATAGCCGACTCAGAGGCTTTCAAGCCCTGCGCTGCATCGCGTCGCGACGATTCCTGGCTGTCTATCTGTTTTTGCAGGACTTGAATGCGCTCGCGCAATTCGTTGCGCTGCTGCCTGGCATCAGCCTGCCGTTGAGCCAGCGTAGGCTCGGCCCCCCAGGACAGGCTGGTCGACAGGGCCAGCACCGCAAAACCGAGCGCACACCGCATGCTATTTCCTAAGCGCTTTTACCCTGATTGGCCACGGCAGCCATGGCCGCTTCGATTTGTGCCGTATCGCCCAGATAATAATTGCGTATCGGGCGCAAGTCTTCGTCGAGTTCGTAGACCAGAGGCTGGCCGGTGGGGATATTCATGTGCACGATATCTTCATCAGAGATGCCGTCAAGGTACTTGACCAGCGCACGCAAGCTGTTGCCATGTGCTGATATCAGGACGCGGCGCCCGGCGCGTATGGCTGGCGCAATGGACTCATTCCAGAATGGCAAGACTCTGTCCACGGTATCGGCCAGGCATTCGGTGGCGGGGAGCTTGTCGGGTGCAATCTTGGCGTAGCGGCGATCAAAGCGTGGATGACGCTCGTCGTCGGCCGCGAGCGGATTGGGGGCGATGGCGTAGGCCCGGCGCCATATCAACACCTGCTCCTCGCCAAATTTCTTGGCGGTTTCAGCTTTATTCAAGCCTTGCAAGGCGCCATAATGACGTTCGTTCAGGCGCCAGCTGAGGCCGATGGGCGTATACATGGCGTCCATTGCATCAAGCGCGATCCAGAGCGTACGTATGGCGCGCGTAAGAACCGATGAATAGGCCAGATCAAATTCAAAACCCTTTTCTTTCAGCAGTTCACCTGCCTGCCTGGCCTGCTCGCGTCCGGTGTCGGTCAGGTCGACATCGGTCCAGCCAGTGAAACGGTTTTCGAGGTTCCACTGGCTTTCGCCATGGCGCATCAGAACAAGTTTATACATGATAAAAAAACACCTAAAAGTTGAAAATCGCCGTCCATTTTATAATCGTCTGATTCTGCTCTTTTTCCAAGGGCATATTCGGGATATATCGTGGACTTTTTTCTTGATCAGAACAACCTACTCATTGTATTTGTAGCTATTGCTTCAGCCGTCATGCTATTGCTGCCCAACATGCTGAAAGGCGGCGGCAAAACGGTTAGTGTGCCAGAGGCCGTCCAACTGGCCAACCAGAAAGACGGCATATTTCTGGATATACGCAGTCATGAATCATTCAAGACTGGAAGCATACCGCAGGCGCGCAACTTGCCGTCGGCCGATCTGGCTTCTAAACTGGCTTCACTGCCTAAAAACAAACCCATTATCGTCGTCTGCGAAAAAGGAATCGAATCGACTCGCGTAGCCGGTTCACTGCGTAAGCAAGGCTATGACGAAGCCGTCAGCCTGGCAGGCGGCCTTCAAGGCTGGCTCAAAGACGGCATGCCGCTGTCTAAAAAACCCTGACTCTCTTTTGCTCACTTAGGAATCTTGATGTCAACCGTAACTATGTACAGCACCGCTGTGTGCCCATACTGCGTTCGGGCCGAAATGCTGCTCAAGCAGCGCGGCGTAACCGAAATCGAAAAAGTCCGTATCGACCTTCAACCCGAACAGCACGCCATCATGATGGAACGCACGGGCCGGCGCACGGTACCGCAAATCTTTATTGGCGACACTTATGTGGGCGGCTACGATGACCTTGCCGCACTAGACCGCGCCAATGGCCTGACCCCGCTGCTCACTGCCTGATCCAGGCATTTCGCTTACCCCCCCTTTTCCAGGAAACACCATGGCCGAACAGAATCAAAACAGCCAAGAAACCCAAGAATCCCAAGACCCCAGCTTCAGTCTGCAGCGCACGTACGTGAAAGACCTGTCGCTGGAAATGCCCAACGCACCCCAGATATTCCTAGAGCAAGAAGGCCCCACAGTCGAAGTCTCCATCAATGTGGGCGGCCAGCGTCTGGCTGAAACCGTTTACGAAGCCAGTGTTACCGCCACCGTTACCACGCGTATCGGCGACAAGGTATTGTATCTGGTCGAAGCGACCCAGGCCGGCATTTTCGAAGCCGCCAATATTCCCGCCGACCAGCTCGATCCGCTTATCGGCATAGTCTGCCCCACCATGCTTTACCCTTACCTGCGCGCCAATGTGGCCGATGCCATCAACCGCACCTCGCTGCCCCCGCTACACCTGGCTGAAGTCAATTTCCAGGGTCTGTACGAACAACGCATGGCGCAATTGGCCCAGGAACAAGAAGGGAAAGAAGAGTCCGGCCTTATCCTGCCTCCGGGCGCAACCCGCCAATAAAGGGCGGCACCCCATGAGCGCCCACACCCAGCGCATCCGGGTAGCCGTGCTTGGCGCCGGGAGCTTTGGAACGGCGCTTGCGGCATTGGCCAGCTCGCAGGCCGACACGCTGCTGTGGGCGCGCGACCCCGAAGTCGCACGCCTGCTTCAGCACCAGCACCGTAACCCACGCTACTTGCCCGATATCAAGCTGCCAGCCGCCTTGCGCGCCACTGCCAGTTTCCAACAGGCCATGGACCACGTCTGCGCCTCTCAGGCCGGGCCGGGTCTAATCATCTTGGGCGTGCCGGTGGCCGGCTTGGCCGACGCCTGCCAGCAAGTCGCCGCGGCGTTAACACCAGGCCACAACCCACAACTAAGCATAATCTGGGTCTGCAAGGGTTTTCAGCACGAAACTGGTCTGTTGCCACATCAAATAGCTCAAGCTGCCCTGGCCGAACGACCCGATGTCGGCCTGGGTGTATTGTCAGGCCCCTCATTTGCCCTGGAAATCGCCCAAGGGCTGCCAGTGGCGCTTACCCTGGCCACCCATCACAAGACCACCACCAGCGCCGTCCTGGCCGCGTTACACGGCACTAACGCACGCATTTACACCAGCACCGACATCATTGGCGTTGAAGTCGGCGGCGCCCTGAAAAATATCATGGCAATCGCCTGCGGCATTTCCGATGGCCTGGGGCTGGGCACCAATGCCCGCGCCGCACTGATCACCCGCGGGCTGGCCGAAATCCAAAGGCTAGGCCTGGCGCTGGGCGGGCAGGCGGAAACCTTCACAGGCCTTACTGGCTTGGGCGACCTGGTGCTTACTGCCACTGGCGCCTTGTCACGCAACCGCCAGGTCGGGCTGGCAATAGGGCAAGGCCAGCCCCTGAAACAAATACTGGCAAGCGGCATGACAGCCGAGGGCGTACGCTGCGCACGCGCGGCACTGGCGCTTGGTCTCGAACACAATATCGATTTGCCAATTACAGCCGCTGTCTGTCAGGTGCTATTCGATGGCCTTGCCCCCAGCCAGGCGGTAGCCAGCCTGCTGGCGCGCGAGGCACGTGCCGAAGCCCCATGAAAGCAGGCAGAATGTAAATGCTTATTGCACAAGAGTAATGCGATAGATGTCGGATTACGCCACAAACATGTAGGTCGGATTAGCCAAAGGCGTAATCCGACAAAACAAGGTCTCAAAAGCAAGCAAGGTCCGTAGCTCACCAAAACAACACTCACAGGATTTTCAGTTTAACCAGGTATATTTATGAAAAATTTCTCTGCCCTACGTCGCAAACTACAGTTATCCGCCCTTGGCCTGGCTGCAATCGGCACTGTTGCGTTTACCATGCCTGCGCTTGCCGATTCCTGGCCTAGCCGGCCCATACAACTGGTCGTGCCTTTCCCGGCCGGCTCGTCGCCCGACACGCTTGCGCGCGCACTTGCCGAGCCGCTGGCCAAAGACCTGGGCCAACCTGTTGTGGTGGAAAACAAGCCCGGAGCGGGTGGCAACATTGGCACTCGCTACGCCAGCAAAGCCAAGCCCGACGGCTATACCTTGCTGCTGACCATCAATGGTCCCATGGTTACCGCACCCACCCTGTACAAGAAAACACTGGGCTACGACCCCCTGACCGACCTTGATCCCATCAGCCTGGTCGGCACCAGTCCGAACATATTGGTCGTGCCTGCAAGCTCACCAGCCAAAAACCTGCAAGACTTCATCAAGCTGGCCAAGGATAAGCCCGGCGCGTTGAACTATGGCACGGTAGGCCCGGGCAGTTCGTCGCATCTAGGCATGGCAATGCTTGAACACCAGGCCGGCATCAAGCTGCAACAAATTCCGTACACTGGCTTCCCGCAAATCATCACGTCCATCATTGCCGGCGATATCCAGGCGGGCTTCATGGTGCCGGGCGTGGCCATGCCTCAAGTCAATGCAGGAAAGGTTCGCGTGCTGGCCATCACCAGCCTGCAAGACAGCGATGTACTGCCTGGCCTGCCCACAGTGGCATCCTTGGGTTATCCCGGGTTTGAATCCATTTCCTGGGATGCCATTTTCGTGCCTGCGGGGACGCCAGCCGATATCACCGCACGCCTGAACAAGTCGATTACCGCCATCCTGGCCTTGCCCGACGTCAAACAGAAAATGGAAGCGCTGTATTTCACGCCTGTGCCCTCTACACCGGCCGAACTGACCAGCATGGTCAAAGCCGAGAAACAGCGCTGGGATGAAGTGATCGACCGTTTGGGGTTGTCGCTGGATTAATCGCAGTACCGGGGTTATACGCTCCCCGCATACCCCGCCTGCCGCCAGGCTTCATATATCGTCACCGCAACAGCGTTGGACAAATTCAGGCTGCGTTGCCCAGGCATCATGGGCAAGCGCAGGCGTTGCTCGGGCGGGAACAGGCTTATTTGCTCCGGCGTCATCCCGGCGGTTTCGCGGCCAAATACAAAAACGTCGCCGGGTGCAAAAGCGGTCAGCCCTATCAATTGAGTGCTTTTGGTGCTAAGCGCAAAACGACGCTGGGGATCGCCGCCTATGCTGGCCAAGGCTAGCTCCAGGCTGTCATGCACTTGCATGTTGGCCCATTCGTGGTAATCCAGCCCGGCGCGTTTAAGCCGGGCATCGTCCAGCTCAAACCCTAGCGGCCTCACCAGATGCAGGGTGGATCCGCTGTTGGCGGCCAGGCGAATGACATTACCGGTATTGGGAGGTATTTCGGGTGATACTAAAACAATATGGAACATCGGACGAATTCCGTTCAAGACTATCAGGCTCAGCCGGCCAAATACCAGCTTGCAGCGCCCAATTTAAACATTTTTATCGCCTTGTCGTTCAAGGTGTCGGGTAGCGTATCGTGTGTTGTGTGCCTGGGCGCTTGAAACGCCCCCCCTGCCCACAGGCGTACGCGCAACCACCAGGCCATAAACCTGCTCTGCGCCTGCCGCCTTGAATTCCTGTGCAATGCTGTGCATGGTGTTCCCGGTCGTCATCACATCATCCACCACGGCAATCACAGCCCCGTCCAGCCGTACTGGACAACGGTACAAAGACAGCACGCTGCGCGCCCGTTCACTGCGCGTGAGCCTGGTCTGCCTGACACCTTCTTGCGCACGCTGCAGCAACCCCGGCCTGCAGGCCACGTCAAGTTGCACACCCAAGGCTCGGGCGATTTCGGCGGCTGGATTAAAACCGCGTTCGAGCAACGACGCCTTGCTGGCCGGCACAGGCACCAAAACCACATTACGTGGCAAGACGAACGGCGCCTGGCGCACGGCATCGGCAAGCAAGCTTGCCAGCATCCCCGCACAGGTAAACCGCCGGCCGCTCTTCAAGTAGTGAATCAGCAGATCGGCGGGCGGCGCATAATCGACAGCTGCAACCACCCGTTCGAATACAGGCTCACGCAACGCACAGTCGGGGCATTGCCCATGTGCATCCAGAACCAGGCAACAGCGCTGGCACCGCAAGCCGCTGCCACCCATGGAAGCCACCACAGCCGCATGACAGTGCAGGCACAGCCCTCCGCCTTTTGCATCGCCCTGGCACAAGACACAGGCTGTCGGCACCCGTGCTTTAGCCTTCCGGCACGCAACGGAAAGCCTGCGCCACAAACCCACACCGAGAGTATGCCCCCATTCGCACAAGCTAGACGGATCGGCCATAATAGTAGACTTGATGATAAAAACGCGAAGCGCTGCCGCTCTGGGCCGCGCCTTGGCAACACCTGTATCTAAACACAAGCTTTTTTCCCCTACCAGCCCCTTGGTCCATAAATGTCACAGCCACCTTCACTGCGCATCAGCCCCTCTCAAGTTAGTTTGCAGTTTGCGCGACGCAGCCCGCTGGATGCCGCCCAGTTCCTGTACGGCGAAATCGCACAACGCATGCTGCAGCGCCTAAGCTATATACGCATCAAACCTGCAACCGTGCTCGACGCTGGTTGCGGCGCAGCGCATGCCCTTGAACCTTTGCGCGCCCGCTACGCTGAACTGAACTATAAAGGGCTGGACAGCTGCCCCCAACTGCTCGACGCCGCGCGCCAGCGCTATCTTGCCAAGCCAGGTTTTTGGCAGAAGCTGCGCAACAAGCCTACGCCGCCCGCAGAATTCATACTCGCCGACATGGCTGAATCGGGCCTGCCTGCCGAAAGCCTGGACTTGGTCTGGTCCAACATGGCTTTGCACTGGCACGCCGAACCTCATCAAGTATTGAGTGAATGGCGCCGCGTATTGAAGCCAGGCGCCTTGGTCATGTTTTCCTGCCTGGGGCCAGGCTCGCTGGCAGAACTGCGCCGCGCCATTACCGATGCCAAGCTGCAAACCGCTACACCCGAATATGTCGATATGCACGACTTTGGCGACCTTCTGATCGAACGTGGCTTTTCGGATCCGGTCATGGACCAGGAAATCCTCACCCTGACCTACCGCACTGCGGAAAAACTGCTGGAAGATATGCGGGCATTGGGCGGCAACCCCAGCCTTGACCGCAAGCCTGGCCTTAGCGGCAAACAATGGCGGCAACGACTGCTGGACGCCCTGGAAAGCCAACGCCATATGGATGGCACCATACATTTAACATTTGAAGTCGCCTACGGCCACGCCTGGCGCAATGCCAGCATGCGCAATATGTTCGGTGAAACGCGTGTATCAGTCAGTTCAATTGGCCGGGCCAGCGACATCGCCAATTCACCGCCCCCCACCGTCAAGCCGCGCAAGGCCGATAAGTAATTCCACGTCTACATCAAACGTACGCTTTGTCGGATTAGCGCCTATGGGGCGTTAATCCGACCTACGAAACCCGTATTGCTGCAAACGTGCTTACACCGCCGCGCTTTTCTTGCGCGATGAGTCTATGCCCAATTGCTTGAGCTTGCGATACAGGTGAGTGCGTTCGAGCCCTGTTCTTTCTGACACCCGCGTCATGCTGTGGTTTTCACGCCCCAGGTGATATTCAAAATAAATACGCTCGAATTCGTCGCGTGCGTCGCGCAGGGGCTGGTCAAGTGAAATCCCACCCAGCAAAGAATGATTCAGGTCGGCCACGGGTTCGGCCATTTCCGGCACCGGCCCTGTCGTAAGCGACTGCGCCTGATCGGTACGCCGTTCAGATGACTGCATGCGCGCCGCCGCGACGATGGCCGGTGTGACCACGGGCCGCGCCAAGCCTGCCGCCACGGTTTTCAGCAACTTTTGCAGCGTGATGGGCTTTTCAAGGAAATCGACCGCGCCTATGCGTGTTGCCTCGACAGCGGTATCTACCGTAGCGTGGCCGCTCATCATGATTACCGGCATATCCAGCAAACCTTGCGAACCCCACTCTTTAAGCAGGCTTACGCCATCGGTATCCGGCATCCAGATATCGAGCAGGACCAAGTCTGGCCTTGCCCGCAAACGCGATGCCCGCGCCTGAGCGGCATTTTCCGCAAGTTCTATCGTGTGCCCTTCATCGTAGAGTATCTCGGACAAAAGTTCACGAATACCAATTTCATCATCAACAACCAGGATTCTGGCCATAAAGCATCACCTACCTATTTTTTCCGCATTATCGTTCTCTTACGTATCTACGTCCAGCGCGGTCGTAGTATCAGCAAGGCGCGTCAAGAGGATGGAAATGCGCGCTCCCCCCTCACGGCGGTTGGAAACATCTATTTGACCACCGTGTTCCTCGATGATTTTTTTAACTATAGCAAGCCCTAAACCTGTGCCGGCTGCCTTGGTGGTGACATAGGGTTCAAAAACACGTGTCAGCACTTGTGAAGCAAAACCCGGCCCGTTATCGGCTACCGTAAGCCGCACAGCCGAATGCTCAACGCCATTGTCGGTACGTGACTGTGTAAGCTTAGTCTGCACATAAATCCTTGCGTCGGCAAGAGGCTTGTCTTGAACTGCCGCATCGCGCGCATTGGCCAGCAAATTATGAATGACCTGGCGCAGTTGGGTCAGGTCGCCTTCTATGACCGGCACGTTGGGGTCAAACTCGACCTCGATGCATACGCTTTGGCCGTCGTCGCGCACGCTGCCGTCAACGGAATCCCAGCCATACAGAGTCAACACTTCTGCAATCAGGTTGTTGATATTGATATGCTGCATCTGTGCCGGCGGCGTACGTGCGTATTCACGAAAATCATCGACCATTTTCTTGAGCGAAGCCACCTGATTCACTATTGTATTCGTAGAGCGGGTCAGCATGTCGGCATCCGCCTCGTTAAGGCGCCCTGCCAGCTTCATGGCAAGGCGTTCGGCCGACAGTTGTATGGGCGTGAGCGGATTCTTGATTTCGTGCGCCAGACGCCGCGCCACCTCGCCCCAGGCCACCGTACGATTGGCGGAAATCACCTCGCTGATATCGTCGAACACCACCAAATAACCGTTGCCACGACCGTCGACACTCAAGTGTGTGCCACGCGCCAGCAAGGTCACAATATGTTTTTTGGTTTCGTTATCGGTCGCCGCCTCTAGTTCCAGCTCGAATTGTTGCTGCCAGAACAAACGTTCAGACCCCACTGCCGTATGCGCAGCAAATGCCTGGCGTATCAGTTGCGAAAGTGCAAACGCGCCATCGGCGGTTTCCAGCGGCCGGCCTTTCACAGACCGCAGATCAACCTGCAAAATGCTTTGCGCCCCCTGGTTGAACATGGTGACACGAAACATTTCGTCAAACACCAGCACGCCCGACGACAGGTTGCTGAGCACTGACTCCAGATAGACATTGGAGCGCTCTAATTGCAGGCGGTTGTTTTCGACCATCTGGCGCGCCTCGTCAAGCTGGCGCGTCATGGCGTTGAACGAGCGCGTCAGTTGGCCAATTTCATCTTTGGCCGGCGGTTCAGGCAAAGGCCGGTAGTCACCTACGCCAACCGCCTGCGTACCCGCCGCCAGAGTCAGCAAAGGACGCACCAGGCGCCGCGATACCGCCAGCGCGATCACGACAGCGGCAAATACCGCCAGTATCAAAGCCAGGGTCAGCGTAATGCCATACAGCTTGCGCAGCCCCAGGCGCGATAAGGCCAGTTCTTGGTAATCGCGAAAACCCTGCTGCACTTGGCTGGCATTGTGCGCGACCTGGTCGGGCACGGGTTGTATGACCTGCAACCAACGTGTATCTGGAGACACGCCCAGCGTGGCGGTTAGACGATCGGGCGTACTGACGGGAATGACCACACGCAAACGCAAGCCGTCGGCATCAGGGTCGGCGGCGACCTGCGACCCCGGGTTCTCGCCCGCCTCGGCCGCCGAATAACCGCGCGACACCCTGAGCTGGTTCATGACGTTGGACGGCGGCATGTCTGGCAACAACTGCCCGTAGGCTGATGACGAGAATGCCACCAACCGGCCATTGCCTGTAAACACCAGTGCTTCCGTGACCCCACTACTTTCACGCAGGCGGGTGATATACAAGGCCATGTCTGAATCGCTGCCCCGCCCAAGCTGGGCGGCCATTTCCTTGGCGCGAGCATTCAAGTCATTCAGTTGTGAATCCAGTGCAGCCCGGCCCAGGTTCAGCCCTGCTTCCAGCGCGCTATCCACCCGCACGTTAAACCAGGACTCAATCGAATTGGACATGAACTGCACTGACAACACATAAATCAAAGCGCCGGGCAGGACGCCGATCAGGGTAAAGAACAAGGCGAAACGGGCAGTCAGGCGCGCGCCGAACTGCCGCCTGCGTATCTGGCGCAATAGGCGCGCCGCCAGAATGGCTACCCACGAAACCAGTGCGACCGCCAAAATGCCATTCAGCACCAGCAAAGTGTCGTACTGCTGAGCATAGCGCGAGGCATTGCCGGTAGACCACACCAGCAGCGCAAGCAACGCTACCGCGCTGAATCCGGCGACAATCAGCGCCAGACGCAAACCCAGCCTGACTAATGCGGGGGCGCGTCGCGAGAGATCGAAAAAGTGAAGTTTTTCCATGGAGTCGCAAGAGACCAGGCACTGCTATTGAAAGCATCAACCTGAAAGGGGCGCGCCAGAAGCGAGGTATCCAGGCGCAAACGCATGCGGCCCTGATAAGGTTCGTCGGCGTCCAGAGTATCGAGATCGGCCACCGCCCATCCGCGTATGTTGCGCAACAACGACAAGGCATCGTCCAGCGACGACTCAGGCAAAGACAAGTCCCCCGTACCCACACGCCATTGCCGCGTCAGGGCGTTGTAGATTATTCGCCAGGTTTGTTGCTTTTTCACTACAATTTTATCAAACCACCACCAGCGTTTCGACACAATTTCGACATCGGCAGTGAAATAAACCGGCACACCTTTTTGCACTGCATTACGTAAATCGCCGCTGATCGAAAACTCGACATCTGCATCGATATACAACCTGCCATCGCGGATGACAGGTTCGACGCGGACAATACGCTCGGCGCCTTGCGGCGACCCGGTGTCGGCGTGCGCCACCAGAGACAGGCAAAGAAACAGGGAAATCAGGACTCGCAGCATTACCACTCGTCGGTCTCCAGAAAGCATCGGCTATGCCTCATTTTTGACGACTCACAGTTTCTTGGCAAACAAAGCATAGAAAAACCCGTCGCCAGCTACCTGACCACCCTCTGCCAGGGGTAGCAATTGCCCTGGCGCCTGCTGCCTGATGGCGTCGGCATGACGCACCCCAAACTGGGCGGCCTGCTGCTCGCCTTCCTGTGGAAAAATAGAACAGGTAGCGTAGAGCATGTGCCCGCCCGGCTTGACGGTTTGCCAGAGCGCATCAATTATGCGGCGCTGCAGGGCGGCTGTCTTGACGATGTCGGCCTCGCGGCGCAACCAGCGGATATCCGGGTGACGGCGCACGATGCCAGACGCCGTGCATGGCACGTCAGCCAATACGGCATCGAATTGGCGCCCGTCCCACCAGCCGGACAAGTCGGCGGCATCGGCACACAGCATGCTCACCTTAGGGCTGTTCAGACCCAGCCTTTGCAAGTTCTGCCCTACGCGATCCAGACGTATCTGGTCAGCATCGAGAGCCAACAATTCAAGGTCGGCCAGTTCCAGCAAATGCGCGGTTTTCCCGCCAGGCGCGGCGCAGGCGTCAAGCACACGCATGCCGGCCTGGACCGGCAGCAGCGTTGCGGCCTGCTGGGCTGCCAAGTCTTGCACAGACCACCAGCCCTGCTCAAAACCAGGCACTGATGTGACTGGCCGTGGGGTAGCCAGTACAACAGCCCCAGGCACTGGCGAACTGGCCGGCATGCCAGCCGCATCCAGTTCGGCAAGCAGTTTTTCTACGGAACAACGCCGGGCATTGATGCGCAAAGTCATGGGGCCAGGTCGATTGGCCGCGGCCAGCAAAGCCTGCCATTGTTTGGGGTATGCACGGCGCACCTGCGCAATCCACCACTTGGGATGATTGAATACTGCTACCGGGTTTTCCTTGGCCTGGGCTAAAATAGCCTTTCTTTCCCGAATAAAGCCCCTTAACGTTGCGTTGAGCAAGCCTTTGTAAGTCTGTAATGTACGCTGGCCGGCCACGGCATTTACCGCCTGGTCCACTACCGTATGCACAGCATACAACGGCACATCGCGTCGCGCGGTATGGTCAGGATTCGTTTCGTCGGAAAACTCTACTGCCGTATCCAGCAATGCCAGCGACACCAGCAACACAGCATCAAACCAGGCATTGGGCGGCGTGCGTTGCACCAGCATCTGTTTTATTTCATAGGCCAGCCCCAGGCGCCGCATTACATGGAATACAACGGCTTGTACGGGCGCGCGCAAGGCGGCTGGCGTAGCGGCCAGGCTCTCTGACAACGAACGTCCGTCCAGCACGGCTTGCACGTTTTTTGCGCTGGCCAGGATGGTATCGGATAAAGATGCAGAACTACGGGTGGGTTTGGAGGCAGTATCGGGCACGAATGCAAAGACCTGTGTAAATGGGATTTGTTCCCGACTTTATCATCAAATGGGCCCTGACCCTGCGGCAAGCCCTGGCAACGTTGTAAAAATTACTTTTCTTTACCGAGCTTAGGCTCAACGAGGTTATACATGAGTTCCCCAAAAGTCGGCTTTGTCAGTCTGGGATGCCCCAAAGCGCTGGTTGATTCCGAACGCATCCTGACCCAATTGCGCACCGAAGGCTACCTTATTACGCCCGATTACGATAATGCCGATGTGGTGGTGGTCAACACTTGCGGTTTCATCGACAGTGCCAAAGCCGAGTCCCTGGACGCCATTGGCGAGGCTATCGCCGAGAACGGCAAAGTCATTGTTACCGGCTGCATGGGCGTCGAAGAGTCGCTGATCCGCGAAATTCACCCCGCAGTACTGGCGGTTACCGGCCCGCAGCAGTATGAACAAGTGGTGCGCGCCGTGCACGAAGCCGCGCCACCCAATCTTGAGCACGACCCCTATATAGACCTGGTGCCGCCTCAAGGCATCAAGCTGACCCCGCGCCACTACGCCTACCTGAAAATATCCGAAGGCTGCAACCACCGCTGCAGTTTCTGTATTATCCCGTCCATGCGCGGCAACCTGGTCAGCCGACCCATAGGCGACGTCATGGGCGAAGCCGAACGCCTGGTCAAGGCGGGCGTCAAAGAATTGCTGGTCATTTCGCAAGACACCAGCGCCTACGGAGTCGATGTCAAATTTCGCAGCGGCTTCTGGAACGGCCGCCCCATCAAGACCCACATGACTCAGCTTAGCGCGGCACTGTCCGAATTCGGCGTCTGGACGCGGCTGCATTATGTTTACCCTTACCCCCATGTCGACGAAGTCATACCCTTGATGGCCGATGGCAAAATCCTGCCCTATCTCGACATTCCGTTTCAGCATGCCAGCCCCAAGATACTCAAGGCCATGAAGCGTCCGGCCTTTGAAGACCGCACCATGGCACGTATCAAGCGCTGGCGCGACATGTGCCCCGACCTTACCTTGCGCTCTACTTTCATCGTAGGTTTCCCAGGCGAAACCGAAGACGATTTCCAGTATCTGCTCGACTGGATGAGCGAAGCTCAACTTGATCGCGTGGGCTGTTTCCAGTATTCACCGGTACAAGGCGCAAAGGCCAACGAACTTGCCGACCATGTTCCCGACGAGGTCAAGCAAGAACGCTGGGATCGCTTCATGGCGCATCAACAGGCCATATCTACGGCGCGCCTGGCGCAAAAGGTGGGTCGCGAGATCGATGTGCTCATCGACGAAATCAATGAAGACGGCGCAGTGGGCAGGTCTAGCGCCGACGCCCCGGAAATCGACGGCAATGTCTTCGTAGACAGCGAAAAGGCCTTGAAGCCCGGCGATATGGTGAAAGTAAAAGTCACCGATTCCGACGAATACGATTTGTACGCTGACCTGATTGCCTGATATGTTGTTGGTCGGATTACGCGCCTGGCGGCGCTAGTCCGACCCACGAAATACGAACCTACCTTACCGGCAAGGCATACATCAAACCACCGTTGGTCCATTGCGCATTCAAGCCACGCTGGATTTTCAGGGCGCTGCCCTGCCCCACGTTACGCTCGAAGCTTTCACCGTAGTTGCCCACCTGCTTCACAATGTTGTACGCCCACTTCTCGTCAACACCCATATTCTTGCCCGCCCCTGCCGTAACACCCAGCAAACGCTGTACGTTTGGATTCGTGCTTTTAAGCTGCTCGTCGACGTTAGCCGAAGTCACGCCTAGTTCTTCAGCGCCTATCATGGCATTCAGCGACCACTTGGCGATATTCAACCACCCATCATCACCCTGACGCACAAATGGCCCCAAAGGCTCTTTGGAAATAATTTCCGGCAGCACCACGTAATCGTCGGGCTTTTCCATTTTGGAAATACGTATCGACGCCAGGCCGGAAGCATCTGTGGTGAACACATCACAGCGGCCCGCGGCAAAGGCGTTCACGACCTCGTTGAACTGCTCGATAACCACCGGCTTGTAATCAACCTTGTTAGCGCGCGCCCAATCAGCCATGGTGTTTTCATTGGACGTGCCCGTTTGCATGCAAACGGTAGCGCCATTGAGTTCCTTGGCGCTTTTCACGCCCAGCGACTTGAGCACCAAAAAACCCTGGCCATCGTAAAAATTGATACCCACATGAATGGCCCCCAAAGCCGTATCGCGCTGCTGGGTAACCGTAGTGTTACGCGCCAGCAAATCGATTTCACCCGACTGCAGCGCCGTAAAACGCTGCTGGGAATTCAACGGCACCGCCTTGTACTTGCTAGCATCGCCGAACACCGCCGCCGCTACCGCGCGACACATGTCAATATCGAGCCCTTGCCAGTTCCCCTTGGCATCTGGCGCCGAGAAGCCTGCAAAGCCCGTGGTAACGCCGCACTGCACGAAACCGCGCTTTTTGACGATATCAAGCGTATCAGCCTGTGCCAGTTGCACCCCAGCCAACACGGCAAAAGCGCCTGCGGCGTACTTGAACTTGCGCATAACATTCCCCTTACAGTAAAGATTCAGAATCAGTGACTGGAATGTTATTCCATTCCCAGGACCAGCGCGCACTTTGTCGGTTGCACGCTGGCCCTGGCAATGGAACTGCCGTAATCAGCCCGCTTCAAATACACTTATTCATAGCTACGCACATCGTCGATCACCTTGCCATCGTTGGGCAAACTACCCGGCTCAACCACCTGAACCTCTGCGCGCAACTTGGTCAGCTCACGCACAGTAGCTGCGATGTCATGCAGCAAATCGGCGCCCTGGCCCAACAACTCGACCTGAAGCACCATGGTGTCGTGCGCAATATTGCCACCAACCACCAACCTGGCCTTGCCCACCTGCGGATGCCGTTTGATAACCTGGTCGATCTGGCCTGGATGCACGAACATACCGCGCACCTTGGTGGTTTGATCAGCCCGCCCCATCCAGCCCTTGATACGCGCATTGCTGCGGCCACAAGGCGATACTCCGGGCAAAATAGCCGATAAATCGCCAGTGCCAAAACGCAGCAAGGGGTAATCTGGATTCAGGGTGGTCACCACGACCTCGCCGACCTCGCCATCGGGCAAGGGTTCACCCGTGCCTGGGCGCACGATCTCGAGGATGATATCTTCATTGACCACCAGGCCCTCGCGAGCTGATGTTTCGTACGCGATCATGCCAAGATCGGCGCTGCCATAGGCTTGATAGCCGTCTATGCCGTGTTCTGAAAACCATTTGCAAAGTGAAGGCGGAAAGGCTTCGCCGGAAAACAGCGCACGCTTGAGCGATGGCAGCGCTACGCCCATTTCCTTGGCTTTTTCCAGGATGATTTTCAAGAAACTGGGTGTCCCCGTATAACCCGAGGGGGCCAGGTCAATGATAGCCTGCACCTGTTGCTCGGTTTGCCCCACGCCGCCCGGAAAAACCGTGCAGCCCAAGGCATGGGCGGCGGTTTCCATCATGGAGCCGGCTGGCGTAAAGTGATACGCAAAACAGTTATGCACCAGTTCGCCAGAGCGAAAGCCCGCTGCATATAAAGCGCGTGCAAAACCCCAATAATCAGTGCGCCAGCTTTCAGGCTCGTAAATTGGGCCAGGCGACGCAAACACACGGGCTGCCTGCTTCCAGCCTATGGTGGAAAAACCGCCAAAAATCCGGCTAACGGCGTCCAGGTGCGGCCCTGCCTGACCCTGGCGCATGGCCAATTGGGCCTGCAGCAACTCGCTTTTGCGCACCACAGGGATACCGGCCAGGTCAGAACGCCGACGTAGTCCGGCCAGGTCAACACCCTGCAACTGCTCGGCAATAGCCGGCGCACGTTCCCGCGCCTTTTCCAGCGCCGCTGGCAAGCGGCCCAGCAAAGCCTGTTCACGCTCGAAGGCTGGCGCCTGCTCGCGTTCCTCGAAGTATATGCTCATGATAGTTTGCCTTTAGGCCAGCCAGCGCTTGCGGCGTCGATAAAATTTATTGTCGCGAAAGCTTTTTCTTTCGCCGCTGGATACGCCCAGGTAGAACTCCTTGACGTCTTCATTTTCAGCCAGCAATCTGGCCTCGCCATCCATCATGACGCGGCCATTTTCCAGGATGTAACCGTAATCGGCATAGCGCAGAGCAATATTGGTGTTTTGTTCAGCCAACAGAAAGCTGACACCCTCGCGCTGATTCAGATCGCGCACGATTTCAAAGATTTCTTCCACAATTTGCGGCGCCAGCCCCATTGAGGGCTCGTCGAGCAATATCATGTTGGGATTGGCCATCAGGGCTCGCCCGATAGCCGTCATTTGCTGCTCGCCCCCAGATGTATACCCTGCCTGGCTGCCGCGACGCTGCTTGAGCCGTGGGAAATACTGGTACACCTTGTCTAGCGAAGCGCTTAGTTCGCCGCGACTGATACTGCGGGTATAAGCGCCTGTCAGCAGATTGTCTTCGATGGTCAGGTGCGCAAAACAATGACGCCCTTCCATTACCTGGATCACGCCACGCTTGACCAGATCAGCGGGGGTGAGTTTTTCGATGCGTTCGCCGCGGTAATCGATATTGCCTTTGGTGACGTCGCCACGCTCGGCCTTGAGCAAATTGGATACAGCGCGCAAGGTAGTGGTTTTGCCCGCCCCGTTGGCGCCCAGCAACGCTACGATTTTACCTTCAGGCACACACAGCGACACCCCTTTCAACACCAGAATTACGTGGTTGTAAATGACTTCTATCCCGTTCACGTTCAGCAGGATCTTGGGCTCTGGAACCTGAGTACTTGTATTCATAGTGGTTTCCTGCAATCTGTTCAGCCCGGCCGTTGTAGAACAATGGCCGGGCGCCTTACGCAGCGACTAGCCTGCGCATGCCTGCGGAGTAATTTTTTTCTCGGTGGCGTACTTGGCTGCCAGGTCTTTGACCAGGGGGTCTATGTACTTTTTGTCAGACTGATACCAGTCGGAAACGATGTCGAACTTGGTGCCGTTCCATTGGATGATGCGTGCCCAGTCATCGCCCATGTGGTTGTTGCACGAGGTTTTTACCGGGCGCATCAACTTGGCGAAACCCAGCTCTTCAAGGCGTGCTTGGGTGATATTCAGGTTTTCGAAGCCCCACCTAACCTGCTCGCGAGTCATGTGCTTGCCCTTGCCGTACTTTTCCTGGGCGGCACGTATGGCCTCGACCTGCAGCATGGAGATCATCATGCCCCGCGTGTGAGCGATGGTGCCCACGTACTTGCCATTGCTGTCGCTACCCTGGCCCTTGTCGTACACATGCTTTTTAAGGTCTTCGTGCACTTTGCCGTGGTCGGCGCTGTTGTGGATGGTAATGCCGTTGTAGCCTTTGGCAACCGCCCCCAGATCTTGCACGTCGTTTTCAGAACTGGCCCACCAGATGCCATACATTTTGTCGCGCGGGTAGCCAACCGCCTGGGCTTCGCGGATAGCTGTAGGCGTCATGATGCCGGCGCTCCAGAGCAACAGGTAATCTGGTTTGTTCTGGCGAACTTGCAACCAGGTTGATTTTTGCTGCACACCAGGAGCAGTTACGGGATACAGCAGCAGCTCAAAACCGTTGGCCTTGGCGCGCTCTTGCAACAGCGTAATGGGCTCTTTGCCATAAGGCGAGTCGTGATAAACCAGAGCAATTTTCTTGCCCTTGAGCTTGTCTTCGCCGCCCAGCTTCTTGGCGATATCCTGGATCATTACATCAGCCGCAGTCCAGTAAGTGCCCAGCAACGGGAAGTTCCATTTGAATACCGCGCCATTGGCCGATTGCGACAAGCCATAGCCCATGGTTTCAATTGATACGCCGTCGACAAAGGCCTTGTCGGTCAGGGCAAAGGTAATGCCGGTGGATTGCGTATCAAAGCCCGATGCGCCGCCGTCTTTATCTTTCAGACGTTCGTAGCATTCGACACCCTTGTCGGTTGCATAGGCTGTTTCGCATTCTTCGTAAACGATTTTCACGCCATTGATGCCGCCATCGCGCTCATTGACCAGCTTGAGGTAGTCCATTTTGCCATCAGCCCAAGGGATGCCCAATGGAGCAAAGGCGCCCGTGCGATACGCCAGCAACGGTATGAACTGCTCTTCGGCGGCCGAAGCCGGCAACGATGCCGCCGCTAGCGTGCCGGCCACAGCGACCATGGCCGCTGCAAATTTAAAGGAAGGTTTCATCTCCGAGTCCTCCTGGTGTCTATATGCACCGTTGGTGTTTCGGCATAGCCCAATCAGGCCAGCCGGGTTACTAATGTGCTGCCACGAAAAACCTTAATGCGGGAATGGCCAGATACGCAGTTTTTCCTTGCCTATGCTCCATAAGCGCGCCAGGCCGTGCGGTTCGACAATAAGAAAAAACACAATCAGTGCGCCAAACACCATGTGCTCGATGTGCGAAGCGGTATCTATGGCCAGCGGCAGCCCGACCATCTGCGGCACATTGCTGAGAAACACCGGCACCAGCACCATGAAGGCTGCACCAAAGAAGCTGCCCACGATGGAGCCCAGTCCGCCGATAATGACGATGAACAGCAATTGCAGGGAGCGGGTCAGGTCGAAGGCCAAGGGCTCCCAGGAACCCAGGTGGATGTAAGCCCACAAGGCGCCCGCCACACCGATAATGAAGGAGCTGACCGCAAAGGCTGTCAGCTTTGCGTAGATGGGCCGTATACCGATAACCGACGCGGCCACATCCATGTCGCGTATGGCCATCCACTGGCGGCCTATGGCGCCGCGCACCAGGTTCTTGGCCAACAGGGCAAACACCGCCACAAAGGCCAGTACAAACAGGTAACGCTGAACCGGCGTTTGCACTGGCAAGCCAAAGGCTTCCAGGGCGGGCACCGACACGTTGCCCGACGACGAATAATTGGTGAAATAGGGAATGCGCAAAAAAGCCCAGTCAACAAAGAACTGCGCGGCCAGGGTGGTAACCGCCAGGTACAGCCCCCGTATGCGCAAACTGGGCACGCCAAACACCACGCCCACCAGCGTTGCAAACACCCCGCCCAACAGTATTTGCACAACCAGCGGCGTAGCCGGCATGCGTACGCCGAAATTCCAGGCGGCATACGCCCCCACTGCCATGAACGCGCCCGACCCTATGGATATTTGCCCGCAGTATCCAACCAGTATGTTCAGGCCTATGGCCGCCAGGGACAAAATCAGGAACGGTATCAGTATGGCTTGCAAAAAGTAATTTGAAGCCAGCAGCGGCACCAGCAACAAGGCGACAAGCAACACACCCAGCATGAAGATACGGTCTTGCCGGATCGGAAAAATTTGCTGATCTGCCCGATAGGTACTTTTGAACTGGCCGTTTTCACGATAAAACATAATGGATACCCGATACTCTTCGTTAAACCATCAGACGCGGTCAATGATTTTTTCACCAAACAAACCTTGCGGACGAAACAGCAGGAACACCAACGCCAATACATAGGCAAACCAGATTTCTATCCCTCCGCCCACAAAGGGCCCCAGATAGACTTCCGAGATTTTTTCACCCACGCCTATGATCAGGCCGCCGATAATGGCCCCGGGTATGGAAGTCAGGCCGCCCAGAATCACAACCGGCAAAGCCCGCAGCGCCGCGGTGGACAAGGTGAACTGAACACCAAATTTAGAACCCCAGATCACGCCTGCCACCAGCGCCACCACGCCCGCCACCGTCCAGACCACCACCCAGATACGGTTCAAGGGTATGCCTATGGATTGCGCCGCCTGGTGGTCGTCGGCCACGGCGCGCAAGGCACGCCCCACCGAGGTATATTGGAAAAAAACCGCCAGCACGGCAACCAGCAAGGCCGAGACACCCGCCGCCGTCAGGTCTTCCAGGCTGATCAGCACGCCGCCTTCGAAAATGGAATTGAAAATAAAGACTGGGTCTTTGGGCATGCCCACGTCTATGGAGTACACGCTGCTGCCGAAGATGATCTGGCCCATGCCGTCAAGAAAGTAGCTGATGCCTATGGTGGCCATCAGCAGCGTGGTGCCTTCTTGATTGACCAGATAACGCAACACCCAGCGCTCGATGACGACGGCAATCAGCCACATGAACAGGCCGCTGACAATAAAGGCCAATATATTGGCCAGCCACAGGCTTTCCAGGCCCAGCCATTGCGGTATCCATTCGGAAAAGCGCGCCATCGACAAGGCTGCGATCAGCACCATGGCGCCCTGGGCGAAGTTGAATACACCCGACGCCTTGAAAATAAGCACAAAACCCAGCGCAACCAGCGAATACAGCATGCCGGTCATCAGGCCGCCAAACAGGGTTTCCAGGAAAAATGCCATTGCTGTCTTCCTTGTTTAATGGCTGGCGCCAAGATAGGCGCGTATCACGTCGGGGTTCTGGCGGACTTCATCAGGCATGCCATCGCCGATTTTCTTGCCGTAATCCAGCACCACGACACGATCGGAGATATCCATGACCACCCCCATGTCGTGCTCGATCAGCACTATTGTGGTGCCGTATTCTTCGTTGACATCAAGAATGAAGCGGCTCATGTCCTGCTTTTCTTCGATGTTCATGCCGGCCATGGGTTCGTCGAGCAGCAATATGCGCGGCTCCATGGCCAGGGCCCGCCCCAGGTCGACCCGCTTTTGCAAGCCATAGGGCAAGCGCCCTACCGGGGTTTTGCGATGCGCCTGGATTTCAAGGAAGTCGATCAGGTTTTCAACAAATTCACGGTGGGCGATTTCTTCGCGCTCGGCCGAACCCAACCGAAAGGCCTGGGCCAGTATGCCGCTGGTCATGCGCAGATTGCGGCCAGTCATGATGTTGTCGAGCACGCTCATGCCCTTGAACAGGGCCAGATTCTGAAATGTGCGCGCAATACCCATTTCGGCAGCACGCCGGGAATTCATTTTTGAAAACTTGACACCTGCAAGGGTGATTTCACCTTGCTGCGGTGTATATACACCGTTGATCACGTTGAGCATGGAGCTTTTGCCCGCGCCGTTAGGGCCAATAATGGCGCGGATTTCGTGTTCCCGCACATTGAAGGAAATATCGGTTAATGCCTTGACCCCGCCGAAAGCCAACGAGATGTTTTTCAGATCGAGGATAGTCTCGCCGATTCTTTGGTCTTGGACAGCTTGACTCATTATGCAGCCTTCCTGGTGTTGCCTGGGAATACCTTGGCATCAGCAATTTTCAGATCAGCCGCTATCTTGCCAGTGCGACCATCTTCGAACTTGACTTCGGTTTCTATGAACTGATGGGACTTGCCCTGGAAGAGCGCATCGACCAGGATGCCGTACTTCTGGGCGATAAAAGCGCGGCGCACCTTGCGCGTGCGGGTGAGCTCGTCGTCGTCGGGGTCGAGTTCCTTGTGCAACACCAAGAAGCGCGCGACTTGCGAACCGCACAGTTTGGGGTCGGCAGCCAGGTCGGCATTGACTTCTTCGACGCATTGTTGAATAAGTGCGTACACTTCCGGCTTTTGAGCCAGATCGGTATAGCCCGCATACGGCAAGCCTTGGCGCTCGGCCCAGTTGCCCACGGCTTCCAGGTCGATATTGATGAACGCGCACACTTCGGTTTTATCGGCGCCGAAAGCCACCACTTCCTTGATGTACTGAAAAAACTTGAGCTTGTTTTCTATGTATTTAGGCGCAAACAGGCTGCCGTCGGCCAGTTTGCCAACGTCTTTGGCGCGGTCGATGATTTTCAGCTGGCCATCGGTGTCGAGGTAGCCAGCATCGCCCGTGTGATACCAGCCATCAGCGGTATAGGATTCTGCAGTGGCTTCGGGGTTGCGGTAATAGCCCTTGAACAGCCCAGGGCTTTTGATTTGAATTTCGCCATTTTCGGCCACGCGGATCTCGACCCCTTTAATAGGCGCGCCTACGGTATCGGCGCGCACATGTTGATCAGACTGCACGCACACAAATACCGAGGTCTCGGTCGAGCCATAAAGCTGCTTCAGGTTGATGCCTATCGACCGATAGAACACGAACAGGTCCGGCCCTATGGCTTCGCCCGCGGTATACGCAATACGCACCCGGCTCATGCCCAGCGCATTGCGCAAGGGCCCATACATGACGACATTGCCTATGCCGTACTTGAAGCGATCCCAGGCGCCCACGCCCGGATCCTTATCAAGTATGCGCACACCCACCTGGCGCGCCAGCCCCATGAAGTACTTGAACAGGTGGCGCTTGATGGCGCTGGCATCTTCCATGCGTATCATGACGCGGGTCAGCAGGTCTTCAAGCACACGTGGTGGCGCAAAATAATAGCTGGGGCCGATATCGTGCATATCGATGGATACGGTCTCGGGCGATTCTGGATGGTTTACCGTAAAGCCTGTCACCAGAAACTGGGTATACGAAAACATGTTCTGGCCTATCCAGGCGGGCGGCAAATAGGCCAGCACTTCTTCGCGATCGGTCAGGTTTTCGAATTCTTGAATGGCCAGACCACGATCGATGAGGGCATGATGGGTAAGCACCACACCTTTGGGCTTACCTGTGGTGCCGGACGTGTAAAACATGGCGGCGGTGTCAGCCGGCTTGACGGCTGCGATGGCATCATCGACATAAGAAGGATGGCTGGCCGCATGTTCGCGCCCCTGCTCCAGCAGGCGGTCAAAGGCCAACACATTGGTTTGCCCGTAATTGCGCAAGCCGCGCGGGTCGTCGTATACGATGTAGCGCAAGGCCGGGCAGTCTTCGGCAATTTCCAGCATTTTGTCGACCTGTTCCTGGTCTTCGACTATGGTCACGCTGATTTCAGCGTCCTGGAACACGTACAGCATTTCGGCAGCAATGGCGTCCTGGTACAAAGGAACTGGTATGGCCCCCAGCGCCTGGGCTGCCATCATGGCCAAGTATAGGCGCGGGCGATTTTCACCGACTATCGCCACGTGCTGGCCAGGCAAGACACCCAACGCGGCAAGCCCGCTGGCCAGCTCATGCACCTGTTGCTCCAATTGGCTCCAGGTAATGGTTTGCCAGATGCCGAGGTCTTTTTCGCGCATGGCCGGACGCGCTCCGCGCACTTGCGCATGGTGCTGCAGCAACGCCGGGAAGGTGTCTGGCCCCGCCGTTATTTGCTGCACAGACAGATTTTGCGTCATGGTGTCTCCTTGACCCAGTATCATCTCCCTTTTACCAACGAGGTTAAGGGTTATATTTATTTATATTGAGCCGCTGCTTTTTCTTATCCGGCTCTACACAAGATATAGACTGCAACCACTTTGAACTGTCACGAATGTGACATTCCCGCTTCTTCTAGGGTAAATCCTCATGGACCAGAAAAGCTCACTGCAAGAATCCGCCGCATGGTTCGATTTGCTGTCGGCAGATCAACAACAACGGGTGCAGCAAAATGTTTCGGTTACCCAATACCCCGCTGGAGCCATGATAGAGCGCAAAGGTGAACAAGCCTACGCCTGGATAGGCGTACTCAGCGGTCTGGTCAAAGTCTCGGTGGGCACCTCCGACGGTAAGCTGGCTTCCCTGACCGGCGTGCCATCCGGCGGATGGATAGGCGAAGGTTCGTTGCTAAAAGACGAAAGGCGTAAATACGATGTCGTGGCGTTGCGCGAATGCGCCATCGCCCGCTTGCCGGCGGCAAGCTTCAACTGGCTGCTGGATAACAGCATTCCCTTTAACCGCTATTTGCTGCATCAACTGAATGAACGCGTGGCGCAATTCATAGGCAAAGCCGAATACGATCGCCTGCTGGCGCCGGATGCCCGAGTCGCGCGCTGCCTGGCCGAACTGTTCAACCCCTTGCTGTATCCGGGCAAAAGCATGCGTCTCGACATCACCCAAGAGGAAATCGGTTATCTGGCGCGTATTTCTCGCCAGCGCACCAATCAGGCCCTGCGTGCGCTGGAACAAGCGCAATTGCTGAAAATAGAATACGGCGCCGTCCAAGTGCTGAGCCTGGACGGACTGAAGCACTACGGTGTGTAAGGCATAATCCGACCGCTATTTACACGAAAACTCACGATTCAGGCCGAAAATTTAGCAAACACTGGAAAAGACCCTATAAATTGATGGGATAACACGAAGGGACGTAGTAAGCTTGCACCACTAAAATATTGCGTCCTGCTTCGTGCAGGCCTTGCTCATTGCTTTATTTAATTCTCGCTTGAGGTAGTAATCATGTCCGAACACCCTGCGCACGCGCTTCCCTCCTATCTGGACCCACACGAATTGGGGCCTTGGGGCGTGTATCTCGAACAGGTCGAGCGCGTTACCCCCTACCTGGGGAAACTCAGCAAATGGGTTGAAACCCTGAAGCGCCCGAAACGCTCCCTTATTGTCGACGTACCCGTCGAACTCGACAACGGCACCATCGCCCACTTCGAAGGCTATCGCGTCCAGCACAACACCAGCCGCGGGCCTGGCAAGGGCGGCGTGCGCTATCACCAAGACGTGACCTTATCTGAAGTCATGGCGCTGGCTGCCTGGATGTCCGTCAAGTCGGCCGCCGTCAACCTGCCATTTGGTGGCGCCAAGGGCGGCATCCGCTTCGACCCCCGCAACTATTCCAAAGGCGAAATCGAACGCATCACCCGCCGCTATACCAGCGAAATCGGTGTCATCATCGGGCCGCACAAAGACATCCCCGCCCCCGATGTCAACACCAACGCCCAGACCATGGCCTGGATGATGGACACCTACTCCATGAATAATGGCACCACCACCACAGGCGTAGTCACTGGCAAGCCGGTTTCGCTGGGCGGCAGCCTGGGGCGTGTAGAAGCCACCGGGCGCGGCGTTTTCGTCGTCGGCTGCGAAGCCGCCCGCGACCAGGGCATTGCCATCGAAGGCGCACGCGTCATTATCCAGGGCTTCGGCAACGTCGGCGGCACCGCCGCCCGCCTGTTCTATGAAGCAGGCGCCAAGGTTATTGCTGTCCATGATCACACCGGCTGCGTCCACAACGCCAACGGCCTTGATGTCCTGGCCCTGACCAAGCACGTAGAAGAGCACGGCGGCGTGGCTGGCTGCCCCAACACCGAAAGCATTGCCCCCGCCGACTTCTGGGCGCTGGAAACCGAACTGCTTATTCCCGCCGCGCTAGAAAGCCAGATCAACGCAAGCAACGCCAACTCCATTCGGGCCAAAATCGTGATCGAAGGCGCCAACGGGCCAACCACCCCTGAAGCCGACGACATTCTCACCGCCAATGGCACGCTGATCGTACCTGACGTACTGGCCAACGCCGGCGGCGTCACCGTCAGCTACTTCGAATGGGTGCAAGACTTTTCCAGCTTCTACTGGACCGAAACGGAAATCAACCACCGTCTCGAGGCCATGATGCGTGCCGCCTACACTTCCGTGTCGGCCGTCGCCAAAGAACACCAAGTCACACAGCGCACAGGCGCTTTCATTACGGCCTGCACGCGCATACTCGAATCACGCGAAGTACGTGGCTTGTACCCATAAATCGAATCGCGCTTACTTGTGGGTGCAATAGGTATCGAATTACCGTGCACCCACGAACTCGGGCGCATAGTACATGGCTAATGCCTGGCAACGTTAATCGTTGCCATATAAGGCAAAGGCTGTATTTTCTCCACCGCAGGTGAAATCACTTTGCGGCGCCACAAAGCGCGAGGCAGGCCCAGCGCCATGTCCTGCATGGTCTGCCAGGCAATACCTCGCGCTCGCGCAGCGTAATCCGACACACAAGTAAAATACCCCTGTTTACGACTGCGACCATCCCCCAACCATGCTCCCTCATGCCCTCTTCCAGCGGCGACGCTCTTCATGACTGCTGAAAAATACGCCGTCAAAGTAGAAAATGTGCATAAGGCCTTCGGCGCCAACGAAGTGCTTAAGGGCATTTCATTCACCGCCCGGCAAGGCGATGTACTGTCCATCATCGGCGCCTCGGGCTCTGGGAAAAGCACACTATTGCGCTGCATCAACCATCTGGTCGTGCCTGATGCCGGAAACATATATATAGGCAACGAAATACTGCGCAGCCACAAGCGGCGCGACGGCGTAGCGGTAAGCAGCGACCCACGCCAACTCGACAGGGTACGCGCACGGTTGGGCATGGTGTTTCAAAACTTCAATTTATGGTCGCATCGCACCGTCTTGCAAAATGTCATCGAAGGGCCGGTTCATGTACTAGGCATCGCCAAGCAGGAAGCCACCGAACATGCCCTGAGCCTGCTCGCAAAAGTCGGGTTGTCTGACAAGCCAAGCGCCTACCCCGCCCAACTGTCCGGTGGCCAGCAACAACGCGTGGCCATCGCTCGGGCCCTGGCCATGAACCCTGACGTCCTGCTGTTCGACGAACCCACGTCGGCCCTCGACCCCGAGATGGTGGGAGAAGTGCTCAGGGTAATACGGGCGCTCGCCGACGAAGGCCGCAGCATGATACTGGTTACCCATGAAATGAAATTTGCCCGGGAAGTATCGGACCAGGCCATATTCATGCATCAAGGCGTGGTGGAAGAGTCTGGCGACCCTGGCACCCTGTTCGAGCGTCCTGCATCACAGCGCCTGCGCCAATTCCTGCAAGGAACGTAGGTCGCATTCGCGCACAGTGCGCCGCGCGGTTTGGTAACATCATATTCCGGGCTACCGTCAGGTACCCAGACCCTATACCATCTGTTGTCGGCCCACCACCTTCAAGGACGTCTCGCGTGATTACATCTACTCTGAAAAAAGCCCTGCTCTGCACGGGCCTGGCTCTATTGGGCCTAAACGTTGCCACAGCCGCTGGCACGCTCAAAATCGGCACTGAAGGGGGCTACCCGCCCTGGAGCATGGTCGATGCCAGCGGCAAAGTCAGCGGCTTCGACGCCGACATCGGCAACGCACTGTGCAAAGAACTCGACATGACCTGCCGCTTTGTCGTGCAAGCCTTCGACACCCTGATTCCATCGCTCGACGCCAACCGCTTCGACCTGATCATCTCGGGCATGTCGGTTACCCCAGAGCGCAGCAAACGCATCTCGTTCAGCATCCCGTATGCAGTCGAAGACGCCATCTTCGTTTTGCCCAAAAACAGCCCCCTGGTCAACGCCGACAGCCCTGAAGCCATCTTCAAGGGCCTGGCCGGCAAAACCATAGGCGTGCAAGGCGGCACCACCCATGGCGACTACCTGCGCAAAACCGCGCCTGGCGTCAATATCAAAAACTACGACACGCTGGATCAAATGCAAATCGACCTGGATGCAGGCCGCCTCGACGCTACTTTCGCCGACCTGACTTCACAATCCAAGTTCCTGCATAAAATCGGCGATAAGAACTTTGCGCTTTCCAAACTCGTCATCACAGGCTCATCCGCCCCGGAAACCCTGGGCTATGGCATCGGCATAGGCATACACAAGAACAAGCCCGAATTAAAGCAAAAAGTCGACACCGCGCTGTGCAAGCTGATCAACGACGGCACAGTCAAAGCGTCCAGCAAAAAATGGTTCGATATCGATATCTCGAACTACGAGGTCTGCAAAAAGTAACACGGTATGCTCGACACCACACTTGAGGTGCTGCGCGAGGGCTGGGGGTGGACACTGCTGCGCGGCGCCGCCATGACTCTGCTCATTTCTATCCTGGGCATGGCACTGGGCATAGTCATAGGCGTTGCCGGCGCCAGCATCAAGGTGTCGGGCGCCAAAGCGCTGGGCTTGATGGTCAGCGCTTACACCACAGTAGTGCGCAGCATCCCCGAATTGCTGATCATCTATCTGCTGTTTTTTGGGTCAGTGCAAACCGCCAGCGATGTAGCCTATGCCCTGGGCTGGGAAGAGGCCATGACTAGCTGGTTCCCCGCCATCATCGGCATCCTGGCCATAGGCCTGATCGCCGGATCGTATGGGGTTGAAGTGTTTCGTGGCGCGCTGGGCGCCATTCCACCCGGCCAGATTGAAGCTGCACAAGCCATAGGCATGCCAAAACGGCAACGCTTGTTTCGTATTATCTTGCCGCAGATGTTCTGGTACGCCCTGCCTGGCACCAATAATGTCTGGCAAACCGCCTTGAAAGACACTGCCCTGATTTCCCTGATAGGTCTGGTCGAAATCATGCGCGCCGCCGTACTTGGCTCTGCCGCCACCCGTGAACCGTTAGTACTCTACCTGATGGCAGGTGGCCTGTATCTCATCATAGGCATAGCCAGCCAAGCCATTTTCGTCATGGCCGAACGCTACTACGGCCGTGGCATGAGGGGGCGCTAATGTTCGACGCTGCCCTGTTCCAGCACACCATGACCAACCTTGCCCTGGGTTTCGGGTTAACGATTTATATCGGTCTGGCCTCCATCGCGCTAGCCTTGGTACTGGGGCTGGCCCTGGCCCTCATGCGTGTATCATCCAGCAAGCTGGCCGCGCGTTTCGCTTTTCTATATAGCTCGTGCTTTCGCGGCACACCCCTGCTGGTGCAATTATTCATTTTGTACTACGGCATAGGCACCTTGCCTTTCGTGCGCAACGACCCCGCCTTGTGGTGGCTGTTCAGCGACGGCGGGCGTTGCGCCATACTGGCCATAGGCCTGAATAGCGGTGCATACGTCAGCGAGGTCTTGCGCGGCGGCTTGCAATCAGTTCCAACAGGCCAGATCGAAGCTGCCAAAGCCTGCGGCATGTCTGGCCTGCAGTGTTTTCGCCGCATCGTATTCCCATTGGCCATACGCCAAGCCTTGCCCGCCTACAGCAACGAAATCGTCCTGGCCATCAAGGGCACCAGCCTGGCATCGACCATCACCGTCATGGAGCTTACCGGCCACGCCAAGCGCCTGATGAACCAGAACTACGCCATCATCGAAACCTTTATCCTGGCTGGCGTGCTATACCTGCTGATCAACTTCTTCCTGCTTGGCTGCATGCATCTTGTAGAGCGATGGCTAAAAAATGAATGACTCACTGCTGCCCCATATTGTTTTGCTGGGAACTGGCGGCACCATTGCCGCCACCGCCGACAAGGCCACCCGCCTGACCGATTACGTGGTAACCGAGGGCATAGAGGCACTGCTTACGGCTGTACCCGAAATCAACCGCCTCGCACGCATACGCTGCAAGCAAGTCTTCAACATTGAAAGCCACGCCATCACCAACAGCATGCTGCTCAAGCTGGCCGCCTGCATCAATAAGGAACTGACCAAGCCTGACGTTCATGGCGTAGTCGTGACCCACGGCACCGACACCCTGGAAGAAACCGCCTACTTCCTCAACCTGACCCTCAAAAGCAACAAGCCCGTTGTTATCGTCGGCGCCATGCGCCCGGGCTCGGCCCTGAGCGCCGACGGCCCCCTGAACCTGTACAACGCTATTCTCCTGGCCAGTTCGCCCCAAGCAACGGGCCATGGCGTCCTGGTCATGCTCAACGACCGAATCGGCGCGGCGCGCTTCATCAGCAAGGCATCCACCACCCAGCCCGATGCCTTCCGCTCCAGCGACCAGGGCTACATCGGCCAGGTACATAACGACAATATCCATATATTCCAGACACCCGCCACACTGCACACAACACAAACCGAATTCAGCCTGAACGGCATCAAAGCCCTGCCCATGGTCGACATCATCTACGACCACCAAAACGCCGGCCCTCATCTGTACGCCGCTTCAGTCGCAGCAGGCGCCCAGGGCATAGTCATCGCCGCCACCGGCAACGGCAGCGTATCGCCGCAAGCCCTCAAAGGCATCAAGCTTGCCGCCAAGCGAAAAGTGGTATGCGTACGCTCAAGCAGGACAGGGTCAGGCGTGGTAACCCACAGCGATACTGATAATAAATCAGGGCTGGTTTCCGGGAATTCATTAAACCCCCAAAAGGCGCGAATTTTGCTGATGCTGGCCTTGGACGCCACGCGCGACCAGGAAAAAATACAGTGGTATTTTGATAGGTATTGACGTCAACGGACAAGACTGAATTAGCGCCGCCAGGCGCGTAATCCGACACCCCAGCCCAGCATCTGCCGATCACACTGCATCAAGACGGCGCTGGCTTTCAAACCGCCGTAGCTGGCCAGTGAAAGGGTCCACAAACTCAATGGCCCGTGCCAATAACTGTAAAGGCCGGCTGAAATCATCAGCCTCGGCATAGGCCTTCAACTCTGGGTAAAAACCATCATTGCAAATGGGCACACCCAGCGCGCTCATATGCACCCGCAACTGATGCTTGCGCCCCGTATGCGGCAACAAGCGATACAAGCCCAAGCCATCTGCCAGAGACCTCAGCAACTCTACCCGCGTCTCGCTGTTGGGTTCACCCGCTACCTCTTCCATCGTGAAATGATCCGCCCGCGCCTGCAGGCGACTGCGATGCACCACAGGGAAAGCCAAATCATCCCGCAAGCCTGCCACCGCCTCATATTCTTTACAAACATCACGTGTCTGGAACAATGCCTGATACGCCCCGCGACTGTCTGCATCAGCGCAAAACAGCAGCACCCCTGCGGTATCCCTGTCCAGTCGATGTATAGGACTCAACAGCGGCAGATCCAGCAAACTGCGCAAACGTATCAGCGCTGTTTCCTGCAAATAGCGTCCACCCGGGATACTTGCCAGGAAATGCGGCTTATCCACCACCACCAAACGGCAATCGTGAAACAGCACTGGTAGATCGAAAGGAACAGGCACTTCGGCCGGCACCTCGCGGTAATACCAAAGCCAACGCAAAGGCTGGTAAGGACTGCCTAGCGTTTGTGCCACACCGGCCTCATCGACGATATCCCCACACGCCAACCTGGCTCGCAGGATATCGGGCGGAACATGGCAAAAACGTTCAAGCAGGAAATCAAGCAGGCTGGCCCAGTTGCCTGCGGGCAAATGCACGCGGCTAGGCGCCACCCCATTACGCATCGGCAAAGGGGCATTGCTGACAAATGCAATACGACGACTTTTCTTCAAGCCTTATGCCGTCCAGTCCAGCACCACCTTGCCGCTTTGGCCCGACAGCATGGCATCGAAGCCAGTACGGTAATCATCGATGGCATAGCGATGCGTAATGATAGGACTGATGTCCAGCCCGCTTTGCAGCATTGCCACCATTTTGTACCAGGTCTCGAACATTTCGCGGCCATAAATCCCCTTGATTTCCAGCCCCTTGAAAATGACCTGATTCCAGTCGATGCCAAACCCCGCAGGCAATATCCCCAACATGGCGATTTTCCCGCCATGATTCATCTGTTCGAGCATGGATGAGAACGCACTGGGCGCCCCAGACATTTCCAGACCCACGTCAAAACCTTCCGTCATGCGCAGTTCGCGCATGACATCAGGCAGCTTTTCGTGGGAGACATTGACCGTACGCGTTGCACCCATTTTTTTTGCCAGATCCAGGCGGTAATCGTTGACATCGGTAATTACCACATTGCGAGCGCCCACATGCCGCGCAATCGCGGCCGCCATCGCGCCTATCGGCCCGGCCCCGGTAATCAACACGTCTTCGCCAACCAGGTTGAAAGCCAGTGCGGTATGCGTGGCATTGCCGAAAGGGTCAAAAATGGCAGCCAGTTCGTCGGGCACATCGTCGGGGATCTTGAATGCATTGAAAGCTGGTATGACCAGGTAGTCGGCGAATGCGCCTGGCCGATTCACACCCACGCCCGAGGTATTGCGGCACAGATGACGTCGCCCCGCACGACAATTGCGGCAAAAGCCGCAGGTAATATGCCCCTCGCCCGACACCCGGTCGCCGATCTTGAAGCCGTTGACCTCTTGGCCGATTTCCACGATCTCGCCCACATATTCGTGGCCTACGTGCATAGGAACAGGTATGGTCTTGCTTGCCCAGTCATCCCATTTCCAGATGTGGATGTCAGTACCGCAGATGGCCGTCTTTTTGATTTTGATCAGGACATCGTTATGCCCGACAACAGGACGCTGAACATCAGTAAGCGTCAATCCAACGACCGGTTCAAGTTTTGCGAGAGCTCGCATGGGATGCTCCAGTAGGGGTCAGGACTTAATTATAAAAGCTGCGCTGGAAAGATGGGGATATGTTCGTCTTGACGTTGTCTTGCTTTAGTAACGTTACCTTGCTTTAGTGACGTTACCTTGCTTTAGTGACGTTACCTTGCTTTAGTGACGTTACCTTGCTTTAGTGACGTTACCTTGCTTTAGTGACGTTACCTTGCTTTAGTGACGTTGTCTGGGGTGGGTGAAGCTCAGTGCGGCACGGCGTGCTTGTTTCCGCGTCTGCCTCGTACAGCCGGGCGTCGGCCGAACTCGCTGCGCTTGTATAGTTTTTTTAAGCAGTTTTGTTTTGTTTGGTTTTTAT
>JACCER010000021.1 GCA_013416445.1 Alcaligenaceae bacterium
ATTGGATTGAGGGCTTCTATAATCGAGTACGCCTGCACTCAGCTATCGGGTATCGTACGCCGGTGCAAATGGAGGCAGTGCTTAAAGCAGCATGAGCTGCTGTACGTGAAACCGAGGCAAGTCCACGCTGCCCGTGTCAAGCACCACGGTTCTGCCCGTGTTGCGCAGCGTGCCCGCGTTCATTGGGCCGTGCAGCCGGATGAGCCCGTCGCTGATGGTTCGCACATGAGCGCTGAGTTGGATCGATTCGTTGTGCTCGCCGGTTGCTGCCAGGCTGGCGCGGCCACCGATGCTGAGTGTCACTTCGCGGCCAACTCCCGCCGCGATGGCCGCGTCTACCGCGGCGGGATCGTGGATGGCGTAGAACACCGCGTTCTCAAGCTGCTGACGCAGCACTTCGCGCAGTACTGCGGTGGTATCCATGGAGCCGCCGGAGGCGGCGTTGTCGCAATGATCTAGAAGCACTACCGGGCAGGTCTGAGCGGCCTTGGCTCGTGCGATGGTCTCTGGCAGCGGCGTGCCTGCATAGAGGAATGCCGAGCGCTGCGCCCATGCTCGGTCCAGAAGATCCTCGCAGATCTCGGTGGCACGAGCGGCATCGGCGTCGCAGCAGACCACGACCGAAAGCCCCGCGTTGCGCACGTCTGCATTCGGGAAGCCCGTGAACAGAGAGGCGGCAAGCACCCCGTGGCCGGATTGCTCGAGTTCGATGCAGGTGGCCTGCAATGAGCGGTTGGGTTCCGCGTGCGTGCCTTGACGCAGTGTGTGGGGCAACATGGGGCGGTTGCCCCAGGCCAGTACCGGACGGATCTCGCCGCCGATAAATCGGACAAGCAGCTCCGCCGCCCGCTTGCCTGCGTCGGCCATGTCGATGTGTGGATACGTGTGATAGCCCGTCAGAACGTCCACCCGTGCCACCATGTCGGGGTACAGGTTCGAATGCATGTCAAGCGTGATGCCGATCGGCGTTTCAGGCTGGACCTCTCGCAGGCGGCGCAGGAGTTCGCCCTCGCCGTCCTCGAAGTCAGGCGTGACCATGGCGCCGTGCAAGTCCAGCAGGATGCCGTCGAAATGCTGCTCGGTCGCTGCATCCAGGATCATCGCGCTGATGCGCTCGAATGCCTGCGCATCCACCAGCCCGCTGGGTTGAGCTTCCGCCGCCACCGGCAACACGATCTGGGCGCCATGGCGTTCAGCTACATCGATGAACCCGCCAATGCCTGTGCCAGTGCCGCGCAGCGCCTTGATCGCTTCATCTGCACGCAGGGGCGTACCGCCTCGAAAGAAGCGCTCGAGGGGGGTTGGAACCGTGGAGAAGGTATTCGTCTCGTGTTTGAACTGCGCCAACAACAGTCGCATGGCATTTCCTAGAGTTGTGGTCGATGTGCTCACACTATATTCCGGAATGGTATCATTCAGGAATGATAAAAAATCGATGTTTAGTTAGTACTTTATGAATGTAACCGGCAACAAGAAACTGCGCCCCCAATTGGGCCAACTGGGCGATACCGACCTGCGTCTGTTGAGGGTCTTCAGAACCGTTGTGGACTGCGGCGGCATGACGGCAGCGGAGCTAGAGCTAAACATCGGAGGTTCGACCATCAGTCGCCACATCAAGGATCTGGAAATACGGCTGGGCCTGGTGCTCTGTCGACGCGGTCGCGCGGGTTTTTCTCTGACGGCGGAGGGCAAGCAGGTCTATGACGAGGTGCTGCAATTGCTGGCATCGGTCGATTCGTTTCGCAACCAGATCGATGACATCCACATGCGCATGCGGGGCAGCCTGAGCGTCGCCATTTTCGACAAGATCGTCACCAACCCGGCGGCGCGTGTCAGCGATGCCATTGCCCGCTTCAGCAAACTCGCCCCTGACGTGACGCTCAGCGTTTATGTGGATTCCGTGAGCGTCATAGAACGGGGTTTGCTGGACGGAACAATTCAGGTGGGAATCGCGCCTGCTTATCGCAGTTTCAGGAGCCTGAGCCAGGTCGAGTTGTTCGACGAAACCATGTACCTGTACAGCGGGATCGACCACCCGCTGAATGGAGCCGATCACACCGGGCTCACGTGGAGCAAGTTGCAGGCCTATGCATTTGCCGGCCTTGGATTCCTGTCGCCTAACATGGAGATCAGCCACCGGGCGCGGCTATCCAGGAAAGCGACGGCTTTTGATCAAGAGGCTGTCGCCCTGCTCATCTTGTCTGGCCGCTATCTGGGATTCCTGCCGACCCACTACGCGGATTCGTTTGTGACACGGGGCGCCATGCAGGCCGTAGCGCCCAAACGCTTTCGATACGCTTGCAAATTTGCGAGCCTTGTGCGCCTTTCCCCGCAGCCATCGCGGGCAACCAGACTGTTCCAGGAGTGTCTGGTCGACGCCCACCTGTCCACCTGCCTGCAAGGCAAAGACTAGTGGACGCCAGGCCCGAGCGGCAACTTTCTGCCGCCGAGGCTCTGCCCTTGCAGGGCAGTAGTTTTGATCTTATCGACTGGACAGTTCGGCAGACTTTAGTTCAATCTTGCTAAGTATTAAGCTGAGAAAATGAATGTCGACGGACTTTATTTCCAGCGTTCAAGTGTGTCCTTAAATTTTTGCTTTTGTTCGGCAAGCGCATACATTGCCCCCGTCTGTTTGGACGGTGCATCGACTACCTTCTGTGTTTACAGTAGATTGTATATCATGCATCTACAAGAGCCTCCGGGAGGGAAAATGCGAAAAACAGGAGTTTGTTTCATGCTGGCAGGCATGGTTTATGGTGGCCTGGCGTCCGCCCAGGCTCAGAGTGGCCAGTTGAAGGGAAAGATCGGCCCTCATACTTTCGATGTTCCTGTGCAGTGCGAGATGGCGGGAAAGAAGGAAACGCCTACGATTTCGGCAATGACTGACAGCAATAGGCGTAAACCTCTTGAGGATGTCAATGGCGATGGTGTTGCTGGTCAAGTTTCATCCATGAACGGTACGGTTGTCGTAAGCATCACGTTTGGAGACGACTTCTATCGTTTCAACGGAAAAAAGAATGTCGAGTTCCGCAGCAAGGGGTTCACATGGAAAGAAACCATAAAAGAGTACGACAATGAAAAGATGAAGGCTCTCATGGAGGCGGGCAAACGGCTTAAAGATCAAGCGCCAGAAAGGGTCTATGAAATCGATCTGGAGTTTTCCTGCCAGTAGTTTGCTTTGCGGCAGGGGCGGTTGACACCGTCTTTTGTCCTGCATCTTACGGCTTGTTGTTTTCCGACAGATGCTTTTGCATGTTCTGCAGCCATTCCAGCGATTTAGCGAGTTCCGGTGGCAGATCGTCGTCTGTTTGGCGATTGCTTTTCCATTGAGCTTCCGCTTGCTCACGCCAGTGGGCGTCAGCCTGGCTGTAGGGGTTGGCTGTTTGCAGGAGCCAGCCCAGGAACATATTGCAGAGAAAAGCCAGAACAATGGCAATCAGGAAATAGCCTAGGGTCCGGGCCGGGTTGGAGCGCATGAACATCGGTATTGCGATATACAGCATGTACAAGCTGTAGATGCCGGTAATCGTTGACAATAGTCCCAGCCAGGGCAGTGCGGTGAATATAGAGCCCACCATGGCGGCTGTGCTGGCATAGGCAACTAGCGGCATGGCCCGGTCAAGGCTGGGTTCGCCATCATAACGAGATGCCAGGCTTTTCAGGATAAAGGCCAGTATGGCTGCACCGATCAATACCATGATGTAAGTCAGCAGCATGCCGGTCAGTCCCTTGAGGAAGGGGACCCGATACGTGGTGCCCAGCACGGTGATTCCGATCAGCGAGGAACCGACGAACTGCGCCGCTGCCGGAATCAGGGCCAGCAGCATCAGATGGCCGGTCATGGCTTCTCTGGCGCTGGTCGGGGCGTCCGCCAGCGTCTGCAGCGTCTGGCGCGGGCTTAGCAGTAAGGATTTGACGCGTTGGGTAAGTGAGGAAATAGCTGAGCTCATGCGGTTCCTGGAAAGCAAGCTTGTTGATGAACGCTGGAGGACGGACCTATTCCAGCTCAGCCTGAACTATAGGGAGCTTGCGCGCTGACGACACCATCCAAACGAAGGGGGCGCCCGTTCTTCATAGACTGCGCAGCAAAGAAGTGCATGTTGCGCACATATATAGTGAACTACCTCGGGACTTCGAAAGGGATTCTGCATTTTCCGTCGGAATGGTTCGACAAACTTTTGTTCAATTTTTTAAGTTAACAAGGTCCAAAAAGGTAGGTCGACAGACTTTGCTTCGTTATTTCAAAAGCGCCTTGCTCTATCAAATAATCGGCAGGTTTTATTTCCAGTCTCCCGGTCCCAATACCCGATTGCGAAAATCCTGAAACAGAGATATGTCATGACATTGACATATCTCTGTTTTGTATGGATCATGCAATCATCCAATCAAGACAAGAATACATACAGACCATGACCAATTATCCTCACTTGCTGGCCCCATTGCGGATCGGGACAACAACTATTCCTAATCGCATGGTGATGGGGGCGATGCATACGCGCCTCGAGACACTGGATCGGCCGCTGGAACGGCTGGCGGCTTTTTACGCAACCCGTGCGCGTGGCGAGATTGGCCTGATTCTTACTGGCGGGTATTCACCCGTGCCGGAAGGGGTGATGGATGACGGGGGGCTATATTTGAACGCACCCGAGCAGCTTAGTGATCATCGGTTCATTACCTCCAGGGTTGCGGAAGCCGGAGGACGTATCGTTTTACAGATTTTGCACGCTGGCCGCTATGCGCGCGTGGCGGAATGTGTGGCGCCGTCCGCCGTCAAGGCGCGTATCAATACGCATGTGCCAAGGGCTTTGCAAACAGATGAGGTTTGGCAAACCATCAAGAGCTTCGCCAATACCGCGATGCTGGCTCAGGAAGCGGGCTACCACGGTATAGAAATCATGGGCTCTGAGGGTTATCTGATCAATGAGTTCACGGCGGCGATCACTAACCACCGAGATGACGAGTTCGGCGGGTCGTTCGAGAAACGGATTCGTTTCCCACTGGAAATCGTCAAGGCGGTTCGCGCCTGTATTTCTCCCGATTTCATGCTGATCTACCGGATTTCATCCATAGACCTGATGGAAGGCGGCATGACTGCGCAAGAAATTGCCGAGTTCGCTCGCCAGGTCGAGCAAGCGGGGGCCGATATGCTGAATACCGGCGTGGGCTGGCATGAGTCTTCCGTGCCGACGATTGCCGCATCGGTTCCGCGGGCAGCATGGGCGGCTGCGGTGCGTAATATAAAGCAAGCTGTTTCCATCCCCGTCATGGCATCAAACCGGATCAATACCCCCGAGGTCGCCGAGGCCTTGATTGCAGCGGGCGATGCAGACCTGGTGTCCATGGCCCGGCCTTTGTTGGCTGATCCGGATTTTGCCCTGAAAACCCGGCAGGGGAGGGCCGACGAGATCAATACTTGTATTGCGTGTAATCAGGCTTGTCTGGATCATATTTTTACCGAACGTACGGCCACCTGCCTGGTTAATCCGGTCGCAGGCCGTGAAATTGATTTCAATCAGGCTGTTACCAATCAGGCACGCCGTTTTGCGGTGGTAGGCGGCGGTCCCGCAGGCTTGGCTTTTGCGATCAATGCGGTGCAGCGTGGCCACAAGGTCGAGCTGTTCGAAGCGGGTGATGAGCTGGGCGGCCAGTTGACCATGGCCAGACGGGTACCGGGCAAGAGTGAATTCAATGAATTGCTGCGGTATTTCCGTGTTTCCATGCGGCGTCTGGGTATTACCGTGCACCTGAATACACGAGCGAGCGCCGAGCAACTGATCAATGGCGGTTTTGATGAAATTGTCCTGGCAACCGGCGTGACCCCGCGGACACCAGAGATCATTGGGGTAGATCATCCCAAGGTTTTAAGCTATGTAGATGTGCTGACCGGGCAGGCCGAGGTTGGGGAGTGCGTGGCCATCATTGGTGCGGGAGGTATTGGCTTCGATGTGGCTGAATTCCTGGTGGGGCAGGCTGAAGAAAGCCTGGATACGGCAGCCTTTTATCGTGCCTGGGGTGTGGACATGGGTACCGAAGTCCCCGGAGGGGTGATACGCGTCGCCGCTGCTCACAAACCTGTCCGTAGCGTACACATGTTCCAGCGCAAGGCCGAATCGCCAGGAAGGAATCTGGGCAAATCGACGGGGTGGATACTCAAGGCGAAGTTGCGCAAGGCCGGGGTGGTCATGACTCCGGCGGCCCGCTACGAGGCGATTGACGATCAGGGGCTGCACTATACCGTTGACGGGCAGGCGCATGTACTTGATGTGGATCACATCATCTTGTGCGCCGGTCAGCAATCGAATCGTGAATTGCACGAGGAACTGCAGGCTCGTGGTGTCAAGACGCATTTGATTGGCGGCGCCGATGTCGCTGCTGAACTTGATGCCGTGCGTGCCATTGATCAGGCGACAGCGCTGGCGTATTCATTTTGACGTGGCAGGAGCAAACCCTGTGAATGGGCCTAAAGACGCAGCAGCATCGGCTGTTCACAACCAGTTGTTTTTTCGCTTGTTCCTGGTGGGCAACACCCTTGACCGTCAAAGCAGCAAGGCATTGGGGATCACGCCCGTGCATTGGGCCGTCATGGGTGCGCTGTCTCGACCCAAGGCAGAGGCAGGTCTGTCTTTTTCTGATCTGACTGAGTATTTATCCGTCAGTCGGCAGAGCCTGGATGGCGTGCTCAAGCGCTTAGAGCGCGATGAGTACGTTGAGCGCATTGCCGACACGCAGGATCGTCGCGCCAGGAAAGTTATGCTGACTGCCAAGGGCTGCCTGTTTTGGCAGGGTTTGCAGCCCAAGATTTATGATTTCTATCGCCAGGCCATGGAAGGTTTTCAGTTCGACGATAAGGTGAGCTTGGTTCATTTTTTGAACCAGCTCAATAAAGGGATGAAGTCTGTGGCGCTTAGGGACATGAAGAGCGAGGAATAGCTGCTTGCTTATATTTTTGGAAGGGCGTTGTTACTTGAGCGACTTAATTGCATTGATACCGTTAACCGATCGGCGGGGTGAATGGTTACTGTTACTTCAAAAATTTTGCGCGACGAATCCATATAGCGCCTGATTATTTTCAACGCGGGTGATCCTGGTTCGGCTTTCAACTGGTTAGCCAACTGGGCCGAAAGAGTGATCGCTTGCACAGTTTGGTGAATTTGGGCAATGCTGCGTCCGTAACGTGCTTCGATCAATGAACTGATCAATTTTTGGGGTGATTCCCGCGCAAGTTCACCAACTTCGGTATAGGCGGGGTCAATGTATGCGTCGGTCCAACCTATGGGTTCGCTACTGGCGGTGATGCGTAGGCTAGATATACGTAGCCAACGTGTCCCGCCTGGACAGCCTAGTTCCCGCGCCAGTTCAATATCAGCGACGGTTTCCTTTACTTCACACACTAGACGGACATGGGTGGCGCCAAACTGTACCAAGTCTTGGATGGACAGAAGGGTTTGTTGGTAGTTGCTGCTGTATTGGTTGGCTTCGACTCGAGTCCCAACGTTTCTTCGGCGCGATACCAGACCCAATTGTTGTAATTCCTTTAATGCAGCACGAATTGTGTGTCGACTTGTGTCGTAGTGCGCGCACAGCTCCAGCTCAGTTGGCAGTAGCGAACCCACAGGGTAATGGCCGGAACTTATATGCTCAACGAGTTCGTGGGCTATTTCGTTGTAATTAATTTTTTTCATGACTAGGGTTTTTACCTGTATCTAAATTGTGTCCCGATAATTAATATTCATATGTCCGAACATATATATATGTTCGTTTTATGTGAATTTATGATGCCAAATAATTTTAGAGCGCAGCGAGTCGTCGGTACCACAGTCTTTGATTCTATCTTGTTCAAAGACGCTTTCGGTACGCAACAGGCCCGGGAAATTTTCTCGGATACATCTTTGGTGGGGCGCTACATTGAGGTTGAGGTCGCGCTGGCCAAGGCGCAGGCGCGCTGCGGCGTCATTCCCGCAGAGGCAGCGATACACATTGCTGCCACCGCACGGCTGGAAGACATTGATTTCGAACGCATGGGCCAAGAAACCGACATCGTTGGCTATCCCATTTTACCGCTGGTGCACCAGTTGGTCGATCTGTGTGGCGAGGCGGGTCGATACGTGCATTGGGGCGCTACCACCCAAGACATCATGGACACCGCCACTGTGCTCCAGGTACGCGCGGCCTTGAATCTGCTTGATGAGGACTTGCGCGCATTGCGGGCCATTCTGGCTGGCTTGGCCAGTAAGTACCGGGACACGCCAATGGCGGGTCGTACGCATCTGCAACATGCCTTGCCCGTGACATTCGGCTACAAGGCGGCCATATGGCTAGCCATGTGCGATCGTCACCAAGAGCGTTTGGCAGAACTCAGAAAAAGGGTGCTGGTGGTGCAGTTTGCCGGCGCTGCCGGCACCTTGGCGTCGCTGGGTGAGCAGGGCTTTGCGGTGCAGCAAGCCTTGGCGGATGAACTCGATCTAGGGGTGTCCGCCATCAGTTGGCACGCGGCGCGTGACGGTTTTGCCGAGGTGGTGAACTTGCTTGCCTTGGTGTCGGGGTCGCTGGGCAAAATCGCCTACGACATCATGCTCATGGCTTCCACCGAGTTTGCAGAAGTGTACGAGCCCTTCGTGCAAGGTCGGGGCGCCAGCAGCACGATGCCACAAAAGCGTAACCCCATCTCCAGTGAATTAATGCTCGCGGCGGCGAAGGCAATACGCCAGCATGCCGGCCTGATGACAGATGCGATGGTGCAAGACTTTGAGCGGGCCACGGGGCCATGGCATGCCGAATGGATTGCGATCCCAGAGAGCTTTATTCTTATTCTGGGCGCCCTGCATCAGGCCAAGCACGCCTTGGGTGGGCTAATTGTTGACACTGACCGCATGCGCGAGAACTTGGGCTTAAGCAAAGGCTTGATTGTGGCCGAGGCGGTCATGATGGCGCTGGCGCCGGTCATAGGGCGGCAGCAAGCACACGATGTCATGTATGCGGCTTGCCGTGTCGTCAACGAGCAAGGCGGCACCCTGGCCGAAGCACTTGCCAAGATTCCCGTCGTCACACAGCATTTTGATGCGCCCGCCATTGCCCGCATGACGGATCCCATCAATTATCTGGGTCTGGCGCCGCAAATGGCTGATCGCGTGGTGGCGCATTCTGCGGACATGGATAAAAAGCGGGCAGTATGAGCGCCACACGAAATAAAGTCACCGTGGCGGTGGGAGTGAGCTTGCGGCAGCTTAGGGTATCGCATTGTGTTGATCCCTGTCGCAAATTGAACCGTCGCAACGCATCTCGGATATAGGGGATAGCAGGATACGACAGGCGCTCCGTTCTGCTTTACACCCTACTTAATCACCATTGGACCAGATATAACATAAGGAAATGATCATGAATATGTTTATGAAAGTAGCTGCTACTGCAACCATTGCACTGGCTAGTGTCGTTGCTCAAGCTGCCGATGCTTATCCCAGCAAGCCGATTCAATTAGTTATTCCCTATCCTCCCGGAGGCTCCGCTGATGCAATCGGTCGTCCATTATCGGCTGCTTTGGCCAGACATATGGATGCGAATGTGATTCTGGAGTATCGCGCTGGTGCGGGCGGAACTATAGGAACGCGCCATGTAGCGCGGTCCAAACCTGATGGTTACACTTTGATCTTGGCTCTTGCCGCGCATAGCATCAACCCGAGTCTGTATCCGGATCTTCAGTATGATGCGATGAAGGATTTTTCTCCTATTGGTAAAGTAGCAGAACTCCCCCTTGGCATTTATCTCAATGCCGATTTTCCAGCTAAAAACTTGCAAGAACTGATCAGTTACGCCAAGAAAAAACCTGGTGAGATTACGTTTTCATCAGCCGGAAACGGTAATACAACGCACTTAGCTGCTGAGTTGTTTGCACATACAGCAGGCATCAAAATTCGACATATTCCTTATAAAGGTGGTGGTGCCGCCTTGAAGGCAGTAATGGGTGGGGATGTGTCAGGGATGTTCGATGGTTCGCAAACCATGAATATGGTCGAAGGGGGTCGCATGCGCGCTATTGCTTTTGCTAGCAAAAATCGCATCGCATCCGCGCCTGATGTGCCCACGATGGAAGAAGCCGGCCTTAAGGACTTCATTGTTTCGGGTTGGTATGGCTTACTTGCGCCAGCAGGGACTTCAACTGATGTGATTAATACCTTGAGTAAGGGCCTGAGCGCTGCTCTGGAGGACCCAGAGTTCAGGAAAACGGTAGAAACGATGGGTTATGAGGTTACTCCGTCGACTGCAGAAGAACTAGGGGAGCATATGTCGAAAGAAAAAAAGCGCTGGGCTGATGTTATTGCAGCAGTTGGTGCCAAAGTAGAGTAGGCCCAAGGTAACGAGTACAGCCATTGAATTCGAATTTTGTATAGGAGTGGTGAATGATTCGCGACCAGTCTACTATGGATGCTTTATTGGAGACAGTTGATAGGTTCGTACAAGAGCGCTTGGTGCCAGTCGAGGCGCTCGTGGCCGAGACGAACGAAATTCCCCAAGAAATTGTGGATGAGATGAAATATATAGGCCTTTTTGGACTGACTATTCCAGAAGAGTACGGGGGGCTCGGGTTGACGATGGAGGAGGAGGCCCGGGTCATGTTCAGTATGGGTCGGACTTCACCTTCCTTTCGCTCGGTTTTCGGGACGACAATCGGTATTGGCTCCCAGGGAATTGTGCTTGACGGCACCATGGAACAGAAAACCAAGTACTTACCGCGATTCGCGAGTGGAGAATGGATAGGTTCATTCGCACTGACCGAGCCTGATGCGGGATCCGATGCCGCATCCTTGCGCACAACCGCAGTGCGCGACGGTGATTTCTACATTATTAATGGTACTAAACGCTATATTACGAATGCGCCGCAAGCTTCTGCTTTTACAGTAATGGCTCGTACCAATATGGCCGATAAGAGTGCCCAGGGCGTCTCAGCATTTATTGTGGAGGCAACGACGCCAGGGTTGAGTATCGGGAAAATTGACAAGAAGATGGGGCAACAGGGGGCGCATACAGCTGATGTCGTTTTTGACGCTTGTCGAGTTCCTGTCTCCCAGCTCATCGGCCAAGTAGAGGGGCAAGGCTTCAAGACAGCAATGAAGGTGCTTGAGAAGGGGCGAATCCACTTGGCCGCGCTGTGTGTTGGCACCGCAGAACGCTTGATACAAGATGCTTTGCGCTACGCTGTTGAGCGTAAACAGTTTGGGAAGCCTATCGGCGAATTTCAACTCATACAAGCGATGCTTGCAGATAGCCAGACGGAGACGTACGCTGCAAAATGCATGGTGCTTGACGCAGCACGTCGGCGCGATGAGGGGCATGACGTATCAACTGAAGCTTCTTGCAGCAAATTGTTTGCATCTGAAATGTGCGGGCGAGTAGCGGATCGTGTGGTTCAGATATTTGGCGGAGCGGGATATATCGCTGATTATGGAATTGAGCGTTTTTATCGGGATGTACGCTTGTTCAGAATATATGAAGGAACGAGTCAAATCCAGCAGTTGGTGATCGCTCGCAACCTATTGAAAGAGAAGCGTGCCGCTATGGGTGTGTGACTCGATAGCCTGTTCTTAGACACATGCTATTTGTACAACCGAGCGTAGGGGGAGGTCAGGCAACAGCCACACGCCATTGCGCCAGCAGTTTGGGCAGTTCGGCCATGTCATTGAAGACGTGCGCTACGCCTGCACTGCGTAGCGCATGCGCACTGCTGGGGTCGGTACCGCCAGGGCTATAGCCGAATACGGTTGCTCCAGCCGCTACGCCGGCCGTTGCGCCTGTGATGGTGTCCTCTATGATGGCGCAGCGGGAAGGATCCACGCCCACGGCTGACGCGGCCACCAAGTACACATCAGGAAAAGGCTTGCTGCGCGGGAGATCCTGCCCGCTGAAGACACGGCCTGTGAAGCAGTCGGCCAAGCCGACTTTGTCCAGCTGCATTTCGACTTTCCTCAGGTCGGCGCCGGAGGCAACGGCGATACGCCCGCCGAGAGTATGGTGCAGGGCGCGCACGGCGGCGGGAGCTCCGGGTATTTCGACCAATTCGCGTTCCAGCGCTTCGTCGCGGCGCTGGCGAAACTGTCGATGCCAGTCTTCGCCAATACGGACTCCTGTGTGCGCTTCAATTAACGAGATCTCGTCCCTGACGGCTTTGCCGACGAAAATGCGCATGCACTCGTCGGCGGCGATAGGCCAGCCCAATTCGTGCAGCATCTGGGCGAGCACGCGATTGGTAATGGGCTCGGAGTCGACAAGCACACCATCGCAATCAAAGAGAACTGCGTCAAAGGGAAAAACCGTCATGTCCTAGTCTCAAAAAATCGTGATATCGACAAGGATACATCACGTTTGGATGCGTCTTTATAGGAGAACGTACAATTCGATCAAGATCAAAACGTGATGAGTGCGGCGCGCAGCCGAATGTTTTCGTAGCGCATTCATAAGTCTTTACCAGGAGATGTTATGGCAATAGATTCAGCAGTAAAACTGGCGTTCACTCCTATGGGTGTGCTGCGCGCATCGATTAATTTGGGTAATCCCATATTGGCCAACAGGGATGCCGCCACAGGCCAGCCGAGGGGTGTTTCCGTCGACCTGGCCCACGCGCTTGCTGAAAAACTGGGCGCCGCACTGGAACTGGTGGTTTTCGATACGGCGAGCAAGTCTGTTCAGGCGGTCACCGATGAACAGGCGGATATTGGCTTTTTCGCCATCGATCCCGCGCGTGGCGCAGGTATTGTGTTTACCGCGCCCTATGTCTTGATAGAAGGCGCCTATTTGGTGTCGGAAGCCTCACCCATTGAAGACAATAGCGAGGTGGATCGCCCCGGTCATAGTGTGGTTGTTGGCAAAGGCAGCGCCTACGATCTCTTCCTGACGCGTGAGCTTGAGCATGCCGAGATCGTGCGTGCGCCCGCATCGCCCGCGGTTGTTGATGTTTATTGCGAACAAGGGCTGGATGTGGCGGCGGGTGTGAAGCAGCAACTTGAAGCTGATGCGTTGCGCGTGGGCGGGTTGCGCCTGCTGCCCGGCAGGTTCATGGTAATACAGCAGGCAATGGGGCTGCCCAAGAGCCGTGGAGAGGCAACTGCGCAATATCTTGCCGCGTTTGTGGAAGACATGAAAGCTTCCGGGTTTGTCGATGAGGCTTTGCATCGGCACGGCATTGAAGGGGCATCGGTTGCGCCTTGTGTATCTTCCCGGCTTAGTTCCAGATAAGTAAGCAAAAGGCGGGCCATGCCCGCAGTTTCACATAAATTGCTGGGCAAGCAGATGCGTGGCGCGCAACTGTTGACGCTGCGATAACGCCAGTATTTTTCTTCCATTTCTGCTTTTCCATCCCGTCAAATTCCTATTGACTTATCTTGGTGCGGCCAATAATATCCATTAAGCGGATTATGGTAGCCGCTAAGCGGACAATATCGTTGCGGCTTATAAAAACATCTAACGGAGATAAAGTACATGCATGCTGTACGTAAATGCCTGGCCAAAATGACTGTACAGGCCCTGACGGCACTGGTATTGGGCAATGTGGCGATGGTGGCTGGCGCCGCAGACGCCTCAAGTTATCCCAACAGGCCAGTACACCTGGTTGTGCCATTCCCGGCGGGCGGGGGGGCTGATACCGTGGGCCGGTTCCTGGGGGCCAAGCTTGCAGAGCGCCTTGGCCAAACAGTGATTATCGAGAACAAGGGTGGGGCCAGCGGCGCTATCGGGGCGGGGTATGTGGCCAACGCAAAACCTGATGGCTTGACCCTGTTACTGGGCACCACGCCTTTGATACAGGCGCCTGTTTTCTTCAAAGACCTGCCTTACGACGCCTTTCGTGACTTTGAACCAGTGGCGCGTATTGCGCTTTCAGCCGATGTGCTGATTGTTCCGGCAAGTTCCGGCATTGAATCACTCGCCCAATTGGTGGAAGCAGCCAAGAAAAACCCAGGTAAGTACAACTACGGTACATATGGTAATGCTACCTCTGCCCATATGCATGGGGAACTGTTGAATTATCAGAAGAATATCGAGCTGTTGCATATTCCGTACAAGGGGACCGCCCCGCTGATGCAGGATTTCCTGGGGGGGCAACTCACAATTGGCTTACCCGAGTCTGTGGGCGTTCGTGCGCACCTGGATAACCCCAAGCTTAAGGCGCTGGCAGTCTCTGGCGAGCAACGGCTCGCGACGCTGCCCGATACTCCTACATTTACCGAACTGGGTTACACCGACTTTGAACCCAATGGCTGGTATGGGATTGTTGCACCTGCGGGCACATCTCCGGCAATTGTCAACAAACTGTCCACGATTTTGGCCGATATCATGGCGCAGCCCGATGTACAGGCTCAATTCATAGGAATGGGGCTTAGCCCAGGCTATGGCAACGCCAAACAGCTCAAGGACTGGATGCAACGGGATTCGGTTATCTGGGCCCGGATGGCCAAACTGGGCAATATCAAGGTGCAATAACTGTAGCGGGCCGGAGGCCCGCACGTATCTGACGCAAGGGGCTATGCGGAATTCAGTTAGGTAGGTCGGTAATCAGTTTGTACTGAATCAATGTGATTTCGTCGTTGACCGTTTCGAATACCGCCTGCACCCTTGCGCCTATGGTAATGGCGTCAAGGGTGGTGTCTACAATGTTGCCCATCAGGCGCACGCCCTCGTCCAGTTCCACGACTGCCACGGCATAAGGTGTGCGCCCCCGCATGTAGGCGTTGGCGGCGCGGTGGTTGATGGTGTACGTATAGATGCGACCCAGCCCCGAGCAGGTTTTCCAGTCGAAGGTGTCGTTCATGCACTGCGTGCAGATTTCGCGCGGATAAAACTGCAGTGTGCCGCAGTGTTTGCAGCACTGCATGTCGATGCGCCCTTCGCGTGCTGCGCGCCAGAACGGTTCTGTAATGTCGGTGGGGCTGGGCAGAGGGCGATTAGTCGTGTCCATTATTGTGCTCCGAGTATCATCGTTGTATTGCAGGAAAACACTAGGCCAGGTGCGTGGCATAAAGCCAGTTCGTGGCGCGGAAGTTGGCGATCGCCGCATTCGCCCCGTAACTGGCGTACAGCTTCAATAACCAGGAATATGCCGAACATGCCCGGATGCCCATAAGACAGCCCGCCGCCTGACGTATTGATGGGGAATGCCCCGCCAGGGGCCAAGGCGCCATTCTTGACGAACTCGCCCGCTTCGCCCCGTTTGCAGAAGCCCAGTTCCTCTAGTGACTGCAGCACACCGATGGTGAAGTGATCATAAATTTGCACGACATCGATGTCTTCGCGCTTGACATCAGCCATGTCCAGCGCGGCCTGCGCTGTGCGGGCAACGTCGGTTTCCAGCCAGTCTGCCGTATTGAACGGGGTGTAATGATGAGAAAAGGACTCTGCCAGGCCTTTTACACTGATTGGCTTTTTTTTCAGGCTGGCTGCCCTTGCAGTTGATGTGATGATGAGTGCGCCGCCACCGTCTGTTACCAGGCAGCAGTCGCGTGCGCGCAGCGGATCGGCCAGTATCGGTGACTGCATGACATCTTCAATCGACAAGGGTTCGCGGCGATAGGCCTTGGGGTTGAGCGCCGCCCACTTGCGCGCTGCCACCGCCACTTCGGCCAAATCTGCGGGCGAGGTGCCATAACGATGGAAATGCAGTTGGGCGACCATGGCGTAGTAGCCAATTGGGCTGAGCTGGCCGTAAGGCAAAATGAACTGCCCGCGGGGTGTGCGTGGGTTTTCCGCGATGCTGGTCAGCGCGCGCGAGCCATCCGAGGCCTGTGTGCTGCCGTATGTAATGAGCGCCACCGAGCACATGCCTGCGGAAATGGCGGCGATGGCGTGCCGTATGTGTGAAATGTTTGACATGCCACCCATATTGGTGGAGTCGATGTAGCGGGGCTGTATGCCCAAGTATTCGCAGAGCAGGACAGCTGGAAAGCGGTCGTCAGTATGGGCGAATACGCCATCGACATCTGCCAGCGATAGTCCGGCCTCGTCCAGTGCCCGACGTGCAGCCTGTGCCTGCAGGTCCAGTGCTGTCTTGCCCGGCACCTTGCCCAGATCGGACTCAGCCACGCCCACAATGGAGACGGGCGTCCAGGATTCTTTGTGCATTTGATATTTCCTATACCTGTTTTGCGATGAGTCGCCGCTATTGTGTTTAGAGTGCGCGGGCGATCAGTTCGCGCATGATTTCAGAAGACCCGCCGTAGATACGGTTGGGTCGTACGTCTGTAAAAGCACGTGCAATGGGGTATTCGCGCATGTAGCCGTAGCCGCCGTACATTTGTAATAGGCTATCGATGGCGCTGGTGGCCTCAGAAGCCCACAGCTTGGCCATGGCCGCGCCATCAGCATCCAGTTCTCCGGCCATGAACTCTTCCAGGCACTGATCGACGAAAGCGCGTGTTGCGCAGGCCAGGGCTTTGATGTCGGCCAGCTTGAAACGGAGATGCTGGTTCTCGATAAGGGCTTTGCCAAAGGCATGGCGCTCTTTGGTATAGGTGATCGTCCATTCCAGCGCGGCTTCCAGTGCTGCCGCGCAGCGCAGTGCGATCATCAGGCGCTCTTGCACCAGTTCGTTCATTAAGTATCCAAACCCTTTATTGGGTTCGCCCAGCATGCAGTCGGCAGGAATGCGCATGTCGCTGAAAAAAAGCTCGGCGGTATCTTGGGCGCGTTGCCCCAGTTTGTCGAGCAGCTTGCCGCGGCTGAATCCCGGCAGCTTGGTGTCCACCCAGAACAGGCTGATGCCTTTGGCGCCAGCGGTTGGATCAGTTTTGGCTATCAACAGTACACGGTCGGCATGGTAGCCGTTCGTGATGAAGGTTTTTTGACCGTTGACAACGTATTCATCGCCGTCCTTGATTGCGGTTGTGCGTATCGCCTTCAGGTCGCTGCCGGCGGAGGGTTCGGTCATGGCGATGGACCCCACCACTTCGCCTGTTGCCATGCCGGGCAGCCACGCCTTTTTTTGCTCTTCGGTGCCAAGATGCAAAAGGTAGTTGGCCACGATATCCGAGTGGGTGGTAAAGCCTGTGACGCCTGATGCCAGGGCTGTCGCTATTTCTTCGATAACGACTGCTGTATAGAGAAAACAACCGCCGCCGCCGCCATATTCCTCAGGAATGTTCGGGCAAAGAATGCCCGCTGCGCCCGCTTCTAGCCATAGTTCGCGTGGCACCAGGCCCTTTTCTTCCCATTGCGCATGAAAGGGCATGATACGTTCGGCGATGAAACGGTGCACCGATGTTCTGTACATATTGTGGTCAGAGGTAAAGCTTTTTCTGCGACTCATCAAAGTCTCCTGAGGATGGTTGCCTGTCAGTGCGCTATATGGGAAGTGTTCCCGACAGGCCAGTATTTATTCCGGACCTCTCGTTTCAGCAGTTTGCCGCTTTCTGTACGGGGCAGGCTGCTGACGAAGTCCACGGTTTTGGGCGTTTTGACGGCCGAGATACGTGCGCGACAGTAAGCAATCAGTTCGCGCTCCATTTCTGGTGTTGCGGCAGCGGGGTCTAATAATTCCACTACTGCTTTGGCAGATTCACCCATGTCTTCGTCTGGCACGCCCACGATGGCGACATCGCTGACGGCGGGGTGCGAAGCCAGTATGTTCTCGGCCTCTTGTGGGTAGATGTTGACGCCGCCTGATACGATCATATTGGCCAGTCGGTCGGTAAGATACAGATAGCCGTCTGCATCCAGGTAGCCTATGTCGCCGTAGGTTGCCCAGCCTTGGTCGTTATAGGCCTTACGCGTTTTTTCTGGGTCGTTGTGATATTGGAAAGTGCTGCCGCCCGAAAAATACACCACGCCAGGTTCGCCTTCTTCGGCATTTTTGCCGTTTTCGTTGACGATATGTACGGCCCCGAATTCGGGGCGACCAACGGAACCCTTGTGTAACAGCCATTCGTGTGAATCGAGTGAGGTGCGGCCTACGAGTTCGGTGCCGCTGTAGTATTCATAAAGAATCGGACCCCACCATGCGATGATTTGTTCTTTGAGCGGCACCGGGCAAGGGGCGGCTGCATGGATGGCATATTGCATGCTGCTTACGTCGTAGCGTAGCCTGTCTGCTTCCGGCAAACGCAGCAGCCGTGAAAACATAGTCGGGACCCACTGCCCGTGCGTGACGCGATATTTTTCTATGGTTTCCAGTGCAAGCAAGGGGTCGAATTTTTCCATAAGCAACGATGTGCCGCCTGCCCGCATGACAGCCATATTCCAGCGTACGGGCGCCGTGTGATAGAAAGGCGCTGTCGAGAGATATACCGAGCTTTCGTCAAATTGCTTCCAGCGTGTACGTGTATCGCCGGGCTTGCTGAAATAACCATGGGCTGTGCTTAGCGCACGCTTGATGCCTTTGGGCACGCCCGTCGTACCTGAAGAATAGGAAAAATCCGTGCCTTCAGGCAAGTCGTGGGGCAGGACGGCGTTTGCCGGCACGCCTGCGAGCCACTGCTCGTAATCCATGAAAATATTGTCGGTGCCGCCTTCCAGCACAATACATTCAGCGCCCGTTTCAGCCAGCCACTGTGGCGTTAGCCCCTGTGACGTCTTTTGAGAGCAAAACATGAGCCGTGCGCCGCAGTCTTGCAGAATATAGGCGAGTTCGGCTGGCTTCAGATGCAGACTGACTGTTGTGTAGTACAGCCCGATGCGGTGCGCCGCCCACATCAGTTCAAAATACCGGGGATGGTTTTCCAGATAAATAATGAAGCCATCGCCGGTCTGAAAACCGTCCGCCAACAGGCGTGCCGCGCAGCGCCGCGAACGGGCCTCGAGTTCGGCCCAGCTTACCTCCAGGCCTGATGGAATCATTCTGTATGCCACCTTGTTTGGGTGACGTTCAGCCATTTTTTGTATTACCGATTCTGCCTGGTTCACGAGCTATCCTATTTGCGGTACGTTGCTACGTGCGCCGTCGCTTATGCTGGCGCCGTGATGCGGGGTTATTCCACGTTGATCTTGGCTTCTTTGATGACTGTAGCCCAACGCTGGGTTTCAGCGTCGACAAACTTGGCGAATTGTTCTCTGCTACCGCCCACGGCTATGCCGCCTTGCTGTGCAAAGCGTTCAGTGACCACGGGACTGGCGAGTGTTTTTTGCAAAGCCCGATTCAATGTGTCTAGAACTGGAGTGGGTACTTTGGATGAGGCAAATATGCCCAGCCAGACGTTTACGTCGAAGCCTGGGTAGCCAAGTTCTATCATGGTGGGGGTGTCTGGTAATAGCTGCGCGCGCTGGCCGCTGGTCACTGCCAGGGCACGCAGCTTGCCTTCGCGAATAAGCGGAAGGGCGGTGATCAGGTTGTCGACCATGAAGTCAACGCGCCCAGCCACCAGGTCTACCAGGGCGGGCGAGGCGCCTTTGTAGACAATGTTGACTGCTGGTATGCCTGTTCTGGATTTAAAGAGTTCGCCGGCCAAGTGTCCGGATGAACCGCTGGTTGAGACTGCCATTGATAGCCCGCCTTCTTTGGTTTTGGCATAAGCGCGCAGTTCGTCGAGTGTTTTGGCAGGGACCTCGGGGTTCAGCACTACGACATCGGGCATGGACAACACATAAATGACAGGGGCCAGTTCGTTAGCTGTATATGAAATGTTTTTTTGCAAGGTATAGTTTGCTGCGTTTGGGCCCAGGCTTCCCATGACCAGTGTCGTGCCATCAGGTGTGGCCCGCAGCATGCTTTGTATGCCCAGCATGCCGCCGGCGCCCGCTTTGTTTTCCACGATGACCGTGTGGCCAGTTTCGATGGCAAGCTGATTTCCGATAAGACGGCTGGTTTGATCGAGAATGCCGCCCGGAGCGGCTGGAGCGATTATCCGGATAGCTTGATCAGGCAGCTGAGCCGTAGGCTGGGCTGCGTGAGAAGAGCCGACAACAGCAAAAGCCAGCATGAATGCGAGGACTGGCGTTTTATAGTGTAGTTGCTTAAACATGGATGTCTCCTGATTTAGGTTGGCGTGAAGCCGCTTTTATAAGTATTTATGGTCCGCTGAATGTACTGCTTGAAGGGAAAGCTTTAACCCTTGAATGTCCGCTAAGCGGATTGTATAATCCGTTATGCGGATATTTAACGGCATTTGTTATGGTCTGTCAATCCCGGCAAGCGCCTTCAAAAATAGAATTTTTACTTTTAAGCAATACAGACAAAGGAACTCTGCATGGCAACGCCAACCAGCGAAAGCTTCATCCGATCGTTTGCGCGAGGCCTGACTGTCATCGAGGCCATGGGGCGGTCTGGCGAAGCGCATACGGTCAGTACATTGGCGACGGCTACATCCTTGCCGCGCACTGTAGTGCGCCGGATTCTGCTCACGCTCTGCGAATTGGGCTACGTGGCCACAGACGAACGCGAGTTTCGTCTGACCCCGAAAATCCTGAATCTGGGCATGACTTATCTCACATCATTGCCTTTCTGGGGGCATGCGCAGCGCGCACTCGAAGACTTGTGCGCACAGATACAGGAATCCTGCGCCCTCACTGTATTCGACGGTAATGTCGTGACCTACATCTTGAGGATACCGTCGCGCAAGATACTGTCGTTGCGGTTGGGGGTTGGTTCGCGTATTCCGGCCTATGCGACTTCGCCAGGGCGTATTGCCTTGGCGCATCTGTCAGCAGCGGCGCTGGACACCTATCTGAAAGACAGGCAGTTCCGGCGCTACACGCCTAAAACGGTGGATACGGCCGAACATCTGCTGCCTCTGCTGGCGGAAGTACGCCAGAATGGCTACGCCTGGGTTGACGGAGAATACGACGAGTCAGTATGCGGTCTGGCGGTACCTATCTATGATACGCAGCGCAATGTCGTGGCCGCGCTCAATGTCAATATGCTGTCGCGCCAGATATCGCGCGATAAGGCGGTAGATACCAAGCTTGGGCCCCTACTAGAGGCGGCGCATCGCCTCGATGGCATTGCGCCAGCGTTTCTACGGCCGATTTAGCAAAAAAGTCCAGGCGCGTGGCTCGTAGTCAGGCGACCCCGGCCATATGGCCTTTTCCCGCCGCCTGTTCAGCCAGCACGTTCAGCACATGTTGCGTGGTGGGTTCAATTGGGCCGTTGCGATGGGCGATGCCTAGTGGCCGCCACAGGGTGGGGCGCAAAGGGCGCATGGCGATGCGATCCTCGGGAACGGGGGCATCGGCCTCATGGGGCAGCAGGGCTGCGCCATAGCCTGCGGCGACCAGGCTTTTGATGGCATCGTTGTAGTTGAGCAGTATGCGTGCTTGCGGTTGGCGTCCGGCAGCGGCGAACCATGCGCTGGTAACGCGTGACAACTGTGTGCTGGCATCGTTCAGGATCAGTGCGCGTTTGGCCAGCCACGCCGGTGTGATCTGAGCGGGCGGGCGCCAGGCCGACGGGACAAAAGCCATGATGGGATCGCGCCGCCATGGATGCAGTTCCAGACCGCCCATGGGCGCTTGCGGGAGCGCAACCAAGCCTACATCCAGGCTGCCTGCCAAAAGTCGAGACAGCGATTCTTGTGAGGTAAGCACCGAGACTTGAACGTCAATATCAGGATGGCGAGCGCTGAGCGTAGTCAGTGCCTGAGGCAGCAAATAGGCAATTGCCCCGGTCGAGGCGCCCAGCCGTACCCGGCCAGCCAGACCTTGGGCCTGGCGCAGCACATCTTCCAGGGCCAGCTCGGCATCGGCCAGGAGGCGGCGGGCGCGTTCGAGCAGGGTTTCGCCTATGGCGGTGGGGTGGATCTGGCCGCGTTTGCGGGACAGCAGTGGAGCACCAATACGCGCTTCAAGGTCTTTGATGTGCAGGCTGACCGTGGGTGGGGCCAAATTCAAGGCTCGTGCGGCCTTGGCGAACGAGCCTAATTCGGCAATGACCAACAACGTACGTAAACGATCTAGGTTGATTTCACGCATGGCAAGATCAGGTTCAGAATTTATGAATCATAAGGTCATTATATTCAACTTTTCTTTTGCACGACGATGGCCGAAAATGGCAACATTGCTAATCCTTGTACGAGACAGTCATGAATCAGCCTGTAGTTTTTATTGACGGAGACCAGGGTACGACCGGCCTGCAAATCCACGCCCGTCTAAGCGCTCGAACCGATCTTAAGCTTTTAACCTTGCCTGACGCTGAGCGCAAAGATCAGCAGCGCCGCGCCGAGGCTATCAACGCGGCTGATATCGCCATTCTGTGCTTGCCAGATGAACCGGCCCGCGGCGCCGTAGACGCAATCAGGAATCCCTTGGTACGCGTCATCGACGCGAGCTCCGCTCACCGTACTCAAGATGGATGGACCTACGGGTTCCCGGAAATGGACTTCGGCCAAGCCGAGCGGATTGCGCATGCCAAAAGGGTGAGCAACCCCGGCTGCTATCCCACAGGCGCCATCGCGCTTTTGTGGCCTCTGGTAAAAGCTGGGCTGATTCCGACTGATTATCCTATTACGGTACAGGCCGTATCGGGCTATTCGGGGGGCGGGCGGGCTGGTGTTGACCTGTATGAACAGCCAGGTTCGACTCCAGGGCCCGCATTTCGGCTTTATGGTCTTGGGCTGTCTCATAAGCATGTCCCGGAAATCCAGCGCCACGCGGGTTTGTCGCAACGCCCTTTTTTTGTTCCAGCGTACGGCGCTTTTCGTCAGGGTATCGTGCTGAGCATTCCTCTGCAGTTGCGTTTGCTGCCTGCCGGGGTCAGCGCCGCGCTGATGCATGAACGTCTGCGCAGCCATTACGATGGGGCCGCGCATGTGCAGGTCATGTCCCCCGAATGGGCCGTCGCGGCAACGCATCTGGATCCCGAGGTGCTGAATAACAGCAACGATTTGAGCCTGGCGGTGTTTTCAAACGAGGCGCACGGCCAAGTGTTGTTGACAGCGGTATTCGACAACTTGGGCAAGGGCGCATCGGGCGCTGCAATGCAGAATCTGGACTTGATGCTGCAGGCGATGAGCAGGTGATGGTTTCGGCCTCTGGTTGCACGGTTATCCGGGGTGGGGCCGTCAGCGCGTTGCTGTGGCTGCGGACGTTACCGCCCATTCAACGATTTCCAGTGCAAGCTGGTCGGTGGCCGCGCCAAAAGCCTCGATAATATCGGGAATCTGCACGCTTTTGGCAGGCAGTTCTACTGCGAAACTGCGGGTGGCGATGATGCGGCGCGCAGCTGTAGTGACCAGGCTGGTGTCCAGCTGTACGCGCACAAAAGGGCGTTTTCCATGGTATTCCACATGAAAGCCACGCAGGTCGCTGTGCAGTTCAATATCGGACTGGACGCTGGCCGCATCATTGCTGATAGACTTTATCCGGCCATCGGCGCGGAACGCATCAAGGATGCGATGTTGCATAAGAACGGGGGGAGGCTCGCTCCACTGGACGCCTTTATAGGCATTGATCTGGTTGTCCGGGCGAATAACGAGCAAGCGTCGGCCTTCGAGCAGGTGACCGCCATGTGGCGTAGCCACCTGCAACGAACTGGGGATTTGCACAGACTGGGCCGCTTGGGCTGGAAACGACGCGAGGGGTAAGCGATAGCTATCTTTAATCTGGGCCTCTGGCAGCACAGAACAGGCGCTTGCCAAGCCCAGCATCCCGACTGCAAGTGTTGTCCGCCAAAAGCGGGGTGGCTGATTCATGGCTGGAACTCCTTCATTTTTCCCGGGCCCAGCAGGTATTCACCTGGGCCGTCCTGCAACTGGCGAGTGATACTACGCATCGCAGCCAGGGTGCGACGCAGTTCCTGCAAGGCGGGGCCCAGGTCGTTGAGCCCTTGCAAGCCGTTATGCAATGCGTTTTGGTTGTTTTTCAGCAGGCGCTCCAGTTGGGCGCTGCTGCGTTCCAGCGAGGCCATCGTGTTGCGTGCGCTGTTCAGGGTTTTTGCGCCATCGGTGGCAAGTAAACTATTGGCACTTTCTATCAGTGTTGTGGTTTTCCGCAGGACAGCCTGTGCTGACTGGCTGGCGCGTGTGAATTCAGTGATCAGCAATGGGATCGCGGCGTCTTGGCCGGCCAATAAGCCGGAAACCGCTTCCAGGTTAATGAGTGTCTGGCTGATGCGCTGGCTGTTTTCGGGCGAGAGTATCTGGCGAGTGTTCAGAACGAGTTCGTTGAGGTTGCTCATCATGTCCCCGCCATCGTCGAACAGCCTGGCCAAGGAAGAGCGGCGCGCCACAATTATTGGATCTGCCCCGGGCTTGCCAGTGAGCAGCGGGCTTTCAGGCGTGCCGCCCGATAGTTGTATGACCGAGACGCCCGTGATGCCCGTTACCGCCAGTACCGCTTGGGTATCTTCCTTGACGGGGATATGGCCTTCGATGCGAATGCGGGCCCAGACCTTGCGTGGATCGGTGGGGTCCAGGGTGAGCTCGGCTACGTCTCCTACTTTGATGCCGCTGTATTGCACGACACTGCCTTTGGACAAACCCCTGACTGCCTCGTTGAAAAGGACTTTGTAATAGGTGGGCGATTCATTCGTGCCGGGCTTGTTCAGTGCAAGGGCCAATAGCAATGCCGCAGCCGTCAGAATGACAATGAACAGACCAATCAGAACATGATGGGCGCGTGTTTCCATTAAAACTTCCCTTGTGCAGATGCTGTGGCAGCTTGTTTTGCAGCGCGCCCGCGTGGGCCATGAAAGTACTCCTGGATCCAGGCATCATCAGTTGCTGCAACGATGTCCAGTTTATCGGCAACCAGCACTTTTTTTTGCGATAACACAGCAACCCGGTCACAAATGGAGTACAGCGTATCGAGATCGTGGGTGACCAGAAAAATGGTCAAGCCAAGCGCATCGCGTAGCGTCAGTATCAACTGATCGAAGGCGGCGGCGCCTATCGGGTCGAGCCCGGCGGTGGGTTCGTCCAGAAAGAGCATAGTCGGGTCCAGCGCCAAGGCGCGGGCCAATGCAGCACGCTTGATCATGCCGCCAGAGAGCGAGGCAGGGTATTTTTCACCCGCGTCGGCAGGCAGGCCGGCCAGCGCGATTTTGATTGCCGCCAAGTGCTCGGCCTGTTTACGGTTCAATCCGGCATGCTCGACCAAAGGCAGGGCCACATTTTCTGTAACCGTCAATGAGGAAAATAAGGCGCCTTTCTGAAACAAGACCCCAAACCGGCGTTCTATTTGTGAACGCTGCACGGCATTGAGCTTGAGCAGGTTTTTCCCCAGCACGTGCACGTCGCCGGCAGTCGGACGCAGCAGGCCGACGATGCTTCTAAGCAGAACGGACTTGCCCGACCCCGAACCGCCGACAACGCCAAGTATTTCCCCGCGGTAAACATCGAGATCAAGCGCCTGATGCACAGTGTGGGCGCCAAAGCGATTGACCAGGCCGTGTACCTGAATAATGCTTGCGTTGGACATAGCCTGAGCGTTCGCTACCACCCCATCTCCATATAGAACAGCGCGGCCAGAGCGTCTAGAAGAATCACCACAAAAATTGACTGCACAACGCTGGAGGTGGTGTGTTCCCCTACTGACTGGGCGCTGCCGCTGACTTGAAAGCCTTCGTTGCATCCGATGGCGGCGATGAGAAATGCAAATATGGGCGCCTTGGCCATGCCCAAGACAAAATGCCTGACGCCGATATTCTGTTGCACCATGGTAATAAACAGCGTTGGGGAAATGTCCAGCGCCAGTGCGCAAACCAATGCCCCTCCGGCCATGCCGGCAATCATGCCCACAAAGGTGAGCAAGGGAAGGGAGACCAGCAGCGCCGATACACGCGGAATGACCAGGAGCTCGATAGGATCCAGACCCTGTGCGCGCAGGGCATCAATTTCTTCGTTGGCCTTCATGGATCCGATCTGGGCGGTAAAGGCGCTGGCAGTGCGGCCAGCCATAAGAATAGCGGTCAGCAGGACGGCAAACTCACGTAAAAAGGAGAAAGCCACGAGGTTGACCGTATAAATGCTGGCGCCGAAGTCCTTAAGTATGGTTGCCCCAAGAAAAGCAACGACTGCGCCCACCATGAAGGTAAGCAGCGCCACGATGGGTACCGCGTTGAACCCTGTATCTTCAATTTGCGCAACAACCGCTGTAAGGCGCCAACGGCGGGGATGAGCCAGGTTGCGGCTGATAGTTGACAGAATCAGGCCTATGAAACCCATCAGGGTTATGGCCTGTTTATAGAAGCGCTCGGTGGCCGAACCGATGCGGGCCAATAATTGGGTTAGTGTGGGACTGTTGCTTGCCTTGGTTGGGATGGATGCGTCTTTCAGGGCAAGGGCGACTCGTTCAAGCAAAGCCAGGCGCTCTGGCGGCAGTTTGGCCTTTTGGTCGGCGATGGCGTTTGCCAGGTTGGTATCCAGCAGTTCGATCAGCAACGAGGCGCCTGCGGTATCAAGATTACCCAGGGCCGACAGATCATAGCGTGTGATGGGCTGTGGGCCTTTTAAAGCCGTTGCAACACTGGCGCTGATTTGCGCATAGTTGACCAGCGTCCAGTCGCCGCGCACGAAGGCTTGTTGCGCTGTGGTGACCAGAAAAGGGGAGTCCACCGATACACTCATGGCTGTATTGTATTGTTGGATTGTATTTTTGAGCTTGGGGCTTGTGCCGATTGTGTCGGTAACAGTTGCCGTGGACGGGGTTGCTCAAGCCTGATGCATTGATGCAAAATTATATCATTTGGTACTGCAGCGTACTGTTTTTGGGTTTTTAAAACTATCGGGTGCTTACGAATAGCCTTCAGCTTGCCACAGATTTTCTTGCATGCTTGATGACTGATATCGTGGATATGCAGCAGAATAAAAGTACCATTTGCAAGCTTGAACTTATGACGCATAGGTATAACCCTGAGATTGACATGAAACATTCTGTAGTCCAGTATTTGCCTGATCTTTCAGCTTCTTTTCAGGAATAATCATGCGCCGAACACTGATTGCAATGGCCTTAGCCGCTGTTGTAGCCGTGCCCGTAACGGGCTATGCCAAAACCCTGCGTTGGGCCAGCCAGGGGGATATCTTGACCCTCGACCCGCATGCCCAAAACGAGGGGCTTACCATTGCGGCTTCCAGCTATGTGTACGATACCCTGGTGGCTTACGATAAAGATTTCAAGCTTAGCCCAGCGCTTGCGCTGTCCTGGGATCAGCCTGATCCCAATGTGTGGCGTTTCACCCTGCGCCAGGGGGTCAAGTTCCATGATGGGGCGCCTTTTACGGCCGACGACGTCATGTTTTCGATCAAGCGCGCGCTGGCGCCTACGTCTAATTTCAAAGCCTACGTCAATGGCATCAGCGACGCCAAGGTAATTGACGACCACACTGTCGAAATTATTACCAACGGCCCTAACCCTGTGCTGTTGCGCCAGTTGACCAACGTGTTCATCATGAATCGTGCCTGGTCCGAAAAAAACAATGCAGCCGCGCCACAAGATTTCTCCAAGAAAGAAGAGGCTTTTTCAGCCCGCAACACCAATGGCACAGGCGCGTATATGCTCAAGTCGCGCGACATCGACGTCAAAACGGTTTTTGTTGAAAATCCTGATTGGTGGGGCAAGCCCGGCAAAGTGGGTAACGTGACCGAAGTCGTCTATACGCCCATCAAGCAAAACGCCACGCGCACAGCCGCGCTGTTGTCGGGCGAAATCGATTTCGTGCTTGATCCTGCCGCGCAAGATCTGGCTCGTATCAGCCAGCAAGCCAAAGTAGTCGAAGGCAACGAATATCGCACGATTTACCTTGGGCTTGATCAAAAAAGCCCCGAACTGAAGTATTCCAACATTAAGGGCAAAAATCCTTTCGCTGATGTCCGGGTACGCGAAGCCTTATACCGTGCCATTGACGTCGATGCCATTAAAAAGGCAGTGATGCGCGGGTCATCTTCGCCCACAGGCACCATGATTGCGCCTCAGGTACACGGTTGGGATCAGAACTTGGCCCAGCGTACCGCCTATGACCCAGAAAAGTCCCGCAACTTACTTAAAGAAGCCGGCTATGCCGACGCGATAGAGTTCACACTCGACTGCCCCAATAACCGCTACATCAACGACGAAGCCATCTGCCAGGCAGTGGTCGGCATGTGGGCAAAAGTCGGCGTCAAAGCCACGCTGAATGCCATGCCGCGCGCCACCTACTTTCCCAAAGTACAGTCCTTCGATTCCAGCGCTTACCTGTTCGGCTGGGGCGTACCTACCTTTGATGCGCTATACACCCTGCAAAGCCTGATCCGCAGCAAGGGCGAGGGCGCCGACGGCTCTTTTAACTTTGGCGGCTATGCCAATGCCGAAGCTGATGCGCTCATAGATAAAATCAAGGTAGAGGTCGATACCCAAAAGCGTGATGCGGCAATTAAAAAGGTGCTGGCTATCCATGCCAGCGAATTTGGGCATATACCGCTACACGACCAAGTTATACCCTGGGCCATGCGCAAAAATGTCAACGTGGTGCATAGGGCCGATAACCGCCTGAGCGCCGATTGGGTTGTTATAGATTGAGTCCGGCTCTTATGCAACACCCAGTGCGTGCCTGGCCGGCGGTCAGGTACGCAACCGGGGTCTGAGATATGCTCGTCTTTGTTTTGCGCCGCTTAATTCAGGCCGTAGTCGTCATGCTGACGGTGTCTTTGCTGGCTTTCGTGCTGTTTCGCTACATAGGTGATCCGGTCACGATTATGCTGGGGCAAGACGCCACCGACCAAGATCGCATTGAACTGCGGCAAAGCCTGGGCCTGGATCAGCCAGCGCCCATGCAGTTTGCGCGCTTTGTCGTCAATGCCACACAAGGCGATTTCGGCCTGTCTTTGAGGCAAGGCCAAAAAGTATCTACGTTATTGCGTGAACGCCTGCCCGCGACCATCGAGCTTTCGGTGGCGGCGGCGCTGCTTGCCTTGCTGCTAGGCTTGCCGTTGGGTGTATATACGGCCTTGCGTCGCAAAGGGGCGGTGGCCCAAGGCATTCTGGCATTGTCTTTGCTAGGGGTGTCCTTGCCTACCTTCCTGATCGGCATATTGTTGATTTTGGTTTTTTCGGTGTTATTGGGGTGGTTGCCCAGTTATGGGCGCGGCGACGTAGTCCAGATAGGGTGGTGGAGCACTGGCTTGTTAACGGTTAGCGGTTGGCAGCATCTCATATTGCCCACCATTACCTTGTCGCTGTTTCAACTGACATTGGTGCTGCGCCTGGTGCGTTCAGAAATGCTGGATGTCTTGCGCGCCGACTATATCAAGTTTGCCCGTGCGCGGGGCTTGCGTAAACGCACGATTCATTTTGGGCATGCCCTTAAAAACACATTGGTTCCGGTTATTACCATTACCGGTCTCCAGTTGGGGGGCATCATTGCCTTCGCGATCGTCACTGAAACCGTGTTTCAGTGGCCTGGCATGGGCCTGCTGTTCATCCAGGCCGTGCAGTTTGCCGACGTGCCTGTCATGGCCGCCTATTTGTGCCTGATTGCGCTGGTGTTTGTTTGTATCAATCTTATTGTCGATCTGCTCTATTTTCTGGTTGATCCGCGCCTGCGCGCAGGGCTGGGCCGTTCTACAGCGGGGAATGCATGAAGACAGCTTTACGGCGCTGGTGGCAGAGCGACCTGGCCTGGTCATGGCGCAATACGCCGGTGGCGTCGATTTCCACCGTAGTGCTCCTGCTTTTGCTGGTCGGCGCGTTTGGCGCCCATTGGGTTGCGCCGCATAATCCTTTTGACCTGACCAGCGTCGAGCTGCTCGATGCGCTGCTGCCGCCCGTATGGATGCCCGAAGGCCAATGGAAGTTCATGCTCGGTACTGATAGCCAGGGCCGAGATCTCTATTCCGCATTGCTCTACGGGACGCGGGTATCTCTGATTATCGGCTTGGTTGCAGTCATTTTGGCCATGGCCGTCGGTATTTTTCTTGGTTTGCTAGCCGGTTATGTAGGCGGCAGGGTCGACGCTTTCATCATGCGTATAGCCGATATACAGTTGTCTTTTCCCGCCATTCTCATCGCGCTGCTTATCGATGGTGTCGCACGCGCCGCCATGCCCCGGGAAATGCATGATGTCCTTGCCTTCCCGGTGCTGGTCGGTGCGATTGCACTTGCCGGCTGGCCGCAATATGCTCGAACCGTGCGCGGCTCGACCATGGTTGAAAAAAATCGTGAATACGTGCAGGCGGCGCGCGTAATAGGCGTTACGCCGCCCGTCATCATGTTTCATCATGTATTGCCCAATGTGATGGGGCCGGTGCTGGTGCTGGCAACGGTGCATTTGGCTACTGCCATCATCACCGAGGCTACGCTGTCGTTTCTGGGGGTGGGTGTGCCATCGACATCCCCTTCGTTGGGCACGCTGATCCGCATTGGTAACGATTTTCTGTTTTCGGGTGAATGGTGGATCACCATTTTTCCAGGGCTGATGCTGGTTGTACTTGTACTGTCGGTCAACCTGCTGGGCGATTGGTTGCGTGATGCGCTCAATCCAAAACTGAATTAAAGGCGGCCATGACTGATCTGCTTGAAGTCCGCAATCTTGCGGTCGAGTTTCCCAGTCGGCACGGCACACTCAAGGCCTTGCACGAAGTGTCGTTCTCGATTGCCGCGGGCGAGGTATTGGGGGTGGTGGGTGAATCGGGCGCGGGGAAGTCCCTAACCGGTGCCGCCATTATTGGCTTGCTGGATGCGCCAGGGCGTATTTCCGGGGGGCAAATTTTGCTTAACGGGAAACGTATCGATAACCTTCCCGACGAACCCATGCGGCGCATACGTGGGCGTGAAATCGGCGCCATCTTCCAAGATCCGCTTACATCGTTGAATCCGCTGTATACGGTGGGCCGACAGATTACTGAAACCATAGTCACCCATTTGCCACTGTCCTGGTCGCAGGCTCAGCAACGCGCCATAGAACTGCTGGAAGCCACTGGCATTCCTGCTGCGCGCGAACGTATAAATCACTACCCTCATCAGTTTTCCGGCGGGATGCGGCAAAGGGTGGTTATCGCCCTGGCGCTGGCAGCCGAGCCTAAACTCATCATTGCCGATGAACCCACCACCGCACTGGACGTATCCATACAGGCTCAAATCATCGATTTGCTTAAAAAGCTATGCCGGTCGCAGGGCGCCGCAGTGATGCTGATCACCCACGATATGGGTGTCATTGCTGAAACCGCCGACCGGGTTGCCGTGATGTATGCGGGCAGAATCGCAGAAATCGGCCCCGTCGCCGATGTCATACAACGCCCGCAGCACCCCTATACGGTAGGTTTAATGGGGTCTATTCCTGCTCTGGATGCGCATGCCGACCGCCTGGTGCAAATTGACGGCAGTATGCCGCGCCTGAATGCCATCCCGCCGGGTTGCGCCTTTCACCCACGTTGTGGCTCGGTGATGCCCAGATGCAAACTGGAACGTCCCGAATTGATGCCGGCTGCAGCTAGCCAGGCCGCTTGCTGGTTGCACGAGCAGGTGCACGCATGAATACCGCTGTAAAGCCTTTAGTACAAGTTGATGGCGCCAAGCGCTGGTTCGATGTGTCCAGCCCCTGGCTTGAGCGGGTGATTCATCGCAAGTCGCGTGTCGTGCTGCGCGCCGTTGACGGCGTTACCTTTCACATTAACAAAGGCGAAACCCTGGCCCTGGTGGGCGAATCGGGTTGTGGGAAATCGACGGTTGCACGTATGCTGGTTGGCTTGTATGGCCTCACCGATGGCGCCATCCACTTCGACAGCCAGCCGGTTAAAAGCATGAATCGCCAGCAGCGTCAGGCCATGCGTCGCCGCGTGCAAATGATTTTTCAAGACCCTTACGCCAGCTTGAATCCCCGGTGGCGGGTTGGTCGCATTGTTGCCGAGCCCCTGGCTACGCATACGCGCATGACGGTGGGCGAGCAACGGCAGCGGGTGGGTGAATTGCTGGCGCAGGTTGGCCTGGATCCTACCGATCAACATCGGTATCCGCACCAGTTTTCGGGGGGACAACGCCAGCGTATTTCCATTGCACGGGCTTTGGCGCTTGAACCTGAGTTTTTGGTGTGCGATGAACCTACTTCGGCGCTGGATGTATCGGTACAAGCCCAAGTGCTGAACCTCATGAAAGACCTGCAGCGTGATCTCGGGCTGACTTATTTGTTTATTTCGCATAACCTGGCCGTGGTTCACCATGTGGCGGATCGCGTCGGCGTGATGTATTTGGGCCGCTTGGTCGAGGTTGCCCCGCGCGACACCTTGTTTGCCGCTCCCCGGCATCCTTACACGCAGTTGCTGCTGGCCGCCATACCCGATCTCAGCGGCGCCGGGCGTGCGCGCGTTCCCGTTGGCGGCGAAGTCCCCAACCCCTTGAACCCGCCCACGGGCTGCGCTTTTCATCCGCGCTGCCCACATGTCAATGCCCGTTGCAAGCTCGAAGCACCACAGCCCGCTTTTTACGGCGACAGTGAAGTTGCCTGCCATGCTATCGAAGAAGGGCGTATTTGAGACTACGCTGTTTTGTACGCTTCATGAAATCTTTGTGGTGGTTGCGCCTCCTCTTTTCCAAATAGGACTTGATCCAGGAAAATTAGTCATTTGAACAAGCGGATCAAGATTCATAAGATGGCATCTGGTTGCTTTCAGCATTGCTGAAATTATCAATCCTGCCAACGTATTCCTTTATTGCATGCCCTGGATGTAATGGCCGACAGCATAATGAAAATCAAAAAAGAGAGACAAATGAATATGATCAAGACCCTTCGTAACGTGTCCTGTGCTGTTGCTGCGACTTTGGGCGTTGCCGCCACAGTATCAGCGGCTGCCAATTATCCAGAACGCAATGTCACCATGGTAGTGGCCTTTGCTCCGGGTGGCATTACAGATACCTTGGCTCGTTTGGTTGCCTCAGAGCTTGGAAAGGCGACAGAGCAGACTTTTGTGGTGGAAAATCGGGCTGGGGCGGGCGGCCAGGTCGGTACTGAATATGTAATGCGGCAGAAATCGGACGGCTACACCCTATTGGTTGCAGCTTCGGGGTATGCGATGGCCCCTGCACAAAAGAAAGTAGCTTACGATCCTATTAAGGATTTCGAGCCCGTTGCATTATTGGGTGTTTCTCCAAATCTGCTTGTTGTGCAGCCCAGCGTACCAGCCAATACCTTGGACGAGTTTGTTGCCTGGGCCAAGAAAGAAGGTAATGTGCCTTACGCCACCGCAGGGGTGGGCGGCGCTAATCACTTGGCAGGCGAACTCTTTAAAGCGGCAAGCCAAGCTCCACTGGTTCATGTCCCTTACAAAGGGGCGGCGCCCGCTGCCCAGGATCTCTTAGCAGGGAATGTACCGACTGGATTCATTGATGTCATGACTATCGGTCCGTTCTTGAAGTCTGGGCAAGTCAAGGCAATTGCGGCCACTAGCGCAACGCGCAGCGGCCTGTATCCGAACCTTCCTACGATTGCCGAGTCGGGCTATCCAGGCTACGACGTTTCGGTATGGATGGGCGTTTTTGCCCCAGCTGGCACGCCGAAACCTGTGATCGAAAAGTTGAACAGTGCCATCCGTAAGGCGCTTGATTCTGATACTGTGCAGTTCAGGTTACAAAGCAATGGCATAGAAACGCAGGCTGATATGACGGCAGACTTATTCAAACAGTATGTGCACAACGACGTCGAGCGATGGGAAAAAGCAATTTCAACGACCGGGTTGAAATTTGATTAGCCATCAAGCCAAATACATCTTACTCATTAGATAGCCAAATCGTTTGCACAGAGCGGCTGTAAACGGAACACACTGAACATCTATTAAGAAGGGCAAAGTATGGACAGCGTCGCACACCAAAGGGCTGAAGCTTTCAACGAGCTGATGGCTATCCGGGCCTTCCCGAAGGCTGAGGTGGATAACGTCTTGGTTACAGGTGCGGATCCTTTTTATCGTATACCTTTTCGTATTGGTGGGCTTGTCTCGTCAGTGCTTGCGGCGACGGGTGTTGCCATCAACGATATTTGGGCGCTGCGCGGTCACGCTCGACAAAGCATTGCCGTTGGCCTACCCGAGGCGGCTGCTACGCTCCGTTCTATGGACTATACCCGGGCCCGAGACAAGAATGGAGCCTATCGCCCGGTACCGCTGCCGCCGGATCGAGCCCATGTAATGAATCTTTGCCGACCTTATCGCACTCGAAATGGTTCTTGGTTCGTCCCCCATTTTAGCCTTGGTCTTGGTGCGAAGGTCCTTGACGTGCTCGGCTGCGATGATACTACCGATGCCATCAGTGCCGCTGTCGCGAACTGGGATGCAAACGAGCTGGAGGATGCAGTCGCCAGTGCTGGGGCTTGTGGCGGTACCGTTCGCACCAAACAGGAATGGCTTGCCCATCCGCATGGCTCTTATCTTGCCGACCGGCCTGTAGTGGAACTGACCCGGGTTGGCCCTGCCAAGGCTGAGTCTTTTCATCTTGGTGAGCGCCCTCTGTCGGGAGTCCGGGTTCTTGATCTCACCCGTATTATCGCCGGCCCTGTCAGCAGTCGTGGCTTGGCCGAGCATGGTGCGGATGTCCTTATGGTCACTGCTCAGCATCTTCTTCAGGCTCCGGAGCATGTGCGCGATACTAGCCAAGGCAAGCGCAGTTGCTTCCTTGACCTTAAGAGCGCGGAAGGTGCATCGCGCTTTGCAGAGCTTGTGCGAGAAGCTGATGTAATCGTAAGCAGCTACCGGCCAGGAGCCTTGGATTCCCTTGGCTTTGGTATGGAAGAACTTGCACGTTTGCGTCCCGGTATTATTCAAGTGTCAGTAAGTTGCTATGGCTCCGGTGGTCCCTTCGCTCAGCGTAGAGGTTGGGAGCAAATTGCTCAGGCAGTGACTGGTATTTGCCAGACACAGAGCGCCGCTGTGGGTGCTGATCAACCGAAAATTGTTTCGCCTTTAATATGTGACTTCACAACGGGTTATCTTGCAACTTACGGCGCGTTGCTTGCTCTTGGTCGCCGTGCGCGCGAGGGCGGAAGCTGGCAGGTCGAGGTTTCGCTCTGCCGATCTTCAATGTTTCTTCAAAGCCAAGGCTTGATAAGCGAGTTTGAAACCGCACCCGAGACGCTTGCGCAAGAGCAGCTTGCTTCCTTTTACGTGCAGGAGGATGGTGCTTATGGCGATATCATGGCGCTTGGCCCAGTGCTGCGCTTGTCAGAGACGCCGCCATATTGGGCGGGAAGTACTCCTCTGCTCGGAAGCGATGCGCCTGTTTGGCTTCCTCGTTAGGCTGCTTATTGAGCCGACGCTATTATGTTGTAGTGAATTGTTGCTGAAGGAATGATATGAATATCGGAGACTTGGTTGCCAAATTCTTGAGGGCGGTAGATGTAGATACCGTCTTTGCCATTATTTCTGTGCATAACATCCCCATTATGGACGGCATTGCACGTGATGGCGGAATCAAGGTTGTTATGACCCGAGGCGAAATGGGGGGCAGTCATATGGCCGACGGCTACTCCCGAGTTTCGGGCAAGCTTGGTGTTCTGATCTCGAGCACGGGGCCTGGCGCGGCAAATGCGGTTTCGGGGCTATTAGAGGCCAGTTACGCCGGGAGTCCCATGCTGCATATTACTGGGCAAGTTCCTGCAAAGTACTTAGGCCGGGATACCGGTACTACACACGGTGTTAAAGACCAGCTAGGCATGCTGCAAAGTGTTTGCAAAGCAGCGTATCGAATTAATACACCACAAGAAGCTTGGGGCGTCCTGACAAAGGCTGCTGCCGAAGCAATGAGGGCGCCGACCGGCCCTGTGAGCATCGAGATCCCTATTGATGTTCAGAAGGCATTGTGCACGGAACCACCGGTAGGCATGATTGATCTTTCACTATGCCTGCCTAAGCCGCCAGCGGTTGCACCTCTTGCTGAGTTAGCCAAGTTGATAGTGAATGCTCGACGCCCAATGTTCTGGGTAGGTAGCGGAGCCAAAGCTTGTGGACATCTTCTAATACAATTTCTCGAACTTGGCTTCGGTATGGTGAGCAGTTGGTCTGGCCGGGGTATCGTGACAGAATCGCACCCGATGAATCTTGGCGGGCTCAATGGGTCAGGCAGCAAAGATGTTGAAGACTTTTATCAAGAAGTCGACCTGATGATTATTCTAGGTTCTCGGCTACGAGGTCAGGAAACGGTAGATCAGTCTGTTAAGTTACCAACACGGCGAGTTCAGATTGACATCGATCCGGCAGCGGAAGGGCGTACGTACTCAACAGATCTATTCGTGCAAGGTGATTGCGAAGCAGTGCTGAAGGCATTGCTGGCTGAGGTAGGCCAACATATACAGGTCGATGATGACTTCCGGACTGCATTTCCTGAAATGAAGCAGCGGGCGCGCATGAATTATAAAAGGACTCTAGGCCCTTATGCCGACTTTGCCGAGGAATTACGCGCAGTGGCTCCAAAGGATTCGCTCTGGATCCGAGATATTACTGTTGCCAATTCCACTTGGGGTCATAGGCTTTATGAAGTCTATCAACCTCGACATGCGGCCCATCCCGTTGGTGCAGGTATTGGGCAAGGCTTGCCACTGGCTATCGGAGCAGCACATGCCGCTGCGGGTAGAAAGACCATCCTGTTGTCTGGCGATGCAGGGTTTATGCTGAATGTGTGTGAATTATGGACTGCCAAGCAAGAAAAGCTCGACCTCTTGATGGTGGTCATGAATGACGCCGGCTATGGGGTTATCAAGCATATGCAGGATGCCGCCTTCGGCGGACGTAGGGTCTATGGGGATTTAGAACCGCCAAATTTTGAATTGCTGGCTGGATGTGTCGGTGCCGCCTACATGAAGGTCTGTGCCAAAGAGGAGTTTAGTCCCGCGCTGCGCAACTTAATGCCGTTGAGTGGACTTAGGCTAGTGGAAATTGATATGGGCACTATAGGCGAGGCTCCTCCTTATCACCCATTTTTACAGTCAGAAAAGAATGGGGCCGTGTGATTACCTTGATCCGCTGCTTACGCTACGCTAGTAAGCATGAACCTCACGATTAAACAACTCAGAGTCTTTGTTGCCGTCTTTGAGGCCCGTAGCTTCACCGTGGCAGCGGCCAACCTGTGCATGACACAGTCTGCCATCAGCAAGGTTTGTCGTCAGCTTGAAGAGCGCGTTGATTGCCAGTTGTTCGATCGCTCTTCAAGGCTGTTGGTACCGTTGGACGGCGCGCATGCGTTGTACCGGCCAGCATTGGATATTCTTGCTTCGGTTACAGTGGCTGAACGGCGTTTGGGCAGTCTAAAGTCCATGGAGCAAGGCCGCTTGAATGTCACCGCATCAACATTGATCATGTATGCTTTAGTAACGCCTGCTGTTAGTAAGTTTCACGATGACTATCCAGGAGTTCAGCTTGAATTGTTCGAACTGCCTACTATCGATGGCGTTGAGCATATACTCAACGGTACAGTTGACTTGGGGTTGGTTTCCCTTATCGAGCCACATCCCAAGATAGAAAGCGAAGTTATTTACGAAAGCACGGTATGGGTGGCTTGTGCGCCCTCGCATCCTATTACATCTTCAGGCCCACTATCGCTGCATAGCCTGCTGGATTATCGTCATATTGGCTTGCGTAAAATCTACGGCTTTGAACAAGGTGTAGACAAAATCTTCCACGATCTGGGCAAGAAGCCTCAAGCTGTCAATATCGACAGCGGGACCTTGCTATCCAGTCTCGCGCTGGCCCGCGATGGTTTGGGCATTGTGATTATCCCTAGCTATATAGTAGGCTTGGCACGGTCGCTTGGCCTGACTGCGTTGCGTGTAGAAAGCGATGTCATTGTGCATCGCTTGTCGTTGGCGCATCGTGTAGGCGCTTGGCTGTCTCCGGCTGCGCGCCACTTTATCGAGGTTCTGAAAAGGGTAATCCCCCCAAACTGACGTCTATCGTTTTGCGGGGCTAAAATATTGATTTGCAAGCCCTACGGAGCCTGTGTGAATATTGAAGACCGACTGGTAGAAATTGAAATCAAAGTCACCAGCCAAGACGACCTGACCCAAGAACTCAGCCATCTGGTTTATCAACAGCAAAAGCAAATTGATGAATTGCGTGCCCTGTGTACGGCTTTGATAAAAAAAATGGGGGATATTAGCAACGGTGGCGATGGGGCTGACGCTTATGCCCATGAAAAGCCGCCGCATTATTGATTTATGAGCCGGGCGCCGGTTGGTGAAGCGTGCTGATCTTATTGGCGGTGTAGCACCGGCTCAGTTTTCAGGAGCAGAACATGCAACAACGTCTGGATTTAGCCGAAATCAACCCTGCTGCTGTGCAGGCCATGCGTGGCCTTGAACAACAGATAGCACAATCGGGGCTCGAAAAACCCCTGACCGAACTGGTGCGCTTGCGCGCCTCGCAGATCAATGGTTGTGCTTTTTGTGCTCACATGCATGCCCATGATGCGCGCGCAGGCGGTGAAGTCGAACGACGGCTCGATACCCTGGTTGCCTGGCGCGAGAGCCCGTTTTTTACCGCCCGGGAACGCGCTGCGCTTGAATGGACCGAGTCGCTTACACTAATAGCTCAAACTCATGTGCCCGATGCCACCTGGGAGGCGGTCCGGCCACATTTCAGCGACCACGAACTCACCGACCTGACATTGCTTATTGTGGCAATCAATGGCTGGAATCGTTTCGCCATTTCGTTCCGGAAAATGCCTGTCTAGTCCGAGCGCTTCAATAATTATTTGGTTTTATGCATACAACACAGCTCGCTTCGTGGTCTGAACTTCTATGGGGCCGTAACGGCTTGCGGTCCCTGGCGTTGGCGGGTGGTGTCGCCCTGCATGCAGTCAATGTCTATATTGTTACTACTATCCTGCCTTCCGTCGTTCAAGACATAGGCGGGCTGGAATACTACGCCTGGAATACCACCCTGTTTGTGGTGACATCCATTCTTGGTTCCGCGCTCTCACCCAAAAGCATGGATGCCTTTGGGCCCAGGAATGCTTTTTTGCAGGCTATTTTTATTTTTGTCCTGGGCACGATGGTTTGTGCGATGGCGCCGTCCATGCCCTGGATGCTGGTTGGGCGCACGGCCCAGGGGATGGGGGGTGGGTTGCTGCTTGGCCTTAGCTACTCATCCGTGCGGCTGGTATTTGACGAGCGCTTATGGTCACGGGCAATGGTGTTGATATCCAGCATGTGGGGCGTGGCAACATTGGCTGGGCCGGCAATTGGGGGCATATTTGCTGAAACCGGCCATTGGCGGTTGGCTTTTTGGGTCGTGCTGCCCATAGGGGCGGTGCTGAGTGTGCTGGTTTACACGCAACTGGCCGCGGGCGCGGCGGGTGGCAACAAGCCGGTCAGGGCGCCGCTGGGCAAGATTTCGGTGTTGGCTTCGTCGGTGCTGGTGGTGTCGATAGCCAGCCTTTCGACGCTGTGGGTCTGGAATGTGGCAGGGATTGCCGTGGGCTTGCTGATGGCGATTATGGTCGCCAGGGCCGATAGCCGCTCCGAGGCACGGCTGTTTCCTACAGGATCATATTCGGTACGCACTGCGTTGGGCAGCCTGTATGCCTGTATTTGCCTGCTCAGCATAGGCGTCACCACTGAAATTTATATTCCCTATTTTCTACAGCTGATACATGGCAAAACACCTTTAATCGCTGGCTACTGGACGGCGTTGATGTCGGCAGGCTGGACGATGGGGTCGTTTATCAGTTCCAGCCGCTCTACACCCACGGCAAACCGCCTGATCCAGTTTGGGCCTGTGGTGTCGGCCGTGTCGCTGGCAATACTGGGCCTGCTGATGCCCCTGGGCAGTTTGGGACAGGGCGGGGTCAGCGCCAACTGGATGGTGTTGCCACTGTTGGGCGTTGGCCTGGGTGTGGGCTTGTGCTGGCCCAATTTGTTGACTCGGGTCTTCAAGTCGGCTCCGGTTGGCCAGGAAAACATAGCATCCGCTGCCATTACGACTTTGCAGTTATATGCCATGGCGATGGGAGCCAGTTTGGCGGGCATGATCACCAACGCAGCAGGCTTTATACAGCCTGGCGGTGTGCAAGGCGCACAGCAGGCGGCGCTGGCTTTGCTGTTGGTTTTTGCTTGCGCGCCAGGGCTGGCGGTATTGTTGTCGGGACCTGCGCGGCGTGCGCAAGGGGTGTGACCGGAATCTGTCGCTACGATCACCACATAAAGTAGCGTAACCTGACCTGCGAGGCACGCAGGCCGGATTGCGTTTAGGGCTTGCGGAATACCTCTGGATCGGGGCCGCCGCGGCCATCCGGCTTGTCGAGCGTTGCAATGGCTGCCATGTCGTTGGCATCGAGGGTGAAATCGAATACGTGCAGGTTTTCTTGCTGACGGCCGGGATTGACCGACTTGGGAATGACCATGTTGCCCAACTGTATGTGCCAGCGAATGATGACTTGAGCCACCGAGCGCTGATGCTTGTGCGCGATGGCCACCAGGGTTGGCTCCGACCACAAGGCGCCACGGCCTAGCGGGCTCCAGGCCTCGGTGATGATGCCTTGCTCGGCATGAAACTGACGCAGCTCGGCTTGCTGAAAGTGGGGGTGCAGTTCAATTTGATTGACCACAGGCAGGACACCTGTTTCATCCAGCAGTTTTTGCAGGTGGTGGATATTGAAGTTGCAAACGCCTATCGACTTGGCGCGGCCTTCGTCGCGTAGCTGTATCATTTTTTCCCAGGCTTCCACAAATTTGTCGACTTGGGGTACTGGCCAGTGAATCAGGTATAAATCAACGTATTCGAGCCCGAGCTTTTCCAGGCTGGTGTCAAAAGCGGCGGCGGTGCTGTCGTGGCCATGCTGGTCATTCCAGAGTTTGGTAGCAATGAAGAGGTCTTCGCGCTTGATGCCAGACTGCACAATACCTTGGCCAACCCCGACTTCGTTGCCATAGATGGCAGCTGTGTCAATAGACCGGTAACCCAGTTCTATGCCCATCTTGACAACGGATGGGGTGATATCGTTTTTGACTTGCCATACGCCCATGCCCAGTTGGGGGGCACTACGGCCATCGTGAAATGATATGGTGTTTTGTGTAGAAGACATAATGGCTCTCCGTGGTGCGGGTAAATGTGGTGACTGCTCCTGGGAATGGGGTGCCGCAACCCGTTGGCAGGATAGTTCATTTACCCTATGGGTAGTGTCGCCAGCAGCCCAGTGCGAAAATGACGATATGGCTAGTGGCACACAGCGGACGGCAATTTGTTTTTTTACTTGATCCGGCTGATTATACGGTCGTTGCCCTGCGGGAGGGCTGCATTTGGTATCTTCCCGATTCAAATTTCAGAGTTCAGGAGAAAAAAATGAGTGTACATGCTCAAGTCAAACGTATTAGCGTACCGCAGCTGATGGGGTACAAGGGGCAGCAGAAAATAGTGGCGCTTACGGCTTATTCAGCCCCATTTGCAAGACTGATGGATGATGCCTTGGATCTGATACTGATAGGCGACTCTACCGCCATGGTTGGTTATGGCCTGCCCGACACCCTTTCAATTACGGTAGACCAGTTGTCAGCGCACGCGGCGGCTGTGGTGCGATCAACCAGCCATGCCTGCATTGTTGTCGATATGCCTTTTGGCAGCTATCAGCAATCCCCGCAACAGGCGTTTGCCAATGCGGCAAAAATGCTGGCAGCCAGCGGGGCCGATTGTGTCAAGATGGAAGGGGGCATTGTGCTGGCCGACACCACTCGTTTTCTGGTCGAGCGGGGCATACCGGTGTTGGCGCATGTAGGGCTTATGCCGCAATATGTAAATACCATGGGCGGCTTCAAGGCACAAGGCATGAACGATGAGGCTGCCGAACGCATCTTGCAAGACGCCATTGCGCACGAACAGGCAGGCGCCTTCGGTGTAGTACTGGAAGGCGTGGCTGAAGCCCTGGGGCGGCGTATTACAGAAACGCTGAAAATACCCACTATCGGAATAGGCGCATCACCTGCTTGCGATGGTCAGATTCTGGTTACTGAAGATATCCTGGGCCTGAGCGGCTCTCGCATTCCCAAGTTTGCGCGCCAGTATTCGGATGTGGCTACCGTGGTTCGCACAGCCATCGAGCAGTACGCCAGTGATGTGCGCGAAGGTAGTTTCCCGGCACTGGAAAACTGCTTTGGCGTAAAGAAACCCTGATAACAATCATGCTGTCCACATAGTTACAATGTGAGAATGAAATAAATATGGTTACTAAATGTATAATGCACATATTGTGCGTTTTGCATTTAACCCTTTAATGGCACAGTGTCCAACTATTATGGAAATTCGCCAACTCGAGGCATTTGCCGCTGTGTATTCTGCAGGTAGTGTTACCGCCGCAGCGCGTTTGCTGGATCGCTCCCAGCCTGTGGTCAGTCGTCAAATTCAAGACCTGGAACAAGAGCTGGGTTTTACACTGTTTACGCGTACACGGCCTCAGGTAACGCTTACCGAGCAAGGCCGGCAGTTTTACGAAGAAGTGCATAACGTGCTGGCCGGTTTGCAGCAACTGGATAGCCGCATGCGCGAAATCGCCGTGGGGCAGCCTCGTCCACTGCGGTTGGCCGCAACCGCGTCGCTGGGGTCTACCCTGGTGACTGAAGTCATAGGCCAGCTCGAGCGCAGCATACGCATATTCGAAGACAAAATGAATATCGACATCTTGCCGCCCGAACTCGTGGCGCAGGCTGTGGCCGATGGGCAGGCTGATATTGGTATTACCAGCCTGCCCATGGAACTGGGGCGTTGTCAGCTTGAATGGTCGGGGCAGGCTCCGTGCCTGATGGCCCTGCCTTGGCGGCATCCGCTATCTGGGCAGTCAAGCATCAGCCTGGCGGAACTGGGCGATTACACGGTAATTACCATGTCGAACAAGTCGGGCTTGAGACATAGAATCTCGACCGCCCTGCTACAGAATTTACCTGCAAGCAACATGCGTCGCCACATAGAAACCACGTCGTTTCTGAACGCACTGATGCTGGTCAGGGCGGGCGTGGGCCTGGCCTTGGTCGATCCCTTTACCGCAACCAGTGTCATGCCTGATTCCGTGGTGTTCAGGCCTATCGATACGCATGTGCCCTACATGATGGGTGTCATCACTCATAGCGGCCGGGTGCTGTCCGACGGAGGGCGGGAATTTATCCAGGCCATGTGGGATTACGCGAATCAAAGCGTACCTGGTTTCGTGCGTGGCGAACTCAGCGGCCTGCCCAAGGTAATGTCCGAGTCGCTTGGGCCAGATTTCCCTGAAGACGACTCGGTGGCCTGATGCCAGGCCGTTCTCGTACTAGAATCTGTTATTCCTTTAACGCGACATCGAATAATAATGACGAGCACTGCTTTTTCAAGTCCAGCCGGCCTCGATGCACTGGAACAACGTCTGGCGCAGGATCTTGCCTGGCTGGACGTCCCTGCTAAACCTTGGGTGCCTGTGGGTGCCGTCAACGGTCAGGTCTTGCTTGACGTGGCTGTCATCGGCGGCGGCATGGCTGGCCTTGCCGCCGCCGCTACGCTGGGCAATTTAGGTATAAAGGCATGTATTTTCGATAGTGCACCCCCAGGATACGAAGGGCCGTGGGCAACCACCGCCCGGATGGAAACCTTGCGCTCGCCCAAACAACTTACCGGGCCGGCGCTGGGTTTTCCGGCGCTTACGTTTCGAGCCTGGTTCGAGGCGCAATTCGGTCTGGCCGCATGGGGCGAGCTCGATAAAATCCCTCGCTTGCAATGGATGGACTACCTGCGCTGGTATCGTCGCGTCATGAAGCTCGATGTCCGCAACGAGCACACCGTGGAAAACATTGTGCCGCATCCAGACCATGTCGCGCTACATTTGCGCACGCCTGCGGGTGAGCAAATCGTGTATGCGCGGCGCGTGGTGCTGGCAACCGGGCGGGCAGGGCTGGGCGGGGCAAGCGTGCCGGACTTCATCCAGGGTATTTCGCGCGACCGTTGGGCGCATTCGTCTGATCCCCTCGACTACTCCACCTTGCGCGGCTTGCGGGTGGGCGTGGTGGGTGCTGGTGCATCAGCCATGGATAGCGCTGGCACCGCACTGGAAAACGCTGCCGCCAGTGTCGATTTGCTGATACGGCGCAAAGATATCCCGCGTGTGAATAAAGCCAAAGGTGCAGGTAATCCAGGCTTTACTCACGGGTATGCCGACCTGTCCGATGACTGGAAATGGCGTATACGCCACTACATCAATGTGAAGCAGGTGCCGCCGCCGCGCGCCAGCGTACTGCGGGTGTCGCAACATGACAATGCACGCTTTCATTTGGGCGCGCCGGTACTGCAGGTGCACCAGGATGGGCCGACGCTGCAGGTGGAAACACCCAACAAGACCTTGGAACTGGATTTCCTGGTGCTGTCCACCGGCTTCAAAATTGACTGGTATAGTCGACCCGAGTACGCCACCATTGCGCCGCATCTGCGAATTTGGGGTGATCGCTATCAACCGTCCGCAGGCGATAACGATCAAGAATTGCATGATTCGCCCGATCTGGGCCCCAGCTTCGAATTCCTTGAAAAATCGCCGGGCTCTTTGCCCGGACTGTCGCGGGTGCATTGTTTTTGCTACCCTGCGGCGCTAACTCATGGTACGGTTTCAGGTGACATTCCGGCTATCAGCGATGGCGCAGCACGTTTATCCAAGGGCATCGCCAGCCTGCTGTATGGCGAGAATATTCGCCAACACTATGCCGAGCTTCTGGCGTTCGAAGAGCTCGAAGTGTTTGGCGACGAATGGACGGCAGCTGAATAAACCGCAGCCGTTATTACTCAGCATGAAGGAAAGTTATGGGCACAGATGTAATTGATAGCGTGGTCGGTTTAACGCCGGCCAACCCGTTGTATGCAGTACGCCATGCACGCGCCAAGGTATCGGGCGCCACGCAAGGAAGCTACGAACTGTTTTTTGACCCCACTGTGGGCAGCCTGGCTGTTCCAGAACGGCTGCTGGTGGCGTATTACGCTTGTGTGCTGTCAAAGGCTGACAGCCTGGCGCAACATTACCGCGTAGCGTTTCTGCAACAGGGCGGCGATGCGTCTACCCTGGCATTGTTGGACGGCAATCAGCTTGAACAATTGTCTTCCAGTCGCCTAAGGGCCATGCTGGTGTTTACCGCCATACTCATCGAGAAACCCCTGGAAGGCGACCAAACAGCGGTGCAGGCTTTGCAGGCGGCAGGCGTGTCTACCCCCGATATCATCATGCTGGCCCAGTTGATTGCCTTTTTGTCGTATCAAACCCGCCTGGCCGCTGGCCTGCAGGCGATGAAAGCCCTGGAGCCACAAGCATGAGCACTATCATTAAAAATCATGGCTTTACCAACGAGACCCTGGGCTGGAAGGCATGGTTGGATGTCATCGATGTAGGCACAGCAACCCCAGAGCAGATCGATGTCCTGGAAATGAGCCATCCTCAGGCCAAAGAGTCTGATTACTACTTGTTGCTGGCGCATCAGCCCGCCATACTTAAACAGCGCTCGGAAGCCTACAATGCAATCATGTACGCGCCAGGCGGTCTGGCCCGTGCAGACCGCGAACTGGGCGCCCTGACGGTTTCACGCATTAATGGTTGCGTCTATTGCGCTTCGGTGCATGCACAGCGCTTCGAGCAACTGGCAAAGCAAAACGAAACTGTCACGCAAGTGTTCAACGACCCGCGTACTGCAGGCGTCAATGATCGCCAGAAAGCCATTGCACAGTTTTCAATACGCCTGACCGAAGCCGCCGACCAGATCGGGCCTGAAGATATTCAAGCCTTGAAAGAGGTAGGCTTGAACGAAGCCGAGATCCTGGATCTGCTGCACGCGACTGCAATTTTTGCCTGGGCAAACAGGCTTATGCTGAACTTGGGCGAACCGGTGTTTCCTGCAACATAAAAACGCAGGCCGCATCACAACGCATTTTTGGAGGCTGTCATGCCTGAAACTATAGGCTGGGTAGGGTTGGGGCGTATGGGGCTGCCCATGGCACAACGGCTGTTGCAGGCCGGCCATCCGCTGTATATCTGGGCGCGCAATCCAGAACAGACATTAAGCCTGCGTAAACAAGGCGCCCGCATCGCTACTGACCTGATCGAACTGGCCCAGCGCAGCCAGATCATCGTCACCATGCTGGGCGATACCAGCGACGTTGAAAGCGTTTATCAAGGCATGTTGCCCGGCATGCAGCCTGGCACCATCTTTATCGATATGACCACTGCCGCGCCGCGCCTGGCGTCCGCCTTGGCCGAGCTGGTGGCGAGCAAGCAGGGGCAGTTCATGGATGCGCCCGTGACCGGCGGCGTGGCGGGTGCGGCCAAGGGTGTGCTGACGCATTTTGTGGGCGGAGACGCCGATGTCTTGCAGCGCAGTACAGCCTTGCTGGCCCAACTGGGCCAGCGCGCCGTCCATTGCGGGCCAGCCGGGTCGGGCTACCGCATGAAACTGGTCAACCAGACCATTATCGCCGGCACAATGCTGGGCTTGGCTGAAGGTATGGCATTGGCGCGTGGCAGTCATTTCAGCATCGACTTGCTCACCACGGCTTTGAATAAAGGCACGGCTTCGGGCCTGCTGTTTGATTCGTACGCCGAACGCATGATGCAAGGGGGTGGCGACGTAACCTTTACGCTGGGCTTGTTGCGCAAGGATTTACGACTGGCCGAAGCCGAAGCAGAACAGCAGCAAAAGCCGTCATTGTTTTTGAAGTTTGCGGTCCAGTGCCTGAATGCCGCCTGCGACCGTTACGGTGCGCATGCCGGTGTACAAACCTTGAGCCAGATGGAATAGGCCGTATCTTTGAAGCGCTTGGTGTTGCATTGGCGCGCTATGCACTAATGCAGCGCTTCCTCGTATGCTTGTACTATTGCACCTTAATATCGGCATCAGCGACGACTTGATTCCATTTGCTTAGCTCCGAGGCCAACAACTGCTCCAGATCTTGTGGCGTGCCACCCAGGGGTGTGGCGCCCAGGTCGGCCAGCTTTTGCCTGACCTCCGGATCTTGCAGGATTTCATTCAAGGCCTTGTTGGTGCGCTCGATAATGTCGGGCGCCACGCCTTTGGGCGCCAGCAGTGCAAACCAGGTAGACGACAGCAAGTTGGGGTAGCCTTGTTCAGCCGTGGTGGGTACGTTTGGCAGCGTACTGGACCGCTCTTTGGCCATAACCGCCAGTGCCCTGACCTTGCCGGCCTTGACTTGCCCCAAGATGCCTGGAATTAACTGGAACATGGACTGGATTTCGCCCGATATCAGGTTGTTGGTGGCGTGGTTTGGCGCACTATAGGAAATATGCACCATATTGGTGGCGGTCTGGCTCATGTAGAGTTCGCCCGCCAAATGCATGGAACTGCCATTGCCGGTAGAACCGAAATTGACAACGCCAGGGTGCTTGGTTACGTAATCGGTAAACTCGCTTAGGTTACGAGCTGGCAAGTCGTTGTTGATGACCAGAATATTGGGTATCTCGGCAACCAGCCCTATGGCATCAAAGCTGTTTTGTGGATCAAATGGCAGCTTTTTATAAAGGCTGGGGCTTATTGCCAGGGTGCCGACCCATGAAAACAACAGTTTGCTGCCGTCGTTGCTGGCCTCGGCTGCCAGGCCAGCGCCAATATTGCCGTTTGCGCCACCGTGGTTTTCTATAATGAAATTACCATTCAGTTTTTGGCTGAGATGGTCTGTGATCAGGCGTGCAATGGTGTCGCCGATGTCGCCGCCAGGGCTGGGGACGATGATGTGCACCGCATTGCTGGCTGGCGGCCAGGCAGGCTCTGAGTTTGCAGTGGCCACTGCTGTTATCAATGCTACTGCGCTAGCTAATCCGGTAAGGAATTTATGCATCAGGCGGTTCCTGGTGTTGCGTACGCATTTATCAAGCTTTTGGAAATCTATATGTGAAAGCTTACTTTAATGTGGGTTTGGTAATTTATCATGCCTGTTGGCTATATAAATCAAATGAATTATAGGCATTAGGGCTGTATGGATAAATGTGCATCATCATGGCGGCTAACTTTTTTGTTGGCAAGGCAAAGGATTAATCCGTGAATCAGATTTTGGATCATATCTCCCCCGGTATGGCTGCTGCTGTGCTGGTTTTGGCCGGCGTTGTGCTGGGCGCCATTATTGTGTTCATCGTATCGCGCCGCAGCTTGAGCCGCATACGTGAGGAAGCCGGGCTGATCGACCGCCAGTTGGCAAGCAGCGAAGCCACGGAGCATGGTTTGCGTGAGCGCCTGGACGAAGCCAGGGCCAGTCTTGCCGCCAAAGATGCCGATGCGCAGAGACTCAGCCGACATGCCGCAAGCTTGGATAATGAACTAACTGAGCTGCAAGCCATACATAAAGAAAAGCTTGCCAGCTTTCAGGAAATGCAAGCCTCTTTTGCAACCACCAAGGCGCTATTGAAAACCGAGTTTCAAAATCTGGCCAACCAGATTCTGGAAGAAAAAGGCAAGACGCTGGCGCAAAACAGCCAAAGTTCGCTCGATGCGATGCTGCAGCCGTTTCGGGACCAGATCGAGGGCTTCCAGAAGCGCGTGAATCAAGTACATGATGAAACCGTGCGGGGCAATGTATCGCTGGGCATGGAGATCAAGCGTGTTTTGGAAGCGGGCCTGAAAATAGGGGCGGAAGCCAGCACGCTGGCTATCGCGCTGAAGGGTGACAAGAAAACCACCGGCAATTGGGGTGAGGTTCAGCTCGAGCGTACTTTGCAACTGGCCGGGCTGATGCCGGGCGACCATTACGAGGCCCAGGCACGTTTCAAAGATGAGCATGGCAATAATCGTTACCCTGATTTTGTGATCAAGCTGCCTGATTCGAAGCATATGGTGATAGACAGCAAGGTGTCGCTGGTTGATTATGATCGCGCCATTGCCGCTGAAACTGATGCCGAAGTCCAGACTGCACTGGATGCGCACGTGAAGGCAGTGCGCAACCATATCGATGATCTGAGCAAAAAGGATTACAGCAATCTGATAGGCATGCGCAGTCCCAGCTTTGTGCTGATGTTCATGCCGATTGAACCTGCTTATATCGAAGCCATGAAACACAATAAAGACTTGTTCGATTATGGCTATCAGCGCAACGTAATCATGGTGTCGCACACCACGCTCATGCCCATACTGAAAACCGTTGCCAATTTGTGGATGGTCGCCCGCAGCAACCAGCAGGCGCATGAACTGAGCTCGCGTGCGGGTGACATCTACAATCAGGTAGTCCTGGTGGCCGAACGGCTGAAGAAACTGGGCAGCAATCTGGATACGGTCGCCCGCCAGTACAACGAAACCGTCAAAGCTGTAGCGGGGCAGCAGGGTTTATATGGCAAGACCTTCCGGTTCAATGAACTATCGTCCAAGGCGAACAAGACCATGCCTGAACTGGAGCCTTTGCATGCGGACTTCGAAAATGAAAGGCTGGAACTGATCGTCGTTGAGGAAGATCGTAAGTCGGGCTAGCACCGTCGGGCGGCGCTAACCCGACTTACCCGCATGTCGTTTATGCTTCGTCTTTTGGTTTTTCAATTTAATCTTTCTTTATGACCGACGTTACTGCAGTTACCATTCCCATCAATAATCCTTTTCTTGAGCAGTTGGGCATTATCCTGACCGACTGGTCGCCTGGCTATGCCGAAATGAGGCTGGATATCTCGCCCGAGCTGGGGAATCGGACCGGACGTATTCACGGGGGTGTCATTTGCACCTTGATGGATGCGGCTTGTGGCTATTGCGGGCTGTACACGCCCCCCGGCGAACCGATATTGCGCAGTCTTACCTTGTCTCTGACCACCAACTTCCTGAGCAGTTGCGATGGCGCGACGCTAGTGGCCAAAGGTTATATGGCGCGCCAGGGCCGCAGTGTTTTCTTTTCCCGTGCCGAAGTCTGGATGGATGATGTCGAACTCTTGGCCACAGCAGTGGGTACGTTCAAGTACGTGCGCTCTTGATCAGGGCTACGCTGTTTGCTCGCCTAGGCACTCGGATACGGGGATAGGCCGTGAAAACAGGAAGCCTTGCATGGCATCGCAGCCATTCTGAACCAGGAAGTCGGCCTGCTCTTGTGTTTCTACCCCTTCGGCGACGGTGCGCAAGTTCAATTGGCTGGCCATGGCCAGGATCAGCTTGACGATGGCGACGTCGTCGGTATTGTGCGGGGTGTCGCGTACAAACAGGGCACTGATTTTCAGTTCGTATAGCGGCAGGCGTTTCAGGTAGGTAAGGCTGGAGTGCCGCGTACCGAAGTCGTCGATGGAAAAGCGCACGCCCAGGGAATTCAACTGCGTCATGCGGTTGATCGAGCCGTCCCAGTCTTCTATCAGTATGCCCTCGGTAATTTCAAAAACAAGCAGATTGGCAGGGGCTCCGGATTCAAGCAGAATGCTTTGTACGCGATCAACAAAATTGGGTTGCCTGAATTGGCGTGGGCTGACATTGATGGATAAGGGGTACGGCTGGCCTGTTTCGCGCAACTGTACCAGCAAGTCGCAGGCATGGCGCAATGCCCAGTCGCCCAGCACCAGGATAACGCCGGTTTCTTCGGCTATGGGGATGAAAACATCAGGCGATATCGGACCATGCACAGGGTGGTCCCAGCGCATCAGCAGCTCGGCGCCGACGACACGGTGTTCGCTGTTGTGTTGGGTTTGTATTTGCATTTGAACCTGAGGCGTACCTATCGCTTGGGCCAAGTCGTGTTCCAGTGTCAGCCGCTTGTGCGCCTCGGAATGTATGCTGGTTTCATAGAAGGTGATGCGATTGCGCCCTGACTCTTTTGAGCGGTACATGGCCATATCGGCTTCGCGCAGGACATCGGCGGTGGATTTCTCGCCTGGCACCGCCAGGGTGATTCCTATGCTGCCGCCCGTGAGGTAGTCTTGGTTTTCTATGATGATAGGTTGTTCCAGGGCCGCGCGGGCTCTTTCGGCAACCTGCATGGCGATGTGCTTGACGGTTTCGGGGTCTTGGCCGATGCTGGCAAGTAAAATAACGAATTCGTCGCCGCCAATGCGCGCCACCGTGTCGTTGTTGTGGACGATGCCCTTCAGCCGCAGGGCAACGCTGCGCAATACGGCGTCGCCTACGTCGTGGCCACGCGCATCGTTGATGCGCTTGAAGTTGTCAAGATCAATGAATAGCACGGCGCCGATTTGGGCTTCTTCGTCGGTGTCGTCAAGAATGTAATTGATGCGCTCCAGCAGCAAGCGTCGATTGGGCAGTTCGGTAAGCGGGTCATAGAACGCCAATTGGTGTATGGTTTGCTGCGCGGCCCTGTGTTCGGATATATCGGTGGATATAGCGCATAAGGCTTCGACATCGCCAGCCTGGTTCCTGAGGGGGATCTTGATGGACAGGAAGGTGCCCAGGGGCGTGCCGTCGGGTGCCACGTGAACCTCTTCCACCACGACCCTTTCGCCGCCTTCGGTAACGCGCAAGTCGTTGCGACGTATGCTCAGGCATGTGCTTTTGTCGAAAAACTGGCTATCGGTGCTGCCTACCAGGCCTTCTGGCGTTGTGCCGAAAAGCTCGCAGATCCGGGCGTTGCCATAAAGGTAGCGCAGGTTGCAGTCTTTAATGTAGATATGTGCGTCGACACTGTCAAGAATGGTGTTCAGCTTGGCTTCACTGGCCTGTAAGTGGCGTGTTTGCCGGGCAACTTGCGCCTTCAGCAGGGCGGCTATTGCCAGGGCTAGCAGCAACAGGCCGGCGAGCGCAGCCAGTGCCCACCAGAACGATGCAGGAGCGACACTGGACGAGTGGGCCGAACCCCAGTGCTGCAGAATGCGGTAGTAGGCCGAGCCTGGCGTGCTTTGCCATTGCTTCAGTCGCTGGTCGATTGCCATCAGCAGTGCGCCGTTGCGGCCTTTTTGGGCTGCATAGAACAATTGCGTAGGCTGCAGCATGATGGGCGTGGTGATCAGCCCGTATTTGGGGGCATGTGCTTCACCGAAGTAATAGTCGGCAATGACGGCGTCGGCCCCACCGTTGGCCACCAGTTCGAAGCCTTCTTCCAGTTGGCCCAATCGTATCAGTTTGAGCTGGATGCCAAAGTCGGCAGCCAGCGCGACAAGGTATTCGTGTTGTGAGGACCCGGCCAGAACGGCGATTTGTTTGTCGTTCAGGTTCAGTATGGTCCTGATTTCGCCACCGCGCCGTTCATAGACTTGCGACCAACTGCGTAGCGCGGAAATTTGATGGAAGTCGTAGAGGTGTTCACGCTGTTCAGAGAATGCTGTACCGGGCAGGAGGTCGATGAGGCCCGTTTGTAATGCATCGAGGCATTCTTGCCAGGCACATGGCACGGGCTGCAATACCCAGTTTTCTTCCTTGGCAATGGCGACCAGCAATTCGCCCAAGATGCCGCTAGGCTGGCCGGCTTCCGACAACAGGACGGTAGGTGCGCTGTCGTGTATGCCGACTCGCACTATGCGTTGTTGTGTCTGGGCCCACGAACTATTCAGCCATATGCCGAGCAGCAGGGCAGCACAACCAAGTATTGTCCATCGCTTGATGTACGGCATAAAAAAAGCCCGGTTCAGGGATGCTTGCGTAGTATCCGAACGTGTTAGTAATTGTTGCATCGTAGGGTCGAGGTGGCTATGCGTCAAGCAATCCCGTTGATTTGGACGGGACAAGCCAAAACTCTGGGGCCAGGCTGTTGTTTTCGGTTGGCTTTCAGGGCAAACCCCAAGAAAAAGAGCCTACCTATATGCTCCTGCCGGGGTAGGATGTGTTTCTGTATGTCAACGTGCAGTATTTTTAAGTCATATTCGTAAGCTCAGCCGCGTCGGCACTTGTCATGGCGCGGCGCTTCAGTTTCTTCCAGGGAGAGCAAAATGCGTACACTGTTCAATACCTCTTTTGGCAAGCGCCTGGCGTTAAGCGCCAGTGCGGCCGCCATGTTTGCTGCATTGGCGGCGCCGTTGCCGGCGGCAGCCCAGCAAAAATTCATCAGCATCGGTACAGGTGGCGTTACTGGTGTTTATTACGCAGCCGGCGGCGCCATTTGTCGCCTGGTCAATAAAGACCGCAAAGATCACGGCATGCGTTGCTCGGTTGAGTCAACCGGTGGGTCGGTGTTCAATATCAATACCATCAAGGCAGGCGAGCTTGATCTGGGTGTTGTGCAGTCAGACGTAGGCTATAACGCCTATAACGGCGAGGGCCAGTTCAAGGAAACAGGCGCCTACAAGAAACTGCGCTCGGTGTTTTCCATACACCCTGAGCCCTTTACCGTTCTTGCGCGCAAAGAAGCCAATGTCAAGTCGTTTGACGACTTCAAAGGCAAGCGTTTCAACGTGGGTAATCCCGGTTCGGGCACACGTGCATCCATGGAACAGTTCCTGAAAACCAAGGGCGTAGGCCTGGACTTTTTCTCGTTGGCCTCTGAGCTGCGCCCCGACGAACACGGTCCCGCTTTGTGCGACGGCAAAATTGACGGCTTTTTGTATGGCGTAGGCCACCCGTCGGCCAATATCCAAGATCCCACCACCAGTTGCGGTGCGCAATTGGTATCCTTGACTGGCCCCGTGGTCGACAAACTGGTGGCTGAATTCCCGTACTACGCCAAGGTAAGTATTCCTGGCGGCCTGTACCCCAACAACCCGCAAGAAACCAATACCTATGGCGTGTTGGCTACCTTTGTTTCCTCGTCCGATGTCCCGGATGAAACGGTTTATCAGGTAGTAAAAGGCGTGTTTGAAAACTTCGAAGACTTCAAAAAGCTGCATCCTGCCCTGGGCCACTTGAATGCCAAGGACATGGTCAAGAACGGCTTGTCGGCACCCTTGCATCCGGGCGCCGAGAAGTATTTCAAGGAAAAAGGCCTGCTGTAAGCCTTTTGTGGTAGTTCAGGCGCCCCTGTGGGGCGCCTTTTGGCATCAAATACGGAATAAGCATGAGCACAGCATCCCCTCCCGATACCGCCCAAGACCAAGCCAATGCCAACCTCGAGCAATTGGTCGCCGACGTTGACCGCGGTGGACGCACAGTGGGGGGAATTACCGGCGCAGTACTTTTCGTGGGCGCCATCTGTTGGTCTTTATTCCAGCTTTGGTATGCCTCGCCATTGCCGTTTACATTCAATTTCGCTATCTTCAATGATACCGAAGCGCGTGCCCTGCATCTGGGTATTGCCATGTTTTTGGGCTATCTGGCTTATCCGGCGCGCAAAAGTTCGCCGCGCGATCACATGCCCTGGCACGACTGGCTGCTGGCCCTGATCGCTGGGTTTTGTGGCGCTTATCTATTTTTGTTTTATAAAGAGCTGGCTACTCGCCCTGGTATTCCTACCACCACGGATGTCGTCGTCGCCGCTATCGGCCTGGTCTTGTTGCTGGAAGTCACACGGCGTTCACTGGGCGCGCCCATGGCCGTTCTTGGCGCGATTTTCGTTGCCTACGTATTCCTCGGCCCTTGGTTGCCAGATGCGCTGGCGCATCGTGGCGCCTCAATCGAGCGCCTGGTTTCGCACATGTGGCTCACCACCGAAGGGGTCTACGGCGTAGCGCTGGGCGTGTCGGTGTCTTATATTTTCATTTTTGTGTTGCTGGGTTCGTTGCTCGATCGTTGCGGCGCCGGCAACTACATGATGCAGGTGTCTTTCGCCATGCTGGGCCATTTGCGCGGTGGCCCGGCCAAGGTGGCGGTGGTTTCCTCGGCAGTCAACGGCATCGTATCGGCATCGTCGGTGGCCAACGTGGTAACCGGCGGTATTTTCACTATCCCGCTCATGAAGAAAGCGGGTTATGGCGGCATACGCGCGGGCGCTATTGAAACCGCGTCATCAGTCAACGGGCAGATCATGCCCCCGGTCATGGGGGCGGCGGCCTTTCTGATGATCGAATACGTGGGCATCCCCTATACCGACATCATTCGCCATGCTTTGCTGCCCGCCAGTATTTCGTATATTGCCTTGTTCTATATCGTCCACCTCGAGGCTCTGGCATTGGGTATCCAGCCCATGATGTCGGCCGGCAAGCCGCGCACTGTGCTGCAAAGGCTGGCTGGATGGGGCATGGGCATTGCCGGCTCCCTGGTTGCAATGGGGCTTGTTTACTGGATAGGCGTGGGCGTGCAGGCGGCGGCTGGCGCTGCCGCCATGTGGATACTGATGGGCCTGCTGGTGGTTTTATATCTCTGGCTGCTGCGTATCGCCGCGAAGCACCCTGACCTTCCCACTGAAATCAGCATTACCAACCCGGTTCGCCCCGAGACCTGGCCCACGGTGCGTTCAGGCCTGTATTTCCTGATACCTATCGGTATTTTGGTTTGGTGTCTGTCGGTTGAGCAGTTGTCCGCCGGGCTTTCGGCTTTTTGGGCGGTCGTTTCCATGTTGCTGCAAATGGTCACGCAGCGGCCGCTGATGGCCTGGTTCCGCAAGCAGGCAGTGGCGCCTACGGTGCGCCCGGGGCTTTCCGACGCCATCACCGGCTTGCAAGAAGGTGCGCGCAACATGGTCGGCATCGCCATTGCCTGCGGTACGGCGGGCCTGATAGTTGGCGCCATTACGCTAACCGGCCTGGGCTTGCGCATGACGGCCTTCGTCGAAATGGTATCGATGGGCAATGTGCTGGTCATGCTGTTCTTTACCGCAGCGGTTTGTCTGGTACTGGGGCTGGGCATGCCCACCACGGCCAACTACATTCTTATGGCAACCTTGATGGCGCCCGTGGTGGTTGAACTGGGTGCGCAAAGCGGTATTGTCATTCCCCTGATTGCCGTGCATATGTTCGTGTTCTATTACGGGATCATGGCCGATATCACGCCTCCGGTGGGGCTGGCCACTTTCGCGGCGGCTGCGATTTCGGGCGAAGACCCAATAAAAACCGGCATCAAGGGCACGGCGTACGCCATGCGTACCGCCGTATTGCCTTTTATGTTCATTTTTAATCCCTTGCTGCTCCTGATCGACATCGAAGGCTGGGGCGAACTTATCCTGGTTGTGGGCGGTGCGACGCTGGCCTCGCTGACTTTTGCCGCCGCAACCATGAAATGGATGCGTGTTAAATGTACTTGGCCTGAAGTGGCGCTTTTGCTGATTGTTACCTTCGTCTTGTTCAGGCCGGATTGGTTCATGAACCATATTGCGCCCAAGTACGAAACACGGCCAGTGTCCGAGCTATTGCAGATTGCCGCCAGCATGCCCGACAAGGGCCGGTTGGTGGTGGTTCTGCAAGGCATGAACCTGGAAGGCGACGATATCCAGAAAACGGTGGCGGTGCCCTTGTCCAAATTACCAGAGGGCAGTACCGTTCAGGGCGCCGCCGCTGGCCAGCAGCGCTTGTCAGCCGTGGGCCTGACCATCATGGCGCTGGGCGACCAGGCACAAATTGCTGCTGTGCGTTTCGGTAGCCAGGCCAAGCGCGCCGGCTGGGAACAGGGCTGGGATATTGCCGAGGTCAAGGTGCCCAACCCGGCAAGACCGTCCGAATTCTGGGTATATATACCGGCCTTCTTGATTATTGTCTTAATGTGGATGGCGCAGGGGCGCAAATTGCGGATACAAGAAAGAAAGCTGGTTGCCGCGTAGGTCAGATTACGCGCCTGTGGCGTTAATCCGACCTACAATTATTCTTTTTAGCGTGGCGGCCATTCTCATGGAAAATACGTTTCTCAAACACGTGCAGCAACAGGTCCAACAACTGCGTGCCGACGGATTTTATAAAGCCGAGCGCATCATGGCCAGCCAGCAGTCGGCGCAGGTCGGTCTTGCAGATGGGGCGCAGGTGCTTAATTTTTGCGCCAATAACTATCTGGGCCTGGCCAACGACGCGCGCCTGATCGACGCCGCCAAACGTGGGCTGGACGAGGCCGGTTTTGGGCTGGCTTCCGTGCGCTTTATTTGCGGTACGCAAACTGGCCATAAGCAATTGGAACAGGCCTTGGCGGGCTTCTTGAGCATGGGCGACGCCATTTTGTATTCCAGTTGCTTCGATGCCAATGGTGGCTTGTTCGAAGCGCTGCTTGACGAAAACGATGCCGTCATCAGCGACGCCTTGAATCATGCCAGCATCATCGACGGCGTGCGTCTTTGCAAGGCCAGGCGCTATCGCTATGCCAATAACGATATGGCCGATCTGCGCGCACAGTTGCAGGCGGCCGATGCTGCCGGTGCGCGTTATAAGCTCATTGCCACTGATGGTGTTTTTTCCATGGATGGCATTATTGCCGACTTGAAATCCATTTGCGCCCTGGCTGATGAATTCAATGCCATGGTCATGGTCGATGACTCCCACGCCGTAGGCTTTATTGGCGAGCATGGCCGGGGTACGCCCGAGTATTGCGGGGTGGAAGGCCGGGTTCATATTCTTACTGGTACATTAGGCAAGGCATTGGGTGGCGCATCGGGCGGGTATGTGGCTGCCCATGAATCGGTTGTTGAGTTGTTGCGTCAGCGTTCGCGTCCGTATTTGTTTTCCAATACGTTGGCGCCCGCAATTGTTGCGGCGTCCTTGCGTGTGCTGGCTTTGCTGCAAAGCGACGAGGGCAAGGCCTTGCGCCGGCAGGTTCATGCCAATGGGCAGCAATTCAGGCAGGCCATGGCGGCCCTGGGTTTCGATTTGGTACCGGGCGAGCATCCCATTATTCCCGTTATGTTTGGTGATGCACAGGTGGCGGGTCGCATGGCCGACGATCTGTTGCAGGAAGGGGTGTATGTGATCGGGTTTTCGTATCCCGTGGTGCCTAAAGGCCAAGCGCGCATACGGACCCAGATGAGCGCTGCTCATACGTCAGAACATATTGCCAAGGCCGTCGCCGCGTTTGAGAAGGTTGGCCGACGGCTGGGTGTGATCACGTAGGTCGGGGATGTTTATTCCGTTTCTAAATCAAATGAAGCCGACAAAGTGCATGTTTGATTTAGACATGGGATTACAGGGCTGGCGGTGGTGTTAAGCGTGTGCGGTTTTTCGTTCTTGCGAAAGTCGGGTGTGTCGGAGGCTGTTTCGGCTTCACGCGCTGCGCCCCTGACGGGGTTCCCGTTACGGTCAGCGCCATCGAGGCGTCCGCGGAACTCGCCCGGTCGGACCAGTGGTCCG
>JACCER010000022.1 GCA_013416445.1 Alcaligenaceae bacterium
AAACAAAACAAAACTGCTTAAAAAAACTATACAAGCGCAGCGAGTTCGGCCGACGCCCGGCTGTACGAGGCAGACGCGGAAACAAGCACGCCGTGCCGCACTGAGCTTCACCCACCCCGGACAACGTTGTTAAATACTTGCATCGAAAATGCAAATGAACCGCCTAAATGCCTGTCACACTGTATATATGCCAACTGTATTACGCGCCTTCGGTGCTGATCCGACCCACGGCTTTTTGCCGCCATGCCAGCCAGCCCAATAGCACCAGGACCACCGCCACCAGCGGGAATATCAGCACATTGATGGTATTCCACCCCGACGTATTAAGCAGTTGACCCGAACTGAATGAAGCGGCGGCAACCGTACCGAATACCAGGAAATCATTCAGCCCCTGCACCTTGGCGCGTTCTGAAGGACGATAGCAGTCGGTCAACATGGCCGTTGCACCGATAAAGCCAAAGTTCCAGCCTACCCCCAGCAACACCAGCGAACCCCAAAAATGTAAAAGCTCAAGCCCGGCCAGTGCCATCAAGCCTGATGTACCGATTAGCACCAGGCCAATGGCAGTCATGCCATACTTGCCAAAACGCGCAATTAAATGACCGGTGAAAAAGCTGGGGGCGAACATTGCCAGCACATGCCATTGTATGCCTAGCGCCGCCTCGCCCACCGTGTACCCGCAACCTACCATGGCCATGGGAGACGCCGTCATGATGAAGCTCATTAGGCCATAGGTGACGACCCCGGCTATCACTGAAACACTGAACTGGGGTGTGCGCGCGATTTCGCCTAAAGACCGTGCCGGCATCGAGGTTGCGGCAGGCGCCGGCCCCGTCGTGCGAAACATGGCAATAATAGGTATGGCCAGGCAGGCCAGCGCTGCCTGGGCGAAGAAACTACCCGAAAATTGCGCCGCCGGCAGGGCGTCGCGGGTCCAGATGACCAGCTGCGGGCCTATGATGGCTGCAGCCAGCCCGCCTACCATGACTCGCGATATGGCCACGGAGCGCAGGCTGGGGGCCACCGCATCGGCTGCCGCAAAACGATAGCTTTGCACACAGGCGCCATAAAAACCCGCCATTGAAGTACCGATACAGAACAGGACAAAGTCACCTTGCAGTATTGCCCAGGCGGCAACCAGGCCTGAAAGACTGCCCAATAAGGCGCCCATCAGGTAGGTGGCCCGCCTGCCCAGGCGTCGCATCAGGAGTGCGGCTGGAAGTGTGGACAGCGCCAGCCCTAGGTTGTAGAGGCTGACGGGTAGCGTGGACAAGGCAGGGTCTGATGCCAGCATCAGGCCAACAATGCCGCCTAGTGAAATAATGATGGGTGGCGAGGCGCCGCCCAGGGCCTGTGCGGCCATTAATACGCTGATACTGCGTCGTGCCTGCTTATCGGAGGAAGAGGTTGCTGTCATGGTGGCGCCTGCGCGAACAGTTTATGGTATGCCGCCAGCTTGTGCATGCAGGCGCGCATAGCGGAGCATTCTCCCACAGTTTGTTAAGAGAATGTATCGGCTTGCGACTATATTTTTGTGAAACCTGGCCTTTGTCTTGACCTTACCCTACTGTTGATATGTGTATTGCATCAGGTTCGATGGCGTTGCTTTTATATGATAGCGACGTTGCAGGTCGGATTACGCGCCTGGCAGCGCTAATCAGACCTGCAAAGGCGTCAAGCAAGCGCTGTTCCGCCTAACCTGATAATGAATGCTAAAAATGCAGCTTGATGATTTCATTGAAGGCGGCTTCGGCCGACAAGCCGTTGCGCATCAGGTCGCTGATGGCGCCGGAATGCTTTTGTATGCCTTCGGGCAGCTCTTCGCGATTGGCTTTGAAGTAGGCGTATTTATCGTGTTCGACAGTGTCGATGACTTCCGCCACCGGCACATAGCTGGCGCGGCTGCTGGTGCTGCGCGGGCTGGCGCCTTCAGTGCTGGTGCGCGTGGCGCGTGGCCGGGGCGCTGCTTTGGCGCCACCGCCTTTTATCATGGTTTTGACCGCATCCAGTGTGAACTCGGCTGATAATGTGTCGCTGATACTGCCGTTGGGGTTCAGGCTCATTAACAGGTTTTTCTTGTCAAACCCCATTTTTTTACCAGCCTTGTTTATGACCTGGTAGTTCGGACGCTGAGAGTGGCCGGGCAGTTCGAACTGTACGTTGGGGCCGTACGCTTCCATTCTTTCTAGGACGTCTTTCAGGAAATCTGTGCTCAGGGAGTCTAGGCTGCCATTCCAGCGTCTGCTTCTTTTCGTAGTCAAGATGAGTTACTTCCAATACTGTTATCTAAATCTGGGGGTGTATTTTACGCCTAGTTAGGGGAAAACCCGAGGACTTTGAAAATATTGGCGCCAGTGTTGCATGTCGTCTGCAAATCAAGCCGTGGCATTCAGCAAACCTTCCCTTTCAATGAACTCGATTACCTGGTCTACGCCGCTGCCGTTTTTGATGCTGCCCATGATGAAGGGGCGCTCTCCACGCATACGCCTGGTGTCTTGTTCCATCACTTCCAGAGATGCACCCACATAAGGCGCGAGATCGGTTTTATTGATTACCAGGAGGTCAGACTTGGTGATGCCTGGACCGCCTTTGCGGGGAATTTTTTCGCCAGCGGCGACATCAATGACATATAAAGTGAGGTCGGAGAGTTCAGGGCTGAAGGTGGCAGCCAGGTTGTCGCCGCCTGACTCAACGAAAACGATATCGGCATTGGGGAACTTGCCCAGCATACGGTCTATTGCTTCGAGATTGATGGAGGCGTCTTCGCGTATGGCGGTATGCGGGCAGCCGCCGGTTTCAACGCCCATGATGCGTTCGGCGGGCAGGGCGCCGGAAATCGTCAGCAGGCGCTGGTCTTCTTTGGTGTAGATGTCGTTGGTGATAGCGATAATGTCGTACTTTACAGACATTTTCTTGCATAGCATTTCGAGCAGGGTGGTTTTCCCCGACCCTACCGGGCCGCCTACGCCTATGCGCAGTACTGGCAGCGACTTGGTGCGCAGTGGCGCGGAAGAAGAGGATGGTGCAAGGGTGGGCATGGTGCGACCTCAAGAGCGAAATAGACGGGAATATTGGGTTTCGTGTCGGGACGACAGTATGGCGAACTGGGGCGCCAGCGTATAGACCCGTGGGGGCTGATGTGCAGCACGGTGCAGGGCCTCGGCACAGGCTGCGGGTATGTGCTGGCGCACGCGGTTTATGATGCGCTGGCCAGCCATTTGCCCCAGCGGTACGGTTTTAATGGCTGCCATGACCTGGTTTTCGAGCCAGCAAAAAATATAAGCAGCCAGTCCGGCATTTTTGTCAATGTCCAAGGCATGGGCGGCATAGGCATGGGCGGTGGGCAAGGTAACGATGTCCAGGGCGACCAGGTGCTGGCGTGCACGGGCATCGCCCCAATCCAGGTCGGTCGCCAGCTTCACCAGCGACCAGCCCATTTGTTCGGTTTCTTGGCGTATTTCCTGGGTTTCACGCGAGGCGTGGAACCAGTTGTTCCAGTGCTCGAGGTGGGCTAAGTTGGCCTGGCGCCAGCCATCGAACAGCAGGGCCCATATCGGCGCTTCGCATTGTGCAATGACCAGTTCCAGCTGCTGTTGTATCCACAGGGTGGCACTGGCCTCGTCGCTGACGATATTCAGGTCGACAGCGGCTTCAAAACCTTGTGAATAGCTATAGCCGCCTATGGGCAGGGCAGGCGACGCAAGCTGCAGCAGGGCGGTAAGCTGACCGGTTTCCATATTTTCTGCTTACTTGTTCGTATGCTTGTGGTGATGGTGCCCAGGATGCGCGCAGTTGTCGTGATCGTGGTCATGGGAGTGATGGTCATGGCCATGACTGTGATGCGCATGATTGTCGTGGCCGTGGCCATGCAGTTGCCTGCCATGATCGTGCACCGGCGTGGCCGGGTCTGAGTGTGCATCGTAGGCGGCCTGCGCCAAAGCGTAGTCTTCGGCGAAGGTGTCGTCGTGGCCGTGCTTGTGGCCGCCACCGTAGGCGCCCGCGTCGGGTTCAAATGGCTGTTCTACCTGGGTGACGTTAACGCCGCCCAATTGGCGCAGCATATCGACCAGTACAGGGTCGTATTCGAGCTGCAGGTAATCGGGCCCGACTTCAAGCAAGATATGACGGTTGCCCAAGTGGTAGGCGGCTCGCGTCAGTTGCTGCGGACTTTGCTGTGCCACCACCCGGAGTACAGGTTCGGCGGCAGCATGAACCAGAATGAACTTGCCGTCGTCGGCGACAAGGATGTCGCCGTGGCGCAGGATAGTGCCCTGATTCAGGATCAGGCCGACTGCCTCGCCGGTGTCCAGGGTGATTTTGTGGCGGCTGCGACGCCGTTGTTCGAAAGACAGCACCGCCTTGGGGGCGTTGGTGATAAGCGCTATGGCAAGGTTTACGCCGTGCAAGTGTTTTTTAATAATACGCATGACTAGAATAAAAAGTAACGTTGCGCCATAGGCAGTATTTTTGCGGGTTCGCAACTCAGTAATTTGCCGTCAGCCATGACTTCGTAGGTTTCCGGGTCAACAGTAATGTTGGGCAGCCAGTGGTTGTGTACCATGTCTTGCTTGCCTATATTGCGGCAGCCATAAACGCCTTCCAGGGTCTTGGTCAGGCCCAGGTCTTGTATGGCAGGGTTGCTCATGCCGGCTTGCGACAAGAAGGTGAGCGAGGTTTTCAGGGCCTGGCCGTAGCTGGCCCACATGGGGCGAAAGTGCACGGGTTGTGGCGTCGCAATGGAGGCGCCAGGGTCGCCCACGGCGGCGGCGGCGATCATGCCGCCCTTGAGCACCATGTTGGCCTTTACACCAAAAAACGCCGGCTTCCAGAACACCAGGTCGGCCAGTTTGCCAACTTCGACTGAACCCACTTTGTGGGCGATGCCGTGGGTTATGGCGGGATTGATGGTGTATTTGGCTATATAGCGCTTGATGCGGTTGTTGTCGGCGCGGGCGCTGTCGCCTTCCAGTGCGCCTTGCTGCATTTTCATTTTGTCGGCGGTTTGCCAGGTGCGCAGCACGACTTCGCCCACGCGACCCATGGCCTGCGAGTCGGAACTCATGATGGAAAATGCGCCCAGGTCGTGCAATATGTCTTCGGCGGCGATGGTTTCGCGGCGGATGCGGCTTTCGGCAAAGGCGACGTCTTCTGCAATAGACGGGTTCAGGTGATGGCAGACCATCAGCATGTCGAGATGCTCGTCTATGGTGTTGACGGTATACGGCATGGTGGGGTTGGTGGATGCCGGTAGCACATTGGGCATGCCGGCCGCGCGGATGATATCGGGGGCATGCCCGCCACCCGCGCCTTCAGTATGGAAGGAGTGTATGGTGCGACCCTTGAAAGCGTTGAAGGTATCTTCGACGAAGCCGGATTCGTTTAGGGTGTCGCTATGAATGGCGACTTGTATATCGGTTGCTTCGGCGACGGTAAGGCAGGTGTCGATAGACGAGGGTGAGCAGCCCCAGTCTTCGTGCAGCTTCAAGCCTATGGCCCCGGCTGTTATCTGTTCGTGCAAGGGGGCTGCGTGGCTGGCATTGCCTTTGCCCAACAGGCCTATGTTCATGGGGAAGGCGTCGAGCGCCGATAGCATGGAATAAATATGCCAGGGCCCAGGCGTGCAGGTGGTGGCCATGGAGCTGGTCGTGGGCCCGGTGCCGCCACCTATCATGGTGGTGGTACCGGTAGCCAGGGCTTCTTGGATCTGGTCGGGGCAGATGAAGTGGATATGGGTATCGATGGCGCCGGCGGTAATGATCATGCCTTCGCCCGCGATGACCTCGGTGGCTGGGCCCACTACGATGGTGATGCCGGGTTGAATGTCAGGGTTGCCGGCTTTGCCTATGCCTGAAATCAGCCCATTTTTAATGCCGATGTCGGCTTTGATTATACCGGTGATGGCGTCGATGATCAGGGCATTGGTTATGACGGTGTCGACGCAGTCGGCGCTTAGGCGCTGGCTTTGGCCCATGCCATCGCGTATGACTTTGCCGCCGCCAAAGGTGACTTCTTCACCAAAGACGGTGTAGTCTTTTTCGACTTCAGCCAATAATTGCGTGTCGGCCAGGCGGACGCGGTCGCCGACCCCATTGACTACCGTTGGCCCATACATTTCAGTGTAGGCACGACGTGAAATCATGACCATTACAGTGCTCCCATGATGTCGCCGTTAAAGCCGTAAACCATGCGGTCGCCCGCCAGCGCCACCAGTTCGACGGTGCGTTTTTGGCCTGGTTCGAAGCGCACGGCAGTGCCTGAGGCGATATTCAGGCGAAAGCCGCGCGCTGCCGCGCGGTCGAAGTGCAAGGCGGTGTTGACTTCGGCAAAATGGTAATGAGAACCGACCTGCACCGGACGATCGCCAGTATTGATGACATCGATCAAACAGGTGCTGCGCCCGACGTTCAGTTCGATATCGCCGGGCTCGGCAAGAGTTTCACCAGGGATCATAGTGCGTGTCCTGTAGGGGTAAAGGCGCTGTGCATGGATGTTGTTCAGGCAGCGGCAAATAGAACTACGCCGTAGGCAGCAATGCCAGCGCCCACCAGACGGGTCAGCCACTGACTGCGTTGTTTAAGGGCAAAGCCGCTGGCCAGGCCGGCCAGGTGCAGGGCCAGGGTGCTGAGCATGAAGCCGGCAATGAATACGCTGGCGCTTGCGCCCACCGGTAATTCGGCGCCGTGCGCCAGGCCATGGAACAAGGCAAAAAACCCGACCAGCGCGGCGCCAGCCCATTTGGGCAGGGCCAGGCGGCTGGCAAGCAATAGTCCCAGCACGAACAACGACGCCATGATGACAGGCTCGATGGCAGGCAGACGCAGGCCGGCTACCCCGGCCAGGGCGCCAATCAGCAGCAGGCACAGAAAGCTGACAGGAGTCCAGATGGCCTGCCTGAAGGTTTGATGTGTCAGGGCCGCCCACATGCCGACCGCCAGCATGGCGAGCAGGTGATCGAAGCCGGTCAGGGGGTGCAGCAACCCAGCTGCGAATATATTCCCGGTGATTTCGTGTTCGTGCCCAGGGTGGGCAATGGCGGCGCCAGCCAGCAGGGTCAGCCCGATGGCGCCCGTGGCGCGAACAGCGAAAGAGCAAAGAGGATTACGTGTAGACATATGCAATTCCTAGGTAGAGAGCGGGTGCTGTAGTGACGGGAAGTCAGATAATGGGGTGGTGCACGGTGATGAGCTTGGTGCCATCAGGAAAGGTGGCCTCCACTTGAATGTCGGAGATCATTTCGGGTATGCCTTCCATGACATCGTCGCGAGTCAGGATGGTGGTGCCATAGTGCATCAGGTCGGCGACGCTGCGGCCATCGCGTGCGCCTTCCATGAGCGCCGCTGTAATCAGCGCAATGGATTCCGGGTAATTGAGTTTGACGCCGCGAGCTTTGCGCCGTTCGGCCAGCAGGGCGGCTGTAAAAATAAGCAATTTGTCTTTTTCGCGAGGGGTGAGATCCATTGCTCGATTCCTTGTGTGTAACGCCTATTTCAAAAGCTAGGTATTCCATAGGCGCAGGTATGCGCCATCTGTGTTTAGTATTAAGGGGCGCAACCGCATCCATAATGCGATGAATAAATGTTTGATATCTTGCACATGGGTGGCCAGAACGCGAATCAGGCTCAGCCCCTGGTCGTGCTTTTGCGGCATGTGGGTAAGCCCGGCGCGTATATGGTCATTCCAGGGTAAGCATAATGCCAATTGATCAGTTTGTTCAGTGTTCAGGGCAGGCCCGAATGCCCATAACGTTGCCATGGCTGGAAAGCCCGCCCAGCCATTGCCGCTAGTGCGCAAAGGGCTGTCGGCACATAGCTCGCCAGCATCGAGCCATATGGGTTTATCGTCCAGCGATAGTTCAGTGTTCAAGAGTATACGGCCTTCGTCCCAGTGGCTGGCCTTGCAGATGCTGCCCAATTGGGTGATCTCCCAGCCTATAGTGCGGGCGCCGGTTCGCAGGTGTAAATGGGTGCTGTTCGAGGCATTGGCCTGCTCGAAGAAAATATTTTCTTGCGGCAGCCAGTCCAGGCAAGCGCCGGCAGCCAGGTGCAGATGCACGTTTTGCGCCGAGTGACGACGATTGGCTTTATACCAGCGGGTAGCGCCTGGTGTGCTTAGCAAGGCATGGGCTCCGGGGTGCACATTGACGTCGATGGACAAGACATCGCCGCCGGCAATGCCCGATGGCGGGTGCAGTATCGTGACATGGCAGACTTCGGGACCCTCAGGGTACAAGGCCTTCTGGACCAACAATGGGCCTTGGTGCCTGCGCTCTGATAGTACGGTTTTTTGTGGGCCCTGCCGCGTGAACGAGAGCCGCAGGGTAGCGTGCCATTCATTCGTGGATGCGTTCATGGGAGTAGGGCTCGGTTGATTTATGTAGTGGCTTGTTTCTAAAAGAGTTTAGAAGCCGAGGGCTGAATTTTACGCGAGACGGACTGAGTCGACAAATGCCGGGTCGGCACGCGGTTTGCTGTTAGTGACCGTCTGGTGCCGTTTACCAGTGTTCACTTTTTTTTAAGCAATGGCGCGTATGCTTGAAGTTGTTGCCTGGCGCAGCACCATTGTCACTCAAAGGAGTCGTCCATGGTTGAACGTATGTCGTTTTTCCGCAGGAAAACTCAAGCATCCACCTATGCCTTGCCCCGCTGGATGGGCATGGTTTTGGTTTAAGAAGCACGTGATGCTTCATGCCTGCTGGCCATCGCTCAAGGCTGCGCCCTGGAATGAGTCGGCACCGGTAAGGGAGGAACTCTTCGGCATGGAAAGGCTGGAGCAGCATGCCGAAAGCCTGGCCGCCGCTCAGTTGGTTGCGCACAGGCCGCCGCGTGTGCTGTCTTTGCATAAACGACTGGAGGACAACGCAGTTGCTTTGCTGGCGGCCTATCGCGCCAGCGCTGCCGAACTCGAAAGCGGGCAGGTTGTGGTGCCCGCCGCTGAATGGCTGCTTGATAATTACCACCTTGTCGAAGAGCAAGTTCGAGAAGTCAGGGACGATTTGCCGCCTGGTTTTTACCGGCAATTGCCTAAGCTGGCGACAGGGCCCTTGGCGGGCTACCCCAGGGTGTTTGGCCTGACCTGGGCTTTTGTTGCTCATACCGACAGCAATTTTGATCCTTATATCCTGAGGCGTTTTATTGCGGCTTATCAGCGGGTGCAGCCGTTGGATATTGGCGAGCTATGGGCGGTGGCAATTACCCTGCGTATCGTGTTGATCGAAAATCTGCGGCGTCTGGCTGACGAGATCGGTGCTGGGCAAAAGTCCCGTGCTGATGCCGAGGCGCTGGCCAGCCGGCTGGTCGGGGCCAAGAGCATAGAGTTTGCGCTTGAAACCGATATCGCTACGCGAGCCGCCGGCCCTTTGTCTGAAGCGTTTGCTGTGCATCTGGTAAAGCGCCTGCGCGATCAAGACCCCAGAACCACCCCTGCGCTAGGCTGGCTGGAACAGCGCCTGGGGCAGCAGGGCACGTCAATTGAGGAAATGGTGTTGCAAGCGCAGCAGCGGCAAGGCGCATCGAATGTGACCGTGCGCAACATCATTACCAGCATGCGGCTGATTTCCGCTATTGATTGGGCTGAGTTGTTTGAAAAAGTCAGCCTGGTCGATAAGCGCCTATGCGAGGCGAGCGCTTTTGCCGCCATGGATTTCCCAACCCGCAACTTGTATCGCAGCGCTATTGAACAACTGGCTCGCGGTTCGGCCTTGTCTGAACTGGAAGTGGCTGATTGTGCACTGGCCGCCGCAAGCGTGGCGGCGACGCAGACGGCGGATGCCCGGCTCGCTTTACGCGTGGGCGACCCTGGCTATCACCTGATAGCGGACGGGCGGCCCGCGTTGGAGCGGAGCATCGGGTTTCGCGCGCCCGTGCTGTTGCGCATCAGCCGGATTAATATCCGCCTTGGCATACGTGGTTATGTCGGGTCGATTTTATTTACCATTGCTTTATTGATAGGCTTGGCGCTGAGCGTGCTGGGTTTTTATGGGCTAGGCGAGGCCTGGCTGTTGCTGTTTGCCGTCGTTGCTTTTTTTCCGGTCAGTGAGTTGGCGACGGCGCTGGTTAACCGGGCGATTTCTTCAACCTTCAATGCCACTGCCTTGCCTGCGCTGGATATGAAGGCCGGGGTGCCGCCAGGGCTGAGAACCTTGGTGGCCGTACCCACCTTGCTAAGCAGTGAAGCCGACTTGCTGGAACAGATAGAAAGACTAGCGGTGCATTATCTGGGCGGTGCGAGCGGCGAGCTGGCCTTCGCCTTGTTATTGGATGGGCTGGATGCTGATCAAGAGGTCATGCCCGGCGATGCGCCGTTGCTGGCTGTAGCTGCCGCCGCCATTCAGGAACTAAATCAACGCTATGGCCCTGGCCCGGGTGGCGATCGTTTCCTGCTCTTGTACCGCCGCCGTGTTTTTAATGCGGGTGAGAACATCTGGATGGGATGGGAGCGCAAGCGTGGCAAGCTGCATGAGCTGAACCGGCTTTTGCGTGGGGCTGTTGACACTACTTATATACCGATCGGGCAGGCCGGGCTGCAGGTGCCAGCCAATGTGCATTTTGTGATTACCCTGGATGCCGATACCCGTCTGCCCAGAGACGCCGCGCAGCGCCTGATCGGGAAAATGGCTCACCCCTTGAACCAGCCGCAGTTTGATGCCATGCAGCAACGGGTGACCAATGGCTACGCCATACTTCAGCCGCGCGTCACCCCCGCGTTGCCGGTAGGGTGCGAGGGCTCAGTCTATCAAAAGGTGTTCTCCAGCCCAGGCGGCATGGACCCTTATGCGGCGACTATATCCGATGTGTATCAAGACTTGTTCGGAGAAGGCTCCTATACCGGCAAAGGTATCTACGATGTAGATGCCTTTGAGGCAGCTTTAGCTGGCCGGGTACCGGATAATGCCATGCTCAGCCACGATTTGTTCGAAGGGATTTTTGCTCGCGCCGGCCTGGCCTCTGATGTCGAGGTGGTCGAGGAATTTCCATCGCGCTACGATGTGGCCGCTAGGCGCCAGCATCGTTGGACGCGCGGCGATTGGCAGTTGTTGCCGTGGCTGCTCGGGCGCACTGCGAAAGGCCAGGCGCTGCCGTCGGTGGGGCGTGGGAAGATGCTGGATAACCTGCGTCGCTCTTTGTTTGCGCCGTGCAGCTTGGTGGCGCTGGGATGCTCATGGTTGATGCCTATGCCAGCCAGTGCACTGGCCACCTTGTTCATTCTTGGTTGTATCCTGATTCCGGCATTTCTACCTTGCTTTTTTTCTTTGTTGCCGCGTCGTAGCGGCATCAGCATGCAAAGTCGCATTGATACCTTGCTTGCCGATTTGCGGCAGGCGGGCATGCAGGCCTTTCTTGGCATTGCCTTCCTGGGGGATCAGGCATGGAATATGGGTGACGCCATTGTCAGGACCTTGACCCGTCTTTTCATAACGCGGCGCCACTTGCTGGAATGGGCTACGGCTGCGCAACTGTCTGGCAGTCCGCAGTTGGGGCTGCGCGGCTGCTATGAAAGCATGGCGGGCGGCACCTTGCTGGCGCTGGCGGTGGCGGTAGGCGCCGTTCTTGTCAGGCCCGAATCGTGGCCATTGGCATTGCCCCTGGCTTTGCTGTGGCTGGCTGCTCCCGCGCTGGCCTTGTGGGCAAGTCAGCCGCAAAGACAGTACCAGGCCGGCAGACTGTCGGCATCAGATGCCGAGGAACTGCGCCTCACGGCGCGTAAAACCTGGCGCTTCTTTGAAACCTTTGTGACAGCCGCGGATAATTACCTGCCGCCGGATAATTACCAGGAAAATCCCAGGCCCATATTGGCTCGTCGTACTTCGCCCACCAATATAGGCCTGTATTTGTTGTCTGCGGTTGCCGCGCGCGATTTTGGGTGGGCGGGCACCGTGCAAACGGTGGAGCGGCTTGAAGCTACCCTGGCAACCATGAACGGGCTCGCGCGTTTCAAGGGGCATTATTTCAACTGGTATGGCACGGAAGACTTGCGTCCGCTGGAACCTCCTTACGTTTCATCAGTCGACAGCGGCAATCTGGCCGGCCACTTGATTACGGTGGCTCAGGCCTGCGAGGAATGGGCAAGCCAACTCAGTTCTCCAGACATCAGGCCAGGCTTGCAAGATAATTTTCGCCAGGCCCGCAAGTCTATCGTTATGTTGCTGGGCCTGGGCAACGAGCGTGGCAGGCAGCTTGATGCCTTGCTTGAGGAGATCGGGACGAGACTTGAAGATACGCGACCAGTCCAGCTACCGCTGCGCAGCTTGGGCCGCCTGGTTGGCAAGGCCGCCGAGGCACTGCGCGGCCTGGTGCCGTCAGTGGCCGACGAAGGCTCTATTGATGCGCTGTTCTGGATAGACGCAATGGGCGACCTGATCGCACAGCACGAGCGTGATCGGCAAGCTATCGATCAGGTGTCGTCCGATTTGACCACCAGGCTGGGTGCGGTGGCGAATACAGCGCGGGCGATGGCGCTCGCCATGGATTTTTCCTTTCTTCTTGTCCCGGACCGGCAATTGCTGTCCGTAGGCTATTCATTGGAAGACAATAGCCTGGACCCCAGTTGCTACGATTTGCTGGCGTCGGAAGCCAGGCTGGCCAGCCTGTTCGCCATCGCCAAGGGCGATGCGCCCACGCGCCACTGGTGGCGCCTGGGGCGTACAGCAACACCGCTGGGCCACGGGGCTGCGTTGATTTCGTGGTCGGGGTCCATGTTCGAGTATTTGATGCCCGCGCTGGTCATGCGCGCGCCTTATGGCAGTTTGCTGGATCAGACCAATCGGCTGGTGGTAGAGCGCCAGCAGTCATATGGGCGTTCGCTGAATATCCCCTGGGGCATGTCCGAGTCGGCCTATAACGCTCGCGATATGGAATTTACTTATCAGTATTCGAACTTTGGTGTGCCTGGCCTGGGCCTCAAGCGCGGACTTTCTGAAAACCGGGTGATTGCTCCTTATGCTACCGGGCTGGCCGCCATGATAGACCCCGCAGGCGCGCAACAAAATTTCAAGCGCTTGGCCCATATGGGCGCGCTGGGTCGTTATGGTTTTTACGAGGCATTGGACTTTACCGCCGCGCGCCTGCCGGGCGACAGCAACGTGGCGATCGTGCACAATTTCATGGCCCATCATCAGGGCATGACCATAGTGGCCATTGCCAATGCCTTGCAGGGCGGCCGGATGCGGGACCGTTTTCACCGTGAAGCCATGATACAGGCCTGTGAATTATTGCTGCAAGAGCGCATGCCCAGAATGGTGGCTGTAGCCCACCCGCGCGCCGAGGAAGTCAATGTTTCAGCGATTATGGCCAGAGACAGCGCACTGGTGGTGCGCCGCCTGAAAGGGCTCTCTTCTGGCGCGCCTGTTACACATTTGCTATCGAATGGACGTTATACCGTGATGGTGACGGCGGCAGGCGCAGGTTACAGCCGCTGGCGCGATATGGCGGTGACACGCTGGCAGGAAGATTCCACTACCGATCATTACGGCACCTTTGTTTTTTTGCGTGATATGCAAAACGGTCATGTATGGTCGGCCGGAATGCAACCGATAGGCGGTGCCAGCGATCACGATGAGGTCGTCTTCAGCGAAGACTATGCGGAATTCATGCGCCGCGACGGCTCTTTGGCTTCGACCATGGATGTGCTGGTGTCGGGCGAGGATGACGGCGAGGTGCGTCGTGTTTCCCTCGCCAATAGTGGGTGGCGGGCGCGTGAAATCGAACTGACGTCTTATGCTGAAATCGTCCTGGCCACACCTGCCGCAGATAATGCGCATCCGGCCTTTGCCAAGATGTTCGTCGTTACCGAGCACTTGGACGAGTTCAGCGCGCTGATAGCCACCAGGCGTACACGCTCGGACAATGAGCCGCAGATATGGGCCGCCCACTTTGCCGTGGTGCAGGGCGAATCTGTTACTGAACCGCAATACGAATCGGATCGTGCACGCTTTATTGGCCGGGGCAATACGGTGGGTACAGCCAGCGCCTTGGTCGACGGTCAGCCGCTATCCAATACCGTGGGTACGGTGCTGGATCCGATTTTCTCTGTGCGTTATCGTCTGCTGATCGCACCAGGCACGGTCGCCAGAGTCGCATTCTGGACCATCGTTGCAGCGTCCCGGGACGAGCTGATCGACCTGATCGATAAGCATCATGACCGCAGCGCCTACGACAGGGCCAAAACGCTGGCTTGGACGCAGGCGCAGGTGCAGCTCAGGCATTTTGCCATCGAGACGGAAGAAGCTGCCGATTTCCAGCGTCTGGCCGCGCCCATACTGTATTCAGATCCGCACTTCAGGGCGCCATCCGAAACGATGATACGCGGCGCCGGGCCGCAGTCGGCCTTGTGGCCGCAAGCGATCTCCGGTGATCTGCCCATCGTATTGTTGAGAATCAACGACATGGAAGATATCGCCCAGGTTCGTCAGTTGTTGCGCGCGCATGAGTATTGGCGTATGAAACGCCTGGCGGTAGACCTGGTTATCCTCAACGAGCGCGCTTCTTCTTATATCCAGGATCTCCAGGCCGCTATCGAGGCAGCGGTGCGCAGCAGTCAGTCGGTGCCTCGATTTCGCGGAGAAGCGGCACTGGGTGCAGTCTACGCCTTGCGGGCCGATTTAATGGGCCTGGATACGCGTGCCTTGTTGCAGTCAGTGGCCAGGGTGACCCTGCGTGCGCAAGCGGGGTCGATTGCCGAGCAGCTTGCGCGCGTGGCGCAGAAGCCGCTTGCTCCTGACGCCGTTCATCACCAGGCTGTGCTGCCGCTTGCGCCGCCCTCGTCAGTTCATGAAGAGCTTGAGTTCTTCAATGGCCTCGGAGGTTTCGACAAGGGGGGGCGCGAATATGTAGTCGTCTTGAATGATGCGCAGTGCACTCCCATGCCCTGGATCAACGTGATTGCCAATCCGGGCTTCGGCTTTCAAGTCTCGGCCGAAGGCAGCGGCTATACCTGGGCGCAAAACAGCCGTGAGAATCAACTGACGCCCTGGTCCAATGACCCGATTCAGGACCCGGCCGGCGAAGTGATTTACGTACATGACGAAGCGACTGGCGAACTGTGGACGCCGACGGCCCTGCCGATACGCGATAGCGGTACCTATATTGCCCGGCACGGTCCAGGCTATAGTCGCCACGAGCATAATGCCAGCGATATCATGCTGAAGCTGTTGCAATACGTGCCATTGGCTGATCCCATCAAGATTTCGCGCCTGAAGTTGCGTAATTTGTCGGATTTGCCACGCCAGCTGTCGATTACGGCCTATGCCGAGTGGGTGCTGGGTACGTCCCGTGGTGCGTCGGGGCCTTTCATTATCACGAAGATGGATGAAACCACTGGCGCCATGCTGGCTTACAAACCCTGGAATACAGCTTTCCCGGGCCGGGTGGCATTTTCCGATCTGGGTGGCCGGCAAAGCACCTGGACTGCCGACCGCAGTGAGTTCATTGGCCGTTATGGCAATCTGGCCGCACCCGCCGGGCTGGTCGGCGGCACGCCTCTTTCTGGAGTGACAGGGGCTGGGCTGGATCCGTGCTCGGCCTTGCAATGCATGGTCATGCTGGAGCCTGGCGAGGAAGTCGAGCTGGTCTGGTTCTTGGGGCAATGTGGTTCAGAGGATGACGCCAGGGCCTTGATTACCCGTTACCGCAACGAAGACCTTGACGCCGTGCTGGAGCAGGTTGTCGGCCAGTGGAACCGTGTGCTGGGCGCGGTGCAGGTCAAGACGCCTGATAGGGCCATGGACATCATGCTCAATGGCTGGCTGCTTTATCAGACGCTGGCTTGCCGTATCTGGGCGCGCTCGGCGTTTTACCAGGCCAGTGGCGCTTACGGCTTTCGTGACCAGCTTCAGGACGGCATGGCGCTTGCCTTCGCCGCCCCCGAACTGGCTCGCGAGCACTTGTTGCGCGCTGCAGGCCGTCAGTTTATCGAGGGCGACGTGCAACATTGGTGGCTGCCGCATTCGGGGCAGGGCGTGCGCACCCGTATTTCAGATGATCGTGTCTGGATGGCCTACGCCGCCGCCATCTATATCGAGCAAACAGGCGATGTGGCGGTTCTGGATGAGCAGCGGCCTTTTCTTGAAGGTCAATTGCTTGCTCCTGGCGAGCACGATGCTTTTTTTCAGCCTATGCAAGCTGAAGAGTCGGCTTCGTTGTATGAGCATTGTGCGCGTGGCCTGGATCAGAGTATAGCCATGAGCGGCGAGCAGGGCTTGCCGCTGATGGGGGGAGGCGACTGGAATGATGGCATGAACCGTGTGGGCGAGGGCGGCAAGGGGGAAAGCGTGTGGCTGGGCTGGCTGTTGCTGAAAGCCATAGCCCTGTTCGCGCCGCTGGCCTATAGCCGAGAGCCCGATCGTGCACAGCGCTGGCGCGCCCATGCGACGGCCTTGCAGGCGGCCATCGAACGTGTCGCTTGGGATGGCCAGTGGTACAGGCGGGCCACCTTTGATAATGGCAGCTGGATAGGCGCCAAAGACAGTCTTGAGTGCCGGATTGATTCTATTGCGCAGTCTTGGGCGGTCTTGTCAGATGCCGCCGATCCGGTGCGCGCCGCGATGGCGATGGCGGCGCTTGATCAGCATCTTATTCGTCGTGATGATGGCGTGGCCCTGCTGTTTATTCCGCCTTTCGACAAGATATCGCAAGATCCCGGTTATATCAAAGGCTATCCGCCCGGGCTGCGGGAAAACGGTGGGCAATACAGCCATGCCGCCATGTGGGCAATATGGGCGTTTGCCAGGCTGGACCAGGGAGACAAGGCGGCGGAGCTATTTGCAATGCTCAACCCGATCAACCATACACGTACGCCGGATGCGGTAGAGCGCTACAAGGCCGAACCCTATGTCATTGCAGCTGATGTTTATTCACTTGCGCCTCATGCGGGACGCGCGGGCTGGAGCTGGTACACCGGTTCGGCGGCATGGATGTATCGGGCAGGTGTGGAAGGCATATTGGGTATACGCTGGGAAGGAGCCATGCTGGTTATCGAGCCCCGGTTGCCACAGGCCTGGCCAGGCTTTGAGGCTAGCGTCAGACTCGGTCCCGCCAGCTATGTCGTGCTGGTTGATAATTCGGCTGGTTCTGGTGCCGGCGATACGCGGGCCACGCTCGATGGCCAGCGCATCGATTGTTCTTCAGGCTGTGTGCGGGTGCCGGTGATCGAGGGTGAGCATCGTTTACTGATATCGCTATAGGCGTCTTAAAAAACCTATGCTGCTTAAAGCAGCCAGTCTATGGGCAGATGCGACAGGAAGCTTACGCTGGCGCGTCGCCAGAAGCTGGCATTGGGTTCAGTGTCGTAGCGTATGGTGCCGTCGCGGCGCTGTTCCGTCCAGTACAGATGGCCACTGTCCGACAAATGAACCTGGTAGGCGATGTCCAGCACTTCGTCGTGGAACACGGATTGAATATTTTGTGCCAGGCTGGGGCTGTCTATGACGAAACCTAGCTCGGTATTCAGCTTGGCGGAACGAGGATCAAAATTGAACGAACCTACGAAAATACGTTTGCCGTCCACGGAAAATGTTTTGGCGTGCAGGCTGGAACCCGAGCTGCCGAATCGCCCCGTGCCCTTGCTTTTACGTGGTGAAGACGGTGTGCGCTTCATTTCGTAGAGTTCGATGCCGGCCTTGAGCAAGGGTTTGCGTCGTTTGGCATAGCCGGCGTGTACGGCGGCTACGTCGGTGGCGTCCAGCGAGTTGGTCAGTATGCCGATTTTGACGCCGCGCTGCGCCATCGCCACGAAGCCCTTGACGCCTGTCGCGCCTGGTACGAAGTAAGGAGAAACCAGCGTAAGTTCGGATTCCGGCTTGCCTATGATTTGATCAAGCCCATGAATAAGAAGTTGCTTGGGCGGTACTTGTCCCAGCCCTTTGCGCGGGTCGTCGCTGACCATGTGCGTGGGCGCCCATTCCAGCTCCAGGGTCCCATTGGTTAGGTCGCGAACCAGGCTGGAGTCGTGCAAGGCTTGCACGTAGGCCTTGGCGCGTGGGTTGTGCTCTAGTGTGTTTGCATCTGCAGCCAGTGCTGCAAGCTTGGCGGGATCGGCTTTGGGCAACAGCAGATTGACGGGGTAAGACGACTGACTGTTCCAATAGCGGTCGAAATCCTCGGATACATCTTTGACCACTGGACCCACCGCCGCCACGTCCAGGTCGGCAAACAGTACGCCGTCGGTCGCGCCAAAATACTCGTCACCGATATTGCGCCCGCCCACGATGGTGATCTGGTTGTCGGCGGTAAACGATTTGTTGTGCATGCGCCGATTGAGGCGTGAGAAATCTGTGACATAGCCTATCCAGCGCTGCGAGCGTATGACAAAGGGATTGAACAGGCGAACTTCAATGTTGGGGTGCGAGTCAAGTGCCGCCAGCGTGGCGTCCAACCCGGGCGTATTGTTGTCATCCAGTAGCAGACGCACGTGAACGCCGCGGTCGGCGGCCGCATGCAGAGCCTGGAACAGCAAGGTGCCAGTCAGGTCTTTATGCCAGATATAGTATTGGACATCGAGCGTACTTACGGCGGCTTCCGCCAGCAGGGCGCGCGCAGCAAAGGCGTCCAGGGGGTTGGCAAGCGGTGCTATGCCTGATTTGCCGGGATGAGCAGCCGCAAGTGGAGAGATGGCTTTGCCCAGGGGGGTGGCCATTGAAACCTCGTTCGCCAGTGCTTGCGACGCGCTGCGATGTTCCAGCGAGGGCAGGGAGCAGCAACCGGCCAACAGCAGCAGCGCGCTTGTGCAGACAGCGATAAATGGCAGCACATAGCGGATTTTTATTTTCATGGTTCTGATCAGGCCCGGGTATTTCATTATGCAGACGATGAACTTATCCTTGTTGCACCGTGCAGTCTTTCTATTAGCGTAAATACCCTTATTCGATTCGAAGCCACCCTGGAATTTGAAAGATGTCGAATGTCTGTTTGCATGTAGGTAATATTAACTCAGTCAGGACTTTGGTCGAAGAAGGAGTAAGGGTGGCCGAGTTCCTGCCGGACGATCCTGTGGAAGATGTCGAACCTATCGCTGTGCTGGCTCGCGTTCCCTCCGGTTTGACGTTTATACTTGGCTTGGGTTTTACGCGCCATGGTAAAAATACAGAGCAATATATGACCACCACATCCTTGATCTCCCGACTTGATAATGCCAAGTCTTGTTCAACTACTGTCAGCTATGGCTGTTTAGGCGAACTGGCCTTCATCATCATGGACAGCCCCCCGGTCAATGGCTTGGGCGACACCATACGAGCGGGAATTTGGGCGGGTCTGGACCTGGCCGAGTCCGATGCGGGTGTTGCAGCCATTGTGATTTGCGGTGCGGGCAAGATGTTTTGCGGTGGTGCTGATATCCGCCAGTTCAATACGCCCAGGGCTACGGCGCGGCCCATGTTGCGCGAGGTCATCAAGCGAATCGAGCAGTCCGGCAAGCCCGTGATTGCCGCGATACATGGCATGGCCTTGGGGGGCGGGCTGGAGCTGGCGCTGGGCTGTCATTATCGCCTGGCTGAGGCTGGCGCCAAGCTGGGCTTGCCAGAAGTCAACCTGGGCCTGATCCCGGGTGGTGGCGGAACCCAGCGCTTGACGCGCCTGGTCGGCGCCGAGATGGCATTATCGCTTATTATCCAGGGTAAGCCCGTGGGTGCGGCGCAAGCCGTCAAGCTGGGTCTGGCGGATGGCGTGATAGAAGGTGATTTCTATTCTGCGATAGCCGCGTTTGTACAGGCGCTGGGGCAGCGTACCGTCTTGAATCATCCCATCATCGCCGATATGCCTCCTCCGGCGGCTTCAATTGCCGTGTTTGAAGCCGCAAGCAAAGGGGTGCATCCCAAGGCACGCAATGCCAAGGCCCTGCATGCCGTCATCGACTGCATCCAGCAAGCCACTCGGCTACCTACAGACGCAGGCCTGGATTACGAGCGCCGTCGCTTCGATGAACTGGTCGCCGGTCCCGAATCAAAATCCCTGAGGCATGTGTTTTTTGCAGAACGCGAAGCCTTGAAAATCAGCGGCCTGTCGTCCCAGCCCGACATTCGCACCATCAAATCGGTGGGTATAGTGGGCGCGGGCACAATGGGGGCGGGGATAGCCATGGCATACGCCAATGCTGGCATGCCAGTTATCTTGTTTGATCGTGATGCGGCGTCCATAGAACGCGGTCTGGCAACCATTAAGCACAATTACCAGATTACGGCCTCAAAAGGCAAGCTGTCTCAGGAAGCCATGGCCGAGCGCCTTGCAAGTATCGTGACCACTCTGGATATCTCCGCCTTGAGCGAGGCCGATCTGGTCATCGAAGCCGTCTTCGAAGACATGGCGGTGAAGAAGGCGGTTTTTGAACAGTTGGATCAACTATGCAAGGCTGGAGCCATATTGGCCACGAATACCTCCAGGCTAAGCATCGATGAAATCGCGTTAGTCACCAAGCGTCCCCAAGATGTCATAGGCTTGCATTTTTTCAGTCCCGCCAATGTCATGAAGCTGCTCGAAATCGTACGTGGCGAACTAACCTCGCCCAGCGTGATTGCGTCTTGCATGAAAATGGCTCAGTCCATAGGCAAGACACCTGTGCTGGTCGGAGTGTGCGAGGGGTTTGTCGGCAATCGCATGCTGGCTCCTTATTGGCGCGAAGTAGGGTTTCTGCTTGAAGAAGGGGCAACACCGGCACAAATCGATGCCGCATTGACACGATTCGGCATGGCAATGGGGCCTTTGACCATGGCCGACTTGGCCGGCTTGGATATCAACTGGGCAACCCGCAAACGCCTGGCTCCAACACGGCCCGCCGATTTGCGCTATTCAAAGGTGGCTGACCGAATTTGCGAGCTTGGCCGTTTCGGCCAGAAAACCGGCGCGGGGTATTATCGCTATGAAAACGGCAGCCGCACGCCTATACCTGATAGCGTAGTCGACGACCTGATTGTGCAGTGCGCCCACGAAGCAGGAATCGAGCGCAGGCTGATTTCCGATGAAGAAATCGTCGAGCGCTGCATGTTGGCCTTGGTCAATGAAGGCGCCAGCATCATTGAAGAAGGAATAGCCCAGCGCGCATCGGATGTCGATGTAGTGTATGTGAATGGTTATGGCTTTCCGGCATGGCGGGGCGGCCCCATGTTCTATGCAGAAACACTGGGTATCGCAGCGGTGCATGAGCGTGTACAGGCCTTATACGACTTGCATGGCAAGCATTGGGAACCCGCGCCTTTACTCAAGAGGCTGGCCCAGGCCGGTGCCAGTGAATGGCGCTTGCCTGCTGCTTGATGTGTTGTCGGATTGGTGTGCAGAGCATAATCCGACAACATCACCCATCAGCTTGAAAAAGCAGCAGGTTTACAGTTTGCTGCTTAGTTGCTGCAAGTCTTTTTTCAGTACCTTGCCTATCGAGCTTCTGGGCAGGCTGTCGAGCAGATGCAGGCTTTTGATGCGCTGCATTTTTCCTACTCTGGCGTTGACCCATGCCATCAGGTCGGTTGCTTGTAGTTCTGCACCCGCTTTCAGTACTACAAACGCTACTGGAACCTCGCCCCAGTCGTCTGATTGCATGCCGACCACGGCGGCTTCCAGCACTTGGTCGTGCTGGCCCAGTTCTGATTCAATATCGCTGGGGTAAATGTTGAAGCCGCCGGAAATGATCATGTCTTTTTTGCGTGCCATCAGCAGCAGGAAGCCGTCTTCGTCGAAGCGGCCGATATCGCCCGTGCGCAGGTAGCGCTTGCCTTCAGGTGAAATCCACATGATTTCTTCCGTGAGTGCGGGCTGGTTCTTGTAGCCTGTCATGCGGGCGTTGGAATAGCCGGCAATTTCGCCGGTCTCACCCGGTGCGACCGGAATGCCTTGGTCGTCAAGCAGCGTGACATCGCTGCCTGGCCCAGGTTTGCCCACCGTATGCAGCTTGTGTGGGTACTTATGCGCTTCTAGCACGCATACGCCGCCGCCTTCAGTCATGCCATAGCTTTCTATGAGTTCCCCTGGCCAGCGGTTTAATACAGCCTGCTTCAGCGCTTTGGAAAAATGAGAGCTGGTGCAGAATTTTTGTTCGAATGAGGACAGGTCGTAATCATCAAAGCCGTCGTAGTTCATGAAGCGCTGAAATTGCACAGGCACCAGCATGGTATGCGTTGCACGGTGCTTTTGAGCCAGTTCGAGGTAGGTCTTGACGTCGAATTTCGTCATGATCACCAGTGTGGCCCCGCGAGTGAGTGCGGCATACACCCCCACCAGCGTGGTATTGGAATACAGCGGCGTCGAAATCATGAACACCGTGGCGGGTGAAAGCTGTGGCATACGCTGGCTGCTATGTATCCAGCGCATGGAAATGGGGTGGATGATCCCTTTGGGCGTGCCGGTGGTGCCGGAAGAATAAATAATATTAATGGGGTCGGATGGGTTGGGGGTGGCCCTGATATATTCAGAAGTGTCATCCGAAAGCCAGTTGTCCCAGCCAGGCCCCGGGCTGTCCAGGCTGACGGTTTTTAGCCCGGTGGCGGCTATGACGCCGTCAAGCATGGCATGGGCGCTGGCGTCGGTGAAAAGCAACGCTGGAGCCGCATCAAGCAGCATGGCTTGCAGGGCTTTTGTGCTTGCCGCAGGCGACATCGGCGCTACCACGGCGCCGTGGCGGATGGCGCCAAAGAATATCGCCATGTATTGCAGGCTGTTGGCCGCGCAAATGGCAAGCACATCGCCTGCCTTTACCTGCTGGTTTTGCAGGCTATGCGCAACCTGGTTGAGCAAGGCATTAAATTGCCCGTAGGTAATGACTTTGCCTTCTATGATCAGCGCTGGATGTTCTGGCCTGATCGCGGCGTGTAGCCTTATACCGTCGGTAACCAGAGCGCAGTCGCGTTCAAGTAATTGTTCCAGGGTTTCTATTTTCATGGTTTTGCTTGTTGCACACAATGGGGCTTTATTATCTACCTTTTCGCCGCCTTTTTGATTCTCGTCAGTCAAGCTTGACGTTAGCGGCGCGAATAACATCGCCCCAGCGCTTGGTTTCACTGAGTATATAGTCACGGTATTCGCTGGCAGAAGAGCTGCTTGCCTCGGCGCCTTGGGCAGCCAGTTGTTTAAGCACGGTATCAGTTTTCAGGGCTTTTTGGATTTCGCTATTAAGCCGTTCAATAATCGCAGGCGAAGTACCAGCAGGGACGACAATACCTTGCCAAGCGCCGATTTCAAAGCCCGGAATGAGTTGCTCTGCGACGGCAGGCACATCAGGCAACAGGGCGCTGCGATCTTTGCTGGTAACAACCAGGGCCTTGACCCTGTTCTCGCGGATAAATGGCAACGAGTCATTCAAGGTATTGGTCATGAACTGGATCTGGCCACCGACCAAGTCGGTCAGGGCGGGAGCGCTGCCGCGATACGGTATATGTTCGGCATCGATGCCGATAGACTGATTGAACAGAAAAGCACCCAGGTGCGTTGCATTACCGGCACCTGCCGAGCCATAGGATAGTTTGCCAGGGTTTTTCTTGGCGTAATCGATGAATTCTTCAATGGTGTTGGCGGGCACTGAAGGATGTGTCAGCAGCACCATCGGGATAACAGCCGTAGGCGATACGGCATCAAAATCCTTGGCTGGGTTCAGCGCCAGCTTGGTGTACAGATTGGGTGCGAGGGCAATGGATGACGTGTTGTACAAGAGGGTGTAGCCGTCGGGCTTGGCGTTGGCTGCGGCGGTCATTCCGATGGTTGCATTGGCACCCCCCTTGTTTTCAACAACAATGGTTTGGTTTAGCTGTTGTGAAAGCTGTGCCGCCAATAGGCGCGCTACCATGTCAGTTGGTCCGCCGGGCGGGAAGGGGACAATCATGGTGACAGGGCGTTCAGGCCACGTGGCGGCTGGCGTAGCGACAGCTGTTGACAGAGGTAGCGCCAGTAATGTGACAAGAATGGTTCTGCGCAGGGTGCTCATGATGGTCTCCTTGGATATTGTATGTAATAGTTTTAAATAATGTGTTAATCGGGCTTGCCCGCCAGCATGCGAGTCGCGGTATAGGTAATGACATCGGTGCCGTGCTGGTTTTTGATGTCTATGCGCGATGCAACTATTGCCCGGTTGTGCTTGGAAGTGGGTCTAAGGGCAGTGACCTCGATTTCTGCCCAGACGGTGTCACCAACCACCACAGGCGCCAGCATTTTTTTATTGACTTCAAGCAATGCCAGGCCTGTACCTTGAACCATGCCTTGCATGATCAGGCCCTCGATCAGGCCGTAGGTGAGGGCGCCAGGAACGGGCCGGCCTTTCATGGCGCCATGCTCGAAGGTTGCATCAATGAAAATGGTTTCCAGCATGCCGGTAACGCTGACAAAATTGATGACATCGGTTTCCGTAATGGTGCGTCGGAAGGTTTGGAAGCGCTGGCCTACAGTGAGTTCTTGCCAGTAATATCCGCGGCCCAGCATGGGCAGGTCGTTGTTCATATTGAGTCGTCTTGTAAATTTTGGGTTGTGGAAGAGGGTGCGGGGCCGATGGCGGCCTTGCTTGCCAGCATGGCGTCTATCTGGGCACTGGATAGCCCAGCTTGCGACAAAATTTCGTGGGTGTGCTGGCCTAATCTGGGCGGCATGGCGGGCTCGATATTGCCTTGCTCCATGCGTACAGGGCTGCGCGTGAAGCGATAGGTGTTTTTTTCGGTGTCGGGTACATCGACAAAAAAATCCACGCTTTGCAAGTGCGGGTCATGTTCAAGATCGTCAAGTGAGTTCATGCGCGTGGCCGGTATTTCGAGCTGTGCGCAAAAATCCAGCCAATCCTGGGTGGAGCGTTGCAGTACGATGCCGCCCAGCAGTTCGTATAGTTCGGCAATATGTTGGGTGCGCGCGGCAATATCGGTAAAGCGTGGGTCGACGGCGGTTGCCGCATTGCCGGTGGCTTCGAAGAAACGTTTCCAGTGCCGGTCGGTGTAGGGCATGATGCAAATGTAGCCGTCAGTGGTCTGGTAAGGCTTGCGCCAGGGGGTAAGCAGGCGCGTATAACCCGCGGGCTGGTTGGCGCCAGACAGGTGACGGCCATAGAAGTGCTCGACCAGCATATAAGACGTCATGGCTTCAAACATCGGAACTTCAACAAATTGCCCCTGGCCAGTGCGCTCGCGCTGGAACAGGGCGGCCAGTATGGCGTGGGCGGCGACCAGCCCGCAGGTCTTGTCGGCGGCGATAGTGGGCAGGTAGCGGGGCGTGTCGGTTTGCCTGGCAACGACGTCGGCAATACCGCTGAGGCCTTGTATGGTGTCGTCGTAAGCGGGTTGGCCCTGATAGGCGCCACCGTTGCCAAAGCCGTGCAGGCCGGCGTAAATCAGGCGCGGGTTGCGCGCGCGCAAGCTGGCCGGGTCCAGCCCCAGGGCTTCCATTTTTTGTGGACGTATGCTGTGCATGAATACATCGGCCTGATCGACCAGTGTTAGCAGTGCTTCGCGCGCCGCAGCCTGTTTCAGATCAAGCACCAGACTGCGCTTGTTTCGGTTGACTCCCAGGAATATGGCCGCCATGCCAGGCTCGAAGGCAGGCCCGGTATTGCGGGTGGAGTCGCCGTCTGGCGATTCTATCTTGATGACGTCGGCGCCATAATCGGCCAGTATTTGCGATGCGTAAGGCCCGAAAACGACCGAGCTCAGATCGAGTACCCGGATGCGGTCAAGGGCGGGAGGCGTAAGAGGATTTGTTTTCATGGTGGGATGAGTCTATTCTTGATGCTCGATAACGGTCTAATATTGTTTCTGTATTAAGTGATAGTAAAAAAACATGGCTATTACCCTTCGTCAATTCCAGCAATTCATTACCATTGCCCAGGTTGGCAGTTACCGTCAAGCTGCCGAACGGCTTTTTATAGCACAGCCGGCTTTGTCGGTGTCGATACAGAAGCTGGAAGGCGAGGTTGGTGCGAAGCTGCTGGAGCGTGGTGCAAAAGGGGTCACACTGACGCCAGCCGGCCTGGCCCTGATGAAAGACGCGAAGGCAGCATTGTTTTATGCTGACCAGGCTTGCCGCTCGGCTCGCTTGGTTGCCTTGGGCGAGTGGGGGGAATTGCGACTGGGTTTCGTTGGGTCGGCAACGTATAAGCTGCTGCCGCTGTGCATACCTGCTTTTCGTGACAGGCATCCCAGCGTAAAAGTCGAATTGCGGGAAGACAGTACCATGGGGTTGATAAACTTGCTGCGTAGCCATGAAATCGACGCGGCTGTGGTCAGAGGGCCCATCGTCGAAGATCCGACCCTTGAGGAATGCGTGCTTGAATACGATGACCTGATGCTGGCGGTGTCGGTGGGCCACCGGTTTGCAGAGCGTAGGGAAATCGCCTTGCACGAATGCCATAACGAAGATTTTGTGCTTTATGCATCCACGGCTGTTCCCGGCCTGCATCGTGAGGCCTTGTCACTTTGCCATCAGGCAGGGTTTATGCCGCGTATCAGCCAGGAAGCGCTTCAGGTGCAAACTCTGCTTAGTCTGGTGGCTAGCGGCATGGGTGTTGCACTGGTGCCGGCAGTCACTAGGTCTTATTCACCCCAGCATGTTCATTTCATCAGGCTGACCGATGCCGGCGCGCGTCGGTGTTTGTCGTTGTCATTGGTGGCCTGTCGTGATACGCGATCCATTCTCGTTACCCGTTTGCGCGATACGATGCGTGAGCTGATTGCCTGACCTGGCCTGCAATAATGCCGTGGGCGGGAGCTCGTGCATACGCGTGTAATCCGGCATTGACCGCCTCAAAAAAACACCACGCATGAATCGTGGTGTTTCTTGAGGCTTTTCCTGAGGCCCGTAACTGGCTTCAGGGGCGCCGCGTGGGCGTTGGGTGAATCAGGATGTTTTCGTTCGGGATCCCCGTTTTTGCAGGAATGCGTCAACGGCCTGGGCGTGATCGGGTGTTTTATGCGCAATGGCCTGGAAGCCGGCTGACATTTCCAGCAAGGTATCGAGCCGGCTATGCTGCCCTTCGCGTAGCAAGCGCTTGCTCATGCGTACTGCTGCTGGCGGGTTTGCGGCAATGCGCTGCGCCATTTTGCGGCATTCGTCCAGTAGCTGATCTGGCGCGACGGCTTTGGATATCAAGCCCCAGGCCAAAGCCTGCTTTGTATCGATGGGGTCGCCAGTGAGCGTCATTTCAGCAGCGCGCGACATGCCGATAAGGCGAGGCAGGAACCAGGCGCCGCCGTCTCCGGGAATAAGGCCAAGTTTGACAAAGCTTTCAGCGAAAATTGCCTGTTCGGCGGCAATGCGAATATCGCACATGCAGGCAAGATCAAAACCGGCTCCGATAGCGGGGCCGTTTACCGCTGCGATTGTTGGCACTTCCAGGTTATGCAGGGCCAGGGGCAATCGTTGTATGCCACGCTGATATTCATGGCGCAGGGCCATGCTGCCCACTTCAGGTTGAAGCTGACGCTGCATGTCTTTGATGCTGCCGCCCGAAGAGAAGACCTTGCCTGCGCCGGTAATGATGACGGCGCGGACGGCCGGATCGGCTTCAATACGCTGCAAGGCCTTCAGGAGTTCCTCGACGAGGCTGTTTCCGGTAAGGGCGTTGCGGGTTTCATGGTGATCCATGGTGAGTGTGACGATGCCGTCTTGGTCTTGATCGAAATGCAGTGCTTGGTCCATGTTTGTCTCTTGGGTATTGGTCGGAGGGCGAACCCGGAGTCGTTGCCGGTTCGCGCCTGGGGCTCGTAGAGCATAGAATAGCGCAGCCTTTCAGGCCAATACTATTTCTAGCTAGGAACGATAACGAAAGAGTATCAGGCTTGTGGAGCAGTGGCTACTGCAGACCAGTGGTTGCCCAGGCGGCCCCTTGCCGTATCAGCAGATCGGCCAGGCCCTTGGATTCTTCGGCGCTCAGGCCTTGTTCCATGATGGTGAAAACCGAGAAATCGACGCCCGAGGCCGCTGTGAGTTGCCAACTGTTGCCGTCGCTTTCTATTTCCAGCCCTGAGTGGTGCAGGACATTGCCGTTTGGTAGCTTTTTCCAGATAGAGCCTTGCGGCGGCAGTTCATTATTCAAGGGAGTCTCATGAATTTGGGCAAGCCGGGGGTGGGCTTGTTCGTTGATAAATGGCTGAGGCAGCAGCCGACCCATGATTTGAATGTGGCAATAATACGCGATTACTAGCTTGAGTTTAATTAGATGATGTGACTTAAATTTGCCGAGCAATACCGATAATTGACCATTGCTGGCTGTTTAAGCCTATTTCACATAGTGGTTTGCTGACGTGGACGTGTTTTGTCGTAAGTGTAAACCCCTATCGTATTGGCGCTAGCTTAGTGTGGGTTGTAGGTCGGATTAGCGTCGCCAGGCCTGGCCTACAATGCCTGTAATAGCTAACAAAAATTTATAATCAATTGCAACAGGGGGGAGCCATGACTACAGCATTGATGCAGGCTGTTGACTTGCGCAGCGCCGAGGCGCGCGCATCGGGGGCGTTGCTGCCCATTGTCGCCGAGCAAACCGAGATCCAAGAGCAGGGGCTGGCGTTCATGGTGCGCTGGATTTCATCATTGTCTGCAAAAGATGCCGCCAAGATGGCTCTGCCGGGTGGGCCGCGCGACCCTGATTTCAATCCTTTTTTGCCGCCAGATCCCGCACTGACCGTTGGGCCGGTGGGCGAACAGCATGTCATCATACTGAACAAATTTCCTGTCTGTGATCGCCACTTGGTGTTGGCACGGCGAGAATTCGAAGAGCAACTGGCACCCTTGACCCTGGCGGACCTCACTGCGCTGGCGGTGGTCATGTCCGAGGCGGGGGGATTGGGCTTTTATAATGGCGGTGCGCAGGCGGGCGCCAGCCAGCGGCATAAGCATGTGCAATGGATCCCTTCCGCCAAGGGTAACGCCAGTTTGCGTTTCTTGGCTTTGGGGCTGCCTGGCGGTTTGCCTGAACATGCCGTGGCGGTGCATCCGCGCCTTGCTCTCAAACACGTTTTCGTACGTGTGCCTGGCAGCGAGGGCGCCCAAGTCAATACGCTGGCGCTCAGCCTGCATCGCGCATTGGGCCTGGCCTTTCGCACGCTGGGGCTGGAGCCGGGCGAAAATGGCCTGATGCCGCCTTTCAATATGCTGATCGACAATGGCTGGGTGCTGGTCGTGCCGCGCAGTAGCGAACATGCGCACGAAGTATCCGTGAATGCCTTGTCGTATGGCGGCACCTTGTACGTGCGCCACCCGGAACAGGTCGAAGCCATACGCCGGGCTGGCCCGTTGGCCGTGTTGGTGCAGGCAGCGTATTCGTAGGTCGGGTTAGCCCCGCAGGCGCGTAATCCGACCTACAAGGGCAGGGCGGCTATGGTGTGAGCGACGGCCGCTGTCAGTTTTTTGCCATACGGTACATGCAGGAATTCGTTGGGTCCGTGCGCGTTCGATTGCGGGCCCAGTACGCCGCATACCATGAACTGTGATTTCGGGAAGCCCGCCTGCAGCATGTTCATTAGCGGTATGGTGCCGCCCTGGCCGATGTAACCGCAGGGTGCGCCATAATATTTTTTGGATGCGGCATCCAGCGCCTTGCTTAGCCATGCGGCAGATTCCGGCGCGTTCCAGCCTGTGGCAGCGCCTTGGTCGGGGTGGAATATGACTTTGGCGTTGTAGGGCGAATCGGACTCCAGTAGCGCTTTCAATTCCTGCACGGCGGCCACTGCGTCGACCAGTGGTGGCAAGCGCAAAGACAGCTTGAAGGCGCTGCGCGGGCGCAATACGTTGCCCGCGCTGGACAGCGGCGGCAGGCCTTCGGCGCCTGTTACCGACAGCGTGGGACGCCAGGTTCGGTTCAATAGGGCAGTTTCCGGGTCTGTGGCCATGGGCAGTACAAAGCTGCTGTCGGCACCGCAGCTCCAGGGGAAACGGCGCCATACTTCGTCGCCCAGAATCTGAGCCGTGGCACGCACTTGTTCGATGCGCGCCGCCGGGATTTCACAGTGAAAGCTTTGCGGCAGCAGGCGTCCGCTACCGCTGTCTTCGAGGCGGTCAAGCAAATGGCGCAAGATACGGAAGCTGGATGGCACGACACCGCTGGCATCGCCCGAGTGCACGCCTTCATCAAGTACCTGGACCTCAAGGGTGCCGGCCACCAGGCCTCGCAACGAGGTGGTCATCCAGAGCTGATCGTAGTTGCCCGCGCCGGAATCCAGGCAAACGACGAGTGCGACATTACCTAGTTGGTCGCGCAACGCGTCGACGTAGGGCAGCAGATCGTAACTGCCTGACTCTTCGCAGGTTTCTATCAGACCGATGCAGCGTGGGCGGGGTATGCTTTGTTTGTCCAGGGCCAGTATGGCGGTAAGTGCTGCATAGACCGCGTAGCCGTCATCAGCGCCGCCCCGGCCATAAAGCTTGCCGTTTTCGTACTTGGGCGTCCAGGGGCCAAGATCGGAGCGCCAGCCTGAAAATTCGGGCTGCTTGTCGAGGTGGCCGTACATAAGCACAGTATCACCATTGTCACAACGAGTGGCAGGCGCATCGAAAAAGATGACCGGAGTCCGGCCTGGCAGGCGAATGACTTCCAGCCTGAGGCGCAAGACTTTTTGTGCTTCGACCCATGCCGCGGCATCGCGCACCACCTGATCTATATAGCCATTTTTCGCCCAGTCGGCGTCAAAGGCAGGGCTTTTGCATGGAATGGCAATGTAATTGCTTAGCGCAGGGATAATTTCGTCATCCCATTTTTCGTCTACGTAGGCTTGCAAAATGGCAGGGTCCAGCGCAGGCGGCAATGCGTTGTCAGGGATGGGGGCGTTCATGGCGGTTCCTGGATGGACAATACCAGGGATTCTACGCCGCTCGATTTTCAGGGGCAAATAAAACCGTCGGATTGCGTACTGCGCGCCAATCGACATTTGCTGGAAAGCCTCACTGGCCCGATAGCCTGGGTGCATTAAATAGGCTGGGTTTGGTGGAATAAGCGCTCTGCACATAGTCCATGCGCAGGTCCGTGCTGGTCAGTTTGGCTTATTGTGGGCATACTCGAAGGTCTTCATTTAACTGATAAGGACTTTTAAAGTGCGCTTTTCATGACTATTCCTGGCTATAGAACCCAACTGGAACGTGTGGCCATTGCGGGGACTCCCGATCTGGTGATTCGATCTTTGCTTGACCGCCAACAGTTTTACGACCCCACGGGTGCGGCAGAGCGTCTGGGTATATGCTCTGCTTCGTGGCCTTTGTTTGGCATGTTGTGGCCTTCCAGCGTGCAACTGGCATCGCAATTAGCGTGTCGTCCGGTTTGCCCCGACGAGCGAATTCTTGAAATCGGCTGTGGGCTGGCGCTGGCAAGCCTGGTGGGGCATAGGCGCGGGGCGCGCATTACCGCCAGCGATCGTCATCCGTTGGCTAAAAAATTCCTCAAAGAAAACGCCGGCTTGAATCAGATGTCTTTGGTCAAGTACCGGCATGGTCAGTGGGGCAATCCCGGCCAGCCATGCCTGAACGATACCGGGGCGCCTTTGCTGTCGGCCCGCTACGATCTCATTGTAGGCAGCGATCTGCTGTACGAGCGCGATACGCCCGAAGTGCTGGCCAGGTTTATTGACGATCATGCCGCCGAGAAAGCCGAGGTCTGGCTGGTTGACCCCGATCGCGGCCATAGGCCGGCCTTTAATCGCCATATTGCCGATTATGGTTTTCAGTTAATGCGCGATAAGCGGCTGGGGCAGGGGCTTGCGCCGGGTGGGCCGGTATCCGGATACAAAGGCCGCTTGCTGGTGTATCGGCGTTGATTTTCGGCTGTTGGGCTGGTTGCGCGTCGTCTACAATGCTTGGTCACATTCTCCTGGCGTTGCGCCTTTCCCGTTGGCTCCCATGACTGAAACCGTACGTTTAAGTAAATATCTTGCCACCCGATTTTCCTGTTCGCGTCGCGAGGCGGAAAACTATGTGCAGGGTGGTTGGGTGCGGGTTGACGGCCGGGTGGTTGAAGAGCCCGGTTTGCGTATCGAACCGCATCAGCAGGTCGAACTCGCGGCCAATGCGTGCCACGATGATCACAAGCCGGCAACGATACTCTTGCATAAGCCGGTAGGGTATGGCGAGGGTGCGCGGCCTCTGTCTGACTTGATCGTACCGGCGAATCAGGTTGGTACTGATCGTTCCGGGCGTCACTTGGTCAAGCTGGATTTAAGTGGTTCCGAATTGCTGATGCCACTGGCTGCCGATGCCTGCGGCCTGGTGGTTTTTACGCAAGAGTACGGTATTGCCCGCAAGCTGCTTGATGATGCGACCAAGCTAGAACAAGAATACGTGGTTGAGGTGGCCGGCGAGCTATCGGAAGAAGGCTTGAAACGTCTGAATCATGGTTTATCGTGGCGTGGCGCCCCTTTGCCGTCAATCAAGGTTAGCAGGCAAAGCGAAAACCGCTTGCGCTTTGCGATCAAGCATCCGCCTGCGGGCCTGATTGCCGACATGTGCCGGCAAGTAGGGCTGAAGGCGCTGAACATCAAGCGCCTGCGAATAGGGCGTCTGCCGATGGCGGGCCTGCCTGCGGGGCAGTGGCGCTATCTGTTGGGTTACGAGCGTTTTTGAGTCGCCAAGGGCGTAATTCGACAAGGCAACGCCATAATCATATAAGCGCAGCGTAATCCGACGCAAGCAGTCCGTGTGTACCCAAGCTGTATGCATTTGCACTCTGGTCGTGCTACAGCTTCGGATGGGTAGGAGACGGCTGTTTGTTTCTGGGGGCGGGTATGTGTTGTGTACGGTTTTTTGTTCTTACAAAAGTCGGGTGTGTCGAGGGCTATTTCGGCTTCACGCGCTGCGCCCCTGGCGGGGTTCCCGTTACGGTCAGCGCCATCGAGGCGTCCGCGGAACTCGCCCGGTCGGACCAGTGGTCCGACAAGCGCCGGGCTCAGACAGCCGCGGCCTTGCCTCCTCGATGGCGCTGACCGTAACGGCTTGCGCAAGGCGCCTGCACAGCCCCCGACACACCCGACTTTTTGCATCAACGAGGTTTGGACTAGCCTATTCATCACTAACCAGCCATACCAGTAAAACCAGCTTTTCATGCTGCAAGGCCGTTAGGCCGTCCCATTTGCTATTGCGCAGTTGTCTGGGGTGGGTGGAAGCTCAGTGCGGCGGTAGGCGGCTGTACGAGGCAGACGCGGAAACAAGCACGCCGTGCCGCACTGGCCTGCCACCCGCCCCGGACAACATCACAAGTAAACCGACAACGTCATCAGAACGACACAACGTCGCCAGAACCCAACAGCATCACTAATCTCTGGTACCCACAGCGTGTTTCTTATTCACACCATAGGCACCGTAAATCAGCATGCATCACATAAAAAAACTTTACTTGCCCGCCGCTTCGGTGGCCTTTTTCCAGGCGTCGATAATGGAATCGTATTCAGCTGCGGCTTTCATGGGGTCGGTGGCTTCTACCTTGATGTCTTTCAGGTTGGGTAGCTTGGTCAGCGTGGCGACGTCGATGTCGGACCGCGTGGGGCGGCGAAAGTTGTGTACCAGTTCGGCTTCCTGCACTGCTTTGGAAAGCAGCACGTCGTAAACAGCATGGGCTGAATCAGCGCCGTTCTTCGGGTTTTTGATGACGCCCAAGGCTTCAGGCGCGACAAATGCGCCTTCGGTAGGGTACACAATACGCACTTCTTTTTGGCCACCTGCAATATAAGCGTAGGCGGCGTATTCCATGGTGATACCTACGGCGTACTCACCGTTGGCGACGCTTTTATAGATCTGGGCCGAGCTTTTTGACACGTCGGCATTGGCTACGAGCTTATTGAAGCCGTCTTGGCCGAATAGCTGGTAAATACCGTACATTTGGTCGTAGGTGCTGCCCGAGGTTGCAGGGTCGCCGACGATGAGTTTGCCTTTCCATTTGGGATCGAACAGGTCGCTCCAGGTTTTGGGGGCTTCCGCGCCTTTGAGCTGTTTGTCGTTGACCATGATGACCATGACGTGGGCGTTGGTGCCGGCCCACAGGTTATCGGGGCCGATAAAACGTGGGTCCAGGTCTTTGGCTTCAGGAGATGCGTAAGGCTCGAAGTTGTTTTTGAAGGCTGCCATGGTACCGAAGCCTGCGCCCCACACTACGTCGCCCAGCGGATTTTTTGATTCGGCTTCTATGCGTTTCATCAGGGCGCCAGTGCCTGAGGTGACTGTCTGGATCTTCAGGTTGGGTGCGGCTTTCTTGGCAATGTCGGTGGCCGTGTCTACGGTCTGGACATTGTTCGAGGTGTAGATGACGGCATCTGCCGCGTATGCGGCATGGCCCAGGATCAGGGCGACACCGCCAAGGGTAGGGGCCAGATAGCGCTTGATGAAGTGTGAGCTTGACATAGGTTTCCTTGAAGTGAGCCTAGCGGCTGGAAAATAAATCGAGTTTTAAGAAACGGACAGCCAGGTAAACAGGAACAATGATGACCACCATTAAAATGACTCCGTAGGCCGATGCCCTGGCCAGGTAGCCGGCGTCGATCTGGCGGAACATTTGGATGGGCATGGTTTCCATGCCGCCGTAGTACAAGACTATGGTGGCCGAGATTTCTGCCAATGACGTCACCCACATCAGGATGGCGGCACCCAGGATGGCCGGCTTCATCACAGGTAACACGACTTTGAAAAAGCTGGCTATGGGTGATACCCCCAAATTGATTGACGCTTCTTCTATTGAGTCGGGAATGCTGTATAGGGACGCCGACGCAGAACGGATGGAAAAGGGCACTTTGCGCACGAAATAGGCTGAAGCCATAATGACCCAGGTGCCGGTCAGGATGATCATGCCGCTGTTATAGGTGTGTATCAAGGCAATGCCAAGTACGGTGCCCGATATGGCCAGAGGCAGCATGACGACGTAGTCCAGCGCGCTGACCACCCACAGGCGTTTCTTGACGATCAGGTAGCTGGCGATGGTGGCGAAGCAGGTGCCGGTGATGGCGGCCACACTGGCCAGCATCAGCGAGTTGATGATGGGCTCGGGTGCCGTCCGCAAGGCACGTTCCATGTTTTCGAGTGTAAAGGTGCCGTATTGCATGACCGGGCCGCTAGCTTTGGTAAAGGCGCCGACCAGTACGATGGCTGCCGGTATCATGGAAAAGGCCACGAACAATACCGCACCTGTGGTCAGAAGCACGGCGCTCATGCCGGTTGCGCGAACCGCCAGGGGAGCGCGGCCTTGTTGCATCTGGTAGGTTTTCCGTTCAACAATGCGCTTTTGCACGAACAGCACGAAGCCCACCAAAACGACCGACACCACGGCCAGCACGCTTTGCATGGTGGGGTTGCCCCCCATTTCCGACAAGAATGTGGTGTAGGTCAGGGACGACAGTACATCGACTCGCCCGCCCAGTATCATGGGTATGGAAAAATTGTCGACCGCCAGGGTGAAAACAATCATGGCGTTGATGAGCAGGGCAGGCGCCAGCACGGGCAAGGTTACCGTTAGCGCGCGCCTGAAGTTGCTGGCGCCCAGGTTGATGGCCGCCTCTTCTATGGTGCCGTCTATGGCCTTGAGGGCGGCCAGCATGCCTATATAGACATAGGTATAGTCGTTCAGGATAAGCGTGAATGACATCCCGAACCAGCCATAAAAAGAAGGCAGGTCTATACCTATGGCTTCCAGGGCGTGCCTGACCAAACCGTTATTGCCCAGCAGCATCAGCCAGGCTTGCGATACCACGATGTCGGGCAGGACAATGGTGGCCAGCGGCAATAGCGCCACCAGGGTTTTGCCGGGGAAATCGTAGCGCGCCACAATATAGGCCAGTGGCGCGCCTAATAACACAGTGCCTAGCGTAGATATCGCACCCAGTTGCAGGGTGTTGAAAAACGCCTGTACGTACTTGGGGTTATTGAAAAAGGTTCTGAAGCCCTGCAGGCTGGCGCTGCCAGTTTGAGGGTCAATGGCGCTTTGGTAAAACAGCGAGGCCAGCGGCCACAATACCAGGGCGACCAGCACCAGCAGGCATAGCAATGCCGGTACGAACCACGGAGAGTAGCGGCGCTTGGCGGAGTATTCCGTCATGATCTTGCTATGCCTCGACCAGACGGCAGTCAGTGCTGAAGCTTAGGAAAACCTGGCTGCCTGGCTGGTAGGATGGATCGCTGGCGGCCGAAATGTCGACGTTGATGACTTTGCCGTCTTCCAGCCGTAGAGCATAGGTAGCCTTGACTCCCAGGTAGCGTCGGTAGACGATTTCGGCCGGCACCCGGCTGAAGTCGGCGCTAGCTTGTTCGTGTACCGTGATGTGTTCAGGGCGTGCAGCCAGTTGGCTATTCTTGCTGGAAGCCTGGCCCGACACCAGCGCTTGTCCGCCAGCTATGGTGACCAGGCTGTTCTCGCCCTTGGACAACAGGGTTTGTACGTCGATCAGGTTGGCTGCGCCGATGAAGTCGGCGGCATAGGCCGTTCTGGGGCGTGCGTACATACCTTCAGGGGTATCAAGCTGGTCGATGCGGCCATTGCGTAGCAAAGCAATACGGTCAGACATCGACAAGGCTTCTTCCTGGTCGTGTGTAACGAAAATAGCCGTGATATTCGATTCTTGCTGCAATTGCCTGATGACATCGCGCATGTGTATGCGCAGCTTGGCATCCAGGTTAGATAAGGGTTCGTCCATCAGCAAGACACGCGGTTCTATGACCAGGGCGCGGGCCAGTGCGACCCGCTGGCGCTGCCCGCCAGACAATTCGCCGGGGGTGCGTTCGCCCAGATGGCCCAATTCGACTCTGTCGAGTATGCGCTTGACTTTGGCTTTGATATCGTTACGTGAAAATTTGCGCACCCGCAGGCCGTAGGCGACATTATCGAAAACGGTTTTGTCGGGAAACAAGGCATAGTCCTGGAAGACCATGCCGGTTTCGCGTTTATGGGCAGGCAAATGGGTAATATCTTGCTCGTCGAGCAGCAGGCGACCTTCATCGGGTGTGATGAACCCCGCAATCATGCGCAGCAGGGTGGTTTTCCCGCAACCGCTGGGGCCTAGCAGCGTGAAGAATTCTCCGTGCTTTATGTCCAGGCTAAGGCGATCGATAATAGTTGTCTCGCCATAGCGCTTGGCTACGTTGTCAATTGTTATATTTGCCATCAGGATTTGGTCGCCCGAAGCGACAAAATGCAATAAGTAATAGACGATTGTGACAGAAAAGACACGGTTACTGTTTGAAGCAACTGGCTTCTATGTGTTTCAGCGGCCCGGCCAGACTGGCTTTCTTTTTTCGCGAAATGCTTGTATGCCTTCTTTCGCGTCTTTGGTCATGGAAACCAGCCCTATTTGGCTTTCCATGAATGACATCGATGCTTCGAACGGCATGGCTTCGATACGGCGCATGGCGTAGCGGCCACGTCGTATGGCAGAGGGCGACTTGTCAAGCAAGCGCTCGAGCAGCCAGGCGAGCTTGGTATCCAGATCGGGCCTGGGTACGATGTAGTTGAGCAGCCCCATTTGTTTTGCTTCGTGTGCGTCGGTAAGTTCGCCTGTCAGGCAAAGCTCGTAAAGGGTGCGCGAGGGTATAAGGCGCTGCAGCACGGACAGCACTTGCATGGGGAATACCCCTACCTTGACTTCGGGTAGACCAAATACGGCATCGTCTGCGGCAATCGCCATGTCGCACATGGCCAGCAGCCCCATGCCGCCGGCGACACAGGCGCCGTTGACCCTGGCGATCAGGGGGACGGTTGATGCATGCGCCGCACGGAGCATATTTGCATAGGCAAGATTGGGTTCGGAATAATCGAATTGGAATGAGCTGCCGCTTTGCAGGTCGGCGCCCGCGCAAAACGCCTTGTCGCCCGTGGCAGTGACGACGATGGCGCGAATCGAGCGGTCGCGCCCGGCGTCGGCAATGGCGGCGGCAATGCCAAGCGTGATTTCTTCACTGAGCGCGTTTCTTTGCTCTGGCCGGTTGATGGTCAACCACAATGTGTTGTTGCGGGCTTCTACTATCAGCTTGTCCATGCGTATCCTTTATTCGGTGTTTGTTGTGTGTGGCAATGGCGGCCGGGTTACGGCCACCCTTAAATGCAAAGTATTGGGGCTGAGCCAGCTTATTGGTCTTGCTCACCCTTGGCAAGCCGACATTTGTCGGCGTGGTGTCTATAAAATAGCAAAGATACCTTAGTTGCCGTCTCAATATATTTAAGGCTGGGGAAGAAAGCAATCTGTAACGTGTTTTCTTATACGCTGCGGTTGTGGCGCCGAGGGGATACGCTCCATTTTCTTAAGCAAACGGTCCAGATTCGGGCTGTATGGCGGGTTGCAGTATTGACCCTTACTGTGGGTGCTGATATATTTCCTCGGACAACGATGTAATGCGGTCTGGCAAGTAGTGAACCTAGTTCTACGTTTGCAGGAGCATCGGTATGGTTACAAAAAAGCCCCGCGTTGTTCTTCCCAAAAGCGCCAAGCGCGTTGAAGTTCTCAAAACGCCAGCAGTAGCCAAGCCCGTGGTTATCCTGAAACCGCCTGTGGTTGCCATACCACCTGTGGCGGTTCCTAAAAAACCGCCGGTGGTTGTCATGCCTCCTGTGGTAGCAACGCCTAAACCGCCAGTGGTTGTTATACCCCCTGTAGTGGCAATGCCGAAACCTCCGGTGGTCGTGATACCCCCCCTGGTGACGATTCCTCCCGTCCTTCCGGTTATCGTTCACTACACCGAAAATTTTTTTCAGCGCAATCGCCCAGGACAGGCTGTGGTACGTCCAGTCGACATGCTGGCCTTGCGCTTCGAACTGCGTAATCTTTCCGTGGCGCCCGGCACGCCGCCGCGTTTGCGCAAAGATGGCAAGGGGCAGGCGGTGCTGGTGGTGCATTTCCCACCGCAGTCGTTTGCCGAGCAGGCTTTTTTTGAAACTCGTCCAGGTGCGCCCGGTACCGAAAAGCCAGAAGCCCCGCCAGTGCGCGCCAGGATTGCCGGCGAATCGAGGCTGGCTTTCAATGTGCCTGATGATGTTGCTGCGCCTTATACGCTGGAGGGCCTGCTGGCATTGATGCAAAGCCTGGCTCCGGCGGTGTCGGGCCTGGCCACGCCGCAAGGGCAAGCGCAATTGCCGCCGGGCGGCGGCATTGTGGCTCGCATCCCAGGCAAGATCAAGCTGCTCGAGCGGGCGCTGCTTGCGAGTGTCGCCTTGCGTAATATGCCTGCAGCGCCTGTGGCTGGTGGCGCCGTGGCCGCTCGTCGTCTTGACGTGCCCGGCATGCTGTCGGGCAACGTGCAGCTTGGTCCAGCCGCCGGCAGTGTCGGCAAGCGGATTCCACCCATACTAAAAGACGGTTTGCAGTTCGCGCACCGCTTGTCGGAGCCGCGCCCGGATCAAACCGCCATAGAATTGCCTTGGCGTTTGATACTCAGCCCTCATAGTGGTGAGCGCTGGATGCACAATGGCATTCCGGCCACCTCGCCCCTTACCCATCGCACTGAACTATGGCATTCGCGACTGGTGGCGCCAGGCAGTGATGGCAGCCTGATACAGCCGCCCTTGGCCGATCCGAAGCGTACGGTGCGCGCCGTGTGGGCTCTGGCCGGAGAAGGCTCGGTCAAACCCATGCCTGCGCAGTTTCCTGACGCTGAAGACTTGCCGCAGCAGGCAGATGCGCCGTTTCGTATTCCTCTGACCGATGCCGATCGCTACCAGATCGCGCATTTGTCATCAGGCACTTCCAGTTCGGGCTACCAGCCTCAAGCCATACAGACCCGGATGCTCATGTTGTCGTCGCTGGGTGCATGGCTGGATGCGCGCGGCGCCTGGTTTACGCCGCCCGGCTTTACGCTCGAGGAATGGGTGAATAGGGGAACCATGGGCCGAGATCACTACGTAAAAGTAGTGTACAAAGGCCTGCTTTTTCCTTTCGGGCACCAAGTGTCGCTGGTCAAGGTCAGCGAGCGCAAGTTTCATAATGGCGCGCGTGGCAGCGACCAGCAATTGCTGGTCGAACAATATCCAGGGAATACGGCCTATTTACGCCAGCGTATATTTCTTGTGGTGCGCGAACGTGACCGCTTGTTTGACGACCCTGCGTTGACCACGAATGACGGCAAGGTCTTTTTACATCGTCAATTCCCATTCACGCAGGTGCGCCTGCTTACGGAAACCACGCCCAATCTCGATCAAGCCAAGACGCTCAGCAGCGATGGGCTGATGTTCTGGCCCAGCGTGGATCAGGCGCCGTTCCGTTTCGAGTGCCAGGCGACCGATCTGGATGGGCAGGTCGTACGCTTCAGCCTGCCCATGATCTTCATCGACAATAGCTTGTTGAATCGTCAGAAAAGGGTGCTGGGCAGCATGACGCCTGATTATGACAAGATTGAGGGCTACATGTTGGCTGCCGCTCAGGCCTGGCGTGAGGCCAAGCATGCCAAGGACCGCAGTACCGCGTTGGGGCGGCAGCGCGTTACGCTGGCGCCCAGCCTGAAATCGGGCGATACCCGCATGCAGGTCGATGAACTGGTGTTCGATGCCGTGGTGGAAAAAAACAACGCGCATTTACGTGCTTATAGCAAAGCTTTGTCGCAAGCCTTGTTCTACCCCTGCGTGGCACAGGCAAGAATCCGTATTCCCGCCTTGTCGCAACTGACTGGCAGCCTGAAGACCAATACCGTCAAATGGAACGCTTTTTATCTGAAGAACGGTTTTTCTTCGAGCAATCAGGGCCAGGTATATGTCGATGTCTTGTCTGAATCCGATATGGCTGTGCTGGATTTTTCCGCCCAAGGCAATCGCTCGGGTGGGTTTGTGCAGCCTAATCTCAGGCCTGCTGCACTTTCCCGTCTTGCAGGGCCAGTCACTGGAAATGTCCAGCAGTTCATCCTGGGCAATATGAATGGCGCAGACGCCTTTCCCGCTTCGTCAGCCGATTTGCCGTTGCCTTTGCTCTTTGGCTGCATTCCTCTGGGCGAGGTTATCGACGCCGTCAGTGGTCTGGCCGGCAAGCCCGAACAAATTCCGCGGTTTGCTTCTGAAGCATCTACGCAGGCCGAAAGCTTTATCAATGATCTGGTCAGGCTGTTTGATCTGGTAGAGCGGCTTGCCGGGCAGCCTGCGGGTATCGCAGGGGGTGCCGTAGCTGCGGCGCGCGCCACCTTGCAGGATTTGATCGAGCAGACGCAGGCCTATCCGGATGCGCTGGTGGCCAATGCCAGGGCGGGTATCGATCACTTGCTGGGTGAACTGGACAAGGTGTCAAGCAGTCTTGAACTGCTTGCCGACAAGTTGCTGGATGGCAAGTTGTCGCCCCCTGCCAGCCTGCCAGCGGCGATCGCTGCGGCGCAGGCCGCCACGGCTAATTTGCGCGTTGCGGCGCAAGCGTCGGCGGCCGGGGTGTCCTTGCCCGCCGGTTTGCGCCAGGGGCTGTTGCAGGCGGCCAATGTCGCCGACGCCTTGCTGCTCGATGCCGGTTCTGTGGTGTTGTTCATCATCCAGGGCAATGCCTTGTACAGCGCGCTGGGCGCTATCGTGGGGCAACCTGACACGTTGGGCGATTTGTTGCAGAAGCCGTCTGAACTTGGGGAGCGCTTGAAGCAGGTAAAGAAAGCCATGACGCCCTTGCGTGTCACCGTGGCCGGATCGCGTCTGTTGGCTGGTGCGCCACGGCAAATTGCGCTTGATGCCATCGACGCTGTTCTAACGTTGATTCAGGATGCCAGTCAGTTACTGAACTTGCTGGAAATGCTGGTTGGCGACGAGTTGACCGTACGTTTCGACTGGAACCCGCCGATCAAAAGCTGGTCGTTGACGCCGGGTGGGGCACCTTTGTTTCGTGTCAATGACAAGCACGGGTTTCTGGTTGCCGTCAGCGCCAAGGTCAAGAAAAACGGGCAAAGCGCGCCAAAAATTTCCGTAGTCTGTTCTTTGAAGAATTTCGATCTCGTGCTGATCGCGCCAGCCAGTTTTATTGAGCTGAATTTCGAGAAAATCGAGTTCCGTGTTGATTCTTCTGCCAAGATGGACGTTGATGTCTTGCTGAATGACATCAAGTTTGTCGGGCCGCTGTCGTTTGTCGAAACCTTGCGCGACCTCATCCCTCTGGACGGCTTTTCCGATCCGCCTTATCTTGATATCAGTCCCAAGGGCATAGATGCCGGCTTCGAAGTGGCGCTGCCCAGCGTCGCAATAGGTATTTTTAATTTATCCAATCTCAGTCTGGGGGCGGGTTTCAGTGTGCCTTTCATTGGCCAGCCCCTGGCGGTCAGGTTCAACTTCTGCTCGCGTGAGCAACCCTTTAATTTGTCGGTCTGCCTGTTTGGCGGTGGCGGCTTCTTCGGTATTACGCTAGACCCTTCCGGCATACAGGTGCTGGAGGCTGCGTTTGAGTTTGGCGCCAGCATTTCGATTAATTTAGGTGTGGCATCGGGCGGTGTGCATGTCATGGCGGGGGTGTACTTCCGCATGGAAAAAACTGCCTGTTCATTGACAGGTTATTTCCGCCTGGGTGGCAGTGTCAGTGTGCTGGGCCTGATTACTGCCTCCATCGAACTCTATCTCGATCTGCATTATGAGTTCGAAAGCGGCAAATGCGTGGGCAGGGCGCAACTGACCATAGAAATTCAGGTGTTTCTGTTTTCAGGCAGTGTCACGGTGCATTGCGAAAGAAAGTTTGCCGGTTCAAATGGTGACCCGTATTTTCGCGATCTGATGGGGTTGCAGCCCGATATCGCGCTGTCCGACGAGCTGGCGCAGATCAATAATGCCACCGATTACGCCTGGCGCGAGTACGTAGAGGCTTTTGCCTGAAGGAGTTCACATGGCCATGCAAACTATAGTCTGGACGGTGCTGCCGAACGGCCGGGTGACGCAAGGTTCGCAGGCGGGGCAGTTGCGTGTTTCGATTGTGGTGTCGCCCAGGCTCACGCCCCAGTCGTCGAACGAACAGGTGTTGCAGGCCTTTGACGACTGGCGCGATTGGCCAGGTACGCTGGCGCGGGCTAAATTCGCCTTGCGCACCGCGGGGCGGGTGACCAGGCTGGAAGTTGTGAGCCAGACCGACCCCATGCTCTGGAACCGCTTGTTGCCTTTGCATACGCCAGTGGCCGGCTTTCAGTTCAAGGATATGAGCCAAGTGAATCTGCGTTCGTTTTCGGTGCGCAACGTGCTTGGGCTGGTGCGTGAACACTATAGCCAGTTGGCGGTTGACAGCCCCAGCAGGCATCCCACCCTGCTACCCTGGCAGGATGCAAATCCCAGCTTGAAAAACATGCTGACTGACTGTGGCACGCCGGACTCAAGAGCTTATTTTGCCGGCGGATCGCGATCACGTGGTTTCGATCGTTTTTTAGGCGATGGTGGCGAGGGCAGTGCGGAAGAACGCTTACGTGCCCAGGTGTTTGGGACAAAGAGTGTTTATCGTATCGGCAGGGTGGGCGTGGGGCTGGATCAAACCGGTCAAGCTGTGTCAGCGGGTGAGTTCGGCAGCCGGACTTTGCCGCCTGACTGGCGCGAACCCGCCAACAGCAATGATCCAATGTCACTGTGGAACACTGCTGCTGAATATACCTTGTATCAAGCCAATCGTTTTTATCAACGTACTCGGCCCAGTGCCGAGCAACAGGCTATGCGTCGACCCACCTTGACCGGCATTCCTGCCGTCCCGGGGTTGCCGGAAATGGATTTTCACCGCATTCTTGCCTCTTATGCCGATTATCCCGCGCTGCTCAGAAGGCTGGGTCTGGTTATCGATTGCGTGTTGCCGCCTGGCTCCGCCATCGACAAGATGCTGGCCGGATTGGAGCAGGCCCAGGGGGAAATGTGCCTGGAAGTAGGTTGGGGTAATGGCGCCCAGCTGGGGCAGGATGCCTGCCCCAGCACCGCCTGGATGGCGGATCGCCAGCGATTTTTTATCCGTTCCCGTGATTCGCTACGCCTTTCGGATTACGAACGTGGCTTGTTGAAACTGCGCTTTGCCGATGAAAACCCGAATATGAAGGAAAGGCGAGGTTCATTCGATGTCTATCAAGTCGATCCGGATTCCACCGCCTTGAAGACCGTGGGTTTTGTGCTGACTGCGCAAAACCTGCTTGCGAAAAGCCAGTTCTCAGGGCGGGAGCAGGGGGTTACCTATACAACGGGCGATGAACAGGCGGTTGCCGCGTTGCGCTCGGGCGGGGTGGGGGTGTCTTCTCATGGCCGCGCGGTCAGGCTGGCTCGGGATGCGGCAGCGGCAGCGCTAAAAAACAAAGAAATCAATGCACGGCCTGAAGGAGCGCAAAAAATAGCCTTGTTTATCGAAGATGTCTTGCGCGGTTATCGGGTCGACGTACAGGAAACAGGCGCTGGCGGTCGGGGTCCATGGCGGTCGCTGTGCCAGCGCCATGGCTTGTACCGCTACATAAACTCTGATGAACGGATCAAGCTGCCTGATGACGAGGGCTATGTAAAAGGGGCTTCGGTGACCAGCGCGGCGGGTGACGCCAGCGCGGGTGTCGATCCCGATGATTATTATCTGCATGAGTCCTTGTTTCGCTGGACCGGATGGAGCCTGGCGGCGCCGCGCCCGGGGCGGACCTTGCGTGCCAATGAAGACGCCGCCACGGGAGTACAGGGGGAAACGCCCGAGACGGTAAGTGATGCCGCCATTGATGGTGGCAATGGGCTGGCTGTGGATTTTCGTGCCGTCAGGAACAGCCTGCCACGCCTGCGCTTTGGGTCCACCTACCGCTTTCGCGCCCGCCTGGTCGACTTGGCGGGCAATAGCCTGGCCTTTGATGACGCTTCTTTGGCAGACGACGATAACTGCACTAATCCGCTTACCTATAGGCGTTTCGAGCCGGTGGATCCTCCTGTGCTGGTGCAGCGCCACCGCCACAGTGAAGGTGAGTCGCTTGAGCGCATGGTCATACGCAGCAACTGGAATGCCGATGCCACCGCCTATTTGCAGACGGCGGTGTTCGCAGCTGCCATCGCGCTGCCTGACTCGGCCGATTTTGACTACCGCCCAGTCAACGAAAGGCATGTGGTGCCGCCCAAATCATCGCAACAGCAATGTGAAACCCATGGCCTGTTCGATGCCTGGTTTGACGGGCCCGACGCCATAAAAATAGCCTATGAAATTGCCTGCCGCGATGCCGGCAGTTTGTACGATGACTTGCCGGGCAGCCAGGTCGAACTGATTACGCCAGCCGCCTTGCAGCAAGTGGCGACCACAAGCTCGCTGCCGCCGCGTCTGCCATCGCCCGATAATCCGACCGGCGACAGATTGGCTCCGGGGCAATATGTCATACATCGGGAAGCGCAAGTCAAGACGCCTTATTTGCCGGATGGCGCCGCTGGCGGCTTTGCGTTGCGCGCCGAAAAAGGCCATGCTCTGCCGGGAGTCACCGAGCCCATGATTTTGGGCCCACAAGCCTGGGTCATCAGGGCGCCCAATGAAGAGCTCGTGTTAATGGTTGGATACGACGATAAATGGCCCAATACCCTGGGCTTGCGTATTGTTCTTGCCGAGCGCAAGGAAAAGTTTACCGATCCGCCCTGCCAGGCGCAATATGCCGACGATGGTCTGCCCAAGTGGGATCCTGGCGAACGGGTGCTGACCTTGTTTGTTTCAAAAGGCCAGATAGTACGCTTGCGTTACTCAAGTTTTGTACATGGCGATCTGCTCGATACCATGGGTATGTTGGAATGGGCGAAGGCGCAGGGGGCGGGTGATCGCTTCCGTTATCTGGTCCAGTTGGGTTGCCACTGGATGATTACCCCCTACAGGCGGTTGGTGCTGGTGCATGCGACTCAGCAACCAGTATGCGAGCCAGAATTGCTGGAGCTGGCCGTAAAACGGGCAGCGGGTGATGTGTATGCCGGCTTGCAAGCCAATGTGCGTCTGCATGGGCCCAGCACAGGGAAAATCGAGATCGAGGCTGAATGGGATGACTGGGTGGACGATCCTGAAAATCCCGCAGGGCCGCAACGACAGACCTCGCGCGGCATGCTGGGTGAAATTCCGCTGGCTGAAAATAGCCGGAATCTTTTTACCTTGAGCGGGGCAATCAATGATCAACAGGTTCCGGGTGGCAGCACTGACCGGGCGCGTGGCGACAGGCATGAGTTCGGCGATACCAAATTCAGATTGATACGCTATCGCTTGCGTGCAACGACCCGGTTTCGTGAGTACCTGCCGGCTGCGCTTTACGAGCAGTCTGAAAATGTCACGCGCCTGGGGCCGGTTGCCGGCGGCCCTCTGGTCAATGCAGGGGCCAATGACGATCCCGGTGCGCCGGTGCTGGTCCAGAGCACTGGCGCAGCGGCAAACAGTGTGGTGCCAGCAAGCGCGCCACCAGACGAACCCGTGCTGTTGTACGTCTTGCCCACTTTTCTCTGGCATGAAACACCTAGCGCTAGTAGCGGGCTGAACAGCATCCGCAGAGGTAATGGCCTGCGTGTCTGGCTGGATCGTCCGTGGTTTTCGTCCGGCAATGGTGAGCTGTTGGGGGTGGTCATTTTGGGTAATGGTGGCCGGTTTGCCGATATTCCAGGCCCCTTGCAGTCATTGGTGACGCAATGGGGCTTGGATCCTTTTTGGGATACGGAATTGACCAAGCCAAGTATTACCGGCACCGACTTTCCCGCGCGCGTTGCTTACGCGCAAAACGTGCCGCTGCTGGAGCAGCCCACTTACAGGGTGAATATTCTGGGTCACCGCGTGCATTGGGATGCACAGCGTGCCCAGTGGTATTGCGATATCGAGCTTGATCCGGGTAAAAGCTATATGCCGTTTGTGCGCCTGGCGTTGGTGCGTTATCAGCCTAATGCCATCGATGGCGCCAAAGTTTCCCGGGTGGTGTTGGCCGACTTTGCCCAGGTGCTGCCACAGCGGCAAGCCTTGTTCGAGCGCAAAGGGGCGAAACTTGGCTTTACCCTGAGGGGGCGCGTGCCTGATTATGGCCCCATGCAGCATGCTGACGATATGGCCTACCTGGATATACCGGCGGGGCCAGTGGCGGCGCCGCTTCATGATGCAGGCCGTAATAAAGTCGAACTGGTGCTGCAGACGCGCGACCCGGACACGGACAGTGACCTGGCATGGACTGATGTTTCCGTGCTGGCATCGAATATGTCGAGGCAGGGTAGTGGGCTGAATTTTGTTGTAAGGGAAGCGATAAAAGATGCTGCAAAACATACGGTGCTGGATGTGGTCAAGCATCCTGTGCCCCCTTATTCCCAACTGCTTCTAGACCCTGTTATATGGGAGACCGAACTGGCGTGGCCAAACGCTGGCAATCGTCCTGCGCGTGTTGTCGTCAGGGAATACGAGCGCTACTACACAGACCGCAGCCTGCGGGAAACGGGCCTGGGCGGGGCAAATATGCGCCGCGTTGTTGCAGAGCGCCTGGTATACACCGCCTTCTTTGCCATCGAGGGCAGTGCGTAGGTCGGATTGGCGCGAAGCACGTAATCCGACAAAACAACGCTACAAGCCGTAGGCATAGTCCGAGAAATGAGGCAGCTTTGTATAATTGTCCTGAATGAACAGGATAATCTATGACGGAAAAAATCAGGCTGGATAAATGGCTTTGGGCTGCACGTTTTTACAAGACTCGCAGCCTTGCCGCGCAAGAGGTGGGCAAAGGCAGGGTGCAGGTGAATGGCCAGCCAGCCAAGCCGGCGCGCGAGGTGGGGCCTGGTGACTTGATTTCGCTGCATAAAGATAGCCCGCCCATGCATGTACATGTGCGTGGGATAAGTCCTGTACGCGGACCGGCACCGGTGGCCCGCTTGCTTTATGAAGAAACCTCGGAAAGCGTGGTTGCGCGCGAGCAGGCCTTTGAAATGAGGCGCCTTGCACCCGAGCCGGCGCATGACTTGACGGCTGGGCGGCCAACCAAGCGCGACCGGCGCTTGATCGATATGTTCAGGGGCGGGGTCTGAGTTTTTTGTGGAGGGTGGATTGCACCTGTGGCAGGTATGGTTGTAGCGTAATCCGACAAACAAACTTCACCGCTTCGATAGCGTTCATGCTTATTCCAACAAAAACGGCCAACTCGCAGCTGCATAAGCGAATTGGCCGTGAAATTCCGGAAAGGTTCCGGAGAATCTGCGTTTAAGCGGCGGCAGGCGCCGATGCTAGTGGGCGCTTGGGACGCAGGCGCCGGTAGGCAACCATGGCAATCATCAGGAAGGCGATCCCCATGCATACGCCGCTAATCGGGCGGGTCATGAATACCATCATGTCACCGCGCGACAACAGCAAGGCGCGCCGGAAGTTTTCTTCCATCATGGGCCCCAGCACAAAGCCCAGCAATAATGGCGCAGGCTCGAATCCCAGGCGGGACACCACATAGCCGAATCCGCCCACGGCCAGCACAACTCCCACGTCAAACAGATTGTTGTTTGCGCTGTAGACGCCTATGCAGATAAAGAACAGGACAGCCGGGTAGATGAGGCGGTAGGGGACCGACAGTAGCTTGACCCACATGCCGATCAGCGGAATGTTCAATACCAGCAGCAACAAGTTGCCCAGCCAGAAGCTGGCTATCAGGCCCCAGAATAGGGTGGGGTGCTCTACCATCAACTGCGGCCCGGGCTGGATGTTATGTATCATCATTGCGCCCAGCATCAAGGCCATGACGGCATCGCCAGGAATACCCAGGGTCAGGGTCGGAATGAAAGCTGTGATGGCCGCTGAACTGTTGGACGATTCGGGCCCTGCCACGCCTTCGATGGCGCCATGCCCAAAACGTTCTGGTGTCTTGGATATTTTCTTTTCAAAAGCATAAGACATGAATGACGCTATCGTGCCGCCTGTGCCGGGAAGGATTCCGAAGAAAGCGCCGATTCCGGCTCCGCGCCCGATGGCCGGCATGGATTGCCTGATTTCGCCTTTGGCTGGCCTGACTGAGCGCGCGGTTACTTTTGATTTGGTAACCATGTTGCTTTCGCCCAGCATGCCGGCGTTGGCGAGTACATCGGCAATGCCAAACAGGCCCATAGCGAGTGCCACCAGGGAAAGGCCGTCTTGCAGTTCGGATACGTTGAAAGAGAAACGCGCCACGCCACTATTGACGTCGGTGCCGATAACGCCAAAGATCAGGCCAACCAGCACCATGGCCACGCCTTTCAGTGGCGAGCCAGTTGTTAGCGTGGAGGCGGCCAGCAAGCCTAGCAGCATCAGCGCAAAGTATTCGGCTGGCCCAAATAGAAAGGCGCCTTCCGACAGCAAAGGGCTGAAAAATATCATCAAGATGATGCCGCTGGTGGCGCCCAGAAAAGAGCCGAACATGGCCATAAACAGTGCCGATCCTGCGCGTCCCTGCCTAGCCATGGGGTTGCCGTCGACGCAAACTACAGCATGTGATGCGGTGCCTGGCAGGTTCAGCAGTATTGATGTAGTCGCCCCGCCGTAGCTGGTGCCGTAGTACAAACCAGCCAGCATCATGAGTGCGCCAGCGGGTTCGAGTGCGTAGGTAATGGGCAATAGCATGGAAATGGCGGCTAGGGCGCCAATGCCGGGTAGTACGCCGATCAGGTTGCCGACAAAAACGCCTATGAATGAATAAAACAGATTATTCCATGTCAGGGCCGTGGCGAAGCCCAGAATAATATTATCTAGCATGACTTAACCCCACGTAAATAACGGAAACTGCATTTGCATGCCGTAATGAAATACCACGACAGCCATGGCGGTCATGCCAGCGGCCAATGCGAGACTGGCCTTGAAGGAGTTGGTGCGATCACCCAGGGCTGATATAAGGATGAGGGAGAAAGTCGCCGGCACCAGTCCGCCCCATTTGCCTAGCAACATGAAGGCAATGACGCCGATTGTTACAAAGCACCAGGGGCGATAATGCGAACCCGCAGGCGCTTCGCTCTGCGTTTTTTCTTCGTCCGTTGGCGTTGCGATAATCAGGGCGGCGATACCTATCAGCAACAGGCCCAGCAAAAAGGGGAAGTACCCAGGTTGCATGCGCGCCAGGGTTCCCAGGCCATAGTCCAGGCTGCCTATGGCTGTGCCTATGCCAATAAGCATCATCAGCCCTGCTGAATATAGCTCGCGTTTGTTTGTAAGTCGTCTCATGCCCCACCTATGTTGTTGGTCAAATTCAGTGCCGCGAGTACCAGGGTTATCAGCCTGAATCGCGACATTGCTCTAGCCGGGGATTCTAGATTTAAACAGCCTGTTTGAGCGTGACAACAAGATTACGGTTTGGTCAGGTAAGATGAGTGCGGTGATATCGCCGATTTCGCTCAGATCGTGACCTGCGAGCAAGGTCTGGCCATCGGGAAGGTGGCGGATAGTCAGGTGCCCCGTGGTTGATTCGCCATTTTGAATGGTACTGGTTTCAAAAATGCCGGTGCCATTGGCGGGGATAGCGGGCAGGGCATCCAGATTTCCAGCCAGCTTGTGACTGTTTTCATCGAGCAATAAATAGACCTCTCTCTCGGAATCGATCCGGTCGGAAAGGGTCAGCTCTATGGCCTTGATCAGTTCGGCGCGGCCGCCTTCTTCAAATACAACAGTCAGGCGTTGTGCCGAGGTGTTGATTTGCCGGTAGTATTGCGTGCGCAGCGCATCCATGACCTGAAAGTAAATGAAAATAACCAGGGTCAGCGTGGTCAGTATGGCAAGCAGGCCGTAGTTCAACGTCAGGCGAAAGGAAATGGAGTTCCACAGGCGTTGGCAAGACTGCCTGACGGCGGCGATCATGCCGGGATTAATACGTTGGTGTCGGTTGCGCCTTTGTCGGTCAGCATGTATCCGGCTCCGCGCACGGTGTGGATGAGCGCTGATGCAAAGCCGTTATCTATTTTTCGACGCAAGCGGCTTACCTGCACGTCAATGACATTTGACTGGGGGTCGAAGCGGTAGTCCCAGACTGCCTCCAGCAGCATGGTGCGCGTGACAACGCTGCCCGCATTCATCAACAGATAAATCAGCAGGCGAAACTCGCGCGGTTGCAGGGCGATGGCTAGCCCAGAGCGCTCTACCTTGCGCGTGGCCAGGTTGGCGGTCAGGTCGGCCACGCGCAGTTCACGTAGTTGGTCGTCGGCCCGCGTGCGCTTTATCAGAGCCTCGAGGCGGGCGATCAGTTCGGAAAAGGCAAAGGGCTTGACGAGGTAGTCGTCGCCGCCGGCCTTAAAGCCATTGACCCTATCGTCGACCGCAGCCAAAGCGCTCAATACCAGGACTGGCATTTTTTTCCCCAGGGAGCGCAAGGTTTGTAGTATGGATAGGCCGTCGATGTTATTGGGCAGCATGCGGTCCAGGATAATCACATCCCACGACAGCTTCATGGCATTTTGCAAAGCTTCGACCCCATCGTGGCACACGACGGCCACATGACCCATTTCGATCAGGCCATTGGCGATATAACGGGCGTTCTCGCGATCATCTTCAATAATTAAACAGTGCCACATTGCTTTTTTTTCCAACGTTAAGGGCGATGCGGAGGGGGGCTTGAAGTGGCAGGCATCGCTGAAAACGGTCGGGACCCAACCGCATGCCAGCCTGGATGTCGGGCACGATATCACCGCACACGCGTTCCCTCAAGAAGCCTCAATAATCATGTTAATGATCGTTGATGGTTGATTTGAGCCTTTACCTTGGGTGGGTGTTGATGGATGCAAGCATGTTTTATTGAGTTTAATTACTAAAACGTAATGCTTGTGTAATGTCTTTGTTGTTTGTTTTTCTAATAGTGCGAATGGCACTTACTTAAGATTTTCGTAGGTCGGATTAGCGCCGTCAGGCGCGTAATCCGACAAACAACACTAAGCACGCGCCATTCCGTTTAAGCCGTATACCACCGTGTCCAACCGCGTCAGGCCGCGTTCGGCGAACTTGGGTTCTTTGGTCAGGATATCGCGCCGATCCATGACTGTAATCGTGGAGTGGCCTTGATACAGAGCGCGTACCTCTGCCTCGTCTACTGAAAAGGGCGGGCCTTCCATTTGGCCTTGCTCGTAATCCAGAGTAAGCAACAGCCCTCGATAGCTGTCTGGCAATTGCCCATACACATGCTTTACATAGCGTTCGCGCATATCGTGCGGCAGGGCGACGAGAGCGGCGCGGTCGTAGGCGCCGATACATTCGCCCAGAGTGGTGGCGTCCAGTGCGAAAATATCACCGCAAATCAGTTCGATATTGGCCGCAACGTGATGGCGGCCCAATGTGGACTCGTGGATTTGAGGCTGCAGATTGTTTTCTGTAAAAAACTGATCTATGGCAAGTTGGGAGAGTTCTATACCCAGCACATAATGGCCTTGTTGCGCCAGCCAGATCATGTCTAGTGATTTACCGCAAAGCGGAACCAGCACCCGGCTGCCTTTGGGCAGCGCTAGCGAAGGCCAGTATTTTTGCAGCAAAGGGGTGATCTTGCTTTGATGAAAGAAAGTGCGGCCATCGCGCCATCGTTCGAGCCAGAAATCGGCATCCATAAGTCATCCTGATACATTGATGTGGAACACCCTGGCATTGTAACGATATCTGTTCTGGCCGCCGTCAGGCATGCTTTATTTGGTTTGTGCGGCGGGGTCGCGTTGCGTTGCCTGGGCCAACAGAAAAATGGCGGTTCCTACTACCAGCGGTACCCAGGATGCGGTGGCGATGGTGTATACCCCCAGCGCTATCGCGATGATGGAGCCGATAAGAAGAAAGGTGTTGCGCTGGCCCAGTATGGCGCCAATGGCTGTGCCGGTAAGTATGGCGGCGAGAATCTGGATGATGTAATGCATGGATTGCCTCTTTTTTGTTTTGCTTGAGAAGGCGCGAGCGGCACGGATACAGCTCGCGTCGTCGTCCATACCGGACTGCTCGAGTGTATCATCGATCTGCACAAAAGTAGCGACTGGGCCGCCTTTGCTTTGGCTGAGAAGGCGCGTGTCGTTGGCTTAGCACTCTCGCAGTTGCAGGGCCATTCACTCTACATGAAGTGATGAGGCTCCAGAGGGATCGCTTTTGGCCGAGTGAAGACTCACTAGCGTTTCAAATTGGCCCTAAGCGGCCAGCCGACTCACAATTAACGCGCATGTTTGATCTTGATAAACCATTTGGGCTGCATGGCGTCGAAATCGTAGCGGATATTGCATGGCAGATAGCTGGCTGAATCGAGAACAAAAGATTGGCCGCTCACACGTTTGAACACAACCCAATGCCAGAAGTCTTTGCCTTCTTCCTGGTAGTGCTTGATAGACAACAATGCCAGATCGGGTAATGCATCCCAGGATGCAAACGGAATTTCATCTTTGGACGTTTCAACGCCGGCATGTGACAACATGCGTCGAACATGCTGGGTGTCCGACCACAGTGACTTATCCGAGGCATGAATACCCATGGCACTAGCGATGGCCTTCATTTCTGGATATGTTTTGCCCAAAATGTTGGCGACCGACGCAATTCCGCATCCGGTGATTTCTTCTTGCACGACTGGTTTGGATACTGACATCATGATAGTTGTAAACCAAGGATACTAGGCCATGGCAAATTGGAGTTTGTCGACACCTTGCAAATTAACACGCTGGCGAGCGAGCCACAGGTCATGAGCGTCCTGCATAGACAGCCAGCTTTCCGGACTGCGCCCAAGTGCCTTGGAAAGGCGAAGCGCCATTTCAGGTGTGACACGAGACGTACCGTTGAGGACTCGGCTGAGCGTAGAGGCGGCTACGCCAAGTGCTTGAGCGAGTTCGCGCCCGCTGATATTGTTGGGTTCAAGGTAGATGCCGGAGATAAATTCACCAGGGTGGGGGGGATTGTGCATGTTCATCAGTGATAGTCCTTATAGTCCAGCACATAGGCATTTCCGTCTTCAAAAGCAAAGGTAATACGCCAGTTTCCGTTGACAGTAATTGACCAGCGGTCTTTCATTGCGCCCTTGAGGGGATGGAGCCTAAATCCTGGGATGTCCATGTCTTCGATAGCCTGAGCCGTATCAAGGGCGGACAGTTGTAGACGAAGACGTTTGGCATGGCTTACTTGAACGCCGGATGCGTTGCCTGTCTCGAACAGCCGACGAAGGCCTTTGTGCCGAAAACTCTTGATCATAGAATGATTGTAGTGTGTTGCGCATCACGAATCAATAGAACAGGCCTAGGGCCACCATGGAGTGCTAGGCGCAGCGGAGCTTGAGCCCACGACCTCCGGCGTGACAGTCCCCTGATCGAAGTCGATGTTTATGCGGGTTTTCGGCCAAATCTTATTCTAAAAACGTGTCAGTTTGATGTTGTTTGATGCCGTTTGGCGTAGTTTCATTCTAAAATTTTTGAAATGAAACCTGTGCTCAGCCCTGCACCATGGATAGGTTGCAAGTGGCCATGTTATATCCTTCAATAATGATTTATGGTGAAAGAGAGAGGCAGGAGGGTGGCTGCTTTCGAGCGAGGCTGTGTGAAAACTCAATCGTGAACGGGCTGACTTGAAACTCGACCTCCCAGATCGATCTAGGTTCGACGATTGCGTAATCGGGAATGGTTTTGCTACTCCCGAAAATGAGACTTTTTCGCGTTTTCACACAGCCTCGACCCAAAGGAGACTTTGATTGACCGGCGGCGCCTCTCTAGGCACTATTCTTCGGTATATGAACTGCTAAATTTTGAACATGGATAGAGAGAGATGAGAGATGAGGGATGGAGGACGAGGCATTAAGTATCTGGGTGCCGCACCAGGCGTTCTACATTCAGTCGATGCTCTTCAATACGACCTCTGCCTTCCAGTCGTTTGATTCATGTGTGCAATTTCTGTTAGGGCAGCCAGTATCGTTTGAGTTAGCGTCGCCCGAGGGCTGCGTCTATTCCAAATTACCCCAACTTTGCGTATCGGCGTCATATAAGGCAGAGGAATACGTGCAATGTTTAGAGCGCTACGCCACATCGGAGCCCAGTCGGGCAGTAATGATATTCCTAACCCATGCTCTACCAGTGCAGCAATGGCCATCATGCCGTCTAGCCCGGAAATTTCATTATTGTTGTAGAGAGGGGTAGGCAATCCCGTGCCAAAGGCTTATGGTTACTGGTATTCGACTCCACAACCAAACGGGATTGCCTATGCCAAATCGTACCACTGAAACCC
>JACCER010000023.1 GCA_013416445.1 Alcaligenaceae bacterium
GGGGGAATTACGCCTGTGGCGCTAAAAACACATCCCAAATACCGCCGTTCTCCCATCACAACGAACCGTGTCACATCATCACCCAGAAATCACACTAGCAAGGTTGCTGATGAAAAGTCCGGGCTAGAGCGTTTCGACAAGTTCTTTCGACCCGGTCGCCCCTATCTGGATAGCATGGTCTTTGTCATCATTGCCGACCGCAACGCGCAAGCGCTGGCAATAAGCCGGGGAGATGTGCAATTGAGCGGTTTTTCGCCCATAAGCTTGCAAGAGATAAAGCGGCTCCAAGAAAACCCTAAGTTGACGGTGACGCAAAGCGGATACCAAGGCATAGGTCCGCTTTACTGGCTCGAATTCAATATGCGCAAAGCGCCGTTTAGCGACGTTCGCGTCCGACAAGCCATTGCCTATGCGATTGACAAAGAGTTTATCCGCACTAAGCTACATCGGGGGATTTCGCGACAAGCCATCGGCCCGATAGCCGCCGAGAGTCCCTTCTTTGAACCCGACCAAAATCCCTACGATCTCGATCTTGCCAAAGCAAATAAATTACTGGACGAAGCTGGCCTCAAGCCAAATGCGCAGGGTATCCGCTTCACTACTCGAATGGACTGGACTCCAGCGAACCGTGACCATTACCAACTCGTTGCAGAATATATGAAGCCGCAATTGCAAAAAATAGGGATAGACGTGCAACTAAGACCCTCCCCTGATTTTTCCACCTGGGCTCAGCGCATATCAAACTGGGATTTTGATATGGGCATAACTGCCGCGTACAACTATGGCGACCCGACTATCGGCGTGGCACGCACATATATGTCGACCAATATTCGTAAGGGGGTAATTTATTCCAATACTGAAGGATATGTGAATCCCAAGGTGGATGAATTATTACAGGCTGCGGCAGCAGAAAGCGATCAAATGCAAAGGAAAGCGCTATACAGCGAATTTCAGAAAATCATCAACAAGGATGTGCCAGTTACTTTCCTGTTCGAAGTGCCCATCACGACAATTTACGATAAAAAGTTACAAAACGTACCGCTGGGTATTTGGGGCGTGCTAAGTCCAATGGACGCCGTCTACTGGGATAAAACTGCAAATTAAAACGAAGATTCCGTCAGGCTGGCATATCGTTGCCGCCGTCACCGATCTGGGCAAGATCAGCCACCTCGGCAGGTGTCAGGTAACGCGATTCTCCCGGTTGCAAGTCTGCATCCGGGGCCACTGAGCCGATACGTTCACGGTGCAAGATAAGCATGTGGTTACCCAGGGACGCGAACATGCGCCTGACTTGATGGTATTTGCCTTCCTGAATCATCAGACGCACGCGGCGTTCATCGACCCGTTCGAGTACGGCGGGCAGCGTAGGCTTGTCGTAAGCATCCGAGCGTCAACGCGTGAGCCCCCGCTTCTACGCGTCGTCGCAGACTAGCCGGTCGCGCCCGGTTCGCTTGGCGCGGTACAGAGTCTGGTCGGCGCGGCGGTAGAGCCCGGTGAAGCATTCCCCGCTGCGGTGCCGGGCTAGGCCGGCGCTGGTGGTGTAGCCTTGTTCGGGGGCGTCAGCCAGGGGGCGGGCGGTACGCACACCAGTCAGCAGGCGCTGCGTGATGGCCTGTGCCTGAGCCATGTCCACGTCGGGTAGCAACATCATGAACTCTTCGCCGCCTACACGGGCGCAACTGTCTTCGCGCCGGGTGCACGCCTGCAAGTGGCGCGCAAAATCGCGTAGCACCTCGTCGCCTGCAGGGTGGCCGTAGGTATCGTTGATGCTCTTGAAGTGGTCCAGATCCAGCAGCACCAGCACAAAGGGCTGGCTCTGGGCGATGAAATCATCGGTCAGCTGCCTGATGTGGGCGCGGTTGCTGATGCCGGTCAGGGTGTCAGTTTGAGCAGTGCGCAGGGCCAAGTCGCGCGTTTGGCGCAGGCTGCGGCCATCTTGGTGCAGGGTGGTGATGTCGCTGGCCACGCACAGCATCCAGCCGTTGGCCAGCGTGGTTTCGGTCATCCAGAACCAGCGGCCGCCATGGATGTCGAACTCGAAGGCGCGAAAAGGTTCTTTGCCGCGGCGTGAGCGAGCCGAGGCCAGCCAGGCCTCGAAGTCCTGCGTGTTAATCAAGGAGCCGCGCCGGTGCCGGTAGTTGTCGCGCAGCAGATCCACCCAGGTGCTGCTTCCGTCGGGGTGCCGGTGGAAGGTTTGCACGAAGGCTGAGTTAGCAAAACGTAGGATATCGTGTTGGTCAAAGATGCCGATGAGTTGCTGGCTGGCTTGCAGCAACTCCAGTACGATGGCTGGCAGGGCGCCGTCGCATGTGGCAGAGGCTGCCACAGGTTTTAGGTCAAAATTGGTCATGCGCCATTGTGCATTACGTATTGAAAACGATAAAAACAAGAGTACGGGCCTGCTGGGCGGGCGTGTTCGATTGTACAAGCACAATTGAACACGCCTGTAGCTGCGGGCTCTAAGGTGCTTAACAGCGCAACTTGTGTAGACGGGCAGCGCGTAGTAATACTAAATGTAGGTGCATTTTTTGTACACTATGCTTGTACACAACGTGTCAGATCATATTTAATAGTTTATTGATCTATAAAGAAATTCTCAGAAACAGATTGGATCCCTCCGTCTCCACCAGTAGTTGGTTTGGCACGATTCCAAGCTCTCCAAGTGGGCAGATTTTTTCGTTTCTTGCTTTGATTTATAAGCATTTTCCCTGTGCGTTGCTTCTGCCGGTGTCCGAGACTATCCAATCAAAGCCAACGTTTAGGCAGGGTACGTAACGGGGTATATTTGGAGGTGTTGGGATGAGCGGAGTACATAGCCCGTCATATACCCTGGAAAAAGAAGCTGCGTCAGGTGGGTGTGTACCGTAGCAAGGGATCTGACAAGGTAAACATTCGTCTCGCTACGGTGCGCGAACGCAGGGACGAAATCCGTGAACTGTCGGGTAGAGGGCGCCTTATGCATATCTTGGCCTGTGATATATCCAGGCATATTGAATGCCCATTCACTATGCCTGGAAATTCTATCTGAAACTATTCACACCGAGCACGAGGGTTTCGCACAGTCTCGAACCTAGGCAGGATGTCAGCCTGGAAGCGTAAGGCCATAACGGGCCATGACGTCAAACAATTTTTCTTTGTCTGGCGGACCGCCCGCGTTCACAATGGCGCCGATATCGCGAAAGTATTGTGGGCCGATGTCGGGAGTTTGCACAACCAGTGCCCGTGCGGTAATACTGTGCGGGTTACTGAAAGCGTGCACCCCGCCGCGCGGGGTAAACATCGAGTCGCCCGGACCCAAATCGCGTGTCACGTTATCGACCGTATAGCGCAGTATGCCGTCAAGCACATACACGTATTCGTCGTTGTTGGCGTGGCGATGCGGTGGTGGAACGTTAGCGTTTGGGGGGACGGTCAGCTCGAATGAGCCCAGGCTGCTCGCGTCAGCTTCTGTGCTATGTAGATAGCGAATCTCCAGTTTACCGAGCCGAATGATTTCCGGTTCCCTAGTATTACTTGTCATAATGAGTTCCTTTTCAGGCTTGATTTAGACTTGCGATGGGCGGTTGATATTATGTGAAAACCGGCTTTCAAGCATACTCGCATTGATGACGCATTGGAATGCGCCGCCTACCTTCAGGTTGTAATAGAGGAAGCCAGCGCTGTTGGCGGCAGCGTTGGGCGACATCGCCAGAGCTTTTGACCGCGCAGGGCTGAATCCTGCCGTGTCGGTATTCGGCCAAGAACGGACAATCGAGGATTTTGCCCACTGCGGACACTCAGATTGGTGAGTGCTACTTTCTTATGCATACAATGTCATTGCGTCCACGCCATCAAACAATTCAACCGGAGGCATTGAACATGGAAAGTAATAGTCACGTCGTCCGCCAATTCATTGAGGAAGTTCTGAATCAGGGGAAAATCGATGCTGCCGGCCAGTTCTTCTGGGAGGATATGGTAGAGCAAGCTCCGCTTCCTGGCCAAGGGCCCGGCCTTGAAGGATTGAAAGGCGTGTTGCGCGGTTTGCGCGCGGCGTTTCCTGATATGCACTGGGTAATACGAGAGCAGATTTCTGAAAGTGACAAGGTGCTGTCACGTTTTGAGTGGACAGGTACGCATCGCGGGACATTCCTTGGCGTTCCTGCTACCGAACGACTAGTAACGGTTTCGGGTATGGTCATTGACCGTCTCGAAGGCGGCAAAATCAAGGAAACACGCATCATCATGGATACGCTTGGGCTGATGATGCAGTTGGGTGTGGTCCCGCCACCCAAAGCATGATTTTGTACCGGCCAGATATTCGCGGGTCTTGGAGTCAGTGCAAGTTCGTTGGCCCGACGCGGCATATCCTTTGATTTGCTTTGTCGAACCCTATCAGATCAACCGGCCAAGTTAACTGTCGCTGAACATCGTGTAGGGCTCACTTGCATTGACGACGCCTGTTGCACCAGATTGACGAGAACAAAGCAGGCGTTTGAGCAAATTTCTTATCAATTAATCGCGTCAGCTAGTCTTTTCGTTTGCAAGTACTGTTGCGCAAATCTGGTGCGCATTATTAGCTTTTGTTCATTGCTAAGATTCAATTTAGCGATTTCATTGTCAAAATCGGCCAAATGATCAGCAGGAATTTTAGTGAAGTCAACAGATGCCGTAGTGGCAGAAGCTGCTTGTAAGCCCGGACGTTCAGCGGATGGCGACGGGGTTAGTGCTGTTACTGGTTGCTTTCCTTCAAGCAGCATTGTAATTTTTTCGCTTTTTGAAAGTTGAAGTGGTGTTTTTCCGTCTTTGCCCGCCGCGTCAGGATTGACAGCGCCAGCACTTATGAATAATTCAACAGCTAATTCATCATTACGTTTGATCGCGTCAATAAATTGAGCTTGCGAGTGGTATGTCAACCCTATTTCATGCAGGTTTTTACGAGCTTCAACTTTGTCTGATCTTGGAGGTTGCGCAGCGCCAGGCACACTCGTGGTGGCGCGTGGGTCACTATCAAGTGCAGCTACCTCTGCTGCCGGGATAAGGGCTGTTACGGCAGCAAGATCAGGAGTTTCGACGGGTATGCCAGGTATCTCTATGCGTTCGACAAGCACGTCGGGCAGTTTGCCGCGTATAGATTCAATATTTTTCTGCAACTCGTTCTTTGCGCGCTCTTCGTCGCTACCTCGAATTGCGCGCACCACGAGGCCATGGTGCGCCGTTTGAATTCGAATGCGTTGCCTGGTCAGCTACAGTTTTCAATAAGCGATCAGTTTTGCTGGCGTAAGTTATTTTCTTTAATAACTCCGGCCCAAATAGTGGAATCTTGATCGATTGTTTGCTGCATTGTTTTTGAGTCTGTGTAGTTTGGGTACGCACCGACTGCTTTTAAGCGAGTTTTCACGGCAGGGTCATTAAGCACAACCTTCAAGGCATCAGATAGAATCTTCACCGTGCTGTCTGGTGTATCTTTCGGTGCGAGTAAGCCAGCCCATGATACTGCCTTGGCAGCCTGCATGTTTTGCTCTTTTAAGGTTGGCGTATCGGGTAATTCCTCGAGGCGCTCATCTGTATTGACAGCAATAGGACGTAAATTGCCGGCCTTGATCTGTGCAAGCACCGCCACTAAATCGGAATACATAAGAGCGACATCACCTGCCAGTACCGCAGTAACTCCTGGGGCGCTTCCCCTGAACGGAATGTGCGTCATGTCAAGTTTCAAGTCTTTTCTAATGAGTTCCATTGCAAGGTGAGCGGTGCTGCCGATACCAGCCGTTGTGTAGTTCATGCCAGCTTTACGACTTTGAACGGCTTGAGCCAGTGATTTCAGATCAACAATGTCAGGATTGATTTTAGGATTGACCACGATTACCAAAGGGGTCACATAGGCAATGCCAATCGATTTGACATCATGTCTCAGGTCGTAGGGTGGTTGAAGCAAGATAAAAGGAGCAGTCAGGCTTGGGGCTCCCAGGGCGGCTATTGTGTAACCGTCGGGCTTGCTCCGGATCATTTGATTGATACCGATTGACCCAGAGGCGCCAGATTTGTTTTCTACGATTATGGTCTGCTTTAACTGTTTACCTAATGCATCAGCCAGCACCCGTCCAGCAACATCAGTTGGGCCCCCTGGTGGAAATGGAACAATGTATGTCAATGATTTGTTTGGGAAATCGTTGGTTTTGGCAACTGCTGCTTGCATGATCAAGCTTTGGCTTAGAATAAAAACAGACAAAACTGAAAGTTTGGCGAGTAGCTTCAAAATAGCCCCTAAGAGTCGAAAATCATTATTTACAGACGTAAGCTACTCTGAAATCATATTCATTAAAATTGGTATATGTCCTAGTCTAGGGGTTTGGAGTGGCGCTTATGTTGTTTGTCGGATTACGCGCCTGGCGGCGCGAATCCGACCTACGAAAACCTTAAATGCCAGTCGGATTAGAAGCGCATAACCCGATTCAAGGTGAAATAGTCAAGAAATGACGTAAGCTCACACCGGATGAGGGTGATCAGTCAAGCTTGATATTCGCCTGCTTGAGCACATTCCCAACTCGCTCATATTCGATTTTCAGGTTTTTCATGGTTTGGTCGCCATCCACAAATTTGACTTCAACCCCCATTTGATTGAACCGCTCTTTCAACTCGGGGTTGGCGGAAGCTGCCTGGAAGGCGTCAGCCAACGCTTTTTGTATGGGTGCCGGTGTGGCTGCCGGTGTAAAGACCCCAACCCAAGCTATCACTTCAGCATCGGGATACCCGGCCTCGGTGATCGAAGGCACGTCAGGCAATGCGGCATAGCGCTGGGCGGAAGTGACAGCGATGGCACGTAATTGACCGTTTTTGACTCGTGGTACAGAGCCTACCGCGGTATCAAATCCGTAGTCGACTTCGCCGGCCAGGATTGCCTGGACGGATTGTGCACCGCTTTTGTAGGGTATTTCCGGGATATCCACTTTGGCGGCAGCCTTGATCGCTTCACCCGTGATCTCGGCTGTACTGCCGATGCCAAAGGTTGCATACGATAAAGAGTTGGGCGCGTTCCTGGCTGCTTGAATGATATCGCCCAGTGTTTTGTAAGGCGAATCAGGCTTGACCAGGATTAAGTTGGGAAAAGAAGCCACGGTGCCGATGGCGGCAAAACTTTCGAGTGGAGAATAGGGGATTTTAGGCAGGAGCTGAGGGCTGATCGTGAAGGCTGCATTTGATCCCATAAAGATGGTGTAGCCATCAGCATCGGCACGCGCTACGTAGTCTGCTCCTATGGTGGTGCCGCCACCAGCCCGATTTTCAATGATTACTGGCTGCTTGAGTACTTCAGTAAGCTTGGGGCCAATAACGCGGGCCATCAGGTCTATGGTGCCGCCAGCGCCATAGGGCACAACAAGTTTGATCGCACGACTCGGAAAGCTTGAGTCGGCCCATGCCGACATTGGTAACGACAATGAGACTGCGATAGCGCAGACAGCACCCAGGAATTTTCTTTTTTGTTGCATGAATGTCTCTAAATTAAAGGTAAATCAAAAAGAACTCTCGGCCTTCGCCATTTTCAGCAGCAGATCGGGGGGTGAAAATCGATCATGGCTATATTTTTCAGCGAGATACTGGGCTCTTTTGACCGCCTTCGTTAAACCATATTGATTCAAAAACTGGAATACGCCGCCCGTCCAGCGAGGAAACCCTATGCCCATTACTGACCCGATATCGCCGTCACCTGCGGCTTCCAGTACGCCTTCTTGCAGAATGCGGACGGATTCGATCGCCATGCAAAATAGCAAGCGGTCTATCTTGTCTTGTTGTGGAATTTGCGCGTCGGGCTTGAGAAAGTGTTCCTTCAGCCCGGGCCAGAATATTTTTTGACCTTCAGTTGGATAATCGTAAAAACCCCCGCCAGCAGAACGGCCTTTACGGTTGAATTGATCGAGCATTTGCTCCATCACCGGATCAGCGGCGTGCGCTGGTAGCGGGCGACCTTCTGCCGCGTATGCCTTAAGGGTTTCCTGACGGTTGTTGTAGGACAAAGACAGGCTTACGGCATCCAGCACAGCCAGCGGACCGACTGGGAATCCGGCGAACATCGCCGCTGCTTCGATTGCTGCAGGGTCTTGCCCTTCGCCCAGCATTGCCACGCCTTCGCGAGTGAATGTGCTGAATACCCGGCTGGTAAAGAAACCGCGGCTATCGTTGATCACGATAGGTGTCTTGCCTATCTGCATGACGAAGTCCAGCGTTTGCGCCAGCGTTTCCTTGGAGCTTGCTTCGCCTTTGATGACTTCTACCAGTTGCATGCGATGTACTGGCGAGAAAAAATGGGTGCCAATGAAACGCTCGGGACGGGTCGACGCTGTTGCCAGGTCTGTGATGGGTAGCGTAGATGTATTGGAAGCCCAAATGGCATCGTCGCGCAGTAGTGGCTCTAGGGTTTTGATGATATCGGCTTTAAGAGCCGGGTTTTCTGGTACCGCCTCGATCACCATGTCGACGTGAGCAAGCTCGTTGTAGCTTTCGGCTGTATGGATACGCGCCAGAATGGCTAGCCGCTGTGATTCGTCGATTTCCCTTTTTTCGACACGCTTGGCCAGCAATTTATCTGCGTGGTCATGCGCAGCTTGTGCTTGAGCGATGGAGGCGTCCTTGACCCATACATCGATACCGCGCATGGCGGCGACATAGGCAATGCCTTGGCCCATCATGCCTGCGCCGAGTACGGCCAGGGTTTTGATCTGGGATTTGGCAACATCCTGGGGGCGCTGCTTGCCTGACTTGATTTCGTTGGCGCGAAACCAGAATGTTTTGAGGATGCTTTTGGCTACCGGACCCGTCGCCAGCTTCACGAAGTAGCGGGTCTCGATGCGGGATGCGGTGTCAAAGTCGACTTGCATGCCCTCGACTGAGGCGCACAAGATGGCTTCAGGCGCGGGATAGCAGCCTTTGGTCTTGGCGCGTACCTGCGCGGCCGCTGAGGATATCCAGCGCTTGGAGGCGGGCGAGTCGTTCCAGCCGCCGGGAGGCACGAAGCCAGGCCTATCCCATGGTTGCTGGTACGTCGGGTTAGCCAGTATCCACGCTTTGGCCCGCTGCAGCATGTCTTCCTGGGTTTGCGCCAGCTCGTCAATCAGCCCTTGCTTCAGGGCTTCAGTTGGAGACATCAGTTTGCCGTCTTGCAAATAGGGTTGTGCCGCCGCCAGACCCAGTAAACGAGTCATGCGCACCACGCCGCCAGCACCAGGCATCAGGCCCAACGTTGCTTCGGGAAGGCCAAACTGTACTTTGGGTTTGTCGAGGGCAATGCGATGATGGCAGCTTAGAGCAATTTCGAATCCGCCTCCGAGCGCGGTGCCGTTGAGCGCAGCCACCACAGGCTTGCCCAGCGTTTCCAGGCGGCGCATGCTTTGCTTGCCCAGTTCGGTAGCGTCAAAAAACGTTTGCGCATCAGCCGCTTGTATGTTGTAGATGCGTTGAAGATTGCCTCCCGCAAAGAAGGTTGCTTTGGCCGAAGTCAATATGACACCGGTTATGCTGTCTTTTTCTGCCATTAATCGCTGCACGCATTGTGAAAAGCACTCGCGCATGGCGTCGGACATGGTGTTGACGCTTTGCTCTGGCGCATCTAGCGTTAGCGTGACGATGCCGTCATTTGATTTGTTGTAATGAATAGGGGCTTGCATTGATACTGTTCCTTAAATACGTTCAATCACCGTCGCGACACCCATGCCGCCCGCGACACAAAGGGTGGCAACGCCATAGCGCAACTGACGGCGCTCCAGCTCGTCGAGCAATGTGCCCAGGATCATGGCGCCGGTGGCGCCGATAGGGTGGCCCATGGCAATTGAGCCGCCATTGACGTTAATTTTTTCCAAAGGAACGTTCAGCTCTTTGGCGAAGTACAGAGGGACGGCAGCGAAGGCCTCATTGACCTCGAACAGGTCAATTTGATCTATTGACAGGCCCGCCCGTTCTAAAGCCTGCAGCGTGGCAGGTACTGGGCCAGTCAGCATCAGCGTGGCTTCGACGGTGCACAGGCCTGTGCCCAGAATGCGTGCGCGAGCTTGCAAGCCAAGGTCTTGTTCGACTTGTCTGTTGCCGACCAGCACCATTGCGGCGCCATCCACAATGCCCGATGACGAGCCAGCGGTATGCAGCGCTTGCACATGGTCCAGTTCCGGGTAGCGTTGGCGCGCAACAGCATGGTTGGCAACGGCAGAAGGGCCGCCGAAAGCGGGTTTCAGTTTGGCCAGGGATTCCAGGGTGGCGTCACCGCGGATGTATTCGTCGTGGTCAAGCACAGTCAGGCCGCTGGCGTCGTGCACCGGCACCAAAGAGCGTTTGAAATGCCCTTTTTGGCTGGCCTCGGATGCCAACTGCTGTGAGCGTACGGCAAAGGCATCAAGCTGTTCTCGAGTGAAGCCGCTAAGAGCCGCCAGCATATCGGCGCTGTAGCCTTGTGGAACGTAATTGATTTGCAGACTGGTTGCTGGGTCGTAGATCCAGGCGCCGCCACTGGCGCCCAGGCCGAGGCGTGACATTGACTCTACACCGCCGGCCGCAATCAGGTTGTACCAACCCGAACGCAGCTTTTCTGTGGCAATATTCACAGCTTCAAGCCCGGCCCCGCAAAATCGCTGCAGCGCAATGCCGGGAACATGTTCCCAGCCTTTGGCGCCGCAGAGCGCGGCAATACGGGGCAGGCAGGAGCCTTGATCTCCCACCGCAGAGCTGACGCCCATGATCAGGTCGTTAACCTGAGCGGGATCAAGCTGGTTGCGCTGACTCAATGCATTTAGTAGCGTAACTACTAAATCGATAGGTTTGGTTTCGTAAAGTGCTCCGCTACCTGCTTTTCCTTTACCGCGGGGAGTTCGGATAGCGTCAAATATCAATGTATCAGTCATAGTTCGCCTCAAAAAGTGAGCTAAGTGTCTTATATAAAGTTGATTTAGTCAATTATAAAATGTATAGTTTCAGCTTATTAGTATAAATATGAATCAAATGTCTCAATTAAGTGGTGTTGAAATGAACGCTGATAAAAGCAGTGGCGGGGCGTTGGCTCGTGGCATTGCCGTGCTGCAGGCATTCAGTGTCGACAAGTCACGCCTGACTGCCAAAGAACTCATGGCCACTACGGGCTTGCCCAAGCCTACGTTGTTTCGGCTGTTGACGGCGCTGTGTGATGCTAATTTGCTGCGCTATCACGAGCCCGATGGTTGTTTTATGCCTGCCCCTGGGTTGGCCAGCCTGGCGGCGCCATTGCTGGCGCGCACCTCTATTCGTCAACTGGCCTTTGGGCCCATGCAGACGCTGGCAGACCGTGTAGGCGCGCAGGTGTCACTTGGCCTTGGCCTGGGGTTTGATCTGGTGTTCATCGAACTGGCGCAGGCCAAGGGCTGTGTCACAGTCCGTCCCAGCATGGGAAGCAGGATTTCTCTGGCTCGTACCGCCACCGGGCGCGCCTACCTGAGCGCGCTCCCAGAAGAAAAAAGACAAGAATATTTGGCTCTCTTGTCTCAAAGCAACCCAGAGATGTCCTTGTTGCTGCAAGAGCGTTTGGCACAAGCGCAGCAAGATCTGAAAGAACGGGGTTTCTGTGTCAATCACGGGGATTTGAATCGTCAAATTCATGCGGTTGCGGTGCCGCTGCGAGTCGCGCCAGACTCCGATGAAATGTATGTCTTTAATTGTGCAGTACCAAGCTTTGAGCTGCAACCGGACCAGCTTCTTGGTGACGTTGGGCCGAGGCTGGTCACTCTGGCCCGGAGCATCGAAGCGGCTCTAGGGCTGCCGCCTTTATATCCCGTCGATGGATTCTCTCAATCTACGTCTTTTTCATCCACTTTTACTAACCTGTAAGCAGCATGAATACATACAGCGATGCTATTGATAGATTGGCCTATTGGGCAACCACCGACCCAGGGAAAACAGCTGTTTGTCTGATCGACGGCGAATGCGCAACTAGTCTCAACTTCGGTGAGCTTGACGCCCGCGCAAATGTTTTAGCCCAATGGCTGGTCAGCCTGGGCCTGCAAGAGGGTGATGGCATTGCCTTCGTCATGGAAAACCAGCCTGATCTTATTGCGCTGGCATGGGCGGCTCGGCGCGCCGGCGTGTATTACACACCTGTCAGTACCCATTTGCAAACTGAAGAAATCGCCTACATTTTGCAAGACTGCGGTGCGAGCATGGTAGTGGCAACGCCGCAAACCGCGGCCTTGATTCCCGATGCGGCTCAGCTAGATTGCCAGCGTTATTTGATGGCGCACGAGGCAAGCGCACTGCCGGGGTTCATTCCCGTGTATTCGGCGCTCTCGGCGTTTCACGAGGGCGGTGCGCTGCCGCAACGCAAGGTGGGCCGAGACTTCTTGTATTCGTCTGGCACCACGGGCCGGCCTAAGGGTATCAAGCGGCCAATGGCTGCATTTGAAGACCGTTTTAAAGACAGCTACGATGCAGTGGTTTGGCGTGAATTCTTTCAGTTCGGACGAGACTGTGTCTATCTGACCATGGCGCCGCTGTACCATGCAGCACCGCTGCGCAGCGTGATGCGTTGCATTGATTGGGGTGGCAGCAATATTGTAGCGAGCCGTTTCGACGCCAAGCGCAGTTTGCAACTGATAGCACAATATCGCGTCACCATTAGCCAGTGGGTCCCGACAATGATGGTTCGTCTTCTGGCGCTGCCGGCCACAGTGCGTAACAGCGCCGATCTATCCAGCATGAAAGTCGCTATTCACGCGGCAGCGCCATGTCCGCCTGATATCAAGCGCCGCATCATAGATTGGTGGGGTCCCGTATGGTACGAATATTACGGGGGCTCCGAGGGCATAGGGCTTACAGCAATCGATAGCCAAGAGTGGTTGGCGCGCCCAGGGTCGGTTGGCAAGGCAAAGCTGGGGACTATCCACATAAAGAACGAGCTAGGCCAGGAAATGGCTGTCGGGCAGCAAGGGCATATCTGGTTTTCTGGTACGCCACCGTTCAGTTATCACAATAATCCAGACAAAACGGCCGCTGCCTACGATGCCAGCGGCTGTGCAAGTTTTGGCGACATAGGTCATGTCGATGCAGATGGCTATCTTTACATCTCGGGCCGTCGCACTGACCTCATTTTGTCGGGCGGCGTCAATATCTATCCGCAAGAAATCGAAAATTTACTGGCGGCTCATCCTGCTGTTGCCGATGTGGCGGTAATTGGCGTACCTCATCCAGAGTTCGGTGAGGAAGTGAAGGCGGTTGTGCTGTTATACGACCAAGCCCAGGCAAACACAGAGTTAGAGCAGGAACTTGTTGACTACTGTCGCAAACATATAGCCCACCTGAAATGTCCACGCAGCGTCGATTTTGTGCAGTCTCTGCCTCGTTTGGAAAACGGGAAAATCTATAAACGTTTGCTTATGAAGCAGTACAGCGAGCAGGCTGCTACCCCTTAACCCTTATATCCTCATTCATTATGCGTAACACACTAAGAGAAGACCACGAGCAGTATCGCGATCAAGTCAGGAAATTCGTGCAACGTGAAATTGCTCCTTATCATCACGAATGGGAAAAGCTAGGCGCCGTGCCTCGCGAAACCTGGCTCAAGGCGGGGCGCGAAGGGGTGCTGTTGCCTGCGATTCCTGAAGAGTATGGCGGCGGTGGTGGTGATTTCGGCCACTCGATTGTTGTTATCGAAGAGTTGATGCGTGTCGTGGCGTCAGGCCCAGGCTTCCCTTTGCACTCCGATATCGTAGCCCCTTATTTACTGGCCTACGGGACGGAAGAACAGAAGCAACGCTGGCTCCCGCCAATGGCGCGTGGTGAAAAAATAGGCGCAATAGCCATGACCGAACCGGGCATAGGCAGCGACTTGAAGAGCATGAGCACTGCCGCCCGCCGTGATGGTGATTATTATGTGCTGAACGGAGCAAAAACCTTCATCACCAACGGCCTGAATTCCGATATTGTGATCGTGGCTTGTAAAACAGATCCAGAACAAGGCACCAGAGGGGTCAGCCTTATTGTGGTCGAGGCCGATATGCCGGGATTCACCAAAGGCCCGCTGCTAGAAAAAATCGGCCTCCTGGCGCAAGATACCACTGAGCTCTTCTTTGACAATGTACGTGTGCCTGTGACTAACTTGCTGGGCGAGGAAGGCAAAGGCTTTGGCTACCTCATGCATCAACTGGCACAAGAGCGGCTTATGGTTGCATCGCGTAGCCCCGCCCTGATGGAAGCCATGCTTGAAGAAACCATTAGCTATACACGTAATCGCAAGGCCTTTGGCCAGCCAATTTTCAACCACCAGAACACGCGCTTCAAGCTGGCCGAAATCAAAGCCAAAACGGTGGCGTGCCGCGTGCTTGTCGATCATTGCATTACGCTGCATTTCAATCAGCAACTGACACCGGAAATGGCCGCCATTGCCAAGCTCTACGCCACCGAACAGCAAGGGCAAGTGGTGGACGAACTGCTACAGTTGCACGGCGGCTATGGCTTCATGCGGGAATATCCTATTGCCCGCGCTTTTGTCGACAGTCGGGTGCAGCGTATTTATGGTGGTACGTCCGAGATCATGAAGGAAATCATTTCCCGTACCTTATAAGCTCTAGTTGGCGCCTCAGGCGCCAGTCTTCTTAACGAAGCGGCATATATCATTATGGAAAGCGCTTAATCTGACAAATAGCGGTTGCGATGTAAGATTAGGCGCGTAAGCGCCACCCCCATTAACCTGAGCTGCGTTATCATTCATAAAAAACTGGAGACCTACTTATATGCTTAAAGTTTATTCCATCGACGGTATGACCCCCGTTGTCGATCCCACCGCGTACGTGCATCCCACTGCTGTGCTTATAGGCGATGTCATAGTAGGGCCGGGCGTGTATATTGGGCCTCTGGCCAGCCTGCGTGGCGATTTCGGGCGCATTGTGCTGAAAGAGGGCTCGAACGTGCAGGATGGCTGCGTACTGCACGGTGGCCATAGAGGCGACACCTTGGTCGATGTTGATGGGCATATAGGGCATGGGGCCATTTTGCATGGCTGTACCATAGGGCGAAATGTCCTGGTGGGCATGAATGCCGTCGTCATGGACAACGCCGTTATTGGCGAGTCCAGCATAATCGCCGCAATGTCGTTTGTGAAAATAGGCATGGAGGTGCCGCCACGCAGCATGGTGGTGGGTTCGCCCGCGCGGGTATTGCGCGAATTGACCGACGAACAAATTGCCCGCAAGTCGTACGGCACCAGAAAATATCAACGGCTGGCGCAGCGTAGCAAGCAAACCATGCAGGCGGTAGAGCCGCTTGCGGCGGAAGAACCCGGCCGCATGCGCTGGACGGTAGAACAGGTAGGCCCGCTAACCTGATGCGCACGGGCTAGATCACGTTAGTCAGACCTATATTCAAGGCTGGTCAAAGATGTTGCCGTTCAACAAAATAGACCGGTCTACATCCAGAATATTAGTGCGGCCGCAAAAGCCCATCGTGATATCGAGCTCGTTGGCTATCATTTGCAGGCAGCGGGTTACGCCGGCCTCGCCCATGGCGCCCAGCGAATATAAAAACGAGCGGCCTATCATGGTGCCTTTGGCTCCAAGCGCCACGGCCTTGAGCACATCCTGGCCGGAACGTATGCCGCCATCCATCCAGACTTCAATGTCTTTTCCTACCGCGTGAGCAATGGCAGGCAGCGCGGATATGGAAGAAGGGGCGCCATCGAGCTGGCGTCCGCCGTGATTGGACACAATAAGAGCATCAGCGCCGCTTTCTACTGCCAGGCGGGCATCTTGGGCGTCCATGATGCCTTTGAGTATCAGCTTGCCGCCCCAGCGTTTCTTGACCCATTCGATGTCTTCCCAGCTTAGTGACGGGTCGAATTGCTCTGCCGTCCAGGACGACAGCGAAGACAGGTCGCCCACCCCCTTGGCATGGCCAACAATATTGCCAAAGCTGCGCCGCTTGGTGCCCAGCATGTTCATGCACCAGCGCGGCTTGGTTGCCAGGTTGATCAGGTTGGCCAAGGTGGGGCGCGGCGGGGTCGACAAACCGTTCTTGATGTCTTTATGGCGCTGGCCCAGCACTTGCAGGTCTAGGGTCAGTACCAGCGCCGAGCAATTGGCTGCTTTGGCGCGATCGATCAGGCGCTCGATGAAGTCGCGATCACGCATGACATACAACTGGAACCAGAAGGGTTTGTGTGTATGGGCGGCTACATCTTCAATAGAGCAGATGCTCATGGTGGACAGGGTGAAGGGGATGCCGAATTTTTCGGCGGCCTTGGCGCCCAGAATTTCGCCGTCGGCGTGCTGCATCCCGGTCAGGCCAGTGGGCGCGATGGCGACAGGCATGGCTACGTCTATGCCTATCATGGAACTGCGCAATGACCTTTTTTCAATGTCGACGGCAACCCGCTGGCGAAACTTCAGCTTTTGAAAATCAGTTTCGTTCGAACGATACGTGGTTTCGGTCCAGGAGCCGGAATCGGCGTAGTCGTAGAACATTCTGGGGACACGGCGCACGGCCAGTCGGCGGAAATCTTCAACGCAGGTGATTTTGGACGGGGTAGGCAAGTAGGATCTCCTGGACTTATAGATATGGCTGGAGCCGTATTGGGCAGTTTCGTAGCAAGTAACGCATCTTAACCAATATTTTCCATGCTGATAATGATGGTTTTCGAGTGTGTTCGCTTCAAGTGGCGAGCAAGTGCCCGACCTCGTTGGCAAAGACCATGAGCGCCTTCTGGCCGTCCCACCACAATATGCGTGCGACTTTGGCGCGGCAGGCGATATCCAGGGCTTGGGCCGGATCGCTCTCAATAAAGTGGGTATGGCATCGGGCAAGTATGGCCTGCGCCTTATGTTCGGCCGTTTGTGCAGCATTGTGGCGGGCTTCGTTGCGCATGACCAGCGGGCCAAGGAAACCGTGCTGGTTCAGCCAGGCCTGGGTGCGCAGACGGTCTTGCTCGGGGCGGCCGGTAATAATGGTGACGCCGGTCAAGTCCAGTTGAGGCAAAATCCGATTGGGTGGTAGTTGGTCGCGGCGTGCCAGGGTAGTCTCTAGCGCCTGCGCATAGTGTGCTTCGGGCAAATCCATCAGCAGTATGCCGTCCAGGTCTATGGCCCAGGACGCATATTCGTATTCGGGGCGATCGGGGTGGTTCAGGGTGGCGTCGAATGCCGGTGTGATGGATTCCCGTTCCCAAGGAAACCACGCCCTGTAGCCTGTGGGGATTTCCAACCCGTAATCGGGCCTGACGCGCGACTGGGCGTCGTGAGCAAGGGTGAATACGCTTAGCTGGTGACCCAGGCTTTGCAGATGGGCCATGCTGTCGGACAAGGTGTAGCCGCGCCCGGCAATGTCTTCCACCAATAAGATGCGGCTTGCATCGGCTGGCTGGCTGGTTGTATGCCAGGATACCGTTCGGCTGCGGCGAGAGTAGGCCAGGGCATGCAAAGGAACGCTTAGCGCGGTGGACACCATGGCCCCCGGCACCAAACCGCCCCGCGCAATGGCGACTACTGCATCAAACTTCATGTGCCGCCATTCCGGAATAAAGCCCGCAATAACGGTTTCGATACGAGAATAGTCGTAAGAAAAGGCGGCCAAAGGTGGGCTCATGCAGTGTTCCTGTGTGTGGCGGCAGCTTGCAGGCAAACTGCGCATTTGTATAAGCTCGTTGTAATCATTGGGTAAAGTACCCATTTTACGCAGTGCGGGTGCACTTGCAAGACACTAAAAAAAATCTATGTTATAGTTACGCCTCTTTCACAGCGGCTGTAGCTCAGTTGGATAGAGTACTTGGCTACGAACCAAGGGGTCGTGGGTTCGAATCCTGCCAGCCGCGCCAAGAACATACCAATGAAGTCAATTGGTTGAAACCGCCTAGAGGCCAACTCTCTAGGCGGTTTTTTTTGTTTGGGGTAAAGATTTCATCTGCGCGCACCGTACGAGCGCCAACAGGTTCAATGTTTCCCCTTTTTTTTTATCGCCTCAAGGGCGTTATAGGCCTCCTTGGCCTGAGCGATAGCATATCTTTTTTTACGTCCCAACCCCATCGCAGTTCACAAATAGTGGCGGCAAGGGAATACCTTTTCAAACTTATTGCGCGCCTGCGGCAAGCAGCGACTGTTCGATCTTGTGATATCCGTGAGTGCGTGCATGCTGCAAAGGGGTGACGCCATCGCGATCCGCCAAGTTGGGGTTTGCGCCTGCCTCAAGCAAAATATTCACGATTTGTTGGTGCGGTTCGCCACCGCGACCTAGAATGATCGCCTCAAGCAGCGCCGTCCAGCCCAGATTATTGATATGGTCGACGGCGACGCCGGCCTTGATTAGGGCTCGTACTGTCTCGACATGCCCGCGCTCAGCAGCGGGAATCAAGGCGGTCCCGCCGTATCGGTTCGTGCTTTTCAGATCAGCGCCATGCGCCAGAGTCATTTTTAGGATATCTAGATGGCCTCTGGCGCCTGAATAGAGGTAGGCGCTATCGTTAATACTGTCCTTTGCGTTCACATCGGCGCCTGCCTCAATAAGCGTCCTGGCAGCGTCTATTGCGTTTGCTCTGGCGGCTACCAGCAGTGCGGTTGACCCTGACTGGTCTCGCGCCTCAGTATTATTTCCAGTGGAGAGCAACTGCCTTACATCTTTAACACTGTTACGTTGAGCTGCGTCATGCAGTGTGTCTTGAGCCATGGCGTTTCTTGGAAAAGTAGCAGAAGATATAAGTATCAGAAATACACTCATAGCCGTGGCTAATAATTTAATCATACCGACTCCGGCTTGTCCTAATCTCTCATTATGCCGTGTGGCCGCAGACGCAACTATTCCTCATCAGTACCTGGATCGGGCGCAGGCATATTCGGCTCAGGTAGTGTGGTGTAGCTTGGCATGCTTCTTTTAGTGGCATGCTCAGTATTGAGGCAAACGATGGGCCCGAGGCCGGGCACAAAAAAAGCTCCGCCAAAGAGGCTGTCCTACTACGATTAAACAATCACCAGGAGACGGCAATGCCCGACAGACACCCGATAATCGCGCTATTTGAAAGCCGCGCACAGGCGCACGATGCGGCAGGGTCGAAAGTCACGCTGGATGACGCGATGGTAATGCTGGCGCGATGGATGGAGCTAGCTCAGGGCCGGCTATCAGAAGACGATGTAGTCGTGCTCTTGGAAGTTGGCGCGATCATGTTCAGGAATGGACTGACTAGGCGGGCGGACATGAAGAAGCCCCATTAAGAGGCTTATCTGAGCGCGCAAAGGCTATGTCCAGAATCCAGGGCGCCTGCTGGCCTTCAAAGATGATGGCGTTTCTCTTGGCGGTAGCCTCACCTCGTCCCGATCTGGTTGTGGTCCAGGCGTAACGGGCTCTGGCGGTTCGTTGGTGTGAGCGATCATAAAAGCTCCTTTCAGTCATAGAATGATGGCTCAAGGCAATTACTGTTCCCGAGCCCAGTCTAGGGAGTGAAGGAAAAACACTTAGCGAAGAAAAGGGCAGTGATGCCTGCTATAAATAAGCCTTGTTCTTTAAAGGAATCATAATGCGTTTATCTGTGCTGTTGCCACTTATCTTATTGGCTGCTTGCCAAAGCACTGCCCCTGTCGGCGTGGGTAGTGCTGCCTGGCTGGGCAAGGTTGATAGTCAGCTATCTATCTCAGACGGCCAGGGTCACGGCCCTGATCACGGGTCGCAAGAGTGGTGCAACGCCGTGCATTTCAAGCTGTACGGGCAGCACGCCGCCGGGCCAGTACCGTGTGATCAGGCCTGGATGGAAGAAACTGATAGGGCGCTGCGCCAAGGTCCCGCCGCCACCCCGGCGCCAACCGCTTCCAGTTGTGGCATTTCCTTTTATAAGCGCCTGATCGGCACCTCAGCGCGTGACATTGACTTGGCGGTTATGCCGCCGCGCACGCGGATCATCCGCCCTGGCGCCCTCGTGACACAGGACTATTGGCTGGATAGGCTAAACGTGCACGTTGACCGGAAAGGCCTGATCACGGAACTGAGGTGTGGATAGGGCGTAAAAAAGCCTCCGGGGGAGGGCGGCGTAGCGTGTATTAGATGAAACTATGCCGCGCGCCTCAGCGCTCAAGGCGGTATTGAGCTTGTTGCCACCCACGATTGGCCTTTGACTATTTCGTTTGCTGTCGCCAATGATCTGGTTTCCGCACGCGCTGCAGGACTGCGCGCTCTAGTCGTGTTTGTTCCTGCAAGTTTCACAGAACATATCTGAGCTCTCTGGTCGAATAAGTGCTTTTTGATGCGGCTACCGGAACGCTAAATTCACGAACGCAATAAGTGCCGTGAAAACTAAAATTACACCCGCCACTTTCAATAAAACGCCAAACCAGTGTTCAAGCCACGTCTTGGCAGTTCCTGTAATGGATTCGTGTTTTTGGAGATTGACTCCGCCATTGGAGGAAATAGTGCCGCTGTAACTTTCCGGCTGCCCTGTGATTCTGGTGCCTTTCTTGGCCAGGTAGGTTCCAAGGGCAATTGCGATGAGGCTGCCGAGATATCCTGATTGATATATTGTGGCGTATATCTGGGTCAAAATTCCCCAGCCAGTGGTAAGGAACTCTTCCATGTTGATACCCTTACACGAGTTGCAGGATGGCTTGATTTGGTCGGCAAGACGGGCCAGCAAAGTTTGGGGCTGCCAAGCGTGCGCTATGGGCGCGCAGCGTGTTTCATAAAAGAGCTGCTTCTTGGATTTTAGTCAGCGTTCCTTGCAAAAGCAACGCTTCGAGCGAGGAGTAAGCTAAAGGGATGTGTCGTGTTTGCATTTCTACATATTCAGTCGCACGTGCAGCTTACGTATTAAACGTCGTAAAGCTCACCCAATAAGCGGACCTATTTTTTCGATACGTAGCGATTGCCTTCTATATAGAAGCGCAATGGCTGGCTGGCCCAGTCGCTGCCGGCGTAATCTACGCCTACACGCGGGCGCGCCACGATATTGAAGTTTTCTGGCGTCTGAGGGTGGGCAATATAGAAGTTGTCGCTGCAGATATCGTGGCCATAATGGCTAAGGTTGACGCCCATCGCTTTGCACAGCCGGCCCGGGCCCTTGGTGTTGTTCGACAGGTTGGATACGGGTTCCAGGGCGCGTAGCAATACGGCAGTGCCTGTGCCGTCGGGTTCAGTTACCACATTCATGCAGTGGTGCATGCCGTAGACCAGGTAGACATAAACGTAACCTGGCGGCCCAAACATGATTTTTGTGCGGGGCGTAATGCCTTTTGAGGTATGGGCCGCCAAATCCAGTGGCCCCAGATACGCCTCTACCTCGACGATTTTGCCAATGCGCTCGATGTTATCGACCCTGTGCACCAGCAGCTTGCCCAGCAGGTCTTGAGCGACGATTGTGGTTTTTCTGTTATAGAATTCTCGCGGTAATTTTTTCATACAAAATAATTTATTGACTATTGCTTAAATGACGGTTTACTATTAGCGCCTAGATTTTCAAGTTCGTTGAAGTTAGATACAACTGAAGTACCAGGAATTAGTACTTTTTTGCTCAAATCTCTACACCTTGACAGTCTTCTATAGAGCATGTCGCTCGTCTTTTTAGGGATTGCAAAAAATGCAAACAGAAACTGGTATTGTAAAATGGTTCAACAACGAAAAGGGCTTTGGTTTTATCAAGCCTGAATCGGGTGGCAAGGACTTGTTCGTTCACCACACCGACATCGTCGGCTCCGGCTTCAAATCGCTCGAAGAAAACCAACGTGTTTCTTTCGTAGCCGCTGAAGGCCAAAAGGGCCCACAAGCCAAAAGCGTAGAAGCTATCTAAATAGCTTTGCAAATTTTAAAACCCGCCCTAAGGCGGGTTTTTTGTGTTGTGCGCTCAGCAACAAATCCCCAAGCCGACGCATGCCTCTTCAGATCACCACGTTGCCCGGCGGTGGATCATGGTCTCGCGCCAGATAGCCGCCAAGTCGAGCTAGGCCAATTAAGTAGTCTGCAAGACAAGACTGATGTGTTAGCGGCGTGCGCCACTGCTGGGATAGCTGGCGCAAGATAAGCCTTTCGTCTGGGCTGAACGCCACATCCGGTGGCGCCCTGAAGGCTGAGCGATGAATCATAGTGAGCCAGAAGATAGGCCAGTTCCCAACGTAGCACAGGGCGATCAAGTTAACGCGTCGTTGCGCCGTGCGAAGCTTGGACCGCTCTATTTTTCAGCCTGATTTCGGGATGTAATGGAACGCCTCGATTTTCCAGCGCAGCGCATACCAATGCGGTTTTTCAATGGCCTCAGTCGGAGCGTACCGGCATATCTGTCACCAGCTTCCAGTCTATGAGATCTCGCCCTTTAGGCTTGTCCTTTTCACGAGCATGAATGACCGTGATGGTCAGTTCCGGATAGTGGATACGTTTGGCGCGCACCAGCGCCATTTGGATTGTCTCCAAGACCCTCTCAATGTTAGTGTTTTGTTTTAAGTTCAAAGTGGTTTGTTACTTAATATTTATCATACTTAAGTATCGTTATCAATAGGTAGATTCTACGACCTGTTGAATTGAGCTTTTATGGTAATCTTTTTCGATTAAAAAATAAAATTCTTTTCGACATACTGAAATGTTCGATTTTTATTTTACGTTCAAACTAAAATCATAAAGCCGCTCATCCAAAGGAGCAAAAATGGAGTCAGAGACAAAACACGATAGGTTTGCCATAACGCATAAATCTCAAACAGCTAAAAATGTTCAAAAAATCGAGTTTTTTGTTAGTGGTGTATTGAGTGCAATAGCCGTAACTCTTATATGCATTAGCTCATTTCTTGCATGCTTATCAGTTCTCTTGCGTTACGGATTTTCTATTTCATATTCTGTCATAGAGGAAATTTGTAGATACGCTATTGTTTATGCTGTTATGTTGTATTTTGGTCCATTAATAACTAGAAACGCCCATCTGACTATGAGCTTGTTAACGGATCTTATCAAGCCAAAGGCATTACGGTATTTTGATCTGATCCTTTATATAGTGTTGACCATTGTATTGTTTGTGGCTTTCATTGGCGCTTTTCAGTGGGAAAGTAATTTGTACTCCATGGGCCTACAAACAATGTCGGGGTTCATGAAGGCCTGGCTGCCATCTGCTGCACTACCGATAGGTTTATTTATAGCTACTTGCTATTCGGCAGTACGTGTGTACTATCGTTATGTCGATCTCCCATTAATCAACTTGGGGGTCAGTGAATGACCATACTAGGAATAGCAATATTTTTTATTTTGATGCTCATAGGAGCTCCTATATGGTCGGCAATGCTGATGGGCGGGGCTACCATTGCCTTGTTTGATGTTGGCCAACCATTGCAAACTGTTTCTTCACAGTTTTTTATATCAGCAGATAGCTGGTTATTGCTAGCGGTGCCGTATTTTCTTTTCGCTGGCAACTTAATGACCAACTTTGGGTTGGCCAACCGCCTGTTTGGGTTTGTTGAAAATCTTATTGGCCACATGCGCGGCGGCCTTCCTGCAACCGGTGTGATCACATGCGCAATCTTTGGCGCATTGTCTGGCTCGTCTGTAGCAACCGTTGTTGCAGTGGGGTCGATGCTGATCCCTTATATGCTGAAAGCAGGCTATAAAGAAAGCGAAGCGCTAGGGGTTATTGCCGTTTCAGGCACGCTGGGTCAAATGATACCTCCAAGTATCTATATGATACTGTTTGCCTCTATTGTTCAAATGGATGTATCAAAGCTGTTTTTAGCTGGCTTTGTACCAGGAATATTGATAACAATACTTTTGGTTATGACGGCTGTCATATTAAGTAAAAATAAAAAACAAGGACTCCGCAAGCAGGCAACTGGAAAAGAAGTATGGTCATCTTTCATTGAGTCGCTGCCGGCCTTCATGATGCCAGTGCTTGTGTTGGGTGGCATATATGCTGGGGTTTTCACACCAACAGAGGCAGCGGCCGTGGCTGTGGTTTATGTATTGTTAATGGGATTTATCTACGAAAGAAAAAATTTCAATTTTAAAAACTTCAAAAATAGCGCTTTAGATGCTCTGGTAACGACCACAGTCATATACATAATACTTGGTGGTGCAACCGTGCTTTCTAACGCTTTGACATTTGCAAACGTTCCCCAAGCGTTTACACAATTCATGATATCTCTGCCAGTAAGTAATGAAGTAACAATGGGGTTGATATTATTGGTTTTCTTGATATTGGGGACAGTTTTAGATCCTGTGCCCATACTTTATATTGCGGTTCCCATTATATTTCCAGTCGTTCAGGCCTTGGGGTTTTCAGTCACACATTTTGCAATACTCACCATTACCTGCATGATGGTTGCGCAAGTTACGCCACCAGTAGGAATGAGCCTGTTTGCACTAAGCGGTTTTTTTAGAGTACCCATAGGAGAAGTTGTAAAAGGTTCGCTACCCTACCTTGTGGCACTGCTTATAGCGTTAGGGGTGCTATGGTTTGTTCCACAATTATCTACATTTTCGGAATAAGCTGGTAAAAAAAACATTCTATTGTTCAAGTCTAAATTATTAGAGGATGATTGAAATAATGAAAAAATTTATAACTACCATTGCCGCCCTAAACATTGCTGTTGCAGCTACTGCAATGCTTGGCTCATCAGCGGTTGAAGCACGTGAGCTGCGCTTTGTACATGGCTATCCCACTGCTTCACAGCACCAGAGAAATGTTGAGTGGTTTACAGAACAAGTCACCGAACGAACAGGCGGAAAGGTAACCTTCAAGATATTCCCTGCGGCACAACTCATGCCTATCAATCAAGAACTCCCTGCTATTTTTTCGGGGCAAGTCTCAATGACATACAGTGTCGCCCCGGTTGTGGCTAGTGTAGAACCGCTATGGGGGATATTTGATCTGCCGTTTTTGTTTGATGTCAAAACTGACAACATGGAATTGGCTACCAAGTTTTTCCACAGTAAAGATGGGGGCGGGAAACTGGGTGAGCTAATGGAAAAGCGTGGTTTCAAACTTATCACCATTGCTCCTACTGACTACCCCAGCAGCATATATTTGACTGCGCCCAAGGCTGTAACAAAGCAAGAAGATTTAAAAGGTCTTAAAATTCGTAACACTGGTGGTGAAGTTGCCCAAAAGACGGGTGAGATCTTTGGCTACAGCCCCATAGCTGTCGCTGGCGCCGAACTGGTCCCCGCGCTGTCACAAGGGATGGTTGACGGTGGGATACTTCCTCCGCTTTATGCCTATGACAATAAGTTGCCAGTCAAGGGCATTTCCATTGCTCCATTTTCATGGCCAGCAGTTACACCCATCATAATGTCACTAAAAGAATTTAAAGCGCTAACACCAGATCAGCAAGACATAATGATGCAGACTGGCTTGGATCTTCAAAAGCGCTCTCAAAAAATCGTGGAAGAGTCAACAGTAAAAGCCATACAGTTGCTAAAAGACGGCGGGGCGGATGTGGCCATACTCAGTGATGAAGAAGTCGTAAAATGGCGTAAAAATGCACAGCCAGTTTGGGATTTATTCATAAAAAAATATGGCGCTGACGCACAAGCAATGGTTAATGTAGCAACCAAGCTTCGTGAAGAGCAGGCAAAATAATATTGAATAATGGGAAGGATTCATAACCAGGCTAAGAATCTTTCCCTATATAACAAAGGCACAAAAATGACTAAAACCATGCGTTGTTATTGTATTAATCACTATAACGAACCATTAGTAGAAATGAAGATGGCCCTGCCCAAGCCGAAGGCTGAAGAAGTTCTGATTAAGGTTCAGGCGGCCGGTGTCTGCCATAGTGATTTGCATATATGGGAGGGCGGCTATGATCTGGGTGGCGGGGAATTCCTATCACTCAAGGCTCGTGGTGCAACACTACCTCACACCTTAGGGCATGAGACGGCGGGTGTTGTGGTTTCTATGGGGCCAAATGCTACCGGGGTCGAGGTAGGGGAATCGTATTTGGTATATCCATGGATTGGTTGCGGTAATTGCTCCACTTGCATTAGTGGTAATGAAAACTTGTGCACTTCTGGCCGGCCTCTTGGGGTGCTTGAACCTGGTGGCTACGCAGAGTACATGCTGGTTCCGAAGCCTAAGTATTTGTTGGCGTTAAATGGTCTGGATCCGGCAATTGCAGCACCTTTTGCATGCTCTGGGTTAACAACATATTCAGCGCTAAAAAAACTTGGTAACGACATTGCAACCCACTTTACAGTAATAGTTGGCGCTGGCGGCCTTGGTCTAATGTGCGTATCGATTCTACGCGCAATGGGTGGGAAAGGCGCGATTGTTGTTGATATTGATAAAAAGAAGCGTGATGCAGCCCTAGCCGCCGGAGCACACGCCGCTATAGATGGAAACGCAGACAATGTGGCGGAACTGCTGATCCAGGCGGCTGAAGGCGCACCTAGAAGCGTTATAGATTTTGTAGGGAGCCCAGAAACCACCAAGCTAGGCTTTAATATATTGGTTAAAGGTGGCAAGCTTGTTGTTGTTGGGCTATATGGGGGTAGCGTTTCTTTGCCGATCGCCCTTATACCAGTACGAGGCGTGTCTATCATAGGTAACCTAGTGGGTAACCTTGAAGAATTAACTGAGCTGATGGAACTGGTTCACAGCGGTAAAGTGCCTTTTATCCCTATTACAAAGCAAGCCCTTAGCGAAGCGAACGATGTACTAACCCGCTTAAAAGAGGGGCGGGTGATAGGCAGAACTATTTTAATTCCAGAATAATTCCGCCCGTATGTTTTTAACGACAGGTAAAGCCGCCATCTATTGGTAGCTCTACGCCTGTAACGAACGATGAGTCATCTGATGCCAACCATAGTGCTGCATGGGCTACTTCTTGTGGTTGGCATAGTCTTCCCAGAGGGACTGCTGATAGCAAAGCCTTTTCGTTTGCCTCTGCCTCTGCCTTATCGCCTTTTCTGCTGGTAAATTGTATGGCCATTGGTGTATCAGTTAAGCCAGGGCACACTACGTTGACTCGAACATTATCAGGTGCGAATGTTTGCGCAAGCGACTTGGCTAAGCCCACGACTGCGAATTTGGCTGCGGAATAGGTTGGGCTAAAGCGCGACCCTACGATACCGGATATTGATGCGGTAAAAACCAAAGAACCCCCACCGCGCTGACGCATATGCTTGATTACTTCTCCGGCGGATATAACAGCGGAATCTACGTTTAGGGCGATAGATTTTTGATACCCCTGAAGATCCAGGTTTTCTACCCCTTCGGGCCCAGGGGTGCCTGCATGAGCCCATAAGATATCAATACCACCCATTAGCTCTGCAGCTTGGTTAATGCTATTTTTAGCCCCCTCGATGGTGGATAAGTCAGCAACAACGGTTTTAATGGAAAAACCTTTTGCTGACATGTCATTTACCAAGACACCTAATGCTTCTTGGTTGACATCTACAGCCACTACCTGTGCCCCTTCGCGTGCAAATAACTCTACGCCTGCGCGACCCATGCCAGATGCTGCTGCTGTTATGACGGCAAGCTTATTAGCCAATCGCATAATCTTCTCCTGTGTTTTTGATTGTTTTGTGCTTAGTCGTTATATGGATTTTGAAACTGTGCAGTGGTGCTTACAACTGTGGTGCGGGTTTCCAGATAGCTATCCAGTGCTTCTATTCCGTTTTCACGCCCCCAACCGCTTGCTTTGAATCCCCCATATGGGGTGGTCCAGCGGATATACCGGTAGGTATTGACCCAAACCATGCCCGCACGGATCTTGGCAGCAACACGGTGTGCTTTACCTATATCTTGGGACCATAAGCCGGCAGTTAAGCCGTAAGTAGTATCATTTGCAATATGAATGGCTTCTTCTTCGCCCTCAAATGGGATTAACGCTGCTACAGGGCCGAAAATTTCTTCCCGTGCGATGCGCATATTGTTGTTTGCTGATGCAAATACGGTAGGCTCTATAAAAAAGCCATCTGCCAGCTCTTGGGATTTTGGCTGGGAACCACCTGCGACCAGATCTGCACCTTCTTGGCGGCCGGATTCAATATAAGACATGGTTTTTGCAAGCTGTTCGGCGCTTGCTTGCGGCCCCATGTGAGTTCGTTCGTTTAGCGGCATGCCTATTCGAACTTGTGTCTGGCGCTTGATGAAGGCATCGACAACTTGGTCATAAATGGTTTTTTCTACGAGGACACGAGATCCAAGTGCGCAGCTTTGGCCGCACACTGCCCAAGCAGAGCTTGTAGCGGCATTAATGGCGCTATCGAGATTAGCATCGGCAAAAATAATATGCGGTGCTTTCCCGCCGAGTTCGAATGAGAATTTTTTTAAAGAGTCAGCCCCGGCCTTGAGGATGGTTCGCGCAGTCTTCCCTTCGCCTGTAAAAGCTATTTTATCAACCCCTGGATGCTCGGTGAGGTATTGGCCGGCGCCATTTTGGCCATATCCAGGGACTACATTCACTACGCCAGCGGGGAAGCCGGCTTCTTCTATCATGCTGGCGAGCACTATTGCTGTAACTGGAGTGAGTTCAGCTGGTTTCAGTATTACCGTGCACCCTGCAGCCAGCGCTGGTCCTAATTTCCAGGCGGTTGTAAGCATAGGCGCATTCCATGGAGTAATGGCGCCAACAACCCCTACAGGTAGGCGTGAGGTATATATGTGCACGCTGTCATCCATTGGAATGGTTCTGCCCCATATCTTGTCGCACAAAGAGGCATACCACATGTACCAATTAGAGTGTGCATTTATGTCGGGTATGGTTTCCCGCAATGCTCGGCCTGAATCGCGGCTTTCCAAGCGTGCGAGTTCTGGAGCCCGCCTTTTATAAATGTCAGCTAATTTGCGAAGTAATTCTGCTCGTTCGTGGCCAGGCATTTTCCCCCAAGGCCCATCAAGGGCTGATCGCGCGGCAGCGACGGCTTTATCAATATCGCGCTTGCCACCGTACGCCACAATCGCCCAGGGCTTGCCAGTGGCTGGATCAATTGAATCAAGCATGCCGCCGTCTTCAGGTTCGACCCATTCGCCATTGATGTATAAATGTTTGTAATGTAATAGCTGCGCCGTTTCGTTATTAGTCATACTGCATTGTCTCCCGATGTAAAAGATATGTTTTTATTAACATTATGTACATTCATATCGTATGGATATATATAAAAATTTTTTTATTATCATACGCTTCATTACATTCAATCTCAAGATATCTGCAACATATAGTGAATAAGGCGAATACTTGATAAGTCCACCGATACCGATGGCTGTCACCGCTGTTTTGCTTAATTTGGCATAAAGGCTCTTTAAAATTGTGCTAAATATTTATTTTTCTGTGCGTCATCTAAAAGCGATGCTTTAATGCTGTTTTTGGCCAGTATGATCAGCTCGTCTCGGTTTAAGCCCAAGCCTATCGCGCTGACCATGTAGTTGTCAGCCACATAACCGCCAAAATAAGCGGGGTCATCAGAGTTGATCGTTATCATCACCCCGCTGCGTAGCATGCGGGCCAGATTGTGCTCGGCCATATTCCGCACCACGCCTAGTTTCAGATTGGAAAGCGGGCACACTGTAAGGGGTATTTGGTCCGTGATCAGGCGTTGCATCAAGGCCGGGTCTTCTTCGCTGCGCACACCGTGGTCTATACGCTCTACCTGCAATAGGTCCAGCGCATTGCGTACATAACTAGCGGGGCCTTCTTCGCCAGCATGGGCCACTAGCCGAAATCCCAGTTCCTTACAGAGTGCAAACACCCGGGTAAATTTTTCAGGGGGATTGCCGCGTTCGGCTGAATCCAGGCCTATGGCTATCCAGAGATCGCCATACTGCTCGCGCAGGGGCAGGGCGGCTTCCAGTGTGGTGAAAGCGCTTTCCTCGGATAAGTGGCGCAAGAAACTCAAGATCAGATAACTGCTGATGTTCAGCGATGCCTGCGCTTCACGCATGGCTCGTGCCATGCCAGCAAATACAGTCGCCATGGCAATGCCACGGGCTGTATGAGTTTGCGGGTCGAACATGATTTCAGCATGGACCACGCCATCTGCCTGGGCGCGGCGTAGGTAGGCTATTGTCATGTCGTAGAAATCACGTTCGGTAATCAGTACGCCTGCGCCTGCATAGTACAGGTCTAGAAATGATTGCAAGTCGTCGAATGCATAGGCGGCGCGCAAGGCATCGACGCTGACATAAGGCAGGGCAATGTCATTGCGCTGCGCAAGTTCAAACAGCAGTTCGGGCTCAAGAGAGCCCTCGATATGCAAGTGCAGTTCGGCCTTGGGCAGGCTTAGCACAAAAGCGCGTAGATCGTCGTTTTTGTCTTTATCTTTCATGGTGGTGGTATCAATGTGCTTTTGTATGGGCTTGTTCATGGGGGAAAGTATCGCGGTAGGCAGCGGCGCTCAGGCGTGCCAGTAGGTGTCGAAGGGCGTCCCGGTTTGGGTAATAAGATAGCTAACCGGTAACGCGGGCGTAGCCAATTGCGCCGCCTGCTTGAAGACAAGGCGTTTATGGTCGCCGGCAATAGCCAGCACGATATGTTGTACTTTCAGGATGGCAGACAGTGTCATGCTGATTCTTTCATATGGCGCCGTTGGCGGGCTTATGTGCAGGTAACGTTGTGGCTGCTTAGCGCTCAGTGCCAGTGGTAGTTGCGGCGCACCAGGAAATAGGGATGCTGTGTGGCCGTCGTCACCCATGCCGAGCAAAGCCAGGTTGATGACGCGGCTTTGTTTGTTAGCCTGCTCTACGCAGTGTTCTATATTGCCTGGGTCGCTGACCAGCCCGGTGAATGTTGCCTGGCTGGCCCGGTTTACCAGCAGATGCTGGCGCACCAAGTATTCGTTGCTGTCGGGGCTGTCGGGCGCAACCAGGCGTTCATCGACCAGTGATATATGGATTTTTTCCCAAGGCAGGTCTGCCTGGCTAAGGTGCTGGAACATGGGTATGGGCGATTTGCCGCCTGAAACCGCCAGGCCGGCGCTGCCTTGCATGGCTATTGCCTGCCGCAGGGTGGTCGATACTTTGTTAACCAGGCCAGTCAGGTAGGCTTCCTGGGTATTGAATGCATGCCACATTTTGGGTTCCCTTGCGTCACATTTCTATGCCATGTTACTTGCATGCGCAGCCTGCAGATCACCGAGAAATCACTGTCAGTTTATTGAAACAAGTTTGAAAAGTCATGTGTCAGGCGGTTTGTCCCCACGATTCCATGAATCCCGCCATAATGTATACCCATAAACCTCAAAACTGATTATTACTTAATGTCCGCAAAACAATCATGATCAAAAGCCCGACCCGCAATACCATCGCTGATGTTGCGCGCCATGCGGGTGTTTCCAAAGCCACTGTTTCGCGGTTTCTCAATCATCGCGAGACTATGCTTTCTCCCGAAATTGCCAAGCGTGTAGAAGCGGCTGTCACAGAATTGGGCTATAAGCCCAGCCCGATGGCGCAGGCGCTTAAGCGTGGGCGCTCGCGTTTGATAGGTCTGGTGGTGGCCGATATTACCAATCCTTATTCGGTGGCAGTCTTGCGTGGGGCCGAGCAAATTTGTCGCGAAGCGGGTTATTTGCTGATGCTGTTTAATCTGGGCAACGAAGGCGAACGCGAAAGTGCAGGTATACAGGCGTTATCGTCGTATAAGGTCGAAGGCTTCATACTGAACACCATGGGGCAGGATGCAGGGGCGCTACTGGAAACTGCGCGTCAGGGCAGGCCGATCGTGTTGGTTGATCGTCGGCATCAGGGCCTGGATGTGGACTTTGTTTCTCTGGATAATTGGCAGGCTGTTTTTCTTGGCGCACAGCATTTGCTTGATGCGGGCTATGAAGAATTGTTGCTGGTATCGGAACCTATTGGTGGAGTCAGTTCCCGTATCGAGCGGGTTCAGGCTTTCAAAGATTTTGTTGCGCAACACGATGCGATGGTATCGGGGGCTTGCGTGGAAAGCCAGGCGCATGAACAGGCGGTTCTGGTTGAGGCACTGCAGACATTGCGCGCACGTGCGCAGGCACGCTCTACTACGCCCGCTATCATTGCCAATAACGCAGTGGTGACCTTGCGGGTAGTGGCCGCCGTGGCGCAGCTAGGCTGGCGCCTGGGTACAGACATAGGGTTGGTAGGCATCGATGATACTGAATGGGCGCCTTACGTAGGTCCGGGTATCAGTACGATTTCGCAGCCAACCGATAAGCTGGGCCGCATGGCGGCACAGTGTCTGGTACAACGCATAGCTGGATCCAATGTAGCGCCTCGCAAGGCGTTGTTGCCCGGCAGCCTGATAGTGCGGGGCTCATCATGCATTGGTGTGGGCGGTGTGTTGAACGTCATAAGAATCAAATAACGTTATAAAAACAGCAACGCCATAAAAGACAAACACACTAACGCTACACAATGAACAAACCACCTGCAAGCTACTCTTTAGGGTAAGTCCTGATATAATTTTGCGCGTTCATCATTAAACTATGAAACCGGTTTCATGATTGCCATCGCCCCATCTGTTCGGTAACGATATTCTGGTTTAAGTAGGTATTTTTCACGGCACACGGTATGCTTTCATTCGCCGGCAATACCTAAGGTTTACATACAAAGTGAATTATTCCTTTCAATTTGGTCCGGTTTTCGAAGCCTGGCCTTTATTGCTTCATGGCACTTGGATGACCATCCAGCTGTCGTTCTTGGCCATCGCCTTCGGCTCGATGGTGGCGGTTTTTTGCGCCTGGGGGAAAACCGCCGGGCCTGCGCCTTTGCGCTGGCTGGTCCATGTTTACATTGAAGTCATACGCAACACGCCATTCCTGATTCAGCTTTTTTTCTTTTTCTTCGCCTTGCCCGCCGTGGGCGTACGCTGGTCGCCGTATACCGCGGCTCTGGTCGCCATGACCTTCAATCTGGGTGCCTATGCGACTGAAATCGTGCGTGCCGGCATAGAATCCATACCCAAAGGCCAGATTGAAGCGGGGCTGGCGCTTAACTTGTCGCGTCTGGAAATTTTTCGCTATGTCATACTCAAACCCGCCTTGAAGGCGATTTACCCTGCCCTGACCAGCCAGTTCATCTTGCTGATGCTGGCTTCCAGCGTAGTATCGGTCATATCCGCCGACGATCTCACTTCAGTAGCCGCCAATCTGCAATCGGAAACCTTTCGCAGTTTTGAAATCTACATCGTCGTTACCGCTATATACCTATTGCTGACACTGGTTTTTTCTTATCTGTTCCGACTGTTATACCAGTGGGGCCTAGACTATCCGGACCGCCGATAATGCGTACTTTTGGCTCTTCTGATTTTTGGTTTATCGTCCAGGCAGCCCAATGGACTATTTTGTTGTCCGTCATGGCTTTTATTGGCGGCGGCATCGTCGGCCTGATCACTGCCTTGTCGCGCACCTCTGAAAACAGCATAGCCCGCACTTTGGCGGTGGGTTTCATCAAGCTGTTTCAGGGTACTCCCTTGCTGTTGCAATTGTTTCTGGTGTTTTTCGGTGCGCCTGTCATTGGTCTGGATATCAACCCCTGGATCGCTGCCGCCGTGGCACTCACCCTCAATAGTGGTGCTTTCCTGGGTGAAATCTGGCGCGGCTGCATTGAAGCCATTCCGCGCGGCCAGTGGGAAGCCGCCGAAGCGCTGGGCTTGTCGTATCGCAACAAAATGCGTGATGTGGTTTTGCCCCAGGCCCTGAAAATTGCCGTGCCGCCCACAGTGGGCTACATGGTGCAAATCGTCAAAGGCACTTCGCTGGCCGCTATTATTGGCTTTACCGAACTGACCCGCGCCGGCCAAATCATTAATAACGCCACCTTTCAGCCCATGGTGGTGTTCTCGGTAGTGGCAGTTATTTATTTCTTGTTGTGCTGGCCCTTGTCATTGCTGGCCGCCCATATGGAACGCCGCCTGGCCATGTCGCTGTCACGCTGAAAAGAGCACTGTAATAGTGTTGCACCCTTAGTTTATTGATGTTGTAGTTCTATCCTGGAGACATGATATGTTTGTAATCAAGAAAATACGCAGCTTTGCTGGCGCTACATTGCTGGCGGGTTGTGCCGCGCTGGCGTTGGGCGCAACACAAGCAAGCGCTGAAACCATAGACCAAATCAAGGCCAAGGGCGAGCTCACCATCGGCATGCTCGTTGACTTCCCGCCTTACGGCATCCTCAATACCGACAACAAGCCCGACGGCTATGACGCCGACGTCGCCAAGCAAATGGCTAAAGACTTGGGGGTCAAAGTCAATATCATTGCCGTTACTGGTCCCAACCGCATTCCTTATCTGTTGACCAACAAGGTCGATATGCTGGTTGCATCGCTGGCCATCACGCCCGAGCGCGCCAAGCAGGTGCAGTTTTCCCACCCTTATTCGGCAGCGCAAATTGTGATGTTTGGCGGCAAAAATGCCAAGATTTCCAAGCCCGAAGATCTGGCTGGCTTGCGCATAGGCGTTGCCCGTGCCAGTACCCAAGACATCGCTGTCAGCAAGATCGCTCCGAAAGACGCCAATATTCGCCGTTTTGATGACGATGCATCGGCCATGCAGGCTTTGCTTTCTGGCCAGGTTGATGCCATAGGCTGTTCGACTACGGTTGCCGCTCAAATATCCAAGCGTGCGCCTGACCGCTTTGAAAACAAGTTTGTATTGCTTCAACAGGAAATGGCGGTCGCGATGCGTCCTGGCGAGCCCAAGACGCTTGAAGCCATCAACAAGGTGGTCGACAAAAATATTCAAGACGGCGAGTTCAGCAAGCTGTTCGAGAAATGGCTGGGCACACCTTTGCCTGAATTGAAGAAATCCTGATTCACCTAGCGATTCATCATGACTGACAGACAGACCACAGTTGCTGTCGATCAATCGAATCGTTTCGCCCTGCCGGGCGAAACGATTATCGAGATCGAGGCGCTTAACAAGTGGTACGACAAGTTCCACGCTCTTACCGATGTCGACCTGAGCGTCGCCGCTGGCGAGCGCATTGTTATCTGCGGCCCGTCGGGCTCAGGGAAATCCACACTTATCCGATGCATCAACGGGCTGGAAAAAATACAGCAAGGTCGTATTGTGGTCGATGGCATAGACCTGACCGCCAGTGCCCGCAATATTGACGCTGTGCGTCAGGAAGTGGGCATGGTGTTCCAGCAGTTCAACTTGTTTCCGCACATGACTGTCTTGCGCAACTGCATGCTGGCGCCCATGCGCTCCAGAGGCATCAGCGCGCAAGAGGCCGAAGCGATGGCCATGAAATACTTGACTCGGGTACGTATTGCCGATCAGGCCAACAAGTATCCCAGCCAGTTATCGGGTGGCCAGCAGCAACGGGTGGCTATTGCGCGTGCTTTGTGCATGACGCCCAAGGTCATGCTGTTCGACGAGCCCACCTCGGCACTGGACCCGGAAATGGTCAAAGAGGTTCTTGACACCATGATAGGTCTGGCCGAAGACGGCATGACCATGCTGTGCGTGACGCACGAAATGGGCTTTGCGCGCAGCGTGGCGGACAGGGTCATTTTCATGGCTGATGGCAAGATTATTGAACAGGCCTCGCCGGATATATTCTTCAGCAATCCTCAAAACGAAAAAACCCGCAGTTTTCTCGGGCAAATCCTTAACTCCTAGGGAGCAGGGCCATTTAGCGTCAACAGGCCCAACCCCCTGGAAGCGCCTCAATATCAGGGCCAGGCGTTACGGCGTCCAGCTTTGTTTTTAGCGGACCGCCTGCTTGCGGCCTCTATGGAATCATGAATACTTTTAATCAGGTAATAATTTCCTTGTCATCGTTTGGGACAAGCGAAGTGCGCCGTCACGGCCAACGCTGGTTTGTAGAGCTGTGTCATGCGGCGGGTGCCGATGGCGTTGAGATTCGGGGCGAACTCTTGCAGGGGCGTAGCGGGGAACTGGCCGAGTTGGCGGCTTGTATCAGCGCTGCCGGACTGGTTTGTGTGTACTCCAGTCCTGAGGTGTTATGGAGCGCTACAGGCGAGCTGAATCTGCCTGCGCTCGAGCGCGGTCTGGCTGGAGCCGCTGCGCTCGATGCCGCCACACTGAAAATGTCCATGGGTGATTTTGGGCAAGCCGACCCAGGCAGCCTGAGTACCTTGAGGGCTGGCCTGGCCGAGCATAAGGCTGCACTGCTTATCGAAAATGACCAGACAGCCAGCGCCGGCACCCTGGATAACTTGCAAGGCTTTTTCCATGCGACGGATGCGTACGGCCTGGACGTGGGCATGACTTTTGATATGGGCAACTGGCATTGGCAGGGGGAGTGTCCGCTGCTGGCCGCTCAGGCGTTATCCGCGCGGGTGCGCTATGTGCATTGCAAGGGCGTGCAGCGCCAGCCGATGCGCTGGCTTGCGGTGCCCCTGATAGAGTCGGCTGCACCTTGGCGGGCTATATTGCGTGCATTGCCGCGCGGCTTGATGTGCGCAATTGAATACCCCTTGGCAGGCGATGACCTGTTGGGTACGACTCGCGCTGCCATTGCTGAATTGCGTAATCTCAAGGAAAAACCATGAGCAATGCCTTAGACGTTATTACTTTCGGGGAAGCCATGATGATGCTCGTGGCCGACCGGCCCGGTCCGATTGAGCAGGCGCAGGCTTTTCACAAACGCACCGCCGGAGCCGAGACCAATGTCGCAATAGGATTGGCGCGACTGGGCTTGAAGGTGGGTTGGGCCAGCCGTTTGGGGGCTGACTCCATGGGGCGTTATCTTTTGGCTGAAATGCAGCGCGAGGGTATTGATTGTTCGCATGTGATCAGTGACCCGAGCCAGCGCACTGCTACTTTGTTCAAGGGGCAGGTTACCGATGGCAGCGATCCGCCCATTGAATATCACCGTAAAGGCTCTGCTGCAAGCCAGATGCAGGCCGCTGATATTGACGAGGTCTGGTTGCTGGGCGCGAGGCACTTGCACAGTACGGGCGTATTTCCCGCTATTGCCGCCAATTGTTACGAGATCGGGCGCAAGACCATGGCGTTGATGCGGGCAGCAGGGAAAACTGTTTCGTTTGACCCGAATCTGCGGCCTACGTTGTGGGCGTCTATGCAGCATATGCGTGCGGGCATCAATGCGTTGGCGTTTGGCGCTGACTGGATATTTCCGGGCATAGAGGAAGGGCGCTTGCTGACGGGCGAACAAACGCCTGAAGCCATAGCCAATTTTTACCTTGTGCAGGGGGCGAGCCTGGTTGTCGTCAAGTTGGGCGCAGAGGGCGCATACTTTGATAATGGCCATGAACAAGGCTATGTGCCGGGTTGTCCCGTTACTACGGTGGTTGACACGGTGGGGGCTGGCGATGGCTTTGCGGTGGGGGTTGTCAGCGGCTTGCTTGAGGGGCTGGACTTGCGCAAGGCGGTACAGCGTGGCGCCTGGATAGGAGCGCGAGCGGTGCAAGTGCTGGGCGATACAGAAGGCTTGCCAACCCGACGCGAGCTGGAGCAGGCTGGGCTTTAATGCTGGGCCGGTGTTGTAGCGCATACCGCAAATAATGACGGAAATGGATGGGGTAATGAGTCGTAAACAGGTCTTGGTTTATAGGCAGTTGCCAGCCGGGCAACTGGCCCGTATTCGGCAGGAGCATGATGTGTTGGTCGCCAATCCTCGTGTTCCCCAGCAAAGGGCTGCCTTTTTTGATGCCTTGCCGCAGGTGCAGGGCATGATAGGGTCAAGTTATTTGATAGACGCTGGCTTGCTGACGCAGACCCCTAGGCTGGAGGTGATTTCCAGTATTTCGGTGGGGGTCGATAAATTCGATCTAAAGGCTTTGTTTCGCCGTGGCGTTACCTTGTGCCATACGCCGGGGGTGCTGACCGAGACGGTTGCCGATTTGATGTTTTCCATGATGCTGGCAACCAGTCGCCGGGTAGTCGAACTGGCGCGTTATGTGCAGGATGGGTGTTGGGATCGCAGCGTGGGCGATGAACTGTACGGTTGGGATGTACATGGCAAGACGCTGGGTATCTTGGGCTACGGGCGTATTGGTCAGGCGTTGGCGCAGCGGGCGGCGATGGGCTTCAATATGCCAGTGCTTTATCATACGCGTACGCCAGTGCCTAGTGGTTTGCCCGAGGGTCGGGCCCGGGCGGCCAGTTTGCGCGAACTGTTGATGCAGTCGGATTTTGTTGTGGTGGTGTTGCCCTTGACGGATCAGACGCGCGGGATGATAGGGGTGCAGGAGTTATCGGCAATGAAGCCGGGGGCGATATTGATCAATGGTGCACGTGGGCCTATCGTTCAGGAAGCCGCTTTGCTGGATGCGCTGGATAATGGGCGGCTACGGGCGGCGGGGCTGGATGTTTTCGATACCGAGCCTTTGCCGCTGGATTCACGTTTGCGTAATCATCCCAAAGTATTGGCGTTGCCGCATATAGGTTCGGCTACGCACGAGACCCGCGAGGCCATGTGTGAAATGGCCACTACGAATTTGCTGCTTGCCTTGCAAGGCAAACCTGCGTTGGCCACTTATAAGTCGTAGGTCGGATTAGCGCAGCGCGTAATACGACAAAACGCCTGGAGCGTATTCGGTTCAGGCGTTTAGGGCGCTTGGCGGCGCTAATCTGGCAAGCATAATATTGCCACGCCAATCATTTCCTTAACAAACACGCTTGCCGAGCCAGTTCGGTGATGGCAGGCCAGTTTTTTTCTTCCACCATCGTATCTGGCGTAAGCCAGGATCCACCCACGCACTTTACGTTGGGCAAAGCCAGGTATCTTTCGGCGTTTGCGGCGTTGATGCCGCCCGTGGGGCAGAAAACAAGGTCGGGCAAGGGGCCGTACAGCGCCTTGAGCAGTGTTGTGCCGCCTACGGCTTCGGCCGGGAATAGTTTTTGTACGGTAAAGCCTTGGTCTGCGGCATACATGGATTCGGATGGCGTTGCGATGCCGGGCAGGAATGGGATGCTGATTTGGCGGGCGGCGAGGGCGAGCTCGGGGGTCAGGCCTGGACTGACGGCAAATTTTGCTCCAGCCTTGATGGCGGCGGCCAATTGTTGGGCGTTGCGTACCGTGCCCACGCCTATCAGCGCTTCGGGTACGGCTCGGCTGATCAGGTTGATGGCTTGCAGAGCGGCCTCTGAACGCAGGGTGATTTCCAGGCTGCGTACGCCACCGTTGACAAGGGCGCGGGCGAGATCAACAGCGGTGCCCAGGTCCTTGATGACAATGACCGGCATGACAGGGCTTTGTTGCAGTAGTTCAAGAGCGTTCATGGGGTGTTTTTATTGAGGGTTATATTAAAGCTTAAACGCCTAATCGAGATGAGGGGAATGCTTGCGCCTGATCTTGTCGTGTTGGCATGGCGGCATACCGAGTTAAAAGGCGTATTGGAACGCTTGGTATTGTAGGTCGGATTAACGCGAAGCGCGTAATCCGATGTGAAAGCAAGCAGATAAAAACCGCCTTAAAAACAATGCACAGCTACCCTCGTTTCTTCTAAGCGACCGTCTTTTTCCATGCCAGTTCGGCCGCGGTCGACAAACTGTTTTTGGGACGGTACAGGCGTACTTCGTAGGGGATTTCGTTATTCCGGTTGCCCAGTACTTTCAAAAGGCCTGTCTCGCAGTCGTGCCTGACCACAGACCATGGCAGCCAGGCCATGCCCAGTTGTTTTTTTACTAGACTAAGTGCGACATCGACAGAATCGCAGCAGGCAGTTTCTTCAAGGTGATAGCTGCTGGAGCGTAGGTGGTCGTTGATAATGTGCTGCAACGATAGGCTGGCGAAGTAGGTTATGTGGGCGATAGGGGATATTTCATCTTCCAGTTGGTAGGCTGGGCCTGAGTCGTCGGGTGTGTTCAGGCAGACTGGCACCAGCTTGTCGGTGCTTAGACTGACATATAAAAAATCTTTGGTGCTAATGGGCACTGACAGGCTGTGATGTTCGTAGCAGCATAGAAAATCGGCATGGCCTTGGGTCATCAGTGCAATCATGTCTTGCATAATGCCTGTACGAATTTCTATCGACACCTCGCAGCCCATGTTTTTTGCCACCTGACGGCTTAAGTCACTAGCCCAATCAGCAACCAGGTAATGGGCCAGGTTGCGGCCGGTCGCAATGCGCAGTTTGCGATCAGCCTGATCTTCGGGTTTGCTGATTTGTTGTTTGACCGTGTTCAGCCTGGCGATGATGTGTTCAGCGACCACCAGCAGGTCGTGGCCAGCTTCGGTCAGGCTTATAGGCAGGTTTTTGCGATTGATCAGCGACGCCCCTGCCCAGACTTCAAGCTCTTTGATACGACGGCTGAAGGCGGGGTGGGTCACATGCCGTAATTCCGCGGCTTTGGTAAAGCTGCCGGTTTTGGCCAAGGCAATGAAATCTTGCAGGAGTTTGGTTTCGGTCATGTTGCTATGTTTGTTCTGATTGGCACATTGTTGTGCCGTAAAAGCACGATGGCATAGATTGCTTTCACTACGATAGCCTATCAAGATCAATAAATTAGGGAGATAACGCAATGAGCAAGAAAATAAGCAAATTAGGTTATGCCGCACTGGGCGTAACTATGGCCTTGGGCCTGGTCGGTCAAGCTTCTTACGCACAAGTAGCACCTTATCCCACACAACGTCCCATCAGTATTGTGATCGGTTATCCCGCGGGCGGCAGTGTCGATCTGAACGGCAGGTTGCTTGCCGAAGCCCTGGGCGAAAAACTGGGTCAGAACGTAGTGGTCGAAAATTTGGGTGGTGCTGGCGGGACGATAGGTGCTCAAAAAGTGGTCAAGGAAAAAGCCGATGGCTATACTTTGTTGGTGGGTTCGGTTAACGAAATCATTATCGCAGGCCTGATCAATCCCAATGTCAAATACGACGGCGTCACCGACTTGCGTCCCGTAGGTTTCATTGGTTCGCAACCTATGTTGCTGGCCGCGTCCAAGCACAGCAATATCGCCAGCACCGATGACTATCTGAAAATGGTGGCCAGCGGGAAATCCGCCGAATACAATTTTGGCTCGTCGGGCGTAGGCACGGCCTTGCACTTGGGCGGCGAAATGATTAATACCAATACTGGCGGCAAGGTCGAGCATGTGCCTTATAAAGGCGTTGCTCCGCTGGTTACCGACATGATCAGTGGCCAGTTGCAGCTAGGTATGTTTGTGTTGTCGTCGGGCATGCCCCAGGTTATTGCCGATAAAATCGTTCCCATAGGCGTGACGTCCAGCAAGCGTTCGCCCATGGCCTCCACTATCCCAGCCTTGTCTGAAAACCCGGGTTTTAAAGACATCGATATCAATATCTGGTTTGGCCTGTTTGCACCTAAAGACATTCCTGAACCCATCGTCAAGCAGTTGCAGACCGCATTGGATGAAATCCTGCAAGACGCCAAATTTCAGGAAAAATACAAAGCGACTGGTGGTGTGGTCATGTCTGAACAACCCGACCTGAACAGCTTTCTTCCTGGTGAACGCGAGAAGTTCAAGAAAATGGTCGATATTGCCGGAATTGGCGTAAATTAGCACTACATAGCAACAGCGGAACCTGTCCATGACCTTCGAGATCGATCCCCCCGACTTAAGCTCAGAGCGCGCTGGCAACACTGGCACTACCGCAGTCTGGCATTTTGATTCTGGCTTGCCTGGGCCCAACGTGCTGCTTAGCGCCTTGGTTCACGGCAACGAGCTTTGCGGGGCATGGGCGCTCAAGAATTTACTGGCCAGTGGTTTCAGGCCGGCCAAGGGTAAGCTGACGCTGGCGTTTTGCAATCTGGTGGCATTTGATCAGTTCAATCGCCAGGCACACGATGCGTCGCGCTTTGTCGACGAAGACCTGAATCGTGTCTGGATGGCGCAAAAACTAGCTGACCCCAGTACCAACGAGCGGCGCCGAGCCAACGAGCTCGAGCCCTGGGTACGGCAGGCTGACTATTTGCTGGATCTGCACTCCATGCATGAGCCCTCGCCGCCCCTGCTGGTTACCGGGGTGTTGCAGCGCAATATTGATTTTGGTTTACGCCTAGGCGTGCCTCGGCATTTGGTGGTTGATGCCGGCCATAAAGATGGCACTCGCATGCGTGATTATGCTCAGTTTGGCGATCCACAAGGGCAGGCTTTGGCTTTGCTGGTCGAATGCGGTTTCCATGGCGCAGTGTCTTCAATTACGGTTGCGCAGCAGTCAGTGGCGCAGTTTTTGCTGGCTTGTGGTCTGGCTCAGCCTGGCCAGCTGCCTGCTGGTTGGGAGGATTTAAGTGATCAGGCTATGTCGCAACAGGTGCTGGACGTGACAGAACCAGTCGTGGCCAGGTCAAAAAACGTGTCGTTTACGCAGCAGTGGCAAGGTATGGAATGCTTGCCTGTGGCTGGTACGGTAATAGGGCATGACGATGGCCAGCCTATTGTGACGCCTTACGATAATTGTGTGTTGATTATGCCTTCGTTACGCCAGGCCTTACCCGGCGTAACAGTAGTGCGCTTTGCTCGGCAGCGTCACTGAGCCGTTTTATATGCCGCTAGGGCCACCATGGCCCAGGCGGCAATAAACGCCAGGCCGCCCAAAGGCGTAACGGCGCCCAGCCACTTGGCGCCGGTCAAGGCCATTACGTACAGGCTGCCACTGAAGACCACAATACCAGCCAGCATCAGCGTGCCGGCATGACTTAGCAGCGGCGATGCAAACTTTGTTCCCAGCGCGGCAATCGCCAGCAGCCCCAAGCCGTGAACCAATTGATACAGCACTGCCGTTTGCCAGACGGCAAGCAAATCAGGCGAAATAACGCGTTTGAGCCCGTGCGCGCCAAAAGCCCCCGCTCCTACGCCTATCATTAATATCAGCGCAGCGGTAATAACAAGTTGGCGGTCGGTCATGGGTGGTTTCCTGGTTTAGATGGCAGCGCCCCGTATCAGGCCGCGGGCGATAATGACTTGCTGTACTTGCGATGTGCCTTCGTACAGACGGAACAGGCGTACATCGCGATAAAAGCGTTCTATGGCGTAGTCGCTGACGTAGCCCGAACCGCCATGAATTTGCACCGCCCGGTCGGCTACCCGGCCGCACATTTCGGTGGCGAAATACTTGGCGCAAGACGCTTCAATAGATACGTCTTTGCCTTCGTCGCGTTTGCGCGCTGCGTCGATTACCATGCATTCGGCGGCATAGATTTCGGTTTTGGAATCAGCCAGCATACCTTGCACCAGTTGAAAATCGCTGATGGGCTGGCCAAATTGTTTGCGTTCCATGGCGAAATGCAGCGCGTCGTGCAACATGCGCTTGGCGGCGCCTATGGCGACGGCGGCAATATGCAGGCGGCCTTTATCCAGCACTTTCATGGCGGTTTTAAACCCTACGCCTTCGCGATTGCCTATCAGGTTGGCGGCTGGGACCTTGCAGTCGGTGAAAATGACGTCGCAGGTATGTGCGCCCCTTTGACCCATTTTTTTGTCTATTTTGCCCAAAGACAGCCCGGGAGTGTCGGCTTCCACAATAAATGCCGAAATACCGCCCGAACCTTTGATGCTGCTGTCGGTGCGCGCCATGACGGTAAAAATACCGGCTTCGGGGGCGTTGGTGATGAAGCGCTTGGTGCCGTTCAGGATATAGTGCTCGCCATCGCGAACCGCGGTGGATTTCAGCGATGCCGCATCTGAGCCGGCTTCGGGTTCGGTCAGGGCGAATGAGCCTATCAGGTCGCCGCTTGCCAGGCTGGGAAGGTAAGCCTGTTTCTGTTCGGGTGTGCCGTCCAGGTAGATGCCCATGGCGCCTATGCCATTATTGGTGCCTATAAAAGAGCGGAATGCAGGTGAAGTCTGGCCCAGTTCAAAGGCAATACGCACTTCTTCTTCCATGGTGACGCCCAGGCCGCCGTATTCTTCGGGCAACGACAAGCCGAACAGGCCTATCTCTTTCATTTGGGCGATGATGCCCGCTGGAATCTGATCCGTTTCCGCGACCTCTTCTTCGCACGGAACTAATACTTCTTGCACAAAACGGCGTACGCCTTCTTCAAGTAGCGCCTGGGTTTCTGGGTCGCGGATCATAATGGGTCCCGTATGTCTCGAACTAAGTTTATAAAACTGTACTTTAACAGTATGAAAATGTTGTGCATGGCCTGTGCTCCAGATGTTCATGTGGTGGACACAGCGCTTGGTGATATGATCAATTTACTGTTTTTTCGATTTTTTTGGCAAGGCTCAGTAGAAGGGAAATGCGCGTATGGATATCGATAATCAGGGGGGCGGCCCGGTCGACAAAGCCGTGGTAGCTTCAATGCTGTACCGGCCAGGGCAAGCGCCTGTGTCGGTGGCCTTGGAACAGGCGCGTGCATGCATCGATAAACAAGACGGCCTGTTATGGATAGGCCTGAATGAGCCTGACGCCGCCTTGCTCAAGCGTCTGGGTTCTGATCTGGGGTTCTCAGGTAAAGCGATTGAAGAAACCATTTCCCCGCACCGACGCCCCAAGGTGATCGAGTACGAAAAGCTCACGCTTATTGTCGCCATCACGGTAGAAGTCAATAACTTCCGGCCTACTTTTGGAGACACCCAAATCCTGATAGGCAAGGGGTTTTTAGTTACCGTACGGCGCGGCGCGGTCGCAACCCATACTGAATTACGCGATCAACTGGAAAATTCCCCTGAATTTCTGGGGCGCGGCAGCGACTACGTGGCGTCGGCCTTGCTGGACCTTATCGTTGATCGCTATGTTTCGGCTCTGGCCAAACTGGAAACCGTTGTCGAGGGTGTGGAACAGCATTTTCTACTACGTGGATTCCGCGAAAGCGATGTGCGTCGCCTGTATCGCCAGCGCCGCGACTTGCTGCGCATACATACTGCCATTGCGCCTATGGCTGAAATCTGCCGGCGCTTGGCGCGCGTTGAAATGCGCAATATCGATGCCGAGAGCCGCGCCTACTTTGGTGAAGTGGCTGATCGTGTGGTACGCGCCAATGAATTCATCAACAGCTTGCGTGAAGCGCTGGCCTTTGCCTTTGAGGCCAGCCTCATGATAGGGCAATCGCAGCAAACCGACATCACCAAAAAGCTGGCGGCCTGGGCTGCAATTTTGGCGGTGCCTACTGCTGTAGCAGGTATCTACGGCATGAATTTCAAGGTCATGCCCGAGTTAAGCTGGACTTACGGCTACCCTACTGTCATGGGGGCTACCTTTGCAGTGTGTGCCGTGCTTTATTGGAAATTCAAGAAGTCTGATTGGCTGTAAGTCAGGCCGATACCGGAGGCATCATGAACTGGACTACACATGAAGTAAGCAACCAGGTCCCCGAACTGGGCGACTATAACCTGTACTCAACCGATATCGCGCTGCAAGAAGGTGTCAGGCGCGAGGGTGCGCACTGGCACAGCGCCGCGCTGAGCGCGTATGGCGCAAACCTGGGCTTGAAAGTCAGTTTTGATCTGGCCCACGAAGTCAATCGTTGCAAGCCTGAACTTGAAGCTTTCGACCGGCAGGGGCATCGTGTGGATCGCGTGCGATTTCATCCCGGTTGGCACGAATTCATGCGCATGGCGTTTATGCAGGGCATGCATTGCAGCGCCTGGATGTCTCCACGCCCAGGGGCGCAGGTGGCGCGCGCTGCCACTTACCTGTTGCACGGCCAGATTGAAGCGGGGTCCTTGTGCCCGATTACCATGACGTCCGCCGCCATACCTGTACTGGCTCGAGAGCCTTGGTTCGATACCATCTCCAGCCGCCTTTTTTCGCCCCGGTACGATAGCCGCGATATGCCGGTATCGGGCAAGGCCTCCATGATGATAGGCATGGGCATGACCGAAAAGCAGGGCGGTTCCGATTTGCGCAGCAACACGACTCAGGCCACGCCTTTAGGCGCAGGTGGACCCGGCGAGTCCTATCGTATCGTCGGGCACAAGTGGTTTTTTTCGTCGCCTATGTCTGATGCGCATCTGGTGCTGGCCCGGCACAACGATGCGCTTTCCTGCTTTTATGTGCCGCGCTGGCAAGATGACGGCAGCAAGAATGCGATTCATCTCCAGCGCATTAAAAACAAGCTGGGCAATAGCTCGAATGCCAGTGTCGAAGTCGAGTTCACGGATGCGGTTGGCGTGCTGGTGGGGCCTGAAGGGCGGGGCATAGCGACGCTGGTCGAGATGGCCTCGTATACCCGGCTCGACTGCGTGCTGGGCAGCACGGCGCTGTTGCGCCAGGCTGTGGTCCAGGCCTTGCACCATGCGCGCTATCGCATGGCTTTTGGCCAGCCCCTGATCCGGCAGGCATTGATGCGCAGCGTTCTAACTGATCTGGCCCTGGAAAGCGAAGCGGCTACGGTGCTGTCTTTGCGTCTGGCTCGTGCTTTTGATACCACCGAGGACCCCCTCGAACATGCTTATCGGCGCATCCTGACGCCGGCGGCCAAATTCTGGATATGCAAGCGCAGCATAGAGGCGGCGGGCGAGTGCATGGAAGTCCTGGGCGGCAATGGCTATATAGAAGACGGCCCATTGGCGCGTCTGTACCGCGAAGCCCCGGTCAATTCCATCTGGGAAGGTTCTGGCAATGTGATGTGCCTGGATGTGTTGCGCGCGATCAAGCGCCATCCCGATCAGGCCCAAGCTCTTTTTGCAGCTTTGGAACAGGGTTGTGTTGGCGAACCCTTGTTGCTGGAACGTGTTCATGGCTTGTTTGTGCTGCTTGAGCGGGCTGGCTCAGCGCTGGAGTCTTGCGCTCGTTATGTGGCCCAGGAACTCGTCTTGCTGACCCAGGCGATCTTGTTATGCCGTTATGCGCCTTTGGATTTGGCTGAAGCCTTCGTGCAAAGCCGTTTTCGTGGGCCGGGCGGAAGGGTATACGGTATTAATGTGGCGTCGTCGTTCGGATCGGGTGTGCTTGAACGAGCTTGGCCGGAATAAATTGTTATGTGCGGCTTTTCGTTCTTGCGAAAGTCGGGTGTGTCGGCGCTTGCACAGTCCCCAACACACCGGACAAAGTCATCAGAATAAGTCGAACGTCCTCAGAACCAGACAGCGTCGCCAGCAGTCATGGCAGCCTATGCCCACACCGCACTGACGCTGCCACGTTATATTCGCCATCAGGGATTAACCGTCTGTTGCTGGCGCGCACATGCCCATATAATCCCTGATCCTGACCTGGTGTCAGATCGTATTTTTTCGGGGTCTGAGTGAATAGTGTTGTGAATATCGCGTTGCGCAAGCTTATAAATGCCCTGATGGCCAATAAATGGTCGCGGCTGTTGGTGCTGGCTTCGGCAGCAGGGCTGGCTGGCGCAGCTTCGCTTACGGCCTTGAAGCCCACCGCCAACGCAACTACCGGCAGCCAGATCACGTCCGGCGGTTATACCTTGACCGGGCGTGTTGTACGGGTAGCCGATGGCGATACCTTCACCTTGCTGGTCGACGGCAAACAGCAAAAGGTCCGCATGGCCAGCATCGATGCCCCCGAAACCACTAAAGGCAGCAAGCAGCCTGGCCAAGCACATGCCCAGGCTGCCAAAGACGCCTTGGCGGCGTTAATCGCCGGAAAAACGCTTAGCATAAATTGTTTTGAACGTGATCGCTATGATCGCAATGTGTGCGATGTGCCGCTGGGCAATGGCGTAACCGCCAATCAGAAGCAGGTGGCTGCTGGCCTGGCATGGGCCAACATGGAAGGCCGTGGGAAATTCATGCGCGATCCAAAAATCCCCCCACTGGAACGCCAGGCCAAAGACGCCAAAAAAGGCATTTGGAGCCAGCCAGGCGCGGTCAGCCCCTGGGCTTGGCGCTACCAATGCTGGAAGCAGCAACAGTGCTAGGGCGGTACGGCTTGCGCAGCTTGCTGGCCTTGGCACTGGCCTTGCTGGCCGGCTGCTCGCCCAGCCCGGTCAATAGTCCTTATGCGCAAGGCGATGAAACCGAAAACGTCTTGTATACGGCATTTGTGCAGCGTTCGCCCAAATACCTGGACCCAGCCCGCTCTTATTCAACCGACGAAACACCCTTCACTTATTCCATTTACGAACCGCTGTATGGATACGATTATCTGGCCAGACCATATAAGCTGATACCGAAAGCAGCGATGTCCATTGATCCTCCCGCCTATTTTGACTCAGCGGGCAACTTACTGCCCGCCAATACGCCCGGTGAACAAGTGGCCGTCAGCGTCTACGATATCCAGATCAAGCCCGGCATTATGTTCCAGCCGCACCCAGCCTTGGCCCGTGATGTCGCCGGCAATTATCGCTACTGGCCGTTGGCGCCGGCTGAACTCGAACACAAGTTCGGTATCGATGCCTTCCATGAAACCGGCACACGTGAGCTGCTGGCCGACGATTACGTCTACGCATTCCGGCGTCTGGCCAGCCCCCGTATTGCGTCGCCTATCTACGGTGTGTTGGCCGAGCATGTGGTCGGTATGCACGATTACGGCGAACGGCTGAAAAAACAAGATCAAGCCCAAGGCGGGGCGGGTGTCCTTGGTAGCGAGAGACCCTGGCTGGATCTGCGCCAGGGTGGGTTCGAGGGGGTACAGGCCTTGGGGCCGCATGCCTTGCGCATCAAGGTCAAGGGCAAGTACCCGCAGTTCAAGTACTGGCTGGCCATGACGTTCACCGCGCCAATTCCCTGGGAGGCTGACCGCTTTTATCATCAGCCCGGCATGGCTCAGCATGATTTATCGCTCAACACCTGGCCTTTGGGTACTGGCCCCTATATGCTTAGCCAGTCCATACCCAATCGACGTCATGTACTGACACGCAACCCCAATTTTCGAGGTGAACCTTATCCTTGCCAAGGCGAGCCCGACGACGCGGCAATGGGCTTGTTGGCCGATTGCGGCAAGCTCACGCCTTTCGTGGACAAGGTCGTGTTCACACTGGAAAAAGAAAGTGTGCCGTTAATGGGCAAGTTTCTTCAGGGCTATTACGATATCCCCCAGATCGATCGCGGCGATTACGGTGTGGCCATGCGGGTAGCAGCGGGTGATTCGGCTGAAAAGGCCTCTTTGTACCGCGATCACGGCATACAGTTGCGCAGTTCAACCGAAGCGCAAGTGACCTACCTGGGCTTCAACTGGCGTGATCCAGTGGTGGGGCAAGGCGATACCCCCGAGCAACAGGAAAAAAACCGCAAGCTCAGGCAAGCGATAGGCATAGCCTTCAACTGGGAGCAGTTTGTTTCCATTTTCCAGAATGATGAAGCCCAGGTTGCCTATGGCCCCGTGCCTCCCGGCATACCCGGTTATCAAGGCCTGCCCGATGGCCTGAACAAACAGATATATACCCTGGATAATGGCCGAGCCGTGCGCCGTTCGCTGGACTATGCGCGGCAGTTGCTGAAAGAAGCCGGTTACCCCAATGGGCGTGACGCGCTTACCGGCAAGCCATTGATATTGCACTTCGATTCGGCTGGCGGTATGGGTTCCAGCGCCATGCTCGACTGGATGCGTCGGCAACTGGCGTCCATCAATATCGAGCTCGAAGTACGCGCCACCGACTACAACCGGTTTCAAGACAAAATGCGCAGCGGCAGCGCACAGATGTTCATGTGGGGTTGGGTGGCTGACTACCCTGATGCCGAAAACTTCCTGTTTCTGCTTTATGGCGCCAACGCCAAGGTGGAAAATGGTGGCGAAAACGCGTCCAATTATAAAAATGCCGAATTCGACCGCCTCTTCGAGCAAATGCGTTTTCTCGATGATGGCCCCGAAAAAGACAGCCTGATCCATAAAATGGTCGCCATTGTGCAACGCGATGCGCCCTGGCTGTTTGGCTATTACCCCAAGTCGGGAGGGGCCTACCAGGCTTGGGTGGGTAATGCCAAGCCTACGCAAATGGTACGCAATACCTTGCAGTATTACCGCATAGCCCCAGCGCTGCGGGCGCGTGAAATCAAGGCCTGGAATCCGCCTTACTGGTGGCCCTTGTGGTTGCTGGGTGCATTTTTTGTATTGGGTGGTTTGCTGGCCTGGCGTACCGCACAGCGCCGGGACCGCGCAACGGCGCTGGGCCAGTACACAACGAGGCGCTCATGACACGCTATGTAATACGCCGTCTGTTATACGGCATACTGATACTGATAGGCGTTAACCTGCTGACTTTCGTACTGTTTTTTGCAGTCAATACGCCCGATGACATGGCGCGTTTGTCGATAGGCGGGCAGCGTATCAGCCAGTCGGCTATAGAAAAATGGAAAATCGAGCGTGGCTACGATAAACCTCTGTTTTTCAACCAGCAGGCGGCGGGCGCAAACCAGTTTACCGACACCATATTCTTTACCCGGTCGGTGCCGCTGCTGCGCTTTGATTTTGGTTTTTCCGACGAAGGCCGTGATATCGGCCATGAAATCGGCCAGCGCATGGGCCCCAGCCTGGCTCTGGCTTTACCCACGTTTTTTCTGGGCCTGTTTGCCTGTGTGGCGTTTGCCCTGTTGCTGGTGTTTTTCAAAGGTACGCGGCTGGATTTCGCCGGTGTCGTGCTGTGTGTGGTGCTGCTGTCCATTTCGGGATTGTTCTATATTATTGCCGGGCAATGGTTTTTCGCCAAGGTCTTGCGCTGGGTTCCGTATTCCGGCTATCTCGACGGCTGGGGCAGCATACGTTTTCTAATCATGCCTGTGCTGGTGGCGATCTTGTCGGGCCTGGGCGCCGATTCACGTTTTTATCGTACTTTGTTCCTGGAAGAGGCTGGCAAAGACTACGTACGCACGGCTCGCGCCAAGGGCCTCTCTGAAAGAATAGTGTTGTTTCGTCATATATTGCGCAATGCCTTGCTACCCATATTGACCGGTACAGTGTCGGCCATCCCATTGTTGTTCATGGGCAGCCTGATTTCAGAATCGTTTTTTGGCATACCCGGGCTAGGCAGCTACACCATAGACGCCATCAACGCACAAGATTTTTCCATCGTCCGCGCCATGGTTTTTCTGGGCTCGGCGCTATATATCGTGGGGCTGATCCTGGCCGACATTTCCTACACCCTGGCTGATCCCAGGGTCAGGTTCGAGTAGCTTATGCCCAAGTTTGTTTTCCTGTGGACTGACCTCTTTGTTTTTGGCTTGGTGCTGGCCGTATTGTTTTACGCATTGCGGGTGCGGCGCAGCACTTCTTTGCAATCGGCCTGGAAAAGCGTCGCCAGGACGCCTTCAGCCATGTGCGCCGCCGTCGTGCTGGCGGGGTTTGTTACGGTGGGCGTGCTTGATTCCGTCCATTATCGTCCGTTGCTGCCGTCTGTCAGCACTGCGCAAGGTATGGCCGCGGCACCTGTCCATTCGCCGGTATTGCGCTCGGCGCTCGACGATCTGTTGTCCCTGACGCAACTGGCCAAGCGTGAAAATACCTATTCGGCGCCTTTGGCTGTACGCCAGTTCACTAAAGAAACCGAATTGATCAATGGTCAGCCTGTACGTGATTATCCGCGCCTCAAGCATGCGGGCCTGCATCTGCAAGCTGAGTCCGATCGTGCTGCTGATATTTTCCAGCGGCTGCTGCGCGGTGTGCTTATCGGCCTTGCCGCCAGCCTGGCCACGGCTTTGGTGCTGACTTTGCTGCACCGGCGCGCTGCAGCAAGCTTTGCACGAGCCTGGCAGGCGTGGTGGTGCTCCGAGTCAGGCGTGCCCTGGCGTGCGATGTGGCTTACGTTCAGTGTCGGCGTGCTGCTGGCTGCAGTGGCCTTGACACTGGGCGGCAACTATCATGTGCTGGGTACCGACAGAACCGGCAACGATGTCTTGTGGCAATGCCTGAAAAGTGTGCGCACGGCCTTAGTCATAGGTACGCTGACTACCATTGCCATGCTGCCGCCAGCCTTGTCTTTTGGCATTGCCGCGGGTTATTTCAAGGGCCGGGTCGATGACGTCATCCAGTATATTTATACAACGCTCACGTCCATTCCCGGTGTTTTGCTGATCGCCGCCTGCGTGCTGATGATGCAGGTCTACATCGATAACAATCCTGATATGTTCGATACGGTGGCGGCGCGCGCCGACCTGCGCCTGTTCTTGCTATGCCTGATACTGGGCCTGACCGGCTGGGCTGGCTTGTGCCGCCTGTTGCGGGCCGAAACCCTGAAACTGCGCGAACTTGACTACGTGCAGGCGGCCCGGGCGTTTGGGGTAGGCCACTGGCGTATCATGCGGCGCCATTTGCTGCCCAATCTTATGCATATCGTGCTGATCACCATGGTGCTGCAATTCTCTGGGCTGGTGTTGTACGAAGCCATTTTGTCATATCTGGGCATAGGCGTGGATCCCAGCACGCCGTCGTATGGCACCATGATAGACATGGCCAGGCTGGAAATGTCGCGCGATCCCATGATATGGTGGAATTTGCTGGGGGCATTCATGTTCTTGCTGGCCCTGGTGTTGTCAGCCAATATTTTTGCTGATGCCATTCAAGACGCTTTTGATCCACGCACGCGTCGTTTCAGGCCGCGCTTGCTTGCCATCAAGGATGCCGCATCATGACCCGGTTGCCTGTGGGGCCGGCTGGTCAGGGTGGCGAAGTGGTATCGGTGCGCAATCTTACTGTCGAAATTGCCAGCGATGCCGGGGTACAAGAGGCAGTAAAGTCCTTGCAGTTGGCCATCTCCCGGGGCCAGACTTTTGCCTTGGTAGGCGAGTCGGGTTGCGGCAAGAGCATGACGGCGCTGGCTTTGTTGCGTTTGTTGCCGGAAGCAGGCCGGATTGCCTCTGGTGAAATCCATCTTGGGCAGGTTGAACTCAACGGCTTGTCTGAACAAGGCATGCGTGGCGTGCGTGGCGCACAGGTTGGCATTATTTTCCAAGAGCCTTCTACCAGCCTGAATCCGGTAATGACGATAGGTGAACAACTTATTGAAACCCTGCGGGCGCATACCTCGTATCGGCGCAATGAACTGGCGCAGCGGGCGGCCTGGTGGCTGGGGCGTGTGGGTATTCCCGAGCCTGAAAAGCGCCTGCGTGATTATCCTTTTCAGTTTTCCGGCGGCCAGAAACAGCGCGTAATGATAGCCATTGCCTTGGCGGCCGAGCCGAGGCTGTTGATCGCCGACGAGCCTACGACCGCCCTGGACGTTACCGTGCAGGCGCAAATACTGGATTTACTGGCCGATATCCAGAAAGAGATGGGGCTGGCCATTTTGCTGATTACGCACGACTTGGCCGTGGTGAAAAACGTGGCTGATTACGTGGCCTTGATGCGCGCGGGCGAGATTGTCGAAACCATTGATGCAGCGACGTTCTTTTCAGCACCCAAGCACCCCTATGCGCGCGAGTTGCTGGCAGCGATACCCACTTTCGCCAAGCGCGGCAGGCCGCTGTCGGCAGCCAGGCCAGATACGCCTGTGGGTCAGCCTGTGTCATCTATGAGTCCATCTATGCCAGAAGCTGCAATATCCATGTCCAATCATCAGAAGGGGGTGGGCCCGGTCCTGGTGGTCAAGGAGTTGTCGGTGGCTTATTCGGGTAAGGGGGGATTTTGGTCCAGGGGCGTTGAACCCGTCCGGGTGGTGGATGCAGTGTCTTTTGATTTGCATGCGGGTGAAACATTGGCTTTGCTGGGCGAGTCCGGCTGCGGCAAGACCACGACGGCCAAGGCGTTGTTGCGCCTGCTGGACAAGCAGGCCAAAGTGGGTGGGCAGGTGTCTTTAAATGGTGAGAACCTGTTGGCGGCGCAGGGTTCTCGCTTGCGTAAACTGCGTCAAACAATACAAATCGTATTTCAAGACCCGTATGCATCACTGGATCCGCGCATGCTGGTGGGCGAGATTCTGGACGAGGGCATTGCAGCCTTGCGTCCGGATCGTTCTTTGGCAGATCGCAAGTCGCAGGTGCGCAGCCTGCTGGACAGGGTGGGTTTGCCCAAGAACACGGTAGATCGCTATCCGCACGAGTTTTCGGGGGGGCAGCGCCAGCGCATAGCGATTGCGCGTGCGCTGGCGGTAGAACCAGCGGTACTGATTTGCGACGAGCCCACCTCGGCGCTGGATGTATCCGTGCAGGCGCAGATTCTCGATTTGCTGCGGGCTTTGCAGTTGGAGTTCAATATTGCGTATTTATTCATCACGCATAATTTTGGGGTGGTGGAATACCTGTCTGATCGCATTGCGGTGATGCATAAGGGGAAAATCGTAGAGGCTGGCGCTACGGAAAGCATACTGGCTGCTCCACAACACAGTGAAACCCAGCGCCTGTTGGCCGCTGTCCCGCGTTTGTGATGCGTGGGGATGCTTTTTCGTTCCTTGCGAAAGCCGGGTGTGTCGGAGGCTGTTTCGGCTTCACGCGCTGCGCCCCTGGCGGGGTTCCCGTTACGGTCAGCGCCATCGAGGCGTCCGCGGAACTCGCCCGGTCGGACCAGTGGTCCGACAAGCGCCGGGCTCAAACAGCCGCGGCCTTGCCTCCTCGATGGCGCTGACCGTAACGG
>JACCER010000024.1 GCA_013416445.1 Alcaligenaceae bacterium
ACTGCGCCAGGCTCACCGCCGTGCCCCCCACCGTCACCGAGGCCAGCCCAGCCTCGGAGGCCACCGTGATGTGGCCGCTCACCGCTATAGTGGCGTCCTCGGCAATGCTGACCTGGCCGGCGGCAGCACCGTTCCCATCGGGCACACTCACCGTGGGCGGCCCGTCCGTGCGACCGTTGATCGTAATCGTCACCGTCGCCGTGGACGTATCGCCATCACTGTCCTTGACCGTGTAGGTAAAGGTTTCCTGCAGGCTCTGGCCAGCATTTAGCGCGTTGACCGCCGGATTGTCGTTGTGCAGCACATAGCTGTAGGTGCCGTTCGCGTTCAGCGTCACCGTGCCGTACTGCGCAGTGGGCGCACTCGTCCAGCTCCCGAAGGCCACCGGGCCATCAAAGGCGCTATCGTTATCCAGCGCGTTGCCACCCACCGTGTAGCTGCCGCTGTCCTCCACAATGATGTGGGTCTCGCCCACAGCCACCGGATTCGTATCCGTGATTAGGACATTCAATATGCCTGTACCGCTCTTGCCATTACCATCAGTAACAGTAATTGGAAGAGTATCGACAACAGTATCATCACCAGCACTATGGTCCTGAGCACCCTTAACTTTATATTCGTAAGTCAACTTCCCCGAGGCAGCGTCAAATCCGGTTAGCGTCAAGATTCCTTTAGCAGTAGGTATTGATACCGGCGTGGTACCTAAGGCACCCAATTGAGCCGCGCTCACAATGGTGCCGCCAATAATTACCGACGCGACGCCAGCTACAGAAACCAACGTAATGAGACCATCCACCGGGTCTATTGCCGCCTCGCTGATCTGGTTATCCCCAGTTGCTTCACCGTTCTTATCTTCCACAACAACGACTGGCGGTTCTGGCTCTGGCTCTGGAGTGACAACAGGCGGCCCATCGGTGCGACCATTGATTGTGATGGTTACCGTAGCCGTGGCCGTATCGCCGTCGCTATCCTTGACGGTATAGGTAAAGGTTTCGGTCAAGGTCTCGCCATCGTTCAGGGCGTTGACGGCGGGGTTGTCGTTGTCTAGCTCGTAGGTGTAGGTACCGTCGGGGTTTTGCGTAAAGGTGCCATACTGGGCGGCGTTGTCTGCGGCCCAGTTGCCGAACAATGCCTTGCCGTCTGCGCTGTCGAAGGCGGTATCGCCATCCAACGCATTGCCGGATACGATGTAGCTGCCGCTGTCTTCGGTAAGGGTGTGGGCTTCGCCCACGGCTTCCGGGTTGGTGTCGGTAATATGCACGCCCAGGTTGCCGGTAACTTGGCCACCAGAGCCGTCTGTGACGATAATGGTGATGTCGTCTTGAACGGAGTTATCGCCAGCAGTGTGGTCTTGCGGGCCGTTGGGCTGGTATTCGTAGGTAACGGTGCCACCGACGGGGTCGTAGCCGGTCAGGGTGATGCTGCCGTTTTCAGTTGTAATGGTAATGGCGTTGGTGCTGCTGCCGTCCAGCGCATTAAGCTGATCCAGTGTGACTTGTGTGCCGCCTACGGTAATGAAGGCCAACCCTGCAGGGGCGCTGAACTGGAAGGTGCCTTGCTTGGCTGCACTGGCGTTTTCGGCTACGGTTAACTGGCCGGGTTCAATAGCGTTCAGGTCAGCGATTGACAGCGTAGGCAGTCCGGGTGTGCCGGTAACAGCAGTGTCGTCGCCGCCACTGCCTGTGCCGCCCAGGCGCACTTCTTCAACCGTTGGGAATGTAGGGCGTGGATATTCCAGGCCTAGCGGCGTGGTGGTTTCTATGATGCTGGCAAGGCGGGTGAAGCTGCTGCCGCCATCGCCACCTGCGCCGCCTTGGATTACGGCGGCGGTGGGGTCAAGATTGGCGAAGGGGTCGCCACCATCGGACAGCGCTGCCAGTATCTGGGCGGTGTCGGCATCGGCCGGAGCGGCCGCGGCGGCTGTGGACGGGTCAACATTGGGCTGGGCAGTTTCAGCGCTTAGCTGAACGTCACGATTTTCACCTATGGTCATGGGCGGCAAGCCGTCGGCCTGTAGCTGTATGCTGCTGCCGGTGGCGGTAACCACATCGGCGTCTGCGGGTATGCGCATGCCTTGATGTATGGGTGTCAGCGAGCCATCAGTGCCGCGTATCCAGGCTTGACCTGTTATTTGTGTGACGAGTGAAGTAGTAGTAGCCATGTCCGGAGTCGCTCCAAGGAGGGAAAATCGTGTTTTTGCGGCGTCTGCATGAAGTTACAAAACGACGCAACAGTAAAAAGTTAAACGAATAGTAAGTAACATCCGTAAGCATGGGTATTGGCGGCAACGACAGGTTTGGGCCTTATTTGATGATTTCATCACTTACAAATGCCAAGATTTGTAAAGACTGGATTGAAGATTGGAAGTATTGAGGACAGGCCACCTTTTTCCTGGGCCAGGATCTTTAGGTTAATCAGGTACCAAGGAAACGCAGCCCGCCCTGACGCGCTTTTCGTCCACCCGGACAAATTCGCCTAATGGGCAGGCCTGCAGGGTTGTTTTAGATTACCGACTTGCAAACTCTTGGTACGCAGGCAAGCATGGTTTCATCCAACCTTCCTTTCCAGCCGGCCCCATCCGCTGATTTGAAAGCCGGCTCCCGGTCGCAGGCGACTGGCCTGTCGCTGTGCAACGACGTGGTGTTCAAGGCCTTGTTCAGTCGTCACCCGCATCTGCTGGCCGACCTGATCAATGCCGTGCGCCATCACGCCGCGCCCATCCGTGTCGAGCGCATCCTGAACCCCCATATCCTGCCGCAAGACCTGGTGGGCAAGCACATCGTGCTGGACATCCTGGCCGAGGACGCCAGCGGCCAGCGCTTCGGTGTGGAGATGCAGTTGGGGCGCTTTCGCCACTGGCCGCAGCGCAACGTGTATGGCATTGCCCGCAGCCTGGCCGGGCAATTGCAGGCGGGACAAGACTATCGCGATTTAAAGCCAGTCATTGGCATTAGCCTGCTGGTCCACGACTTGTTTGCCGATCACCCAGCCAAAGCGCACTGGCACTTCACTTTGCGCGATGCTCAAGATCCAACGGTACAGTTGGGCGAAGCGCTGCAAATGCATATAATCGAACTACGCAAGGCCGAAACGCTGGGTGCGCTGCCCGCACCGCTGTTGGCCTGGATCGCCTGCCTGCTGCACAACCTGGATGAGGCTGCCATGAACGAAATCACCCACCCGCCAGTACACGAAGCGCTGTCGCACTTGGAAACCCTGTATTCCGACGAAGAACTGCGCTTGGCCGCTGAGCGCCGCGAACAGGCGCTAGTCGATGCCGAAGACATGCTCGATCAGGCAAGGTACGAAGGCCGTGAAAAGGGCATTCAAGAAGGCGCCGCCAAGCTGCTGGCCATACAGATCACCCGTAAATTCGGCCCGCTACCCGATTGGGCCACAACCCGCATGGCGCAGGCCGATGAAACCAGCCTGAATCGGTGGGCGCTACGGTTGCTGGATGCGCAAACCTTGGACGAGATTTTCGTAAGTCGGATTACGCTGCGCTAATCCGACCCACAGGCATTGAATGTAGGCCAGGTTAACGCGAAGCGCACAATTTACGCGTTAGTTAACGCCATGCACCTTCAACGCCAGCAACAGCCGGTCGTTCACGCCCAGCTTTTCGAATATGGCGGACAAATGCGCCCGTACTGTGCGTTCGGTAATGTTCAGCGCATCGGCAATGGCCTGGTTGCTGTGCCCTATGGCGGCGCGCTGGGCCACTTCTTTTTCCCGAACAGTCAGGCCTTTGTCCCAGTCGCCACGCTGCGGCATGCGCTGATCTATATCGCGCAACAAGCGCGCCAGCAGCGTTGGCCCCAGCCACACATTGCCCGCCGCCACCGTTTTCAACACCGTTTCCAGGCTTTGCACGGGACTATAGGCATGCACATAACCACTGGCGCTCGCGGCCAGGGCTTGCTTGCCCTCGTCGTCGCTGGTTCGCATGCTGCCCACCACCAGCTTCAGGCCTTGCAAGCGCGAGGCCCATTCCGGGTCATTCCAGGCTGGCAGCCTGGGCAAGCCCGCATCAAGTAAAACCAATTCACGGCCCTGCTCGCGCCAGCGCGCCAAGTCTTGCAACGTCTGCCCACGAGCGGGCAGCCATGCGGCCTGATCCAACTGACGCCAGTGCTGCCACAAGGCATCATCATGGGTCATCAACAATACAGGAACGGCTTGCATAACCACATCTACACCCTTATCAACGTTCGGTAAACGCGTTGGATTTCGCCCGTAACACAGGTTTCAGCAAATATTGCATTACCGTGCGCTTGCCAGTTAGTACATGCACCTCGGCGACCATGCCCGGAATAATAGGCCGGGCGTCATCGCCTACGTAGGCTCTTTCGGTTCTTACTTTGACGATATAAAAGGAATTCCCTTTTTCATCGGTAATCGTGTCGGCCCCTATTTGCTCGATTTCGCCCGACAGGCCGCCGTAAATGGAAAAATCATAGGCCGTAAACTTGACCTCGGCGCGTTGCCCCGGATGCAGGAAGCCGATATCGCGGGGGGTAATGCGCACTTCCAACAGCAAAGAATCGTCGGTGGGCACGATTTCGAGTATGTCTTTACCCGGCTGAACCACGCCCCCAACCGTATTCGCCATCAGGCTTTTGATGGTGCCGCGCACAGGCGAACGCACGTCGGCCAGCTTGACCCGGTCGACCAAGGCCAATTGCCCCTGATGCAGCGTAGAAAGCTTGGAGCGCACTTCAGAGAGTTCTACCCGTGCCTGGTTACGAATGCTGAGTTCAGACTCTTCGATCTTGCTTTCGGCCTCTTGGATAGCCGCATGAATGCGGTCGATTTGCGCGCCCGCTGCCTTGGCTTCGCCGCAAAAACGAGCCACATCGCGCTGCAAGCGCAGCAGATCGACCTCGGACACCGCGCCGCTTTTCAGCAATGGCCGTGTCACCTGCAATTCGCGCGAGGTCAAGCTACAGCTTGATGCCGCCTGATCGCGGTTGGCCTGGGTTTCGCGCAGTTCTTGCTGGCGCTGCTTAAGCTGGTCTTCTGCCTGCTTCACGGCGGAATTCAATTCTTGCGTACGGCTTTCCCATACGCGCCGTTCCATTTCGACGATTTGCGGCGCCTCGACCAAGATATCTTCCGGCGCTTTGAAAATATCGCCGGTGGCCAGCGCCTCGAGACGTGCCGCCTTGGCGGTCAAGGCCAAGAACTCGGCGTGATTCTCGCCCAGCGACGACGAATAGCGCGTGGGGTCTATGCGCAGCAAGACCTCACCCACCTCGACTGACTGGCCGGGTTTGATCAGAATTTGTTCGACAATACCACCATCGAGGCTTTGGATGATTTGCACCTGGCGCGATGGCACCACCTTGCCTTCGCCGCGTACGACTTCGTCGATACTGCCCAACGAGGCCCACACAATAAGTGCTATCACCGTCAACAACGACACCCACAGCAAGGCGCGCGAACCACGCGCCGTTTGCTGGCTGATGGCCTGATGCGCGTCGGCGTTCTGGGCCTCGCTGCGGCTGGAAACATCTGAATTGCTCAGGAAAGACGTTTGCGGAAACAGACTGCGGTAACAAAAAAACATTATGCCGCCCCTTTCGCACGGCCAATGCGGCCTTGGCGCAAGGCTTCGATAACCTGGTCTTTGGGACCATCGGCCATGATCCTGCCGTTATCCATGACTATCAGGCGGTCGACCAGTTCCAGCAAGGCGGTACGGTGCGTGACCAATAGCGTGGTTTTGTTGACCGAACCATCTTTAAGGCGGCGCCTAAGGGCGGATTCGCTTTGGTTATCCATATTGCTGCTGGGTTCGTCCAGCAGCAATATGGGCGGATCGTTAATTAAGGCGCGTGCCACAGCCACCGACTGGCGCTGCCCGCCCGACAGCGTATCGCCACGCTCGCCTATCATCATGTCGTAGCCGTCGGGATGGGCGGCGGCGAAGTCTTCAATGCCTGCAATACGGGCAACGTCCAGCATATAGCTGTCGTCGGCAAAGGGTGCGCCCAGCGTCAGGTTGTACTTGAGGCTGCCGTAGAACAACACCGGATCTTGCGGCACATAGCCTACCGCACGGCGCAGGTCGGCCGGGTCGATTTGCTTGATGTCGATGCCATCGATCAGCACCGCGCCGTCGGTGGGTTCGTACAAGCCCAGCACCAGCTTTTCCAGGGTGGTTTTACCCGAGCCTATGCGACCGATAATGCCGACCTTTTCACCCGCCTTGATCTTGAGGCTGACTTTGTTCAGGGCGGGCTGGGCCACGCCAGGATAATTGAAGCTGACATCGCGGAATTCGATATCGCCCGACAGGAACGGCCGGGGTACAAAGCTTTTTTCAGCCGGGCGCTCGACAGGCATTTTCATGTAGTTGTCGATGGAGTCAAGCGAAGTACGGGCGTTTTGGTATTGCATCATCAGCCCGGCCACCTGCCCCAGTGGCGCCAGGCAACGGCCGGCGATCATGGACGAGGCGATGATGCCGCCCAGCGACAAGGCAGCGTCCTGGATCATGAAAGTGCCAATGACAATGACACTGATGGTGACCAGTTGCTGCGCCGTCTGCACGAACGATACCGTCACCGACGATATCAGCTTGATGCGGGCGCCTATGCGCGCCAGGAATTCAGTTGAGCTTTCCCATTTGCGCTGCGACGTACCCTGAGCATTCAGGGTCTTGATGGTTTCCAGCCCCGCCAGGGATTCGACCAGCCCCGCATTACGCTGGGCGCTGGCCTGGAACGATTCGGTCACCAGTGTTTCCATGCGGGCCTGGGCCACAAAAGAAACGATCAGGACCAGCACAATGGCGACAGCGGGAGGAATGATCATCCAGGGCGACACCCAGCCCAGCACCGCCAGGAACAGCAGTACAAAGGGCAGGTCGACCAGCGTGGTGAGGCTGGCTGATGCGATGAAATCACGCACAGATTCGAACGAGCGCAGGTTGGACGCAAACGAACCCACGGACACCGGCCGGCTTTCCATGCGCAGGTCGAGCACCCTTTCCATGATTTGCGCCGACAGTTTGACATCAACCTTTTTGCTTGCCGTATCAACCACATAGGCGCGTATGCTGGTCAGCACCAGATTGAACAGCATAGTGAGCGCTATGCCTATGGTCAGCACCCACAGTGTTTCTATGGCGTTGTTGGGCACCACCCTGTCGTACACATTCATGGTGTACAAGGGCATGATCAGCGCGAAAATATTAATAAGTACAGCGGCCACCAAAGCATCGCGGTACAGCCGCCAGTTTTCAAAGATGACCGCCCAGAACCAGTGTTTGTTGCTTTCTTTGCTGGTTTCCCGGGCGCGCGCCTCGAAGCGGAACAGCGGCTTGATGAAATAGGCGAGGCCAGTGTAATCGGCCAACAGTTCGTCGGCGGGAACTTCCACGGGGCTGCCGGACTCTGGGTATTGCACCAGGTAAAAACCCGTGCGCACCTCGAGCAGTACGCAGGCACGATCGCCTTTCAGTACCAGTATGGCGGGCAGCAGTGCCGCCGGAAGATTATCGAGCTTGCGACGCAACAAGCGCGCCGAGCAATGTGCACGCGCTGCAGCGCGCGGCAATAGCGCCAGGGTCAGCTTGTGATTGACCAGCGGCAGGCCCCCCGATAACGCCTGGGCGGAACAGGGGTTGCCGTGGATACGGGTCAGTTCGACCAGGCAAGCCAATAAGGGATCATCATGCGTCAGGTGTGCGGATACCTGCTCGGGTGTATCGGCCATGCTATCCATCAGAACAGATTATCCTCGTCGTCGATTAAGTCCAGGGAATCGCGCAAGCGCCTGCGGGCGCTTTTGCGCTGATTAAGCTTGGCCAGGGCATCGGCGGGCAAATCGGTGAGCCGCAAGGAGCCATTGGCCAATAATGCATCGATAAGATCTTCCAGCACCCGGATGAAATCGGCATCCAGGACTGAAAGATCAGGATCCTGCCGCTTTTCCTGATCCAAATAGGTCTCCTTGAATGGGGCGGTGCTTACTTAACACTGTTGGCTTGTCGGATTAGGGCGAAGCCCGTAATCCGACAAGCCATACTGCAAATCAGGCTAGCAGTTTAATTTTTTGTCGTGTCTAGCATCTTGATGGTGGGCGGCTTCATGCCATCTTGGTACACCATTTCAACAGGCGCCAGATTACTGGTGTCGGGCGCTGGCGTCAGGCACGCGGCGAGGCTTTCTTCAGGAAAATCAAGAGCAGAAGCTTCTTTGGGTGCATCGTTGTATGGCTGCGACAACGAAACAGCCGGCAAAACCTGGTGCGACAACGCCAGCCAGCGGTATTCGGCTTTTTTCAGGTCGAATATGGCGTTGACCAACGCACGACGCGAATCGAACAATTCGTTTTCGGTATCGAGCAAGTCAAGCAAGGAACGCTCACCGATTTGAAATTGCTGCAAATAGGCAGTACGTACTTTGGACGTGGCCATTTCGTGCTCGCGCAAGAAAGGCAATTGTTCGCGCAGCTTCATGATGCCGTTCCAGGCAACCGACAAGTCTTGCTGGACGTTGCGGCAGGTGTAGTCACGTACATCGCGGGCGGCATAGGCTTGAGCCGCGGTCTGGCGTACGCGAGCCTGATCGGCGCCGCCGCGGAACAGGTTATACGACAGCATTAATTGTACGTTGGAGCTTTGGGCATCGCGGTAAGGGGTGCCTGGCTGGGCGCGATCTTTACCAGTAGCGGCACGGAGTTCCAGCGTGGGCGCATGCCGGCCCTTGGCCGACGACACGCCTTTTTGCGCAGCCTGAACCAAGGCCTGCTTGGAAAGAATGGCGGGGCTGCCGCGCAACGATGGGGTGAAATCGGTGGGATTCTTGGGCAAATAGCCAGCGACATCAGGGCTGTCAAGCAAAGTGGGCGCTGGATATTCGCCCACAACACGGCGATAGCGCTGATTGACGTCGTTGAGGTTGTTGCTTTCTGTCATTAGATTGGACTGCGCCAGCGCCAAACGGCCATTGGCCTGTTCAAGGTCGACGCCGCGGCCTACACCGGACTCTTGGCGTTCGCGTATGCGGCGCAGGGTTTGCTGGTGCACGCCGTAGTTATCGCGAGCCAGGCGTTCCATTTCGCGATAACGCTGGACGTCGAGGTAGGCATCAGAGGCCTGGGCAGCCAGGCCATCGACGGTAGCCAACAGTTCGTAATAGCCCGAGAGCTTTTCAAACCCCAATTGCTTGACATTATTGATGGTGGAAAAGCCGTCGAACAGCAGTTGGCGCAGTTGCAGGCTGTAGCCGCTGCGCCCCCAGTTGTCGGCGTCGTTGCCGGAACTGCTGCCGCGCCACTCGCGGCCTACCCAACCCTGGGCCGTGACTTCAGGCAGCAAGGCGCCACGCTGTACGTTCTGGCCTTCGAGGGTAGACTGAAAGTCTTGGAAGCGCGCGCGAATTTCGGGGTTGGATATCACCGTGCGTTCAACAGCCTGGGCCAGATTGCCTGACTGCGCAAACGCTATGGAAGAAGCAGAAGCAGCGCCGGCCAACACCGCGCCTTTTATTAATCTAGACAAGCTCATGAGTATGTCTCCTTATTGAAACCAGGTAGCCCATACGCAGAAAGCAACTTCTATTTATTGCCATCGCTACACACGGACTTTGAGTTTGTATTTAGTAAAATTTAGGGGCGGGCGGTGATAATCACCGATGCAGCAGATTGATTGCCATCACAAAAGGCAAATTCTTGCCTTACGTAACGTAACGTAACAACAAACAAGCAATAGTCATATAACAACCGTAATACTTGGCAAGGCGGAGCTACAGGCTTCTGGCCTGTATTCTTGAGGCATGACCTTGCATATAAACAAATGTAAATAGTCGGCATGAATTCGCACGAAATACATAGTTACCAATCTGACAAATCTGTTGCCAATCAGCAATCGCATTGTATCTCGATTTTTACAAGCTCTCTGGGAAAAACCAACAAGAATTGTCAACTTTCCAATTTGTTACATAGACAGGCCTGTTAGCCCTAAAACATTCAAGCCAAAATTAGTCGCCAGTTGCCGGATGTTTGGCCACAGCATTTCCTTTTAGCCTTGGCAATCAATGCGCTAGCCTAATCAAGGTAGAAAACGGTATGCTCTTGCCATTGATCTCGCATGCTATTCAGCCTATTTTCGAAAAAAGGTCCCATATGTACGAATCTTTAGCTTTATATATAGACGGTGAATTCATCAGCGGCGAAGGCCGGAAAACAGAAGACGTCACCAACCCGTCCACACTGGAAGTGCTGGGTCAGTTGCCCCATGCCACCCAGGCCGACCTTGACCGCGCCCTGGCATCCTCGGCGCGCGCCTTCGAGACCTGGCGCCACAGCTCGCCTATGCAACGCTCCGAAATCCTGCGTAAGGTGGGCCAGCTTTCGCGCGACCGCGCCCAGGAAATCGGCCGCAACATGACGCTGGACCAAGGCAAGCCCCTGGCTGAATCCGTTGGCGAAATCATATCTTGCTCTGATCACGCAGACTGGCACGCTGAAGAATGCCGCCGTATCTATGGCCGCATCATTACGCCACGCAACCCCGATGTACGGCAAATGGTATTGCGCGAACCCATAGGCGTTTGCGCCGCATTCACTCCCTGGAATTTCCCTTACAACCAGGCCATACGCAAGGTTTGCGCCGCCATCGGCGCGGGCTGCACCATCATCCTGAAAGGCCCCGAAGATTCACCCAGCGCCGTCATGGCAATAGCACGCATTTTCCACGACGCCGGCCTGCCGCCCGGCGTCCTGAACATCGTGTGGGGTGTACCCAGCGAAGTCTCCGACTACCTGATACGTTCGCCCATAGTGCGCAAGGTATCGTTCACCGGCTCGGTGCCCGTGGGCAAGCATATCGCCTCGCTGGCCGGCGCCCACATGAAGCGTGTCACCATGGAATTGGGCGGCCACTCCCCGGTCATTGTGTTCGATGACGCCGATGTTGGCCGCGCCGCCAAGATGCTGGCGCGCTTCAAGGTACGCAATGCCGGGCAGGTATGTATTTCGCCTACGCGCTTTTACGTGCATAACAAGGTATACGACCAGTTCCTGGAAGGTTTCGTCAACGAACTGAAAACCGTCAAGGTTGGCGACGGCCTCGACCCCGACACGCAAATGGGCCCCCTGGCTCATGCCCGACGCGTTCCCACCATGACCAAGTTCGTGGAAAATGCCAGGCAACTGGGCGGCAAAGTCATACTGGGCGGCGAACCCCTCGATCGCACCGGGCACTTCTTTTCGCCCACGGTCGTAACCGATCTGCCTGAAGACTCCATGCTGATGACCGAAGAGCCCTTCGGCCCCATCGCCCCCATTGCCCGGTTCACAGACACCGATGACGTCATCAAGCGCGCCAATTCACTGCCCTTTGGCCTGGCGTCGTATGCATTCACCAATTCACTGCAAACAGCCACCAAGCTGGCCAACAACATCGAGGCCGGCCAGGTGAACATCAATCATTTCGGCAGCGCCTTGCCCGAAACGCCATTCGGCGGCATCAAAGACAGCGGCATAGGCAGCGAAGGCGGCATGGAAACCTTTGACGGCTACCTGACCACCAAGTTTGTGACGCACGTTTAAGCGTTGGGGCAATTGATGTCGGATTACGGGCTTGCGCCCTGATCCGACACAGCATTATTTAAAATCTGCGTAAGGCTCCAGCGGCGTGGGCCGCAGCTTCAGGTTGCCCTGCCACGGCTCGAAGGTATACCGCAAATACAACATAGCCCGGCTGGGCGAATAATCTTTGCTGTGTTGCCAATCTATACCGCCACCCAATACCCAATGATTATTCAGGCGCCGCTCGGCAATGGCGCGAATGCTGTAACCCACACCATTGCTGGATCCTCCGCCCGCCCGGTTTGCTGCGTCCAGCGCCGCCGCACTGACTCCCAGCTTGTACATATCCCGCGCAGGGCCGGATACCAGGCCGGCCAAGGGGTGGTAGCTTGTATCCTTGCTTTTGGCGGTCGATACGGATACCGACCCTTCAATCATAAAAGACCAGTCAGCCGTACGCCGTGCATAGCTCACGGGCAAGGACACGGAGCTATATTGCTGAGGGCTGTAATAGCCGCCGTGCCCCAGCGTGTATTCGCCCAAGTCCTTCTGATAGCGCCAATGCATGGCATTGACTCCCGCCGTCAGGCTGACATCAGCCCTGTCGATCAGGCGGCGATAATAGCCGGCCATAAGTCGCGTGCGATGGTTGTCGGCGACATTTTTCCCAGTCAGGCGGTGATGACTAAGATCGGCCCAGACACCGTTGGCGCCACCCTGATCCCAGCTTAGCCCCAGACTCAGACCGGTTGCCACCACCCCGCCCCAGGTAATGCCCGTACGCGGATCTTGCGTGCCGGCGAAAGACAGCAAAGAGTTGGACATAGGCCTGCGCGATGCCGTCAGCGTCCATCCTGTGGATTGCAGGCTGCCCTTGTAGCTGATGCCCCCCACCCAGTTCTGTACCGCAAAGCCCTGTGGCGTCCTGCCTATATCGAAAGCCAGTCGTTCCCCTTGCCAGCCCAGGGCAAAGCTGGTCCCAGACGCTTGCTGGGAAAGCCCACTACCGCAACCCGGCAAGGCCTGCCAATTCCCACCCACATCGCGTGCGCCAAAAGAACACGTACCAAACCGCTCATCATGCAAGCCATTGCCATCGATACTAAAAGTACCGGCATCCATGCGTACATGATCGGCGCGCAAATAGGCCTTGCCCTGCCTGATTGGATAGTCCAGATGCATCATGGTGGTGCCGGCATCCAGTTCAGACAAGCCTGGCGTGCCATCGCTACGCCACCAGCGGTCATGATGCAGCGTCAACGTTGGGGTTTCCTGCCAATACAAGGCTTCAGCTTCCCTGCGGACACCGCGCCGCAACCAGTTGTCTTCGTCCTGCGCACGCGTTGCCCGGGTAAAAGCGATATCGTCCCTGGGCTGACTGGCCGCATCCGCCGGCAATATGCCTTCATCCTGCATTGCCTTCGCATACAGGTTCAAGGCCCGCTGTGGATCGTCGGCTGAAGTAATACGCGCCAAGTCCCGATAGAGCAGCGGGTTGGGCGCTGTTTCCTGTGCGGCCATCTTTTCCAGTAACTGGCGCGCATGCGCCTTGTCTCCCACCGCCAGCCACAGTGCGGCGACACGGCGACGCACACCCAATTCGTCGTCCGGCAACACAAGCCCGGAGCCTGACAGCGCATGGCGTACGGCTTCCAGCTTGCCCTGGGCAGCCCAGGTTTCAAGCTGGCCCAACCGGGCATCCAGGTTGTCGGGCTCACGTCTCAGGATGGCTGCATAATTGGAAAGCGCCTTGGCATGATCGCCACTATCTTGGGACCAGGCGGCAACCTGCAACCGGGCGGCAGTCGAATCGAGGCTGTTTTCCAGCAAGGCGATTGCCTCGTTTTCACGGCCTGTATCGTATATGGCCACGGCATGCTGTATTTGCTGGCGTTCGAGCAGGCTGGTTTTCATATCCCTGATATCGGTCGTCTGTACCGTTGCGGGCACGGCATCCAGGGTATCAAGCGCGGCTTGCAATTGGTCCACCGAAGACAGCAGCAAAGCGTGGGCATAATGGCTGACTGGGTCACCTTGGCGGCTGGCCAAATGTTTCTGGAAAGCGTCCAGCGCCCGGCTTTCCAGACCCTGGCGCCGCAAGGCCAAGGCCAGCCGATAACTAAGCCAGGGGTCAGCCAGGTCCAGGTCTTGCGCCTGGGCCAGCAGGTGACTTGCCTCTTCCCACTGCTCTCTGGCTTGTGCCTGCTCAGCACGATGCTTGAGCATATCGAGCTGTAATCCACGCCGCGTATCTGCCAGGAACTGCTGTTGCGCGGCAGGCATTTGATTCAACACTTGCATGGCCTGCTCGGGCGGCAGTGTCGCAAGATAGCGCGCCACCCCGCGCTGGGCCGCTGTGTCACGCGGCGCCAATCTCAGGGCTTTCTGGAAATGACGCCATGCCGCATCGTGCTGGCCCATGGCAAGCGCGGTATCGCCCAAACCGACCAGTGCAAAAACATCTGAGGGATGCTGACGGTTGGCCTGGGCATAAAGCCGTTGCGCTTTTGTCCAATCCTGTTTGTCGGCGGCTTGTGACGCCTGCTGCAGCAACAACCAATAGCGCGTCGTCTGGATCAGACTGACCCATCTGGATGTTTTATCTTCGCGCAGCTCTTTGTTCTTGGCCATTTCAAAGTAATGCAACGCCTGCAAACGATTACCCACGCGCAGATAAGCCAGCCCCAGCGCGCCAATCAGCTCGACATCATCAGGGTAGGCGGCAACTGCCCTTTTCAGGCTGGCCAACGCCTGGGCATTATTGCTGCCGGCCTCGACCAGGCGCAAGCCCTCTTGCCCGGCTCGCCATGTCGCATCGCCCAGCAGAGCTTGATGCTGGCGCAAATAATCCTGCGCCTTCTGCCCGACAGGCAAGTCGGGGTACAAACCCGCAAACTCAGACCACACTTTGGCGCTGCGATTGCTGACTGGCAACGTTAACAAGTATTCGTATTCCCGATCAGCGGCCAGAACCCGATAGGCCGACTGCTCGGCCAGCCTATGCAGATAAAAGCGCGCCTGATCCGGCTGGTTTTCAGCGAACAGGTAATTTGCCACCACGCCCAGCAAACCCGCATGCTGGGGCGACGCCTTCAACAAGGCGCTCAATGCGTTGAGCGCCGACGGGCGGCCATTCGGCTCGCGCGCGCGCAATTGCCAATATTCCACAGCCAGGTCAGTGGTGGGATAAATGCCCTCGAACAGTGCGTCATAGTCATGCCGCGCCTCGTCAACACGGCCCGCCGCGGAATACAAGCGCGCCCGTGCCAGGGCCGACTGCGCCTCAGGCGTGCTCAAGCGTAAAAGTATCCTGCCCGACTGATAAGCAAGGGATTGCGGAGCGGTCTGTTTCAACTGTTCGAGCAGTTGCCTTGCATGTTCAGTATTCCCTTGCCGTACTGCCTGGCGCAACTCCGCCGCCAGGCCCTCGGGATGTCCAGGCGCAATGCGGTACAGCCGCTCCAGCGCGTCTTGCACGACATCTTCCCGATAAATGGATTCAGCCAGATGGATTTGTTCCAGAATGCGATGTTCCGCGACCAGCTCAGTTGCCCCGTTCGCGATTACGGGAGCAGCACCAGCGCCCGCGAGCAACAAAAAGCACAAACTCAAAGAAAACCTTTTCATCGACAAACCGTCCATGCCGGAATCAACCGGCCTGTTGCATCAAACTGATAGCGCTGCCCATGCCAGGCCAGGCCAAATAAAGCCAATACGCTGTCGTAATAACCCATAGGCTGCGTCGCCACCTTTTCCAGGCGACTCAATTGCGCCTGGGCCAATGGCGTACCATCAAGCAAAGGCAACCATGCCGCCGAAAACCCCACAGGCCCGACGCCACTGGCCCGATCACCGGCAATATCCATTTCCTCAGGGGGCAGGCCCGCTGCGTCGAAGTGGCGAACTGCTTGTTTGAAATGCGCCTTGAGCGCGGCCGCTGCCGGCGCCTCGGGGTGCAGCATGCCTACCCACAAATACACACGAATCGCATCGTAGCTGCTCACGGACTCATCGGCGGCTCTTTGCTTCCAGCCCTTGCCCTCAACCCAGCTTACCCAGTCTGGCGCCACGCCATGAGGAGACGTTTCCATCAGCAAGCGCTCGGTATTGCCAGACAGGCTGACCCAGGGCTCGACTTCCAAGGCATGCCGGGCCCGTGCCATCAGTTGGGGCGGCAAATAGCTAGGGTTGAAACGCCACACCTGGTCATGCACGAAGCCGCTTTTCCCCGGCAGCAGCAGGTGCCCGAAACCGGGCAACAGTACGACCTCTTCCCTGGCCATGCGTTGCAAAAGCAGGGTTCCCAACACGGTATAGCCATGCTCATTCCATAAGCGTCCGGCCTCCAGCAAGGAATAGGCTATCCACAAATTGGAGTCTGATGCGGTATTGTCATCCAGCACCTTCCAATCGCCATCCTCGGCCTGGCCCCACAGCCAGGATGGCAGATGGGCGGTCAGGTCCCCTTGCGCCAAATGGCTTTCCGTCCAACGCAGCAAGCGCCTGAACATGACCCTGTCGTTATTGACCAGGGCAAAGAACATGGCATAACTTTGCCCTTCAGAGGTGGTGATCTGCCTGGGGTCGGATTGATCAACAACCCGCCCCTGCTCGCTCACCATCTGTTCCTGAAACCGCTCCCATTGATGCCAGGCCGGCAAGGCGCCGCAAGCCGCGGCAGCATTGGCCGCTTGCGCAAAGGCCATGAGCAAAGCCAACAACCCCAGCAGCCTAGACATCTTGATCCAGGCGTCGGCGAGCGACCCAGCGCAAGCCGTTCCACAGCAGGAACGAGATCAGCAGTACAGCCAGGAAGGCAACCCCGGCAAGCAATACAGGCTTGTCAGACAAATGGAACCACAACAATTGCCACCAGCGTAAATGGCCCACGTAATAATGCGGCCCCACCGTTTCACTGGCGACACCCGACTCACGGACGATGACAACAGAACCGCTCATGGCCTCACGCTTGCCGCTATCGCCGATGGCCTCGCGCAAAAGTGTGAAGTCTTCATCCGTGGAAGCCAGCAAACCAACCACGCTACGCTGTGGAAAGCGTTCGGACTGCATGCCGACTATGGCGGCTATCGGCGCCAAAGCCCTGACCCCTACCTGGGACAAGGGCTCCCGCCCTGACTGCGCCTTGCGTTCTACAAGACCGTATTCCGCACTGCCCTTGGCATCCGGATTGCGTGGTTGCCGCAAGCTTGCCTGCGTACCCTGTAATAGCAGGTTGGCATCCGGACGGCTTCTCATGGCGTCCGGCATATCGCCAATCAACAGAATATCGGCGTCGAGCTCGCTGGCCTGGTTCCAGTCGTTCTGGATTTTCATTTTCAAGGCTGGATAGCCCACTTGCGCCCCCACATGAGCCAGGGTTTCCAGCAGTATGGTGGTCTGCGCGGCGGTAGGCTGCGTCGGCATGACAACAACGGTTTCCGACAGATCGGCCATGCGGCTGAACGGGAAGCCGCTACCGGCAAAAGCACGCAGGTTGGGCATCTCCAGGTAATGATGGAAGCCGGAAAAATCGATGACTGAACGCTCGTCTATGGATGCGCGGACATCCACAGGCAGTATGGTCTGGCACATATCGCGCTGTGAACTGCCTATTGTGCTGGCGAATGCAAAGTCAAAACGTATGCTGTTATGCGCACCTATTTTCAGTGCGGGAATCAACAGGTTTTCATTGTCGGCCGAGCGATCATTGCCCAGCAAAGGCAGGCGCATACGGGTCAAGACCCCTTTATCATTCCCTGCATGCAAGTTATAGCTATCGACGAAGCGATCATTCAGGCTTAGCGTCAGCCTGGACTCATCGCTGGTTTTGGGTGGTGAATAGCGGTATAGAATCTGCAGGGGAATCCCGTTGTTGCGCCATACGAACAAATCTGGCGGCAGGTTCAGGTTGAGGGTGATGGGATGAGGCCGCAACCCGGACACCTCCAGTTGCCCAGGGTAATCAGCCAATTCTGAAAACAGCACAGGCCGGTCGGTAGGCGTCCAGTTAGGCGCGTCGTAAGGCTCGCGCGGCGCCAGTTCCAGCACCTCGTCCACGCTTACGCTTTGCCCTCGAAACAAGGGGCCACCGACTGCCAAGGCCGATGCCGCGGCGACCAGGTCTTCATCATTGCGGCCCAGAACCAGCAGCAGCTTGAAATAAGGATTATCTGGATGGCTGATCAAATCCACGGTAGGGCCCTGCACCTGCGGATAAGACTTCAGCAAGTCCGGGCGTGCGTCGTTGGCGGCAAACACAATGGCATGCTGCGTCGGCAGCTTATTGTAATGAGCCGGAAAGCGGATGGTTCGCCACTTGGCCTGGCTGCCAAAGTAAGATGCCAGAATCCCCGCGGCGCGCAGGCCTTGCGTACCTGGAGCACTTGAAAACACAAATGGCACCTCTTGCGGCTTCATATCCCGCGCATCAAAGAAAGGCTCGGGAAAAAACGATAAATCATTGGTGGTTGCCAAGGCCTGCTGATTGATCGCGATATGGGTTTTCCGACTGACATCCAGCCATAAAGACGTATGTGTCAGGTCTTCGCAAATATCGGTATAGTGCCCAACGAATTCCAGCCTCACCCGATTGAAACTGGTCATCAGGCGCGCGTCCAACGGCACGGCATGACTCAGTTGCTGCCCCGGATTGGCACTTTCCACAGGCACCACCCCCATCATCTCGTCGTTCAAATAAACCCGTAAATGCGACAGCCTGGGCAGCAGCGCGGGCGAAGGCGTGAACACCAGATTCAAGCTCGCGCTTTCCACCAGTTGATCCCGGCGCAACGTAAACTGCAGCTCCTGGGTGTTGCGCACCCCCTGAAGCTGGAATGAGTCGCCTTGGGCCAGTTCAGCCAGCATGACCCGGTATGACTGTTGCGGCGCGCGCGCCCGGATATCGGACCTGGCCTGCTCAGACTCTTCTGAGGCCGGGGCAGCCGGAATATTTGTGGCAACTTGCGCTACGGCGGCGCTGCAGCTCAAGGCCAGTCCGGCGAAACACATGAAAAATTTATGCAAGGTTTTAGTCATGACGCAAAATCAACTTGTTTTTTATAAGTAACGATAGGTCGCGTACGAGGCACAAAAGAAGCAAGCCACGACACGAACCCAGTAAGGCCGCGCAGTAAGGAATCAAGCGGGAAAGGCAGGTGATCAGCCAGGCGCCGATAGCCGTGCAGCCCAAGCAACACAATATCCATCATGCTGCGCATGGGCCTGTCCAGTTTGAAATCGTTTTCCCAGGCAAGCCAGGAATCGGCGCGGGCAAATGTGCACTGCACCAGGTCAATGTGCTGTTGTTGTGTAAGCGGCTCGAAAGCAATGCCCATGTTCCGCCCGATATTGCGGCTTACCTTGCCCGGAAAGCTGAACTGGCGCTCTCCGCGAGCCAGAATCAGGCGCACGCTGTCGCCTTCCTTGACCCCCTGCGGCGCGGATAAAGTCAGGCCAGCCCCACCCTCGGAAAAGTCGGACAACACCCCGCTATAAACCTGCCCGCCGGCCAACTGCAGGCTGGCGGGCAAGGCTGCCGCAACACGATGGCTATTGCGAGTCTGCTTGCCCTCTTCCGCTACGGCCACCGCCGCGCCCAGTACGATAAGGTTATAGACCACCCACAACATGGTGATCAGGACCGTAATGACTTCATCGGCCGGCCCGGCCCACAAGCGCCAGAATCCAAAGCCCAGTCCCAGGAAATTAGCAAACGCCAGCAGCACGTAAGGGGTGGATATGCTCCAGTCGAAGTAGTCCTTTTCAATCAGCCCCCCTTTGGCGGTCACGTTGAACTTGCCCTTGCCCGGTGCAAGCAAGGCAACCGTCGTGGGCCAGGCGATATACCAGGACAACACCGTTTCATAGATTTCCCCCCAGAAACTATGGCGATATGCCCCCTGCGTATAGGAGTTGGTCAGGCTGGCATGCACCATGTGCGGCAACACATACAGCACGATGGCCAGCGCGGGCGCATAGATAATGTATGAGTGCGCCAGCAGGAACGCCAAAGGGGCCAGCAAGTACACCAACCGTGGTATGCCGGCCAGGAAGTGCATCATGGCGTTCATATAGCACAGTCGCTGAAACAGGCTGAGCCCCTTGCCCAGCAAGGGATTGTCGGTACGAAATATCTGCACCATACCCCTGGCCCAACGTATGCGCTGGCCTACGTGGGCTGACAGGCTCTCGGTTGCCAGCCCGGCTGCCATCGGAATGCGCACATACGCCGAGTTATAGCCTTTTCTATGCAGCCGCAAAGCGGTATGGGCGTCTTCGGTCACGGTTTCCACCGCAAAGCCGCCTATGGACTCCACGGCAGTGCGACGCAGTACCGCACAAGAGCCGCAAAAAAAAGCGGCATTCCATAAGTCGTTACCCTCTTGCACCAAGCCGTAGAACAACGCGTTTTCATTGGGCTGTGTGCCGAAGTGGCCAAGATTGCGCTCGAACGGGTCGGCCGAAAAAAAATGATGCGGCGTTTGCACCAACGCCAGCTTCTTGTCCTTCAGGAACCAGCCCACCGTCATCTGCAGAAAAGAACGCGTGGGAATGTGGTCGCAATCAAAGATCGCAATCAATTCGCCATCGGTTTGCGCCATGGCGTGATTCAGGTTGCCCGCCTTGGCATGGCGGCCATCAGGACGAATGATGTAATTGATGCCTACCTCTTGGGCAAACTCACGAAATGCATCGCGGCGCCCATCATCAAGCAGGTGAATGCGCAACTTGTCCTTGGGCCAGTCTATGCCCAGGGCGGCATACACCGTGGGCTTGACTACGCTCAAGTCTTCGTTATAGGTGGGAATCATCAGGTCCACGGTAGGCCACGAAGCGCGATCGGCAGGCAAAGGCGCAAGGCCGCGGCGCAATGGCCAGGCGGTCTGTACATACCCCATGACCAGCACTATCCAGGAATAGGTTTCCGCCGCCAGCAGCGTCAGGCCAAAGCTCAAGTCCAGCGTGTTATTCCAGTTCAGCGTAGCGGTATAGCGCCACCATATATAGCGACCCGACACGGTAAGCGACAAGACGATCAGCGTCAAAGAAGAAAACCGGCCAGGCATACGGCGCACCACCATCGCAGCGCCCCACAGCAGCACAATGAAAATGAACTGGGCAAACAGGTTGAAAGGCTGGGTAATCAGCAAAGCAGTCAGCATCAGCGCCAGCAAGCCCACGCCTATGAACAAGCTTCTGCGACTTGCCCGCGTCAAGCTGCGCAACGGCGAACGATGCGCATCACCCAGGGTCTTGCGCGCCCTGGAATTGATCATGGCTTGCGTCAGTCTGTCCAGCGCCGCGTTAACGTATTGACGCAAGGCAGCGGCCACCCGGCGCACGCCCTGCCACATTGTCGGCCCAGGGGCACGAGCCGCTGATAATCCCGTTTTTGTCAGCAGCAGCCATATGCCTTGCAACAAATAGCGCAAAGGATCGGCATAGCGGTAGCCACGCTGCGTCAGATGCGCAAACCAGGGTTGCCAGCGCACACGCAAACGGCTCCAGGCCGGCCCTTCCAGCCGCAACAGCGCATTGGCGAACAGCGCCAGCACTGTAAACAGGGCTGCGGTCCAGTTGCCCATTTTCCGATCCCGCACAGCCCGGCCATGCATGCCGCGCAATGTATGGATGGCAGAAGGCGTAAGCACCATGGCAAGCAAACCGCTCATTGCCCGGCACCCCGTTGTGCAATACACCAAGTGGCCAAGGAAATGGCGTCGTGCGTGCCGGCTCCGTCAGGGAAATAGGTGGTTGCCGGCATTTTGTACGCCAACGCCTCGTGGATGTTTTCATCCTGGCGTACAGCCACTGGCACGAGTCGATCACGATACGCCTGGCGCCAATCCAGCAAGATATCGTTGCCGAGACGACGCGCCGGATCATGCCCATTGACCAAAATACGGGTATGTTCAGTCAGACGGCATTGCGACAACAAAATATGGCTGGCCATATCGACGGGCGCCACTACTATGTCCAGTTCGCACTGGGCGCGCAATGACGCAAAGCACTCGCCCCCCGCAGGCAAATCGAAAATGACCCAGGGGTATTGCGCGGCAAGGCTGGCGCCCGCCTGCACCCAGAATTGTTCGTCCGGGACACGCACCGCCCGCTGCAATGCGCCTGCATCAACGCCATGCCTGCCGTACGGCAGGACAAACAGGTTTTCCTTGACCTGATAGGCCGGCTCGTACCAGTTGCGCCCAGCCTCTTTGGCCGACGCCCAACCATGAGCATCGTCGTAGGCAATATTAAAGTGCAGCCTAAGCAGATCGGCGCTGTTCAGATCGACCAGCACTACGGTTTCCCCCAACTGGCTCAGCGCATCGCCAAGCAGGGCAGCCAGGCTGCTTGTACCTGCGCCACCGCGCAAGCCCCATAAGGCTATCCTCATTCCGACCCCCGCTCGCCGGCATTGCGCCATGCGGCTATTTCTGCAAGCAAAGGCCATTTGCGTAGCGCCTGCGCATGGGCTTCCTGTATTGCCACATCCACATAATCGAATGGTCCAGCATCCAGAAATTTCTCCAGGGAAGCGATATCATCCGGCACGACACTGGCCACACTCAAGCTGGCAGAGGACTTACTCAGCGGTATATTCATCGTTGATACTCCAGCCAGTCCCGATCGCCCATGCGAACATAAGGCGCCTGCTCATGAGACATCAATACCGTGCCGGCATTTTCTGACACCGCGCGGGTCTCGGGCAAGTCACGAACCAGTGCCTGCCAATCAATTTTCTCGGCGTCGAACACGCCCTGGCTTACCAGTCGCGCCATCACTTCGGACACAGCCAGATAACTACTGGGCCCCTGCACATGTACCGTTGCACTACGCTGACCATCGCCCGCCCCGATCAAGCGGATGCCGACTGGCACATGGGTGATATCCGTAGTGGGAATTTCGCGCATGCCTGCGATTTGCATACGGTCTCCCTCCAGCGAGGCGCCATGCTCGGGAATCAAGACAACGGCAACCTTTCTGCCACTGCGCTCAAGTTCGTTCATGAAGGCATCCAGGTCATCGAGCAATTGCTGCGCCCTGGACTTATAAGGCGACAAGCGGCTCCCGCCATCCGTCGTAGCTTCGCGATTGCCATCATGCAAGGTAATGGAGTTGTACAACAGCGCCACACTGGGACTGCCCAGCTTTTGGCGCTGATCCCACCATTGATGCAAAATATCCAAGTCCCCCCAGATAGGCGAGCCATCGAACCCTGACAACTTGCGGCGCTGATTCTCAGGAATGACGGGAGCCGGGAATTTCCCCTGCTCGGTCAGATCATCCAGAAACCTCTGGAACTGCCCGTCGTGATTCAAGGCTGTATGTGTTTCGAACCCCAGTTGCTTCAGGTTCTCGAACAAATAGCATTGATCTGGCGCAGGCTGATACAAGGCCTGATGCGGAGTTTGGCCGCAACTGGCTCGCAACAAACGTAATACAGCGGGGCCGCTATATGATGTGGCAGAGTTGAAATCGTCAAAAACAATATCCATCTTTTGCAATAAAGGATGCTGCTCAAGCCGGCTGACTTCCAGATCGCTCCATGACAACGAACAGATGTTCAAAAACAAGACATCGAAAGGCGCTGCTCCTGCAACTGGCGCCGAAAAATCGGTTTTACGCGCCTGCTCGGCATTGTAAAAAGCCTGCAGATTTTCAGTCAGCCTGGTATTGATATTGACGGGCTTGCCGGACACGGTTGCGGCAGAGCCGGTGGCATGTTCGCCACCCGCCTCGGGCATGTTGGGGGCCTGTGCCTGCCGGGCGCCCGCAGGCCTGGCGACCCCATTGCTGGCAGACAGGTCCAGTGCCGCCGACAAACCCAGCACGGCCAGGGCGGCAACCACGAATACGGTGATACGCAGCCACTGGGACAAGAACAGGTAAACCACCAACGCTATCAGGCCCGCACCCAACATGTTCCAGTTAATGAAGCGACCCAGCAGTTCCAGCATGTAGTCGCCTGAAAAGCCCAAGACTTCGGGTTGATCCAGCAAACGGCTAAAGGGCGGCAACCATGAGTCGTAATAAAGCAGCGCAACGCCAACCGGTGCAGCGACCAGATGCCGCAACCGATGCAGCCACAGCGGCGGCAAAGGCGCCAACAGCGCGGCGGCGAACACCAGGTTGTAAAAAACATGGAAATTCAGCGCCCCGGACCAATACAGCATCAGCTTGGCAATGAAGTAAAAATTCCACAACCCCAGGCCGCGCCAATAACCGGCAAACAAGGGCGCGGGGCATATTTCTGCACTATTTTTCATCAGATATTCGTAGTTTTTGGGTTCGAGCCGACACGGCGACGCACACCGCGCTTTTTCAGATAACGCGCCGGCAATAAAGTGCTGTCCATCCATGCCCAGACGCGCTTGAACACCGCGCGCATCAGCACGCCAACGAGCACGGCCAAAGCGGTAATAGTCTGTATGGTCAGTGTTGTGTACATAAAACAGACGCCTCCAATTTCAAAGACTGCAATAAGGGTTGGAAAATCGGTTTTGCGCCGGACTGATCTGTAGACTCGCTACTGCGACCAGTTGGCGCCTCTGTGCCCTGCGCCATCAACAACTTGCTTTCCTGGTCGGACGCCAAGGCCGACTCGCGCTTGATGATGGCGCTTTGCTCTTCAACGGCAACCGCACTGCTATAAGCGCGGTGTTGCAGAAACATTTCTTTGAACGGCACCCGAAACGCATTGGCCAAGGCAACTTCTACAAAGCCAGGCTGGCAGGCAAATAAAAACACATAGGCCACGCCCTTTATCTGGCAGGCCACGTCGCCATAACGGCGCAAGCTGACCTGCGTCAGTGCCTGAGCGGCCGACAAGCCCGGCACAGGCGTCAAGGCAACCAGGATGCCGCTGGAAATCCCAGCCCGCATGCGCCCGGCCACCGCATCCAGATAATGGGTGAATTGATCCGCGCTGACTATGCCCCGCACCTGTTCAGGGCGCCGGCCTGCGATCAGGCTGTCAAGGTCAGTCGTCAGCTTGCGTGCGTATTGTTGGCCGCGCGTACTGTCCAGCAAACTGAAAAAGCGCGATAAATGCGTACCAGCGGGAATCACCATGCTGGCGCCGCAAGCCAGCAGCAGTTGCTCATCGTGGCCACGCAAGATGCGGCGCATTTCGCGCACCACCAGCACTAGCGACGGCCCGCGCTGTTTGCGCAAGGTATGCAACATTTTGGCCAGCACCTCGACTTCGTCGTCTGCCTGCAAGGCAAACACCAGCGTTGCCGCGCTCGAACGCAAGGCCTGCTCCCACAGCGCATCACGCTCATCAAATACCTGCCAGCCATCCGCCATGAAGACGGGAGCGCCTTCCAGCACTGGCCGTTCCAATAGAAAACGCTGCTGGTCGGTATGCGGCCGGTCTGGCACGACGCGGTCTTGCGTTACAACAAAGCCCAGGCCAGTTTTCTCCAATGCCAACTCTGTCGACCCGGTTGCGCCCAATTCATTGCGCCAGTGCAACACCTGGTACTGGTAGCCTGTTGCCAGCGACTTCAGGCGCGCCGCTCCCGACACGACATCGTTCAGCGACATCACATGCAAGCTATATTCAACCGCTCGTCCACCATAAGCCAGCAACAACAAAGTACAGCCGCTGTGCTCGGCCCACTCCGCCCATGTCGTCAATAGCCTTTGCGCGATCCCCGCATCAGCGGGCAGATGATCAAGACGCAGCATCAGCAGCACCAGGCGCTTCCTGGGGCGCAACGCACGCTCGAGGTCTTTGGTGAGTCGGGCCAAGGCGCGCGCCGGCAGCCCCGTCATCTGATAGAAACGCAAGTCTTGCGGCCCCTGGTCATCGGGAAAGCCGGAGAAAGTATCGGAAAGGTCTTCAGGCCCAACGGCTATCGCGCGGCAACTCGCGTCAACCGACAGCAGAATCTGCCTGAACAGCATTAAGACGTCTGAATAGTGGTCCACGCCCAGCCAATATACGGCCCCCTCGCGCAATTGCGACAGCTCCTGCGGCAAGTCCTTGATTGCTATTGAAAATTGCACTTTTTCCTTACTGTTGATCGTAGGCATGTTTATGGGTGTATTCACATGAAAATGACTCAGCGCCAAACCTGATGCGAAATATGTAAAACCACGGTACCTGCCAAACAAGCGGCAACGCAGAACTCACGCACACGGCTACGCCCTGCAATATGCAGAGATAAGTTTTTATTAAGGTTTTCTTGTGGCGCCGTTACACAAGCGTTCGAAACACGGGTGCATGCATATACATGCTATTCAGCTATTTTCTGCACCGATACCAATTTGGGCATTTAGTCATCAAACAACATTGTATCAATCGGGCAATGCTTTTAGATGACAACATTCTTAACAATTGTCAATATTTACCTTGGAATAAGTCAGTTAGCGCGAATTGCACTTATTTAAGATTTTCGCAGATCGGATTAGCACAGCATCATCCGACCTACGCGTAAACACTAGCTTACTGTTCCCAGCCATTTAGCCTATATTTCAAACAAACGTTTGAACTAAGCCTTATGGCCCCCCATCTGCTTCATCATCCGCGACACCATCTTGCGCGCTGCGGAACACTTGTTCGTGCAGCCAGGCGGTGTTTCAGCGCCGCCGATACCCAACATCTACTCGCCCGGCTCATGAGCTTTCTGCTGGGCGGGTTACGCGCGCCCTTGCCGGACACCATCGCCGTTTTACCTCAGCCTAAACCTGAGCCTGTCGCCGCCAAGACCAAAGAAAACAGGAATCGCCCATGAGCACTTTGCTAATCTTATTAGCCGCACTCGCCATCGCGGCATTTATCGTCCTGAACTCGCAACCTTTACGCCTCGCCCTGCTGTCGCGGCGCATATTCGATCTATACCGCAAGATACTCCCGCAAATGTCCGACACCGAACGCGAGGCCCTGGAAGCCGGCACTGTGTGGTGGGAAAGTGAACTGTTTCGCGGCAAGCCACAGTGGTCCAAACTGCACGCCATACCTCGACCCACACTTACACAAGAAGAACGCGACTTCCTCGACAACGAGGTTGAAACCGCTTGCGCCATGATAGACGACTGGCAGGTCACTCACGAACTCCACGACATGCCCCAGCCGGTATGGCAGTACATCAAGGAAAACCGTTTCCTTAGCCTGATCATTCCCAAGGAATATGGCGGGCGCGGCTTCTCGGCCCTGGCGCACTCGCAAATCGTCACCAAGCTGTCGACCCGCAACTCGGCTTTGTCAGTGACCGTCATGGTCCCAAATTCCTTAGGCCCGGCGGAACTGCTGCTGCACTACGGCACCGATGAACAAAAAAAACATTATCTGCCGCGCCTGGCCACCGGCGAAGACATCCCCGCCTTCGCCCTGACCAGCCCCTGGGCTGGCTCAGACGCCGCTGCCATCCCCGATAGCGGCATCGTCTGCAAGGGCGAATGGCAGGGGCGCGAAGTAATCGGCATGCGCGTCACCTGGGACAAGCGCTATATTACGCTGGCACCCGTATGCACACTGCTGGGCCTGGCTTTTCGCCTGTACGACCCCGACGGCTTGCTAGGCAACAAGAAAGACCTAGGCATTACCTGCGCCTTGGTGCCCGCCAGCCACCCCGGTGTTGAAACCGGTCGGCGCCACTATCCGCTGGATGCCATGTTCATGAACGGCCCCACACGCGGGACCGATGTCTTCATGCCACTAGAGTTCATCATAGGCGGCGCCGACATGGCCGGGCAAGGCTGGCGCATGCTGATGGAATGCCTGGCCGCTGGTCGTTCAATTTCACTGCCATCGTCTTTTACCGGCATGGCCAAAATGACCACCCGCGCCGTGGGCGCCTACTGCCTGGTGCGCAGTCAGTTCCGCACACCGATAGGCAAGTTCGAAGGCATAGAAGAAGCCCTGGCACGCATAGGCGGCAACACCTACCTGATCGATGCCGCACGCACCATGACCGCCACCGCCGTCGACCTGGGTGAAAAGCCATCGGTGGTTTCGGCCATCGTCAAATACCATCTTACCGAGCGCGGCCGCAGCGTAGTCAACGACGGCATGGACATCATAGGCGGCAAAGGCATCTGCCTGGGGCCGCAAAACTTCCTGGGCCGCGCCTATCAGCAAATACCGGTAGGCATCACGGTGGAAGGCGCCAACATTCTTACTCGCAGCCTGATCATCTTCGGCCAGGGTGCAATACGCTGCCATCCCTTTGTGCTGGCTGAGATGCGCGCGGCGCAACACCCCAGCCGCGAACAAGGCCTGCAAGACTTCGACCAGGCCTTCTGGGGGCATATCCGCTTTACCTTGGGCAATGTGGCGCGTGCGCTGGGCCACGGCCTGACGGGCGCCCGCTTTGTAAAAATAGACACCTCAGTAGCACCTGAAATGGCCCGCTATTATCGCCAGCTCACCCGCTTTTCCAGCGTCTTCGCTGTATTTGCCGACACCGCCATGCTGGTGCTGGGCGGTTCACTGAAAATGCGCGAACGCCTGTCTGGCCGGCTGGGCGATATCTTGTCGCAAATGTATCTGGTATCGGCCACGCTCAAGCGTTTTGAAGACGATGGCCGCCACTCCGCCGACGCGCCCCTGGCGCATTGGGCCATACAAGACGCCATGCATAAACTGCAAGAAGCCTTTACCGGCGTACTGGCCAACTTCCCCAACCGCGCCGTCGCTGCCGGTTTGCGTATGCTGGCTTTCCCGTTGGGCCACCCCTTTGCCGCCCCATCTGATAAGCTCGGCCAAAGCGTGGCGCGTTTGCTGACCAGCCCCAGCCCCACGCGCGACCGCCTGACCCACGACTGCTACGTGCCCCACGATGTCACCGAGCCCATAGGCGCCATTGAAGCCGCCTTTGCCGCCAGCATGGGCACCGCAACCATAGACGCCAAAATACGCCAGTTTGAAAAAAGCGGAAAACTGGCCAACAACCCGGCAGCCAATGTGCGTGATATCGCGCAGGCGGTGCATGCCGCAGGCGGCATCACCGACCAGGAATACGCAACGATTCGTCACCGCAACGAATTACGCGACCGCGTCATTGCCGTGGACGACTTCCCCTTCGACCTGAAAAGCGCAGCAACGCAAGCTCCTGTGCCAGAACGCCACATTGCATAAGGACACCACCAAGCATGGCCTTTGAACCGGTATATATCGTAGATGGGGCGCGCAGCCCTTTTCTAAAGGCGCGCAACACCCCCGGCCCGTTTGCCGCTTCCGACCTGGCTGTACAAACCGGCAGGGAATTGCTGTTGCGGCAAACCTTCAACCCCACCGATCTGGACGAAGTCATTATCGGCTGTGCCGCCCCCTCGCCCGATGAAACCAATATCGGCCGTGTGGTGTCCCTGCGCCTGGGCTGCGGCCATAAGGTGCCGGGCTGGACGGTCATGCGCAATTGCGCTTCTGGAATGCAGGCCCTTGATTCCGCGCTGATGTCCATCCAGACTGGGCGCTCTGGCCTGGTGCTGGCTGGCGGGGTCGACGCCTTGTCGCGCGCACCCATCTTGTTTTCTGACAGTATGGTCAATTGGCTGGCGGCATGGGGGAAAAGCCGTAGCCTGGGCCAGAAGCTGGCAACGCTCAAAAAACTGCGCCCTGCTTATCTGGCGCCAGTCATCGGCCTGCTTAAAGGCCTGACCGACCCCGTCATAGGGCTATCTATGGGGCAGACCGCCGAAAACCTGGCGCACCGCTTCAATATCAGCCGCACCGACATGGACAACTACGCCGTGCTCAGCCATCAGCGCGCGCTCAGCGCCCAGCAAGCCGGCATGTACACTGAAATTGTCGCTCTATCCGACCAAAAAGGCATGCTGTATGCCGAAGACGACGGCATACGCGCCGACTCGACCCCAGCCCGGCTGGCCAAACTGCGTCCCGTGTTCGACAAGCCCTGGGGCAACATCACGGCGGGCAACAGCTCGCAGGTTAGCGACGGCGCTGCCTTGCTATTGCTGGCCTCCCAAGCCATTGTCGACCGCTACCGCTTGCAGCCACTGGGCCGCATCATCGATGCGCAATGGGCCGGCCTGGATCCAGCCACCATGGGCTTGGGCCCGGTACATGCTTCCACCCCCATTCTTGAGCGCCATCAACTGGGCCTGAATGACCTGGACTTATGGGAGATCAATGAAGCCTTTGCCGCCCAGGTGTTAGGCTGCAAAGCCGCCTGGAACGACGAGGCCTGGTGCCAGGAATTCCTGGGCCGCAGCACCCTGGGCGAACTTGATGCCGACAAGCTCAATGTAGACGGTGGCGCCATTGCCTTGGGCCATCCGGTAGGCGCCTCGGGCGCACGTATTGTGCTGCACCTGCTGAATGCACTGCATGCCCGCAAGCTCAAGCGCGGCATTGCCACCATCTGCATAGGCGGCGGCCAGGGCGGCGCCATGCTGATAGAAACCTGCAATGAAAAGGCAGCATCATGACTCAAGCTTTTGCATCGCTCGGCCTGCAAAACTTCAGTTGCCAGGTCGATACCGACAACGTGGCATGGCTCGCCATTCATTGCCCCGACAGCCCGGTCAACCGTTTGTCGACGCAAGTCCTGAACGAACTCAGCCTGGCACTGGACTATTTCGAGCGCAAGCTGCCAGCTGGTCTAGTCATCCATTCCACCAAAGAAGCCGGTTTCATCGCCGGTGCCGACATCGACGAGTTCGGTGGCCTGGACACCCCAAAAAAGGCCAAAACACTGATATCGCGCGGCTGGACATTATTCAAGCGCCTGGCCCAAACCCCCTACCCCACACTGGCCCTCATACACGGCCACTGCCTGGGTGGCGGCCTTGAACTGGCCCTGGCCTGCCGCTATCGCCTGGTGGTCGATCAGCCTGGCACCTCGTTGTCCCTGCCCGAAGTCATGCTGGGCATCTTCCCCGGCTGGGGCGGCATGCTGCGCCTGCCGGCCCTAATAGGGGCGCCGGCCGCGCTCGACATGATGCTCAGTGGGCGCCCGCAAAATGCACGCAAGGCCTTCCGGCTAGGGCTGGCCGACGGCATTGTGGCGCCCAGGCTCATGCAGCAGGCCGCCCAGGCTCAGGTGCTTAGCGGCAAGCCGCGCCGCAAGGCCCGCGGCCTGCCTGCGTGGTTGAACCACCCGCTGGCCCGCTCTTTGGTGGCCAGGCAAACCATCAAAAAGCTCAACATGCGCGACCCGCATCATCATTACCTCGCACCACGCATTATTCTAGAAATCTGGGCCAAGCATAAGGGCAACGCCCTGCATGCGCCTGCGCTGCTCGAGCAAATCATCTGCTCCGATACCGCACGCAACTTACTACGGGTATTCCATTTGCAAGAACGCCTGAAAGCCTTGGTCAAACAGGGCAGCGTATTGCCAGCGGCCAAGCACGTGCACGTCATCGGCGCAGGCGTCATGGGCGGCGACATCGCCGCATGGTGCGCGCTTAAAGGCCTGACCGTAACCCTGCAAGACCAAGATCGCGCCCGCATCGCCATGGCCCAGGGCCGCGCCAACACGCTATTCAAACGCAAAAAACAAGACCCGCGTGAAGCACGCGCCGCCGCCGACCGCCTGATTCCCGACCTGAACGGCAACGGCGTGCGCCACGCCGACGTAATCATTGAAGCCATTACCGAAAACGCCGATATCAAGCGCAGCCTATACGCACAAATAGAGCCGCTGATGAAGCCCGGCGCCATCCTGGCCACCAATACCTCCAGCCTGTCGCTGGAAGCACTGCGCACAGACCTGCAGGCGCCGCAACGCCTGATAGGCATCCATTTCTTTAACCCCGTTGCCAAAATGCCCCTGATCGAAGTCGTGGAAACGACAAGCATAGATCCCAAGGTAAAAGCTGCCACCTACGCCTTTGTAGGCCAGATCGACAAGCTGCCATTACCAGTGCTAAGCACGCCCGGCTTTTTGGTCAATGCCGTACTGGCGCCTTATATGCTGGAAGCCATGCGCTGCATAGACGAAGGCATCAAGCCTGAAACCATAGACGCCGCCATGCTGGCCTTTGGCATGCTTATGGGCCCGATAGAACTTATCGATACCGTGGGCCTGGACATTGCCCGCGATGCCGGGCGCCAGCTTTCCGACACTGCTGGCACCCCGGCCTGCCTGGAAGCCCATCTGGCCCGCAACGAACTCGGGCGCAAGTCTGGCCAGGGGTTTTATCAATGGAAAAACAACAAGCCAATCAAGCCAAGCGCCGGCGTCATTCCCGCGGGCTTGGCGCAAAGGCTGATCACACCGCTTATAGACAAGACCAAGGAACAGGTCGACAAGCACATAGTTGCCGACCCTGACCTTGCTGACGCGGGGGTTATCTTCGGTACCGGCTTCGCGCCATTTACCGGCGGACCCATGCATTACCGAGCGCAATGCATCCAAGACCGTACTCCTAGGTCGGATTAACGCGAATGGCACTACGTAGGTCGGATTCGCGCGAAGCGTGTAATTCGACAAAACACTATTTTTTAGCAAACTGCTTACCAATAAATTAACTCATCAGAGCAAGTTTCTGATCCAACCGGAGGTGGCTTATGAAAGCAATATCATCCTTACGCATTATTCCTGCAGTCATACTTGGGCTGGGCGCAGCCAGCGTTCATGCAGCTGGTTTCCAATTGCTGGAACAAAATGCCAGCGGCCTGGGCAATGCCTATGCCGGCTCGGCTGCCATCGCTGATAACGCCAGCACTATCTTCTACAACCCCGCTGGCATGACCCGTCTGCCGGGCGTCAACGTGTCGGCCGGCTTCAACGCCATATTGCCTAGCTTCAAATTCAACAATCACGGCAGCACCGGCCCAGGCAGTTCGCCGGCACGCGGCAGCAACGGCGGCAATGCAGGCTCCCTGGCGCTTTTACCCAATGCTTATGTTTCCTGGGAACTCACCCCGAACTGGTACGCTGGCTTGGGCATAGGTGTACCCTTTGGCCTGATGACCGAATACGACGGCGACTGGACGGGCCGTCATCACTCCAAAAAATTCAGCATAGAAAGCATCAACGTCAACCCGTCCATTGCCTATAAGGTAAACGAACAGCTTTCACTGGGCGCCGGTGTCAACTGGATGCGTCTTGATGCCGAATTCAGCCGGGCCGCCGCCTTCCCTCCGAACAGTGGCGCCTTGGGCGACCTTGACGCCACCGTCAAATTGAAAGGCGATGCCTGGGGCTGGAACCTGGGCCTGCTGTATCAGATGACACCCGAAACACGCCTAGGCCTTTCCTACCGCTCGAAAATAAAAATAGACGCCAGCGGCAAAACCCGGGTCAGGAATAGTTCTGTCAACTCGGCCATACTGGGTCCAGCAACCGGGGGGCTGCTGCCGGGCAACGCCAACGCCAGCACCACAGTCGAGCTCCCCGACACCGCCGTCCTCAGCATCGTGCACGACCTGAACAGTCAGTGGCAGTTGCTGGGCGACATATCCTGGACGGGCTGGAGCAGCATCAAATCGCTGGATATCAAAAACACGGGCAACCCGGCCATTTCCAGCGATAGTCTTGATCTGCGTTTCCGCGACACCTGGCGCATTGCCCTGGGTGCAAACTACAAGCTGAACCACCAGTGGATGCTCAAAGGGGGAATAGCCTGGGACCAATCCCCAGTCAACAGCAACAAATACCGGCCTACCTCATTGCCTGACAATGACCGCTATTGGCTGTCGGTTGGTGCACAATACAACCTCAATGAGCACACCACGATTGATGTGGGCTATACCCATTTATTCCTGAAAAGCACCCGCATCGCCAACGACACCTCGGCGCTTGGAAAAGGCATAGTCAGGGGTGACTACGACTCTAACGTCAATATCTTCGGAGCACAGGTATCGCACCGCTTCTAAGGAATAGTTGCGGCCTTGTTTTGTCGGATTAGCGTCCTCTGGCGCGTAATCCGACAAATATTCGCGCTATTATTCAAGAATAAGCGCCAAATAAAACAATAAGGGGTAGATACCATGGAACGCATCTGGCTGGATCATTATCCACCCGGCATACCGGCCGACATCACTGACGAAGCCAATTCCTACGCCTCGCTAACAGCCTTGCTTGAAGCATGCTGCACACAATACGCCGAAAGAATCGCCTATATCAGTATGGGTGCCACCATGACCTACGCGCAACTGGATGCGTATTCACGCCACTTTGCCGCCTGGCTGCAATCCATAGGCGTTCAAAAGGGCGACCGCGTAGCGCTCATGATGCCTAACCTGCTGCAGTATCCGGTGTGCCTGTTTGGCGCCCTGCGCGCTGGCGCCGTGGTCGTCAACACCAACCCCATGTACACCGCCACCGAACTCGAACATCAGCTATCCGACTCCGGCACAAGCACCATCATCATTGCTGAAAACTTTGCCACTACCCTGCAAAAGGCGCTGTCCAAAACCGCCATCAAGCATATCGTCGTGACCTCGCTCGGCGATATGCTGGGTGCACTCAAAGGAACCATCACCAACCTGGTCGTGCGCCATGTGAAAAAACTGGTGCCCGCCTGGACCCTGCCTAACACCATCAGCTTCAAGCATGCATTGGCCGTAGGTAAAAAAGGCCGCTACACGCCTGTGCCGCTCAACCATGCCGACCTCGCCTTTTTGCAATATACCGGCGGCACCACCGGGGTAGCCAAAGGCGCCATGCTCACACATGGCAACATGGTGTCCAATGTATGCCAGGCACATGCCTGGGTCACGCCCTACGTCAGCAAAGATACAGAATGCGTCGTTACCGCCCTGCCGCTTTATCACATCTTCGCACTCACCGCCAACTGCCTGACCTTCATGAAGCTAGGCGCGCAAAACCTGCTTATCGTCAACGCCCGAGACATTCCCGACCTGATCAAAAGCATGGGCAAAGTCAGGTTTACCGCCATTACCGGCGTGAATACATTGTTCAATGCCTTGCTGAACAACCCGGCCTTTGCCCAACTTGATTTCTCGTCCTTACGCCTCACGCTAGGCGGCGGCATGGCCGTACAGGAAGTCATTGCACAGCGCTGGTTGAAGGTAACCGGCAAACCGCTTGCGCAAGCCTATGGCCTTACCGAAACCTCGCCGGCGGTCACCATCAACCCGCTAGACAAACAGGCGTTCGACGGCTCTATAGGCTTGCCCGTACCTTCAACCGAAATTTCCATACGCGACCATCTCAGCCACGACCTGCCTCAGGGCGAAAGCGGTGAAATCTGTGTGCGTGGACCACAGGTAACCCCAGGCTACTGGAACCGCCCTGATGAAACCAGCAAGGTCTTCGACCCCGATGGTTTCCTGCATACCGGCGATATTGGCTATGTGAATCCCGAAGGCTATGTCTTTATTCTTGACCGCAAGAAAGACATGATATTGGTGTCGGGGTTTAATGTTTACCCCAACGAAGTCGAGGCCGTGGCCATGCAGCACCCTGATGTCCTGGAAGCTGCCGCCATAGGGGTGCCCGACGAGCACTCGGGTGAAGTCGTCAAGCTGTTTGTGATTCGCAAGAATAACAGCCTGACCGAGGAAGCCCTGATCAAGCATTGCCGCAGCATGCTGACCGGCTACAAAACACCTAAATCGGTGGAGTTCCGCGAGGACTTGCCGCGCACCAACGTAGGCAAGATATTGCGCCGCAAGCTGAAAGAAGAATACAAGTGATGGCGATACTTTAGTGACGTTGTCTGGTTTTTATGACGTTGTCCGGGGTGGGTGAAGCTCAGTGCGGCACGGCATGCTTGTTTCCGCGTCTGCCTCGTACAGCCGGGCGTCGGCCGAACTCGCTGCGCTCGGACAGCGGCCGCCGACATCCCCCGGCTTCCCTTCGTCAGCACGCGGCGCACGCCTACCGCCGCACTGAGCTTCACCCACCCCAGACAACTGCGCAATAGAAAATTGGACGGCCTCACAGCCTCACAGCCTCACGGCACGCGGCCTAGTGGTCTGAGTAGCTGGCTTTATTTGCGCGGCTGGTTGGTGATGTAATACTGCTCCAAATGTCGCTGATGCAAAAAGTCGGGTGTGTCGGGGGCTGTGCAGGCGCCTTGCGCAAGCCGTTACGGTCAGCGCCATCGAGGGGGCAAGGCCGCGGCTGTCTGAGCCCGGCGCTTGTCGGACCACTGGTCCGACCGGGCGAGTTCCGCGGACGCCTCGATGGCGCTGACCGTAACGGGAACCCCGTCAGGGGCGCAGCGCGTGAAGCCGAAACAGCCCTCGACACACCCGACTTTCGCAAGAACAAAAAACACCGGACAACGCCGCCAAAACCAGACAGCGGCGTAAGCTGAGCAAATGACTACAACGTAGTAACAGGGAAACTCAGTTTTGCCCCTGTCAGGGCTTGCAATTCAGCATCAGTAATATCAACCAGTTTTTCTATTACCTGCAGGCCCTGGGGTGTTGATTCAAGCACGGCCAGGTCAGTGTAAACGCGCGATACCACGCCCAGCCCGGTAACCGGCAATGTGCATGTTTCAACAATTTTTGGTGTACCGTCTTTGGCATTGTGCTCCATGATGATAAACACCTTCTTGGCGCCAACGGCGAGATCCATGGCGCCGCCCACTGCGGGAGGTTCGCCTGGCCTGCCCAACGACCAGTTAGCCAAGTCACCACTGGAAGACACTTGCATGCCACCCATGATGGACAAGTCAAGATGGCCGCCACGCATGATGGCGAAGGAATCGACGTGGTGAAAAAAGGCCCCGCCTGTCAGCAGTGTGACTGGCATTTTTCCAGCGTTGATCATTTCAGGATCTTCCTCGCCCTCTGGCGCGGACGGGCCCATGCCCAGTATGCCGTTCTCGCTATGCAGCAGGATTTCATCGGCGGGATTCAGGTAGTCGCCCACCATGGTGGGCATGCCTACACCGAGGTTAACATAGCTGCCCGGCGCGATATCTTGAGCCAGGCGTTTGGCCATTTCCTGGCGTGTCAGTCTTTGCATGATCTGCTCTCAGCTTGAAATTTGCGGGTTGGGCACTTCAACGATGCGGTTGACGAATATGCCCGGCGTGACGATGGTTTCAGGATCGAGCTCGCCCAATTCGACCTTTTGCTTGACCTGAACGACAGTCGTCTTGGCCGCCATGCACATGACGGGACCGAAGTTGCGCGCCGCCTTGCGGTACACCAGGTTACCCCAGCGGTCGCCCTTTTGCGCCAGCACCAAGGCAAAATCACCGTGCAAGGGGGGTTCGAACACATAGAACTTGCCATCGATTTCGCGCACTTCTTTGCCTTTGGCCAGATCGGTGCCATAGCTGGTACGGGTAAAAAACCCGCCAATGCCGGCTCCGGCCGCATGCAGGCGTTCGGCAATTGTGCCTTGTGGCACACATTCCAGTTCTATACGGCCTTCTTTGTACATTTGATTGAACACATACGAATTGCTGGCTTTAGGAAAAGAGCAAATCATTTTCCGGACCCGCCCCGCCTTGATCAGCGCGGCCAGGCCCACCTCGAAGTTACCGGCATTATTATTGACGACGGTCAGGTCGGTAGCCCCCTGGTCTATCAGGGCATGCAGCAGTTCGGTCGGATGACCAGCCCCGCCAAAGCCCCCGACCAATATGGTCGCTCCGTCGAAAACATCGGCCACTGCCTCGTGCAAACTGTCAACGAACTTGTTTACCATTACTTGCTTGTTCCTACAGTTGAATTCGCTGGACGCTTTCGCCAGCGCATTGGTCTATGCTACCTGACTCAGGCGACTTCAAACAAGCCTGCTGCGCCCTGGCCACCGCCTATGCACATGGTAACCACCACATACTTGGCGCCACGGCGCTTGCCTTCGATCAGGGCGTGGCCGGTAAGCCGGCTGCCCGACACGCCATACGGGTGGCCCACGGCAATTGCCCCACCATTCACGTTAAGCAGTTCGTCGGGAATGCCTAATTGGTCGCGACAATACAGCACCTGGCAAGCAAAGGCCTCGTTGAGTTCCCACAAGCCGATATCGTCAACCTTCAGGCCATTTCTTTCGAGCAGGCGAGGTATGGCGAATACTGGGCCTATGCCCATTTCATCTGGCTCGCAACCGGCTACGGCAAAACCCCGGAAGATGCCCAGTGGCTGCAGGCCCCTGCGCTCGGCCAGTTTGCCATCCATGACGACACAAGCCGAAGCGCCATCGGAAAACTGGCTGGCATTACCAGCGCTGATCGAGCCGCCGGGGAAGACTGAACGGATTTTCGCGACCCCTTCAAACGTTGTGCCGGCGCGTATGCCTTCGTCGGTCGCAATGGTGACTTGACGTGTGCTGACCCGGCCCGTGGCCTTGTCGACCACACCCATGGTGGTGGTCATGGGAACGATCTCGGCGTCGAACAGGCCAGCCGCCTGCGCCGCAGCAGCACGCTGCTGGCTGCGCGCGCCATATTCGTCTTGGGCATCGCGGGAAATACCATAGCGTTTGGCGACGGTTTCAGCGGTTTGCAACATGTTCCAGTACAGTTCCGGCTTGTGCTTGATGAGCCAGGGGTCGCGGGCCATATGCATATTGACTTCATTCTGCACGCAAGAAATACTTTCCACGCCACCCGCAACGATGACCGGCGCCTGCTCGGTCATGACGCGCTGGGCTGCCAGGGCAATTGCCTGCAAGCCAGACGAACAAAAGCGGTTGATGGTCATGCCGCCGGTGGTAACCGGCAAGCCGGCACGCAAAGCAATGGCTCGGGCGATATTGCGGCCCGTGGTGCCTTCAGGATTGGTTGTGCCCATGATGACATCTTCGACCTCGGCCGGGTCTATGCCTGCGCGCGCCACGGCATGTTCGACTGCATGGCCGCCCAGTGTAGCGCCGTAAGTCATGTTGAATGCGCCGCGCCATGATTTGGCCAGGCCGGTTCTGGCGGTTGAGACTATGACTGCTTCTTTCATTCTGCCCTCGCGATTGTTGTGTTTATGTGTTTTTACTTGAGCGCCTGGCCCGCTTCGGTGTTTTGCAGCAAGGCGGCTGGCTGCCAGAATTCGGCGGCCTTGTCGGACTGAGCTGCAAAGCGGCGAATGGCACGCACCACATTGAACAAACCCACCTGCTGCGCATAGTGCATGGGCCCGCCACGATGCAGAGGGAAGCCATAGCCGCTAAGATAGACTACGTCGATATCAGATGCCCGCAAGGCGATGCCTTCTTCGAGTATCCGGGCGCCTTCATTTACCAGAGCATATACGCAACGCTCGACAATTTCGCTATCGGTGTAGGTTCTGGGTGTAATGCCTTTTTCGGCACGATAGTCTTCAATGATTTTCTCGACCACCGGGTCTACGATGGGCGTGCGGCTGCCGGCTTCATACTTGTACCAGCCTGCGCCGTTCTTTTGTCCAAAGCGGCCCGCCATACAAAGGCGGTCAGCCACCACCGATAAATCGACATCCGGGTTCTCGGCCTGACGACGCTTGCGTATTGACCAACTGATATCCAGGCCTGCCAGATCGCCCATGCGATGTGGCCCCATGGCGAAACCAAAGTTTTCGAGCGCCTTGTCTATGCTTGCAGGCGATGCGCCGCCCATCAGGATTTCTTCGGCTGCCGCACGGTAGCTCATGAGCATGCGGTTGCCAATAAAGCCATCACAAATGCCGGACACGACCGGCTTCTTGCCGATTTTCTTGGCCATGGCAATGGAAGTGGCCAGCACATCTTTGGCGGTCTTGGCGCCACGCACGATTTCCAGCAGCTTCATGACGTTGGCTGGGCTGAAAAAGTGCAAGCCGATGACATCTTCAGGGCGTTTGGTGAACCCGGCGATGACATCGACATCAAGTCCAGAGGTGTTGGAAGCCAAAATGGCGCCCGGCTTGATAACGGCGTCCAGGGCCTTGAAGACCTTTTCCTTTACGCCCATGTCTTCAAACACGGCCTCGATCACGAGATCAACGTCGGCCAGGTCTTCGTAGCTCAAAGTAGTGCTGAGCAAAGCCATGCGTTCGTCAAGCTGGGCTTGCGTCAGGCGGCCCCGCTTGAGGCTGATTTCGTAGTTGCGCCGGATGATGCCAACGCCATGATCCAGTGCAGCCTGAGTGAGCTCGAGCAACACGACGGGGATACCGACGTTCAGGTAGTTCATGCTGATGCCACCACCCATGGTGCCTGCACCGATCACGCCTACCTTGCGGATATCGCGCAGAGGCGTGTCGGCCGGGATATCGGGGATTTTTGTGGCGGTGCGCTCGGCGGCAAATACATGGCGTAGCGCCAGTGATTCAGGTGAGCCCATGAGTTTCACGAACAGTTCGCGCTCGTTGACCAGACCTTGATCGAAAGGCAGCGACACGCAGCCAGCGACGGCTTCCAGGCACAGCAGCGGTGCAGGCTGATTTTTATTGGCGGCAGCAATATTTCTGCGTGCAACCTGCAGGAAAGCCTCTGCGTCGGGTTGGTTGATTTTCAGGTCGCGCACGCGTTTCAAGGGGGTACCCTGGCGCACGACTTCTTTGGCAAATTCAATTGCGGCTTCAACCACCGGGGTCTCGACCACGCGATCAAACAGAGGGGTATTTGCCAGTGTGGATGCCTTGACGATACGCCCTGTAACGATGAGATCGAGCGCAGCCTCGAGGCCCAGCAATCGCGGCAGGCGCTGGGTACCGCCCGCGCCAGGCAAGAGGCCCAGCTTGACCTCGGGCAGGCCTATTTTGGCCTGAGCGGCCGCCACGCGAAAGTGCGTGCCCAGAGCCAGTTCCAGGCCACCACCCAGGCACACGCCATCAATGGCGGCAACCACAGGCTTGCTCGCCTGTTCGAGCACTTCGATGACGGTTCTGAGGCCAGGATGCCAACCTGACCTGGGCGTGCCAAATTCGGTAATATCGGCGCCACCGGAAAAAGCGCGATCATTGCCTGTGATGACGATGGCGCTGACGGCGGCATCGCCTTCGGCCTGATCCAGTGCCTCGACCAAGCCTTTGCGCACAGCAAAGCCTAAGCCATTGACGGGAGGGTTTTGTAAGGTGATGCGGGCGATTCCGTCCACGACGTCGTAAAGTACTTGGCTCATTGCGCTAGGCTCCGTGCGATTTTAATTTGGCTATAATTCTGCAATGCAGAATTGTCATCTGATAAGCGGGCAGTAAACAGCCATCTATCTTATCAGTGCATGGGTCGCGCTGTAAAGATCACCATGGAAGCGTCAATGCTAATGTCTGATACCTGCCTAAGGCCCGCCCACCGTAGCCTTGAGTTTGCGCACCAAGTCAAGCAGCCTGGGCCTGACCTCGTCGAGCAGGAAAGCTGCTGGCAACTGAGACGATGGGCCGCCACAATTGATGGCCATGACAGGGAAACTCGTGCCCAGGTTCACACCAACTGCAATGCCATTGACGTGCTTATTCCAGTCGCCGAACGAACAGGTACAGCCCAGACGCTGGTAGTCGAGGAGAGCCTGGTCTATGCCGCTGATAATGGTCTGGCTGGCTGGTTCTTCGAGCTCACGTACACGTTCAATGACCTCAAGCCGCTCTGCCTCGCCAGCCTCTGCCAGATAGGCTCGGCCCATGGCTGAGGTTGCAATAGGTATGCGCGATCCGACGTCCATGCTTAGGGTAAGCGCCGCCTTGCTGCGACTGTTTTCGATGTAGAGCATGGAGAGGCGATCGCGTACGCCCAAAGTAACCATACCCTGGGAAAAGTCGGCCAGCTCTTGCATCCAGGGCCTGGCAACCTGGCGGATGTCTAGTTTGGCCAGCATACCCACACCCAGCGCCAGGGTAGCAACGCCCAAACGATACTTGCCGCTGTCTTCGTCTGGCGCCAGATAGCCCAGCCGCGTAAGCGTGGCCGTCAAGCGGGATACTGTTGATCTGGGCAAACTGCAGCGTTTGGCAATTTCCTGGTTGCTCAAGACCTTGTTACCCGAACGGAAACAGGCCAGCACCTCGAGGCCGCGCGCCAGTGCGGTCACAAAGTGCCGGTCTTTTTCTTTGTGCAGCTGTATGCCGGAAGATGTCATCTACAGACTGTTACGTTAACTGACACCCCATTCAGTCGTCTAGACCCAGGTTGCCGATGATGTCCTTTTCTTCTTTGAAGGTGGTCTTGGCAAACTCGGAATAGGTATTGCTATCCATGTAGAAAGTGCGCACACCGTAGTTCTGGAGCACTTTCTGGAAAGCCGGGTCTTCCATGGCTTTCTTTACTGCCTGGTCCAGCGTATTGACGATATCTTGCGGCAAGCCCTTGGGGCCAGCCAGCCCCAGCGGCGAAGGTACTTCAACGTTATAGCCGGCTTCTTTCATGGTGGGCACTTGCGAAAAAGCTTCAGGGCGAACATCGGCGGCGCTGGCCAGAATGCGTACCTTGCCCGACTGCAGGAAGGGTAGAACGCTGTTGGCTATGACAGCAGCCTGGGTGTGGCCACCCAGCAACGCAGTCATGGCTTCGCTATCGCCTTTATAAGGAACATGAACGAATTTGATGCCTTCGTCTTTGCCCAGCTTGGCCAAAACAACCTGGTTCCCGGTGTATCGGCCAGGTGTGCCGTATTCAATGGCGCCTGGATGCTTTTTGGCGTAGTCGACAAATTCATTAATGGTTTTAAAGGGGGAATCGGCAGCCACTGTGACCATGAAATCGTAAGTCCAGACGGAAGCGATATAGCTTAGGTCGCGGATGGGGTCATAGCGGGTTTTCTGCAGGTAGGGCTGGCGAAAGATCCCAACCGGCGCCAGGGTAAGCCGATAGCCGTCGGGCTTGGTGTTCATCATGTCGATCACACCCATGGAGCCGGCTGCACCAGGCTTGTTTTCAATGACCACTGGCTGATTAAGCTGACGCCCCAGGCTTTCGCCGAGCGCCCTACCGGCGATGTCGGTGACTCCGCCTGCGCCATAGGGGACGATGATGGTGATGGGCTTGCTGGGGTAAGCAGCCTGAGCCTGAACGGCTGCGACCGGCAGCATGCCCGCCAAAAGACCAGCCAATACTATCATCTTGAATTGTTTCATAGGAGACTCCGATAATGATTTGATGCGCCAGGCCCTGTGCAATTCCAATTCTGAATTAAACATGCACTTTGTCGGCTACGCTTGCCCTGCGCCAGTAATGTCTACGCTTCGCCTGCACGCTTGATGCAGAAAAAGAAAAAGGCCTGGGCTTTGAAAATGGGCGCGCGCGTTATATGGCCGCACCTGGCTATGGTTCTGTACCAGAGAATTTTAGGTGGTATCGCGGTTGAACGCAATCCGTAGGCCAGATAAGGGCCGTAGGCAAATTACCCCACCCCCATCGCACTATGTAAAAACGCCCTGAAAAAATCCAGGGCGTTTTATTTACTGCTTATCTAATTGCTTAGATATTTCGCGAGGCTTCAACCAAACGCACGACAGTCCAGGACTTGTCGCGGGAGATCGGACGACCTTCTGCGATTTCGACCATGTCGCCTTCGTTGTACTGGTTGGTTTCGTCGTGCGCCTTGTACTTGGCGGAGCGTACGACGATTTTGCCAAAGACGGGGTGTTTGACGCGGCGTTCAATCTTGACCACGACAGTTTTATCCATCTTGTTGCTGACAACCCGGCCAACGAGGGTACGCTGGCGCTTGGCTGTTTGGGTATTTTGAGTTTCGCTCATGTTACTTTCCTGCGTTCTCAGTCATGATGGTACGGACACGTGCGATATCGCGGCGGACTTTACCAATTTGACTGGTGTTGGAAAGCTGCTGGGTAGCACGCTGCATGCGCAGGTTGAATTGTGCTCGAAGCAGGCTCTCGAGCTCGGTATTGAGCTCGGTGGCGTCTTTGGAACGGAGTTCGCTGGCTTTCATATGGTCTCCTTAAGCACCAATGTGGCGCGACACGAAAGTCGTGCGCAGTGGCAACTTAGCGGCGGCCAGGCGGAAAGCTTCACGTGCAAGCTCTTCGCTTACACCTTCCATTTCATAGAGCACCTTGCCGGGTTGAATTTCTGCGACCCAGAATTCTGGATTACCTTTACCTTTACCCATACGAACTTCGGCAGGCTTCTGCGAAATTGGCTTATCGGGGAAGACACGGATCCAGACACGGCCGCCACGTTTGATGTGACGGTTGATCGCACGACGAGCGGCTTCGATCTGACGCGCGGTCAAACGACCACGGTCGGTAGATTTCAGACCGAACTCGCCAAATGACACTTCTGCACCACGTGTAGCCAGGCCAGTATTACGGCCTTTAAACTCTTTGCGGTACTTTCTGCGTGACGGTTGCAGCATGTTTATTCTCCTTCAGGGGCCGGAGCGGCGTCTGGCTTACGAGGGCCACGACCACGTCCTGCACCAGCGGGACGGCGGCTGTCTGGGCGGTCGCCACGAGGCGCACGACGCGGACGACGCTCTTCATCGCGGGGAGCTGCGGTCTCGGGGGGCATTTCGCCGTTAGGCAGCATATCGCCCTTGTAGACCCAGACCTTGATACCGATGATGCCGTAGGTTGTTTGAGCTTCGGCTGTGCCGTAGTCGATGTTGGCGCGCAGTGTGTGCAGGGGCACACGGCCTTCGCGATACCATTCGGTACGGGCAATTTCGATACCGTTCAAGCGGCCGGCGCTCATGATCTTGATGCCCTGGGCGCCAAGACGCATTGCGTTTTGCATGGCGCGTTTCATGGCGCGGCGAAACATAATACGCTTTTCGAGCTGCTGGGCAATCGAGTCAGCAACTAGCTGAGCATCGGTTTCCGGCTTGCGGATTTCTTCGATATTGACGTGCACAGGCACGCCCATCAGGCGTTGCAGGTCGGCCTTCAGGTTTTCGATGTCTTCGCCGCGTTTGCCGATAACCACGCCCGGACGCGCCGAGTAAATGGTGATACGGGCATTCTTGGAAGGACGCTCGATGATGACACGGCCCACAGAAGCGCTTTTCAGTTTCTTCTTGAGGTATTCGCGCACGCGGATATCTTCGGCAAGCATGCCGCCGAAATCCTTATCGCTGGCGTACCAACGCGAAGTCCAGTTGCGCGTGACCGCAAGGCGGAACCCAATCGGGTGTATTTTCTGTCCCATTGTGACTCCTTAAGCGCCGACTTTGACCACAATGTGGCAAGTCTGCTTCTCGATGCGGTTACCGCGGCCTTTTGCACGGGCGGAGAAGCGCTTCATGGATTGACCCTTGTCTACGTAAACCGTAGTGACTTTGAGTTCATCGATATCGGCGCCGTCGTTGTGCTCGGCGTTGGCGATCGCGGACTCAAGAGCTTTCTTGAGCAGACCCGCGGCCTTCTTGGGTGTGAATGTCAGGATATTAAGAGCCTGTGCAACCGACTTGCCACGGATGAGATCCGCAACCAGGCGTGCTTTCTGGGCCGAAATATGGACTCCACGGATAATAGCTGTAGTTTCCATCACTTACCTCTTGGACTTTTTGTCCGCAGCATGGCCCTTGTACGTACGGGTCAGTGCGAACTCGCCGAGCTTGTGACCGACCATGTTCTCGTTGATATACACGGGAACGTGCTGGCGGCCATTGTGCACAGCAATCGTCAGCCCTATGAACTCGGGCAGGATGGTAGAACGGCGCGACCAGGTTTTGATCGGCTTTTTCTCGTGACCTTCGACGGCCGCATCGACCTTTTTGATCAGATGCGCATCGACGAATGGGCCTTTTTTGATCGAACGTGACATATTGTTCGCCCCTTATTTGCGCTTGCGGCGCGAGACAATCATGTTGTCTGTGCGCTTGTTACGGCGGGTGCGGAAGCCCTTGGCCGGTGTACCCCATGGGCTAACCGGTTCGCGACCTTCGCCTGTCTTGCCTTCACCACCACCGTGCGGGTGATCGACCGGGTTCATGACAACGCCACGGACCGTAGGACGCACACCACGCCAGCGCATGGCGCCAGCCTTACCGATTTGACGCAAGCTGTGTTCTTCGTTTCCGACTTCACCGATAGTTGCACGGCAGTCGATGTGCACGCGACGGACTTCGCCAGAGCGCAATCGCACCTGGGCATAAGTGCCTTCACGAGCCATCAGGACAGCGGACGCACCGGCGGAACGAGCCATTTGTGCACCTTTGCCCGGAAGCATTTCGATGCAGTGTATGGTCGAGCCCACTGGGATGTTGCGAATAGGCAGCGTATTGCCCGAGCGGATGGGAGCATCCAGACCGGACAACAGGGTTGCGCCTACTTCAAGGCCGCGAGGGGCAATGATGTAGCGGCGCTCGCCGTCGGCGTAGCACAACAACGCAATATGCGCAGTACGGTTAGGGTCGTATTCCAGACGCTCAACTTTTGCAGGAATGCCATCTTTATTGCGACGGAAGTCGACCAGACGGTAATGCTGCTTGTGGCCACCGCCACGATGGCGCACAGTGATGTGACCATTGTTGTTGCGACCGGAGCCACGTGTTTTCTTTTCGAGCAGAGCTTCGAAGGGCGCGCCTTTGTGCAGATTAGGCGTTGTCACCTTGATCATGCCACGGCGGCCGGGCGAAGTCGGCTTGACTTTTACGAGTGCCATTTAATTCACCTCAGTAAAGTCGAGTTCCTGACCGTCTTTGAGCGAAACATATGCTTTGCGCTCGTTACGGCGGCGACCCATGAAACGGCCAAAACGCTTTTCTTTGCCCTTGCGGTTCAAAACCTGCACCGACTCAACTTCTACTTTGAACAAGAGTTCGACGGCAGCTTTGATTTCAGGCTTGGTTGCATCCGCAGAAACGCGGAAAGCGATTTGCTGATTTTTTTCGGCAACGAACGTGGCTTTTTCAGTCACGATGGGAGCCAGGATTATTTGCAATAAACGTTCGGCTTTCATCCCAACATCTCCTCGAGTTGAGCGATGGCCGGCTTGGTGATCAGCACTTTCTTGTAGTGGATCAACGACAGCGGATCGGCATAGCGCGGTTCAACCACGGCAACGTGCGGCAGGTTGCGCGTTGCGAGGTACAGATTTTCGTCGAGCAGATCGGTAATGATCAACACCGATTCGAGGCCCATGTTCTTGAGTTTTTCAGCAGCCAGTTTGGTTTTGGGTGCTTCAAGAACAAAGGTATCTACGATGGCGATACGATCTTCGCGAGCCAACTGGGAAAGAATCGCGCGAATACCGGCACGATACATTTTTTTGTTGACTTTCTGTGTGAAATTCTCTTCGGGCGAGTTTGGAAACGCACGACCACCCCCCCGCCAGATAGGCGAGGAAGTCATGCCCGAACGGGCTCGGCCGGTGCCTTTTTGACGCCATGGCTTCTTGGTGCTGTGCTTGACGGTGTCGCGGCCCTTTTGAGCGCGGTTTCCGCTACGAGCATTAGCCTGGAATGCCACAACAATTTGATGCACCAGTGCTTCGTTGAAGTCGCGACCGAAAACCGTATCGGGAGCGGCGAACGTCGAATCAGATTGACCTTGGTCATTCAGGAGCTTTATTTCCATGATCAGGCTCCTTTCTTGGCCGACATCTTGATGGCGGGACGAACGATGATATCGGCATTTTTGTGGCCAGGGACAGCGCCCTTGACCAGCAACAAGCCGCGTTCGGCGTCAACGCGCACGATGTCTAGATTTTGAACTGTACGGGTAGCATCACCCATGTGACCGGCCATTTTCTTGCCCGGAAACACACGACCTGGATCCTGTGCCATACCCGTAGAACCAGGGGTACGGTGCGAGACCGAGTTACCGTGCGAGTTGCGCTGACCTGCGAAATTATGGCGCTTGATGGTGCCGGCAAAGCCTTTACCAATAGTGGTGCCAGTCACGTCGACTTTCTGACCCGCTTCGAATACGCTTTCGACGGCCACGACCGAACCAGCTGTAAATTCAGCGGCTTTGGCGGGATCTAGACGGAATTCTTTGAGGATGCTGCCGGCTTCAGCGCCGGCTTTGGCGTAATGCCCTGCCTGTGGCTTGGTCACGCGGGAAGCGCGACGGGTGCCATAGGCAACTTGCACTGCCGCATAGCCATCGACTTCTGGTGACTTGACTTGGGTAACGCGGTTATTGGACACGTCCAGTACTGTTACCGGGATGGACTCGCCTTCCTCGGTGAAAATACGGGTCATGCCAACCTTGCGCCCAACCAGCCCCAGCCGATAGGCGGCAGGTGTAGGTGTCGAGTTCGACATCGTTTTCTCCATTCCCGACTGCGATTGGTCGGGGCTAATTACCGTATGCAAACCTGCTGCATACACGATTTTTTTGAATCCAAAACTTTTTTGGTCAAGTTTGGCACTTTAGCATGTTAAGCACCATCCGTGCAAGTGCTAATTTGTAGGCATGGTGACTCGTAGATCGGATTAGGGCGCAAGCCCGTAATCCGACGAAACCCCGTGACCTTGTTTGCCGGATTACGCGCCTGACTGCGTTAATCGGCCCTACGGACGACGAAGCGTTCTACGTATTCGTTGGCGGGATGATGGCGGATGTCGTCGGGGGTGCCTATTTGCTCGACCTTGCCGTCGCGCAGTATCACGATGTGCTGGCCCAGCCGCAAGGCTTCGTCGATATCGTGAGTAATGAATACGATGGTTTTTTGTAGTCTTTGCTGCAAAGCCAGCAATTGGTCCTGCATGTCGTAGCGTATTAGGGGGTCGAGCGCCGAAAATGCCTCGTCCATCAGTAAGACTTCGGCATCAATGGCCAACGCCCGAGCCAGGCCCACGCGCTGACGCATGCCACCCGACAACTCATCGGGATAGCTTTTGGCATAGTCAGCCAGCCCCACTCTTTCCAGCCACTTCATGGCTACCTGCCTGGCGACTGCTTTTTTGTCGCCACGCACATGCAAACCAAAAGCCACGTTGTCGATTACGTTGATATGCGGCAACAAACCAAAGCTCTGGAACACCATGCTGATGCGGCGGCGCCGCAATTCGCGCAGTTCAGGCATGCTGAGTGTCAGGATATTCTGGCCATCGACCATGATTTCCCCCGCAGTAGGGTCTATCAGGCGGTTCAGGTGACGGACGAGGGTGGACTTGCCCGACCCCGACAAACCCATGACGCAGGATATCTTGCCCGCGGGAATGCTTGCGCTCACCCCCGCCAACCCAACATTGCAATGGGTTTGCGCCTGCACGGTTGCCTTGTCGGCGCCCTGGCGCAACAGTTCCAGCGCCTGAGCTTCGCGTCGCCCGAACACTTTGTAGACATCGCGTATTTCGATTTTGACTTCGGACATGACGACTATTCCTCTTGGCCTTGCAGACGGCGTCTTTTACGGCGAGGCTGGCCATAAGCCTGGGTAATGCGATCGATGACAATTGCCAGAATGACAATTGCCACGCCAGCCTGCAAGCCACGGCCCACATCCAGCGTCTGTATCCCTGCCAGCACGTCTTCGCCCAGGCCGCGCGCCCCTATCATGGAGGCCACCACCACCATGGACAAGGCCATCATGGTGGTCTGGTTGATACCCGCCATGATGCTAGGACGCGCCAAAGGCAAGGTGACCCTGAGCAACATTTGCCAGCGAGTCACCCCAAACGCCTGCGCGGCTTCCATCACATTAGGGTCGACCTGGCGCAAACCCAGGGTAGTCAGGCGAATAAGCGGGGGCACTGCATAAATGATGGTCGCGAACAAGGCGGGTACTTTGCCCAGGCCGAACAGCATCAGCACAGGAATCAGGTAAACAAAACTGGGCAGCGTCTGCATGACGTCGAGCACGGGCGTGAGCAAGCGCCGCAAGATGCGGCTCCGGGCGGCGATAATCCCCACCGGAATGCCGATCACAATGGAAACACCGGTAGAAACCAGCACCAGGGCGAACGTCTGGATGAGCTTGTCCCACAGCCCCACCACACCAATGGCGTACAGGCACACCACGTACATGATGGTTGCCACTGGCTTGCGCGTGGCATGCCAAGACAGCGCAGCCACCAAAATGAGAAACACCCAGGGAGGTATCGCTTGCATGGCGCGCTCTACCGGCAGCAACACGGCTGTCAACATGAAATTACTGAGTTCGCGAAAGCTTGCGCCATAGGCTTTTACCATGTCCATGAGCTGGCGATTGACGAATTCCGCGCCTGACCAATACGGAAATATGCTGTAGCCGGCGGGGTTTTGCACGGCATCACCGGCCTGCCCCGCTAGCAGGGGAGCCTGCAGCGCGCCATCTGCCTGCGGGCTATCGCCAGCCCGCAATCTGGCATCCACCCTCAGGGCTACATCTTCAGGTAACCACTGGCGCCAGACCTCAGGATGCTCACGCAAGAATTTATCGGCCAGGATATCGCCTGACAAGTGCTGTTCTGTCATCCTCAGTATCATTTGATTCAGCAGGGCAGGCTGGAATTTCAGGCGCCGGAAAAACTGGATCAAGTCGGGGTTGCCTTGCGCAAAAGCTTGCGAAACGCCAATAGCCAGATGCGCTACGACAAAATCGGAAGGGCATAACTTGCCTTCTCCGCTGACGATGGCATCCCAGCACGCTTTGTTGTACGGAGCCTGGGCTATTTTATGGAACTTGTATTTGGCCATCAGGCCGGCGGGCTGCCAGTAATAAAACAAGATGGGCTTGCCCTGGTCGTAGGCCGAACTGATCGCTGCGTCAAGGGCTGCGCCAGTGCCGGCTCGAAAATTAGTGTAATCGTTCTCCAGGCCATACAGTGCCAGCAAACGGCTATTGGTCTTTTCGCAGATCCAGCCGGTTGGGCAGTTCAGGAATCGACCTTTTTCTGGCTCTTCTGGGTCGGTAAACAGGGACTTATATTTTGGCAGATCTTGCCAAGTGTCAAGGTCGGGCGCCAGCGGCTTGATGCCGCGTTTGACATCGCCATGAACCAGGTAGTCAGGCACGTACCAGCCCTGCTCCGCGCCACCCGCCAGCGTGTCGCCCACAACCTGCACGGCATCTGCCTTGATTCCCTTTTCGATAATTGCCGAGCGTCCCGACCATAGCTCGGCAATTATCTGCAAATCGTTTTGCACCAACGCCGATTCAGTGGCGGCAGGCGTGCCGGGCACGATTTCGGCCTGGCAACCATAGCCAAAGGCCAGAATTTGACGAATGACATGGGTGGTAAAGTTGGCGCTTTCCCAGGTTTGGTCAGCCAGCTTGATGACTTGCCCATTATTGCAGGATGTTGCCTGGGCAAAGGCAGACAATGGCGCCAAGCCCGCCAGCGCAAGCACTAGGGCGCCAAGGAAAATATGTCGTCTTTTCATTGGCGGCTCCTGGGGATGAAATGGGGATGTTGGATTATGTCTTATGCGTTGTGTTGTCGGATTACGCGCTTGGCTAATCCGACCTACCAGTTACAGCATTGATGCAATTACCATGCCCAAAAAAAAGACGCCATGCTGGAAGCATGGCGCCTTTTTATATATCGCGCCATAGGCGCCATATACAGCTTACTGCAAAGCGATTTCTACGTCTACACCTGCGGGCAGGTCAAGGCGCATCAGGGCGTCAACCGTTTTATCGGTTGGGTCTACGATGTCCATGAGACGCTGGTGCGTACGCATTTCGAACTGGTCGCGCGACGTTTTATTGACGTGCGGCGAACGCAGCACGTCGTAGCGGCGAATACGCGTAGGCAAAGGCACCGGACCACGCACTACCGCGCCCGTGCGCTTGGCTGTTTCAACGATTTCAGCGGCCGATTGGTCGATGAGCTTGTAGTCAAACGCTTTTAAACGGATGCGGATTTTCTGGTTTTTCATGGGAATTCCTAAAGAACGAATAAGACAGGGGCTATAACACCCCCGCCAGCGCTAGCTATTTTACTTGATAATGTTGGCAACTACACCAGCGCCTACCGTACGGCCGCCTTCGCGAATGGCGAAGCGCAAGCCTTCTTCCATGGCGATGGGCGCGATCAGGCTGACCTTGATCGAGACGTTATCGCCT
>JACCER010000025.1 GCA_013416445.1 Alcaligenaceae bacterium
TCCAGGGTTTCAGTGGTACGATTTGGCATAGGCAATCCCGTTTGGTTGTGGAGTCGAATACCAGTAACCATAAGCCTTTGGCACGGGATTGCCTACCCCTCTCTACAACAATAATGAAATTTCCGGGTTAGGCTGCCGGCACCACTGCGGTAACTTCAATTTCGACACGAGCGCAATCTTCGATCAAGTCAGCCACCTCTACCGCTGTCATGGCCGGAAAGTGGCGCCCTATGATTTCCCGGTAATGCCGCCCCACATCGGGCATGGCAGCAGCGTACTCGTGTTTATCGCACACATACCAGGTCATGCGGGTAATGTGTTCCGGGCCGGCACCGCCCTCTTTCAATATGGCCACAATGTTTCTTAATGCCTGGCCCACCTGCTCGGCGAAATCATTGGTTTCAAACTGCTGCTGCTCATTCCAGCCCACCTGCCCGCCCACAAAAACCAGCCGGCTGCCCACACCCATTTCGGTCATGATGCCATTGGCATAGCCGCGCGGCTCCACCCAAGTTGGCGGTTGCAAAATATCCATTATTTCTTTCCCCCTTGTTCTATTGTCCACTGGCGCAACACAAACCGCTGCAGCTTGCCTGTTTCCGTGCGTGGCAGGCTATCGACGAACTTGACAGCGCGTGGGTATTTATACGGTGCAATCGCCGCCTTGACATGATCTTGCAAAGCCTTGACCATGTCCTCGCTGGCAGCAGCGCCAGGCTTGAGTACAACAAAAGCCTTGACGATGCTGCCCCGGTCAGGGTCGGGCTTGCCAACAACACCGCACTCAAGCACGGCCTCGTGCAATAGCAAGGCCCCTTCCACTTCAGGGCCGGCAATGTTGTATCCAGACGAAACAATCATGTCGTCGTTGCGTGCCTGGTAATACAAATAACCCTCTTCATCCATGGCGAAGGTATCGCCAGGCAGGTTCCAGCCGTGCTGCACGAACATGGCCTGGCGCTCATCGTCGAGATAGCGACAGCCCGTGGGGCCCTTGACCGCCAACCTGCCCACCACACCAGGCCCAACCTGATGGAAATTTTCATCGACCACCTGCGCCACGTAGCCGGGAACCACCTTGCCGATAGCCCCCGGGCGCACCTTTTTACCAGCGCTGGACACGTAAACATGTATCATTTCTGTTCCGCCTATACCGTCTATCATTTCTATGCCAGTGGCTTTTTTCCATAGCTGGCGCGTGGCATCAGGCAAGGCTTCTCCGGCAGACACCGAATTTTTCAATGATGAAAGATCATGCTTGCCCGCCAGCGTCGCCATCTGGCGATAGTAGGTGGGTGCGGTAAAGCTCATGGTCGCTCCGAATTCCGCCACAGTGGCCAACAACTCGTCAGGCGTGAGTCTTTCCACCAATACGCTCGACGCCCCCACCCTCAAGGGAAAACACAGCAAGCCACCCAAGCCGAAAGTGAAAGCCAGCGGCGGCGTGCCGCAGACAATGTCGTCAGGCTGCATTTTCAGGGTATGGCGGGAAAACGTGTCGCACATGGCCAGCACATCGCGATGAAAATGCATGCAACCTTTAGGCTTGCCGGTCGTGCCGCTGGTAAATGCAATAAGGCAAACATCGTCGACAGCAGTGTCGCAAGCCTTGAAGTGATCAGGTTTGCCTCGTGCCAAGGCATCGATGCTTTGCGGGCCATCACCTTGAAAAAACCGCACATCGGTCAATTCGGGACAAAAGCCCGGATGGCCGGAGTCACGGCAGTTTTCGATTTCCTGGGCCAGGCGATGGTCGCACAGCACAGCCCTTATGCTCGCCTTGCTGATAATCTGCTTCAACTCGAAAGCCCGCAGCAACGGCATAGTGGGCACGGTCACCAGCCCAGCCTTGACCGCCGCCAGCCACGACGACGCCATCATCACGTTGTTGGGCCCGCGCAGCAACAGCCGGTTGCCGGGCTGCAACTGCATATCTTCCACCAGCACATGCGCTATGCGATTCACCAACGCCAGCAATTCGTGGTAATTCATGCTGTGCCGCCCCGATGCATCACGCCAGTGCAGAGCGGTTCTGTCACCTTGTCCCTGGACAATGCGCTCGTCCAGCAAGGACACGGCGCAATTCAAACGTGCGGGATAGGCGACATCAGGGTTGTCATCAATGAGCAATTCCGGCCACTGTTCCAGCGGCGGAAGGTGGTCGCGTGCAAAGGTATCAGTATGTGCCGATCTTTCCATGGTGTTCTCCTGTTTTGTTGCACTGCTACGTAGGTGTGCTTTCGACACTACGCCGCCTGCATCGACGCTCAGGCAGGACCGATTTAGTCGCCCTCGAAAACAGGTGACTGCCTGGCGACGAAAGCGTCGTAGGCACGGCGGAAATCCCTGGTTTGCATACATATGGCTTGCGCCTGGGCCTCGGCTTCTATGGCTTCGTCGATACCCATGTTCCATTCCTGGTGCAGCAGCTTCTTGGTCATGCCATGCGCAAAAGTAGGGCCATCAGCCAATTGCCGAGCCTGATAACCGGCGCAAGGGCGCTTATGCTGCTGCATATCGTGTACGGCTGTCTGCATTTTTGCTCTCCTGTTATGTTGAAGCGGAGGCCTAGCCCACCATCACTTCCCCGCCATCGATCGGTATCGCCTGACCGTTGATCGCCGCTGCGCCAGGCAGGCATAGCCACACCACGGCATCCGCCACTTCAGCCGGCTGAACCAGCCTGCCTTGCGGATTGCGCCCGGACAGCCTGGCCCTGGCTTGCTCGGCTGACATGCCGGTTTTTTCCTGTATGTTGACCACGGCATCGCGCACAATGTCGGTTTCGGTATAACCTGGGCACACGGCATTGACCGTCACGCCTTTTTGGGCGGTTTCCTGGGCCAGCGCCCGAGTCAAGCCTATGACGCCATGCTTGGCGGCGCAATAGGCACTGACGTAGGCGTAGCCAACCAGCCCGGCGGTGCTGGCGACATTGACGATGCGCCCCCAACCGCGTTCAACCATGCCTGGCAGGGCGGCTTGCATGCAATGAAAAGTACCGGTCAGGTTGACCGCTATCATTTGCTGCCAGTCCGCTACATCGATCCGGTCAAAGCGCTCGCTGGCCGCCTGGCCCGCGTTGTTTACCAGGATATCGACCACGCCCAAAGCGGCTTGGGCCTGCTGGAACAGGCGCTGCACATCAGCCTGTTCCGAAATATCGCCGCTGGCTATTGCCACTTGGCCGCTATGCGCCAGTTCAGCCGCAGCCTGTTCCAGCGCAGCCTGGCCACGCCCCACCAAGGTAACGCTGGCGCCCATGCCCAGCAGCCCCTGAGCTACCGCAAAGCCTATGCCGCGCGACCCGCCAGTAACCAGCGCATGCTTGCCCGTCAAACCTTGATTCGACATCATTTTCCTATCGGCTGCACATTCGCGGCCGCCCGTTCAAAATTAGTTTCCAGTTGCCGCTTCGCAGGAAGGTATTGTTTCGGCCACGCAACATCGGTAACGCCTATGCGGGCCGATTCACGCAGCGTCCAGGCCGCATCCGCCAGATGCGGCCTGGCCAGCGCACACAGGTCGGCGCGACCGGACGCAATAATGCTGTTGACATGATCGGCTTCAAAAATGGCCCCGACCGCAATCGTAGGCACCTGCGCTTCATTGCGCACCCGGTCGGAAAACGGGGTTTGGTACATGCGGCCATACACAGGCTGCTCGGCCTTGCTGACCTGGCCCGATGAACAATCGACCATGTCGACCCCCATCGTCTTGAAGCAGCGGGCAATATCGATGGCGTCGTCGGCAGTAATGCCGCCCTCCACCCAATCATGCGCTGATATGCGCACAGACATGGGAAGATGCTGGGGCCATATGGCACGTACCGCGGCAAACACTTCCAGCGGGTAACGCAGGCGGTTTTCCAGCGAGCCACCGTAGTCGTCGATACGCTGATTGGTCAGAGGCGAGATGAAACTGGACAACAGATAGCCGTGCGCGCAATGCAATTCCAGCCAGTCGAAACCTGCATCAGTGGCGCGCCGGGCAGCCGAGGCGAATTCATCGCGCACTGTATCCATTTGCGTACGCGTCATAGCCTGGGGCACCTGGGATACGCCGTCAATATAAGCTAGCGCCGATGCGGAAACCAGCGGCCAGTTACCTTGAAGCAAAGGCATATCGGTGCCTTCCCAACTGACGCGGGTCGAGCCCTTACGCCCAGCGTGGCCCAGTTGTATGCCGATATGGGCGTCGCTGTTCTGATGGACGAAGTCGACAATACGCTTGAAAGCCAGCATTTGCTCATCCGTCCAGAGGCCTGGGCATCCCGGCGTAATGCGTGCGTCGGGCGAAATACAAGTCATTTCAACCATAACCAGGCCGGCGCCGCCCATGGCTCGCGCTCCTAGATGCACCAGGTGAAAGTTGCCAGGCACGCCATCGACACTGGAGTACATAGCCATGGGTGACACCACTACGCGATTTTTCAGCCGGATACTGCGCACCGTATAGGGCGTAAGCATAGGTGGCAAGGGATGGGCGTCACCGCCTGTTACCCCCGCCCGCTCTGCCATCCAGCGCTCGTAGCCTTCCAGCCAGCCAGCATCGCGCAGGCGCAGGTTTTCGTGGGATATACGCTGCGACCGTGTCAACAAGGAATAGGCAAACTGCTGCGGCTCGAAATAGGCATAACGCGCTACGTTTTCAAACCATTCAGTGGAATTGCGCGCCGCATTCTGGATTTTCAGGACTTCTACGTTGCGCACCTTTTGGTAGTGATGCAAGGCAGTCGGCAGCTTGTTCTTGTGAGCCACTATTGAATTGTGCAATTCAATAGCATCTTCCAACGCCAGCTTGGTGCCCGAGCCTATGGAAAAATGCGCCGTATGGGCTGCATCTCCCATCAAGACCACAGGAATGCGACGTCCGCCAGGCAAGGTTTGCTCATGTACCCAGGTATCGCATATGACACGCGAAAAACGTATCCAGATGGCGGCGCCGCCCAGGTGGCTGGCGTTGGAAACAAGCGCATTACCACCCAGCCACGGGGCGAACAGCTTTTCGCAGTAGGCAATGCCATCCGCCTGGCTCATGGCGTCGAGGCCAGCGGCCTGCCAGGTCGCATCCAGCGTTTCGACGATGAAAGTCGACATGCCGGTTTCGTATTGGTAGGCATGCGCTTGAAACCAGCCATATTCAGTTTGCACGAAGGCGAAAGTAAAGGCGTCGAAAGCTTGTTTGGTTCCCAGCCAGACATAACGGCATTCACGGGTATCGATATCGGGCTTGTAGGTAGCGGCGTAGCGCGTACGCACCCGGCTGTTCAAGCCATCGGAGGCTACCAGCAAGTCAGCGCTGTATTTTTCGGCTATGACCTGATCGTCGTCGACATCGGTTTCAAACACGAGCTTGACGCCAATTGCTTCGCAGCGCGCCTGCAACACGTTAAGCAGCTTTTTACGCCCTATTCCAATAAAGCCATGGCCACTGCTGCGCACGCTGCGGCCCTTGAAATGAATGTCGATGTCGTCCCAATGGTTGAAGGCATCGCTGATTTGCTGTGCTGAAACAACATCGGCCGCTTTCAGGTTTTCAAGGGTAGCATCGGAAAAGACCACACCCCAACCAAAAGTATCGTAGGGACGGTTGCGCTCAATAACAATGACCTCATGCCCGGCGTCAGCGAGTTTCATCAGCAAGCCAAAATACAAACCTGCCGGTCCTCCTCCTATGCAAACGATATTCATGCCTTAGCTCCGAATGCCGGTTTCGTAACGACGCCACTTGACATGGCGGTAATACTGCGATCAAGGACTCAACCCGCTGACAAGCCATTAATAGCCTGCAGCAGGCTAACCCGGGACTGCCCTATGACGGCCCCTCGCCAGTCATCGTGATCCGGGTAAAACGCGGCCTTGTGTGCCACTTTCATTGCCTTGCGCCGCCCCGGATCGACAGCCCCCTGGACAGCCAGCCAACGATCGCCGCGCAAAGCCATGAAGACATCGTCCATGGGCACAGTGCCGTATTCCAGCGCCATGAAAGTCAGCTCTGGAACATCAGCGCACTCTTCCAGCAAGGCCCGCAAACCGGTACCGCCTATATCGACCGTGCTGGAATCCGGATCCACCACCGACACCACGTCAGCGCCCCACCAGGACTTGGCCCGGTCGTATGCTGCCGGATCTTTCTGGACAAAGACTTTTTCCGCATGGCCATAAGGCCCCAAGCCGGTGTGGTAGTCGATCCAGGCAATGCGCTCGCGATTTTTTCCATAGCTGGCAAGAATACCGCGCAAATTCAGATTGCTCCATGAGGGCGTGTGACCGCCGTAAAACAGCCCTTGGGCATGGCTGTACTGACCCAGCATGACACCCTCGCGATAAGCCTGCTCGCCCTCGGTATCGATAAATTCCTTTATGGCCGCGGCATTGTCGGGGCCCGGCGGCCAGGTTGCCGGCAAAAGCAAGGAATGCAAAGTACGGTAGTGCGGGTTATCGGGCAGGGTCTGGCTGAAATCAAGAAAATTACGATTCAGGTCGATATTGTCTTCGTTGGTGCGATGCCCCCATGAAAACCCATACGGATTCAAGGCGTGTATGAAAAGCAGGCCTATGCCATGGTCCCTGGCGCGGTCAAGCAAAGGCTGGTCGTTCAGCAGCGCAACCTGGCAGCCCGAGCCGCAATAGCCTTCCTCGCCGTGCATTGCCGAGGTCAGAACCAGCAAGGCACGAGCCTGGGCGTCACCGTAATACGCCACATCGGTGGATAAATCTTCGCCGTCTATGCCCGGCCCCGCCGTGTTCACATAAGACCGCAGGCTGCAGCCCTGCTTATGCGCCGCAGCGATAAAGCGCGCCCTGGCGTCTGCATAGCTGACCCCGAAGTAGGCTTGAAACATGATGAAGGTCTCCGTTTTTTATTTGCAAAATGTCTGCATAACATCAAAGACGCCAACAAACATCATCACTACACTACAGCGATTCGTACCGACTTTGCAAACCTGACACCCTCATGTAGTTGAAGATTAAAATATTCCTATAACCAATATCAAATCCTATTATAAAAAGCCATGAGCGCCACTCCTGCCACTACCATACAAAACATTCCCGACCTGGAAAGCCGCACGGTTCCTGAAGATCATCAAGACCTCAGGCTATGGTTGCGCATGCTTAGTTGCTGCAACCTGGTCGAAACCGAAATCCGCAGCCGCCTGCGCACCGAATTCGAAACCACGCTGCCACGCTTTGACCTGATGGCGCAATTGCTGCGCGCGCCGGCCGGCATGAAAATGAGCGAACTGTCGCGCCACATGATGGTCACCAACGGCAATATCACCGGCATCACCGATCAGCTCGAAAAAGAAGGCATGGTCGAAAGGGTCAAGGTCGCCACCGACAGGCGCAGTTCGCTCATACGGCTCACGGCCAAGGGCAAGCGCAGCTTCAAGAAAATGGCCAAATCACACGAAGAATGGATACGTGCCATGTTTGGCGGCCTATCTGAAACCAGCCGCAGCGCCCTGTTCGACGCCTTGGCCGAACTCAAGCTGCTGGCCCAGCCACAACTTTCCGGCCGCCCCTGATAAAATCAATGGTTCTCCGCTTATCATAGGCGGCGAACTATTTTTTTTATCTCTTTTACCGCTGAGTCACTGCCATGGCCGTTAATTTATATATCCCGCCGGAATCCAGCATTTTTGCCGTAGCAGGCGTAGAAATCGGTACTGCCGAAGCCAGCATACGCAAAGCCAATCGCCGCGACCTGACGGTATTTCGCCTGGCTGAAGGCAGTAGCGTGGCAGGCGTTTTTACGCTCAACCGGTTTCGTGCCGCCCCCGTGCAAGTATGCGAAGCGCATCTGGCCAGCGGCCAAGGCATACGCGCGCTGGTCATCAACACCGGCAACGCCAATGCGGGTACAGGTGCAACCGGCTTGCAAATCGCCCGCGACACCTGCACGGCCCTGGCCCAACTGCTTGATATCCAGCCCGCCCAAGTATTGCCTTTTTCCACCGGCGTCATCCTCGAGCCCCTGCCACTAGATCGCCTTGTTGCAGGTCTACCCCAAGCGGTTGCCAATCTGCAAGACAACAACTGGTTTGCCGCCGCCCACAGCATCATGACCACCGACACCCAGCCTAAAATCGTGTCGCAGCGGGTTGCCCTGGGGAACAACACCATTACCATCACCGGCATCAGCAAGGGCGCGGGCATGATACGCCCGAACATGGCCACAATGCTGGGCTACCTGGCCACCGACGCCGGTATCGCGCCCGCCCTGCTTAAAGACATGGCGCGCGACATCGCCAACCGCTCCTTCAACCGCATTACAGTCGACGGCGACACCTCAACCAACGACTCCTTCATTATCATCGCCACCGGCAAAAGCGGTGTACAGGTTGACTCGGCCTCTGATCCTTCATATGCCCCGCTCTACGAAGCACTGGCCGATGCCGCCGCCGAACTCGCGCAGAAAATCGTGCGTGATGCCGAAGGCGCAACCAAATTCATGACCATACAGGTTGAACAGGCCAAAACCACCGAAGAGGCACTGAAGGTGGCCTATGCCGTAGCTCAGTCGCCACTGGTGAAAACCGCCTTTTTTGCCTCTGACCCCAACCTGGGCCGCATATTATGTGCAATAGGCTACGCCGGCATCAACGACCTCGACGTTGGCGGCATCAGCCTTTGGCTGGGCGATGTGCTGGTCGCAACCCAGGGCGAGCGCAACCCCGACTACCACGAGGCAGACGGGCAGCGGGTCATGAAAGAAGCCGAAATCGTGGTGCGTATTGCGCTGGGGCGCGGCAATATCTCCGATACTGTGTATACCTGCGATTTCTCTCATGAATACGTCAGCATCAACGCCGATTACCGCTCGTAGCGGCTGGCATCGGGTTACGCACTTCACGCTAATCCGGCCTGCAATCAATGCTGTCGTTCATAAATCGGATTAGCCAAAGGCCTAATCCGACTAGCCCCCCACAAGCGGCAAACTCGGGCAAGCAATTGACTTCGCTACGCTTTTCACGTTAGAATCGTGAGCTTGGCATTTTGGCCAAGGCTTTTATTTAGGAACTCCCACATGTACGCGGTCATAAAAACCGGCGGCAAACAGTATCGTGTTGCTGCAGGTCAAAAACTAAAGATAGAACAGATACCGGCAGACATTGGGCAAGAAATCACGCTAGACCAGGTATTATCGGTTGGCGAAGGCGAACAATTAAAAATTGGTACGCCTTTGGTCGCCGGCGCCCTGGTTAAGGCAACAGTTCTTGCGCAAGGCCGCCACGACAAGGTAAAGATTTTCAAGATGCGTCGCCGCAAGCACTATCAAAAGCGCCAAGGCCATCGTCAAAATTACACCGAACTCCGCATCGAAGCCATCACGGCCTAACGATCGCTTTAACGGAATTGCTTAGCAGGAGCTAAACATGGCACAGAAAAAAGGCGGCGGCTCTACGCGTAACGGTCGCGACTCAGAATCGAAACGACTAGGTGTAAAGGCCTACGGCGGCCAAACGATTTCGGCAGGCTCGATCATCGTTCGCCAGCGCGGCACACAGTTTCACCCCGGCACTAACGTCGGTATCGGCAAAGACCACACCTTGTTTTCGCTGGTAGATGGCAAAGTTAAATTCGCCATTCGCGGCGCGCTTAACAAACGTACCGTCTCGGTCGTTGCTGCCGAATAGTCTTCGGCGCACAGCATTGCAAAAGCCCTGCCGCTAAAGGTGGGGCTTTTTTGTTTTAGAATGATTGCATTGGCAGATCAAGCTCAATACAGCTACCAGCGCCGTATCGGCGCGCCTCACCGCTATTTTTTAAAAGTTACCTCATCATGAAATTCGTAGACGAAGCCACCATCGAAGTCATCGCCGGCAAAGGCGGCAATGGCGCCGCGAGCTTTCGCCGCGAAAAATTCATACCCAAGGGTGGCCCCGACGGTGGCGACGGCGGGCGCGGCAGCAGCATTTACGCGGTAGCCGACCGCAATATCAATACGCTTATCGATTACCGCTACGCACGCTTGCATCGCGGTAAAAACGGCGAAAATGGTCGCGGCTCCGACCAGTACGGCGCCGCCGCCGCCGACATCACCTTGCGCGTGCCGGTGGGCACCATCGTCTTCGACGTGGAAACTGGCGAACAGCTTTTCGACCTAGATCGTCACAACGAACGTGTCACGCTGGCTGCTGGTGGCCAGGGCGGCCTGGGCAATCTGCACTTCAAGTCCAGCACCAACCGTGCGCCCAAACAGGCTACCCAGGGAACCGAAGGTGAACAACGCAAACTGCGCCTCGAACTGAAAGTATTGGCCGATGTCGGCCTGCTGGGCCTGCCCAATGCCGGCAAGTCTACGCTGATCAGCAAAGTGTCCAATGCGCGACCGAAAATCGCCGACTATCCCTTCACAACCCTGCATCCCAATCTTGGTGTTGTGCGCACATCGCCTGCGCACAGCTTCGTCATTGCCGATATCCCCGGCCTTATCGAAGGTGCCTCTGAAGGCGCTGGCCTGGGCCACCTGTTCTTGCGCCACCTATCACGCACCCGCGTACTATTGCATCTGGTCGACGTATCTTCACCCGATCCTGACACCGACCCTATCGACCAGGCCGCCAAAGATGCCCTGGCCATCGCCGAAGAACTACGTCGCTACGATAACGACCTGTACGAAAAACCGCGCTGGCTAATCCTCAACAAGCTCGATATGGTCGATAACCCGAAAGAAGCACAAGAACGCCTATGCAAGGCGCTAAACTGGACGGGTCCCGTATTCAGCATTTCCGCCCTGAACGGCGAAGGCACCCAACAATTGATCTGGCGCCTGCAAGAGTGGCTGGATGCTGAAAACAAAAAAGCCCACGTCGAGCAAGACAAGGCCGACGGCAGCTATATCGCCGAAGATCCACGTTTTGACGACACCCGCTCTGATGCCGACCAGCCCGATAACTCATAAGCTTAGCCACACCATCCATGCCCGCCACTTCTGTAACGCAATCCGCCATCGCACAGGCTAAACGCCTGGTTGTCAAAGTAGGTTCATCGCTGGTCACCAACGAAGGCAAAGGGATCGATACTGCCGCCGTCTCCCAGTGGGCCGAGCAAATCGCCAGCCTGCATGCGCAGGGCAAGCAAATGGTGCTGGTATCCAGCGGCGCCATTGCCGAAGGCATGGCACGCCTGGGTTGGCCGCGCCGCCCCAACGCCATGCACGAATTGCAGGCCGCCGCTGCGGTCGGCCAGATGGGGCTGATACAAGCCTACGAAGTGGCCTTTGCCAAGCATGGCATACGCACCGCCCAAATTTTGCTCACCCACGAAGACCTGGCCGACCGTCGTCGTTACCTGAACGCACGCAGCACGCTTTATACCCTGCTGGGCCTGGGCGTGGTCCCCATCGTCAACGAAAACGACACCGTGGTCACCGACGAAATCCGCCTGGGCGACAACGATACGCTAGGCGCGCTGGTCACCAACCTGATCGAAGCCGAAGCCCTGATCATACTTACCGATCAATCGGGGCTATACAGCGCCGACCCGCGGCAAAACCCTGATGCCGAATTCATCCAGCTGGGCCAAGCCGGCGACCCCGCCCTCGAAGCCATGGCAGGCGGCTCAGGCAGCAGCATAGGCACAGGCGGCATGCTGACCAAAGTGCTGGCGGCCAAGCGTGCTGCCAACAGCGGAGGCCATACCGTTATTGCATCGGGGCGCGAAGCCAACGTCTTACTGCGGCTGGCCCAAGGCGAACAAATCGGCACCGAATTGCGTGCCATATTGCCGGTACGCTCAGCGCGCCAACGCTGGCTGGCAAACCACCTGCGCCTGCGCGGGCGCATCACGCTGGACAACGGTGCCGTCCAGGCCCTGACACAAGGCCACAAAAGCCTGCTGGCCATTGGCGTTTGCGCGGTCGAAGGCGAATTCGAGCGCGGCGACGTCGTGGCATGCGTGGATCTGCACGGCGTAGAATGCGGCCGTGGCCTGATCAATTACTCATCTAGCGATACCCGCCGCATCATGCGCCAGCCCAGCAGCCGCATCGCTGAAATCCTGGGTCATATGTCGGATTCCGAACTCATGCATCGCGATAACATGGTGTTTGTGCGTCATGGGGGTGTTTCTTAACACGCCATGTTTTAAAGAACGAAGCGTATTCGTAGGTCGGATTACGCGTGCCAGTGCCGTAATCTGACACAGCTCCGTTGGTAAAAAAGCCTGGAGCATGCTCAGTTCAAAGGTTTATAGCACTTGGCTACGTTGTCTGGTTCTGGTGACGTTGTCTGGTTCTTATGACGTTGTCGGTTCTTATGACGTTGTCGGTTCTTATGACGTTGTCTGGTTTTTTATGACGTTGTCTGGTTTTTTATGACGTTGTCTGGTTTTTTATGACGTTGTCCGGGGTGGGTGAAGCTCAGTGCGGCACGGCGTGCTTTTTTCCGCGTCTGCCTCGTACAGCCGGGCGTCGGCCGAACTCGCTGCCGCTCAAACAGCGGCCGACGACACCCCCCGGCTTCCCTTCGTCAGCACGCGGCGCACGCCTACCGCCGCACTGAGCTTCACCCACCCCGGACAACTGCGTAATAGGAAACTTGACCGGTCTCACAGCCTGACGACCTGAGAGTCTGGTTTTACTTGCGCGGCTGGTTGGTATTGAAGGAGCTCGCCCAAATTTGGTTGATGCAAAAAGTCGGGTGTGTCGGGGGCTGTGCAGGCGCCTTGCGCAAGCCGTTACGGTCAGCGCCATCGAGGGGGCAAGGCCGCGGCTGTCTGAGCCCGACGCTTGTCGGACCACTGGTCCGACCGGGCGAGTTCCGCGGACGCCTCGATGGCGCTGACAGTAACGGGAACCCCGCCAGGGGCGCAGCGCGTGAAGCCGAAACAGCCTCCGACACACCCGACTTTCTCAAGAACGAAAAAATCGCACGCATTGATTCTATGACTAATTGAGGCAACAGGTGCCCAACTACGCTCCTAGCGAAGCTAATTCGACCTACGCAGTAACGCTGTTATGTTTGCGCAGCAATGAACAGTGTTTCTTTCACCTCTTCCATCACAACACAGCTTTTAGTCTGGGTTACCCCAGGCAAGCGCAGAAGGATATCGCCCAGCAAACTACGATATTGGCTGATTTCCTTGATGCGCGCCTTCACCAGATAGTCAAAATCACCCGACACCAGATGACACTCCTGCACCTGCGGTATGCATAGCACTTCACGACGAAAATCATCAAAAGTGCGATCTGACTTGCTGGACATGGAAACCTCTACAAAAACCAGCAAACCAGCATCCAGCGCCGCCGGGTCCACCCTGGCGTAATAACCGGTAATCACGCCATCACGCTCCAACCTTTTGACCCTCTCGATACACGGCGTAACGGTAAGCCCAACACGCTCGGCCAGCTCTGTCATGGACATACGGCCATCACGCTGCAGCAGATCAAGAATATTTCTATCAAGTTTATCTAATGTATAAACAGGATTTCTTTGTATACGCAACTTCATTTCTCCGGGATTTTGCCACCACAAACCCGCTAAAAAACGCGGCGTGGACACAACAGCAATTATTGCTGAAAATGCGTACAAATAACTGATAAACAGCAGAAAAGCCTGAAAAGCCAACTTCTTTAGAAAAAAAGACTGGCGATTGTCGCCTATCATCATAGAAACCAAACATGAATGGCTATTTATAATGAAAATCATAGTCTTAGGTGCGGGTGTCGTCGGTGTCAGCAGCGCCTACTACCTGGCCAAACAGGGGCACGAAGTCATCGTGCTAGAACGCGAGCCCGCTTCCGCGCTTGAAACCAGCTTTGCCAACGCAGGCCAAATCTCTTATGGCTACTCGTCGCCCTGGGCTGCCCCTGGGGTGCCGTTCAAGGCCATAAAATGGATGTTCGCCCAGCACCCTCCGCTATCCATCCGCCCCGACGGCAGCCTATACCAGTTGCACTGGATGTATCAAATGTGGCGCAATTGCACCGCCAGCCGCTACGCCGTCAACAAAGAGCGCCTGGTACGTATTTCCAGCTACAGCGGCACATGCCTTAGTGAACTGCGCGCCGCCATAGGCATACAATACGAAGGCCGCCAGCAAGGCACTTTGCAAGTGTTTCGTACCCAGCAACAGCTTGATGCCGTCGGGCAAGACATTGCCGTGCTGAAAGAAGCCGGCATGAGCTACGAACTGCTAACGCGCAACGACTTGCAAAAAGTCGAACCGGCCCTGGCCCATACACAAGACAAACTGGTTGGTGGCTTGCGCCTGCCTGACGACGAAACCGGCGATTGCAATATTTTCACCACCCGCCTTGCCGAAGAAGCCGTCAAGCTAGGCGTGGATTTTCGCTACGGCGTCAACGTACAACAACTGCATGTGGGTGGCGGGCGTATCTCGGGCGTGCAGTGCAACAACCAGCTAATGCAAGCCGACGCCTACGTAGTGGCTTTGGGCTCTTATTCCACCACGCTGCTGAAACACGTGGAAGCCGTGCCGGTGTACCCTATGAAGGGTTATTCCATTACCGTGCCCATTGGCGATGAAAGCCGTGCGCCGGTTTCAACCTTGCTTGATGAAACCTACAAAATCGCCATTACCCGTTTCGATCAGCGCATACGCGTTGGAGGCATGGCTGAAATTGCCGGCTACGACCTCAGCCTGAACCCCAAACGCCAGAAAACCCTGGAAATGGTGGTAGACGACCTGTTCCCTGGTAGCCGCGCACCGGGCGATGTCTCGTTCTGGACCGGGCTACGGCCCAAAACCCCTGACAGCACGCCTATTATTGGTGGTACCCGCTATAGCAACCTGTTCTTGAATACGGGGCACGGCACCCTGGGCTGGACGATGGCTTGCGGCAGCGGGCAACTGCTGGCCGATATTGTATCGGGCAAGCCTACCGCCATACGCAGCGACGACTTGTCGGTGCACCGCTACCACCAGTAAGCCGCAGCGCTTGCGCACCTGGGCCGGCCCGTAGTTATTGCAATACCGGCCCAGTAAACATGTACCCCCAACTGTGCAACGACTTCAATGGCGCGTCGGGGACGCCATGTGCGCGAAATTTGCGGCGCAGGCGGCTAACCAATAGCCCCAGGCGACCTTGCTTGCCCGTAGCAACGACAGTCAGCGCATAGCTGGCACTTACCGCCTCAACGAGCAGTTCGTGCTTGGCACGCAACCCAGGCTGGGCAAACAAGGCGGATATGAAGGCACGTTCGCCTGTGGTCAGTGGAATACGCTGTTCCTGCGGACCAGCAAGCACCCAACCATGCTCTTGTAATTGCCAGCAGCCTTGCTGGACTGGCTCGGCAAACGCTGAAGAAGTGAAAGCTTCTCCCCCTATGCGCGCCAGCAAGCGCAAAACAACAGCCAATAGCAGTTCAAAGGAAACGTCATCGCGACAGCAGTTGTCGGCCCCGCTTTGTATAAGCTGCAGGCTGGCGGTTTCCTTGTTTTCTGGAACCAGCGCCAATATGCCTATTGCCGGATACAAGGTACGCAAATACGAGGCAGCCACGCAGTTGTCGGGCTGCTTCCCTGCCAGCAGCACCAGTAATCGATTGCCGGCTTGCGCCAGATTGGCCTGTACGCCGCTATAAAGTTCCTGCAAGTGCAAACAGGATACAACCTTAAAACCGTGCGCCTGCAACAGCTTGGCGCGATGGCTACTTCTGGCGTCGGCCCGCCTGAGCTGAAGCAAAAGAATGATGGGGCTGAGCATAGTATTGGCTTAAATTTGATAAAAATATTTAAAATCAATTTATTACGATAATCTACACCAAATTATCACAAACGAAATTGATATTATTACCAACGTGATTGATATAAATTGTTCAATCACAAATGTGAACCACTTTGCCGAACGCCTCCGCCGTATTCGAGTCTTGCACAAATTAAGCCAAGCAGCGCTTGCCCAGGCTTGCGGCTTATCGCAAAGCGCAATCGCCAATTACGAAAACGGCAGCCGCAAAACAGCCAAGAATATTTTCCAGCTTGCCGAGGTTCTGGGTGTCAACCCAACCTGGCTGGCTCAGGGCACCGGCCCCATGGAACCCATACCCAGGCTGGAACAGCAAACACCTTCGCCGCATCTTGTCAACGAATCTCCATTTCCCAGATCACTGGCGCCATGGCCTTTTCAAGGCATATCTCCCGATGAATACTGGTCACTGACCGAAGATAGCCGAGCCATTATTGAGAGCACGCTGGCCAGCCTGATCAAATCGCTGCAAGACAATTTATCGGAGTCGTGAGGATGGGGGCGAAACGCATCATCTGGCAAGTAGCCCATCAAACCAAAAAAGCGCCTCACAAGAGGCGCTTTTTACTTCCTGGCCGCTATTTGCAAGCGGCAGGTTCAACAGCTATTTCTGGATGGCATACAAGAATAGCTCTACGCGACGGTTCATGGCCCGACCTTCAGCCGTGCCATTATCAGCGACAGGGCTACTGGGCCCACGCCCTTCGGCAGTCAGGTTGGAGGCTGGCACACCTTGTTGAGTCAGGTAATTGGCCACGGCACGCGCACGGTTAACCGATAAAGTCTGGTTGGTAGTGGCTGAGCCTGTGCTATCGGTATACCCTATGGACTTAGCCCGCAGCTCTGGATGCTGCACCAAAGCGCGCGAGACGCTGTCGAGCACCGGCAGCAAAGCTGGCTTCAATGCGTACTTGCCAGTATCAAACGACACATTGCTGGGAATATTCACGCGCAAGGTGCCATCAGGCATTTCAGTGACATCTACGCCCAGGCTGCTGGCGCCGGATTTTTCCACGTCGTTTTTGACACCAGCCCAGTTATAACCAACGATACCGCCCGCAACAGCACCTATACCTGCGCCTATCATTGCCGCCTTGCTGCTATCGCCGATGAGCGCACCCAGTCCGGCCCCTACAGCAGCGCCGGCTCCTGCTCCAACGGCTGTTTTACCGCCAGTGCCCATTTGGTCTAGATTGGCGCAACCCGCCATTAACGCCACAATCCCAATACACGATGCAATTCGGCTCGCACGCATAGATACTTTCATGTAATTCTCCTTATCCCGTTGTAAGCAGCGCTTTATTCGCCACCAGCTATCCTAACAAGCGGCTGAAGCCTCAAGTGTTACATTTTGGTTCTGCTGGCGCTATTTTTACCGTTGTTGACATTAATACGCATAAGCGGGATGTTAGAACAGCTTGGCGCCTGAGACTTCCACAATTTCTTTGTACTTGGCCAGATCATGCTTGACCAATTCGGCAAATTCTTCTGGTGTTGTCGGCTTGGATTCGGACCCCATGGTCAGCAAGTTCTTGCGTACCGCCGGATCTTGCAAGGCCTTGGTGTAGGCGGCGTTTAGCTTGTCGACAACCGCTTTGGGCGTGCCGCCGGTGGTGAACACGCCGAACCACGTGCCTAGATCAAACTTGTTTATGCCTGCTTGTTCCATGGTTGGCAAGTCGGGCAGCGCGGATGAGCGATTCAGGGTGGTCACCGCAAGGGCCTTGACCTTGTTGTCTGCAATTAACGGAGCAGCCGACGCCAGATTATCGAACATGAAATTAACCTGGCCGCTTAATAAGGCCAGCTTGGCGGGCGCCGCCCCGGCATAAGGTACATGTACCGTTTTAATGCCTGCCCGAACATTCAATAGTTCACCCGCCAAATGCCCTGCGCTGCCATTGCCACCGGATGCGAAATTTAGTTTATCGGCATGCTGCTTGGCATAAGCCACCAGATCCGACACCGAGTTGATATTGTTGCTTTGGGCGAATTCGCTATTCAGCACCAGTACATTGGGCACCGACGCCACCAAGGCTACAGGTGCGAAGCTTGTTACCGGATCGAAAGGCAGCTTTTCGTACAGCCAGGGATTGATCGCATTAATGGCAACTGCACCCATGACCAGGGTATAGCCATCGGGATTGGCCTTGGCGGCAATGCTGGCCCCGATATTACCGCCCGCGCCCGGCCGGTTTTCGACAACGACGGTACCCAGATCAGGCTTGACTTTCTCGGCCAGCAAACGGGCCATGCCGTCCAATGGGCCACCTGGAGCATAGGGCACAATAAACGTAAGAGACTTGGACGGAAATTCTTCCGCAGCAGCCGGAACAACTGCGGATAAAGTCAAACAAGCCAACAAGGCCGCTGCAGTAGCTGGCCAGGATTTCAGTGCGGACAACATAAAGAAAGACCTCGTCATAAGATACTAAAAGCCATAACCCTACACTATTTACAACATAAGCGCGCCAAGAAGACACGCAGCCGTCAATGAAGAATCTGACTAAGAAAAAGCTTGGTACGCTCGTTTTGCGGGTTATCAAAGAAAGCATCAGGCGTGTTCTCTTCGATGATCTCGCCCTGGTCCATGAAAATAACCCTGTCGGCCACCTTGCGCGCAAAACCCATTTCGTGGGTTACGCACAGCATGGTCATCCCGGTTTCTTCAGCCAGCCCCACCATGACGTCCAGCACTTCCTTGACCATTTCGGGGTCAAGCGCCGAGGTGGGTTCGTCAAATAGCATGATTTTTGGATTCATGCATAAAGAACGCGCAATTGCCACCCGCTGCTGCTGGCCGCCCGAAAGCTGGCCAGGATACTTGGCCGCCTGATCTGGAATGCGTACACGTTCGAGGTACTTCATGGCGGCGGCTTCCGCCTGGGCCTTGGATTGCTTCAGCACCCACACCGGACCAAGCGTAAGGTTTTCCAACACGGTCAAGTGTGGAAAAAGATTGAAATGCTGAAACACCATGCCCACGTCGCGGCGTATGGCTTCGATTTGCTTGAGATTATTGGTGAGTTCTATGCCATCAACGACTATGTGACCCTGCTGGTGCTCTTCCAGGCGATTGATGCAGCGTATCAAGGTGGATTTGCCAGAGCCCGACGGCCCGCAAATGACAATCCGTTCACCTTGCCCGACATTCAGGTTGATGTTGCGCAACACGTGAAACTGCCCATACCACTTATTGACATCCTCTAGGCGAATGATGGCCTCAGACATGTCTGTACTCCCTTGTTTGAATCTGCGCCTGCATAATTGCATACGTCATGTTGTTCAACGTTGATGCCCTGTTTCCAGGTGCTTTTCCAGCGATTGACTATAGCGGGAAATGGAAAAGCAGAAAATAAAATAGATAAATGCAATGAACAGGTAAGCCTCGGCGCTGAAGCCGCGCCAGGCCGCATCGGCCACAGCGGTTTTTGCCGCTTGCGTAAGGTCGAAAATCCCGATGATGACAACCAGCGACGTGTCTTTGAAAAGCGAGATAAAAATACCCACCAGCGGCGGTATCACCACCTTGAGTGCCTGGGGCAATATGATCTTGCGCATTTGCTGCCAATAACTTAGCCCCAGGGAATCGGCGCCTTCGTACTGGCCCTTGGGAATGGCTTGCAAACCGCCACGCACGGTTTCGGCGATATAGGCCGCAGCAAACATGATGATGGCTATCTGGGCGCGCAGAAGCTTGTCGATGCTGAACCCTTCAGGCAAAAACAAAGGCAGCATGACCGAAGACATGAACAGCAGGCTGATCAGTGGCACGCCCCTGATCAGTTCAATATAGACCACGCACAAAGCCTTGACCGCCGGCATATGCGAACGACGCCCCAATGCCAGCAACAGGCCGAAAGGAAAGGCGAAGGCAATACCAAAGGTAGCCAGTATAAGTGTAAGCGGCAAGCCGCCCCACCTGTCGTTTTCGACATAGCTAAGTCCAAATACACCGCCCCACATCAGGACAGCCACCGCCACCAGCGCAAACAGCCAGATCAGCCCCAAAGATGGGCGCCAGAACCAGCGCAGGCAACTGCAAAAAATGACGGCAACCAGAATGAAACTGGCCAGCAAAGGCCGCCACTGCTCGTCGTAGGGGTAAATGCCAAACAGGATCAAGCGATGTTTTTCAGCGATGAAGGCCCAGCAGGCGCCGCCCGATTCGCGGCATTCCTGGGCATTGGTGGCGTTGAAATTGGCCTTGATGAACAGCCATTCGACCATGGCTGGCACTATCATAAGCAGCAGCCACGCCACCAAAACAGTAAGCAGAGTATTCAAAGGCGATGAAAACAGGCTGGCGCGCAGCCATGCAACCACGCCTTGTTGGGAAGCAGGCGGCGCCAGGCTGGGCGCCGTAGAGGTATTCTGGCCCATTTAGCGCTCCACCAGCGCAATGCGCTTGTTATACCAGTTCATGAAAACCGAGATCGACAAGCTAACAGTAAGATAGGCCGCCATGATGATCAGAATGCCTTCAATGGCCTGCCCTGTTTGATTCAGCGTAGTATTGACCACCGATACGATATCAGGATACCCAATGGCTACCGCCAGCGAACTGTTTTTAGTGAGATTCAGGTATTGGCTGGTCATGGGCGGTACGATAACCCGCAAGGCTTGTGGCAAAATCACCAAACGCAGCATGCGCGCGCGCGACAGGCCTATGGCTTCTGCGGCTTCCCACTGCCCTCGGCTAACCGACTGTATCCCCGAGCGCACGACTTCAGCGACAAAGGCTGCGGTATACAGAACCAGCCCCACGAGCAACGCGGTAAACTCAGGGGACATGGAAATACCCCCTGTGAAATTGAAGCCGGTCAGGGCCGGAAATTCTAGAGTGAGCGACGCGCCGCTGACTAGCCAGCCAGCAATAGGCAATATCACCAGCAAGGCAGCCCCGACACGCAGCAATGGGAAGATATCGCCGGTTGCTTCCTGGCGCTTTTTGGCCCAATGCCCCAACATCACGATAGCGACAATGGCAATGGCAAGCCCAGCCACCATCCAGTCAAGGGCGTCGCCCTGCAAGGCGGGCAGTGTCAGGCCACGATTTGAAACAAACACCCCAGACATGGGATTAAGCGCCTGCCGCGGCCCCGGCATGCTTTCGGTGATGATGGCGTACCAGAAAAACAGCTGCAGCAACAAGGGGATGTTGCGCATGACCTCGATGTAGACACTACAAACCCGCGACACCAGCCAGTTCTTGGACAAACGCGCAACACCCAGCAGCGTGCCAAACAAGGTGGCGGCAATAATGCCCACCACTGAAACACGCAAGGTGTTGATCAACCCTACCCAGATGGCACGGCCATAGGTATCGGCAGGGGTGTAATCGATGATGGACTCGCCAATGGCGAACCCGGCTTCACGATTAATAAAACCAAAACCGGTCGAGATATTGCGCACAGCCAGATTATGGAGTGTATTGGAAACCAGATACCAGACTGCAAAGCCCACAACCCCAAGGATCAGGACTTGATAGATAAACGCCCGGACACCAGGATCGTTCCAGGATAGACGCCGCCTGGGCGCCTGGGATAAAGAGTTTTTTTTCGTCATAAAGCTTACATCGTGTGGGGACCCTGACGCAGCACTCCCCTTTTGCCAAGGCCAGGCCGCCTGGGCCCAGCCTTTGCGTGGAATTTGACCAGCTTGTTAACGTATAGGCCAGCCATACATCAGGCCACCATTGCGCCACTGCGCGTTCAGGCCGCGTTCGAGCTTCATGGGCGAAGTAATGCCAATATTACGTTCGAAAGATTCGCCGTAATTGCCGACTTGCTTGATGATGTTATAAGCCCATTTATTGTCAATTCCAAGCCCTTTGCCCATTTCACCGCTTACACCCAGAATACGCTGGATATTGGGATTGGGGCTTTTAAGCATTTCATCGACGTTTTTTGATGTAATGCCGTATTCTTCGGCTTCGAGCATGGCATTGAATGCCCAGCGCACCACCATGAACCAGGCGTCATCACCCTGGCGCACCATGGGGCCCAAGGGTTCTTTGGAGAAATCTTCGGGCAAAATGACATGGTCGTCAGGATTAGCCAAAGTAGAACGTATGGTGGCCAAGCCCGACTTATCGGTTGTGTAGGCGTCGCAGCGGCCAGCCACATAAGAACGCATGGCCTCATCGGGGCTATTGATGACCACAGGCTTGAAGTCGAGTTTATTGGCCCGGAACCAATCAGCCAAGTTTAGTTCAGTGGTCGTGCCTGGCTGTACGCAAACAGCGGCCCCGCCCAGTTCTTTGGCACTTTTGACACCCAGCTTGGTACTGACCATGATGCCCTGGCTGTCGTAGTAGTTGATGGCTGGCGACATCAGGCCCAGCGTCGTATCACGCGTCATGGTGGCGGTGGTATTGCGCGTTAGCACATCGATTTCGCCAGACTGCAAGGCGGTGAACCGTTGCTGCGTGGTTTGCGCCACAGCCTTGTATTTGTTCGCATCGCCGAACATCATGGCGGCAATGGCTTTACATAAATCAACGTCGACACCCGTCCATTCGCCCTTGCTGTTAGCCAGGGAAAAGCCGGGCAAACCGGTATGCACGCCGCACTGGACATACCCTTTTTTCTTGACGGCATCGAGGGTTTCCCCTGCATTTGATGCAGTGGCAATAAAAAATAGCGTAACGCCCAATGCTGCAGCTTTAATTAGCTTCATAGATAGCCTCTTTCGGTGGTGCCGATTGATTAAGACGGCATACAATAACGACTCTGCCATTAGCGTTGAAATCGTAACTGTTACCATTTACTAAAAACATGGGGGATATCCCTTGCGGGCCTTAACACGACTGTCTCTATGATCGAATTTCAGCATGTCTTCAAATCGTACGGGCGCGGGCGAAACATCCTGGCTGATATCAATTTCAAAATCGAACCTGGCGAATTCATCTTTGTGTCCGGCCCATCAGGCGCGGGCAAATCCACGCTGCTGAAACTGATAGGCGGTCTGGAACCGCCCAGCCGGGGTGCCGTACACGTCAATGGTCATCGCATAGACAAAATGCCGTCACGCGCACGCCCATACCTGCGCCGCGCAGTCGGCATCATTCTGCAAGACACCCATTTGCTCTACGACCGCAACGCCATCAATAACGTTCTCTTGCCGCTGGCCGTCATTGGCTTGCCCGCTCGGCTAGCCGGCACGCGCGCGCGCGCAGCCATAGAAAAAGTCGGTCTGTCAGGCAAAGAAGACCTCAACCCCATAGAAATGTCGGGCGGCGAGCAGCAACGCCTGGCCATTGCCCGCGCCATTGTCAATCGACCAGCCATCCTGATTGCCGACGAACCCACCGCCAATCTGGACCAGGCCAGCGCGCAGCGCATTATGGAAGTTTTTCGCGACTTCAACAGGGTAGGCGTCACTACCTTGATCGCTTCTCACGACAGTACTCTCATGGCTGCTTATGCGAACCGAACACTGCATATCGATGCTGGCCGGTTCTCCGACATCGCAGGAGTTCAATCATGAAAAGCTGGTTGCGCCAGCATCGCTACGCCTTCCTGTCGGCACTGCGCCGCCTCGGGTCACAGCCATTTTCCTCTTTGTCCAACATACTGGTCATCAGCCTTAGCCTGGCCATTCCCATCATTGCCGCGTCAGTGCTGGTTTCGGCCCAGCCCCTGGTCAGGAACATCCCGGTCTCGCCCGAGGTCACACTGTTCCTGCAACCTGGCACCGCGGCCGGCAAAGCGGCCGACCTGGCCCGGCAATTGCAAAGCCGGCACACCCAGGAAATCCAGGCAGTACGGGTGGTGGCCCGCGACGACGCCCTGAAAACCCTGAAGGCCAACCCTTCATGGGCCGACGCGCTGTCAGTGCTGCCCGACAACCCCCTGCCTGATGCCATCGTAGTCACCTTGCACGAAAGCGCCAACCTGGCCAGCCAAGCTGGCACATTGGCCAAGGAATGGCGTCAACTTGAACACATTGACCTGGTACAACTCGATAGCGAATGGGTACGACGCCTGGAAGCCATCCTGGGCTTTCTGCGCATAGGCCTGGCCCTGTTGGCAATAGGGGTAGCGCTGGTAGTGCTGGCAACCGTGTTCAATACAGTACGCATGCAGGCCCTTACCCAGCGCGAAGAAATCGGCGTGGCGCGCCTGGTTGGGGCAACAGAATCCTTTGTGCGGCGCCCCTTCCTGTACTTGGGCGCCCTCACCGGCATTATTTCCTGCCTCGCTGCCATAGCGCTCTCTGCAATGGCGCTGGCCCCCCTGAACGCGGCACTGGCCCGCCTGGCCAGCAGCTACGGCACACAAGCCGTCCTGTACCTGCCAGACAGCCTCAGCCTCTTGCTGGCCGTGGTCGTCGTCGCCATTCTTGCAGCCATGTCCGCCCGCTGGTCGGTTACACGCAATACACGCTTCTAATGTCTTTAAACAAACAACCGGGGCTGGCCAGCTTTGCCAGCACCCTGGTCAATTGGCAAAAGCAGCACGGGCGCCATCACCTGCCCTGGCAGGGTACGCGTGACCCTTACCTGATATGGCTATCGGAAATCATGCTGCAACAAACCCAGGTAGCCACCGTCATAGGCTATTACGAACGCTTTCTGGGCCGCTTCCCCGACATCCAGGCACTGGCCGAAGCCGAACAAGACGAAGTCATGCCCTATTGGGCGGGGCTGGGCTACTACGCCCGCGCCCGCAACCTGCACCGTTGCGCCCAGGAACTGATCCTGCACTGGAATGGACGCTTCCCGGAATCCCCAGAAGAAATCGCCACCCTGCCCGGCATAGGCCGTTCAACCGCGGCAGCCATCGCCGCCTTTGCCTACGGCACGCGCAGCCCCATCATGGACGGCAACGTCAAACGCGTCTTTACCCGCTACTTTGGCATCTACGGTGTCACCAGCCTGAGGGCAACCGAGCAGTTGCTGTGGGAAACAGCAGAAAATATCGTTCAGGCGGCGCCGGCAAAACTGGACATGGCGGCGTACACCCAATCACTGATGGATCTGGGATCGGGCTTATGCACCCGTGGCCGGCCCGATTGCGCCCGCTGCCCCTTGCTGGCAAATTGCTACGCTTATACCCATGGCGTGCAACACGAACTTCCTACGCCCAAGCCCAGAAAGGCCAGCCCGGAACGCGCCTGCAAGATGCTGATACTGCACCATCAATCCGACGTATTACCAGAAGAGCAGACTGCTACAACTGAATCCACACGCGAATCAAGTCACCGGCAAGGAAGCATATTGCTGGAGCAACAGGCCTCACCTGGCATCTGGGGCGGATTATGGAGCTTGCCTCAGTTCGACGATAGCTTTGCACTTGAAGCTGCCTGCAACAATTGGGGGCAAGGCAAGGGCAAGGCGCAAAAAATGGCTGGCTTGCTGCATGTATTCACCCATTTCAAATTACATATAGAACCCTGGTATTTCCAAAGCAATACCATCGGTGTAGGCGAACCGGGCCCACGCCAGGCCTGGGTTCCGATAAAAGACCTGCCTGCCACCGCCTTGCCTGCGCCAGTCAAGAAGATATTGGCGGGGCTGTTTGAGTTTTGATGAGTGGGTTTTTATTGGCGTAGCGGTGGAAGGTCATGACCGCACCGGCCGATAACGGCTAATGCTCATTAATATCCCGCAAGCCACACCCAGAGTCAGCAAAGCGGTACCGCCATAGCTCATGAAAGGCAAAGGCACGCCCACTACCGGCAATATACCGGTAACCATCCCCACATTGACAAACACATACACAAAAAACATCATGGCCATTGCCCCCGCCAGCAAACGGCCAAACTGCGTATGGGCCGTGGCCGCAATCGCCAGCCCACGCACCACCAGCAACGCATACAAAACCAGCAACATTACCCCACCATACAAACCGAACTCTTCCGCATACACCGCGAAAATGAAATCGGTAGTACGTTCTGGGATGAAATCCAGATGCGACTGCGTGCCCAGCATATAACCCTTGCCATACACCCCGCCCGAACCCACCGCGATCATCGACTGTATCGTATGAAAGCCCTTCCCCAAAGGATCAGAACTGGGGTCCAGCAAGGTGCATATCCGATACTTCTGGTATTCATGCAACACGACCCAGTCGACATCAGGCTGGCAGATCTGGTTTTCGTAATACACCAGCGTACCCACACCCGCCACCACCAGCAAGGTTATCGGCACCAACAGCCGAAAAGAAAGTCCACCAAAATAAATAACGCAAAAACCCGACGCAAACACCAACAATGCCGTGCCTAGATCCGGCTGCATGACAATCAGGGTAAACGGCAGGGCCAGCAAAACACCAGCCACCATGAAATCCAGCACACGCAAACTGCCCTGATTACGATGAAAATACCAGGCCAGCAGCAAAGGTACGGAAATCTTCAGCATTTCGGAGGGCTGTATGCGCACCACGCCCAGGTCCAGCCAGCGCGTTGCCCCCTTGCTGGTTTCGCCAAAAAACTCTACGCCCAGCAGCAACAACACCCCAATTACATAAAAATAAGGCGCCAGCCGCATCAGCACAGGCGGTGGCGTCATGGCAGCCAGCCACATGCAGGCAAAGGCAATCAGGAAATTGCGCAACTGGTCGGAAAAACGCCAGTCGGTACCACCCACCGCCGATTGCATGACCGTCATGCCCAGAATGGCCATCAGCACGACCAGCGCCAACAACGGCCAATCGAATGCCGTCAGCGCTTTAAAGGCCCAGCGCATCATTCGCTTCATGGCGTCCTCCGCAACGGGCCAGGCATATCTGGCCCAGAGTCAGGCGACTCAGTGGCGTTATTGTCGTCGTCGACGGCATCGGGCAAGTCTTCGGGCCGTGCAATGGCGTCCATAGATTCACCGCTGGCACCTTCTTCTGCCACATCGGGTTCTTCCAGCGTGGCCGCCGCTATGGATGCATAACGGTCATTGGCCAGGCGTTCGGGCGCCAGCCAGTAATCGAACACCTTGCGGGCGATAGGCGCAGCAACCGTGGCGCCCCAGCCCCCGTTTTCCACAATCAACGCTACGGCGATTTCGGGATTTTCCATGGGAGCGTAGGCCATGAACAAGGCATGATCGCGCAAGCGCTCGTCAACTGTGCCGGCATTGTATTTGGCGCCCTTCAGACTGTACACCTGTGCGGTGCCGGTTTTACCCGCTGCCTGGTATGGCGTGCCGGTAAAAGCCCTGCGCGCCGTGCCCTTGCGCATGACATCGACCATGGCACGCCGGATGACATCGAGATTCTCTGGCTTCAGCGGTATGGTGTAGGACGGTTTGGTCACAGTGCGTACGGCTTGGCCGGTTTGGGAGTTTTTAACCAAACTGACCAGATGCGGCTGCATGTAAGCGCCGTTATTGGCCAGCACCGCCGTAGCCTGCGCCAGTTGCAGCAAGGTAAACGAGTTATAGCCTTGCCCTACGGCCACAGACACCGTTTCGCCCGCGTACCAGCGCTGCTGGGCAGGCTTCTTGTAAGCCTGGCGCTTCCATTCGGTTGACGGCAACACCCCACGCCGCTCTCCTTCAAGATCAATACCGGTAATTTGCCCAAAACCGAATTGCTTGCTGAAGTCGTGCAAGGCATTCACGCCTATTTCCGGCCCCAGCGAAAAAAAGTAGGTATCCGAAGATACGACGATTGCCCTATGCATATCGGTAGGCCCGTATACCGCCCCGCCCGCATTGCGGAATCGTTGCCCGCCAAACTCGAAATAGCCTGGGTCGCCAATACGCTGGGTGGCGGTGCGCTTGCCCAGTTCGAGCGCAGCCAGGCCAACAAATGGCTTATAAGTCGAACCTATGGGGTAAGTCCCATACAGGGGACGATTTATCAAAGGATGATCGGGCGATTCATTCAGCTTGCGCCAGCTTTCGACATCGATGCCATCAATAAATAAATTGGGATCAAAAGAAGGGGCCGACACAAACGCCAGCACATCACCCGTTTTGGGTTCTATGGCCACCAGCGCGCCACGCCGGCCTTCGAATTGCTGCTCGGCTTCTTTTTGCAGGCCGATATCGATGGACAACACCAGATTGGCGCCCGGAACAGGATCTATGCGGCTTAATGTGCGTACAGGTCGCCCAGAAGCCGTGACCTCGACCTCTTCCATGCCCGTGCGCCCATGCAAGGCCTCTTCCCAGGTCTTTTCTATGCCCTTTTTGCCTATGGTGCTGCTGCCCCGATAGTTGCCCAGTTGGCCTTCTTTTTCCAGCCTGGCCAAATCACCTTCGGAAATCCGGCCCACATAACCCAGCACATGCGCCGCCGACTCGCCTTCCGGGTATTCGCGCACCCAACGTGCGCTAAGCTCTACCCCTGGAAACTTGTAGGAATGCGCGGCAAACCAAGATGCTTCAGTGCCATTCAGGTTATTGCGCAGCAGTACCGGCGTATAGCGCCCGTTCTGACCCATATGCTGAAAGAAGCGGCGCCGGTCGGTTGGACTTAAATAAACCAGCTCTCCCAGCGAGTCGAGCAATTCTTTGATGTCAGTTTTGACATTGGCCGGTATCACCGACAGCGTGTAATCGCGGTAATTACGGGCCAGTACGACCCCATTGCGATCGACAATTTCCCCGCGCCGGGGCGGAATCGGCACAACGGCAATACGGTTCTGGTCGGCGCGCGCGGCCAGGCCCTCGTAGCGCACCACTTGCAAATACCACAGCCGCCCCACCAGGCCCGAAAAGAACAACACGGCCAGCACACCCGCCACCCACACCCGTATGAGTATGCGGCGCTTTTGGTTGTGGGTGGTTTTTTTGAATTCAAACATAAATAATCAACATAGGCGCAACCGCGCCTACGCCGAACCTGACTCGGTTTCATCCAGGCGGCGTTGCGGCATATGCAGCAAGACATCTGCCAAAGGCCATAAGGCGGCGGTAAACAGCGCCGACCACAGCCATTGCCATCCGGCCCACTCGCCAACCAGCCAGGCATGGCTCAGCCGCGACGCCGCTGCGGCCAGCACAAATACCGGCGCCATGTGTATGGCCTGAATAATGGAATTGAAGTGCTGCAGCCTGCGCCGCAGCAGCAGAGCGCCATAAGCCGCCAGCGTGTAGGTTAGCGCCTGCTCGCCCAGCAGCGCGCCATCGTGAACATCCATGAAGAGGCCAAAGCAGAACGCCGCCAACATATTGACCCTATGCGGCTCATTCAAGCACCAGAAAGTAATGACCAGCAAGAGCAAATCGGGAGCGGGCAGCCACAAGCGCCATGGCAATAGCGAAATCAGCCAGACCAGCAACAGCGTGATCCAGATAAACAGCGGGCTTGAGGGCCGCTTGAACGGTGAGCTGTCGATAGGCTGGAGCGCACTAAGCGACGAGCGCCGTGGCACTGCAACGGCAGTTTTATTTTCCGGCTTGCGAACCATGCGGGGAATTCTCTTGAGTAGGCTCTGAAGTCGAGACATCGACACGCAGGACCAGGAAATGACGATGTCTTTCAGGATGCGACAAGGGCGTGGCTATGGCCAGCGCAAAGCCTGAAGCGGCATCGCGGTCAACGCGATCGACTTTGGCAACCGACAGACCGGCCGGGAACAAACCGCCTATGCCGCTGGTAACCAGGGTATCGCCCGGTTCGAGGTCGACGTTGGCGGTCAGGTAGCGCACCTCGACCTTGCCTGAAACATTACCACCAAATGCAATCAGGCGCAGCCCGTTGCGCAGCACCTGCACCGGAATCGACACCTTGTCATCAGTGAGCAAAGCCGCTTCAGAAGTAAAAGGTGTAACCCTGACCACTTGCCCCACTACACCGCCTTCGTCAATGACAGGCATTCCGGGATGAATACCGCTGGACGAACCTTTGTTGAATACCAAATGATGGGAAAAAGCATTGGGCGGCTCGTAAAATACCTCGACTGCCACGGAAGGCTGGGTTACGGCATCGGCGACATTCAGCAAGCGTCGCAACTGCTCGTTTTCGGCCGCCAATTGAGCCGCATGCGTGGATATCTGGGCCAATTCAATGCGCTGCTGCTGCAAGGCTTCTTTTTCGGTGCGCGCCAGGGCTGCCGCATCGGCCCAATTGTTAATGTGCTCAACGGCGTCGCGCGGAGCCAGCATCAGGCGCTGAAAGGGATAAATCACGACCGAGATAGCTTGGCGCGCCGGATCAAGCACCCGCCAGCGAGCATCGACAATGAGCAGGCTCAGTGCCAGAACAATAAACACGAACAGACGAAATTCGGCAGTCGGCCCGCGTTTAAACAGCCTGATCGTGCCATTTTCTTGCATAAGATAGTCGCACTTGCGCCATGACTGGCCTGGCGCACACGGATGAGCGTCAGGCCCCTGCTGAACCGAACTTAATCGTAAATAAACACCGTACCCAGGCGCTCGAGGTGTTCGAGTGCTTCGCCACAACCACGCACGACACAAGTGAGGGGATCTTCTGCAACCACCACGGGCAGGCCGGTTTCTTCTTGCAGCAGGCGATCGAGATCGTGCAGCAAGGCCCCACCGCCGGTCAGGGCAATGCCCTTGTCGGTGATATCGGCGCCGAGTTCAGGCGGAGTCTGTTCCAGGGCGGTTTTGACTGCGGACACGATCTGGTTGAGCGGGTCAGTAAGCGATTCAAGGATTTCGTTGGAAGATACCGTAAAACTGCGCGGCACCCCTTCAGACAGATTGCGGCCCTTGACTTCGATTTCGCGCACTTCGGAACCTGGAAATGCAGAACCGATTTCTTTCTTGATAAGTTCGGCGGTGGGCTCGCCGATAAGCATGCCATAGTTGCGACGTATGTAATTGATGATGGATTCGTCGAATTTGTCGCCACCTACGCGGACGGAACCCTTATAAACCATGCCGCCCAACGAGATAATGGCCACTTCGGTGGTGCCACCGCCAATATCGACCACCATGGAACCACTGGCATCGGAAACGGCAAGCCCAGCACCTATGGCCGCCGCCATGGGTTCTTCGATGAGATAGACTTGGCTGGCCCCCGCACCCAGGGCCGATTCACGAATAGCGCGGCGTTCAACCTGGGTAGAACCGCAGGGAACACATACGATAATGCGCGGACTGGGGGCGAACATGCTGCGCGGATGCACCATGCGTATGAATTGCTTGAGCATTTGCTCGGTAACGGTGAAATCGGCGATGACGCCGTCTTTCATGGGGCGAATGGCCTCGATGTTGCCTGGCACGCGGCCCAGCATTTGCTTAGCCTCGCGCCCTACTGCCTGAATGATTTTTTTACCGTTGGGGCCGCCTTCGTGGCGAATGGCAACAACCGAAGGTTCATCGAGCACGATGCCCTTGCCTCGAACGTAAATCAGGGTGTTGGCTGTACCGAGATCGATCGCCATATCGGTGGAGAAGTAACTACGCAGGAATCCGAACATGGGCGCTCAGTAAAATCAAAAGTAATAAAAATAGTTAATTCGGAAATATTTTCCACCGCTAAAGCGGGCGCCGAAAATCGGCTGACGAATTAAACCAACAATGATAACTTATAATTGAGCATTGATAAGGTCAAATAACAGCCTATTATGTTCTGTAACGCCTTCACTCCCTAATGGTTGCAATTTCATACGTTTTGACCTGTATTCTCTTTCTTATTAAGACACCATGGCAATTACCCCGCAAGATGTGGCCCGTATCGCACGGCTCGCACGTATTGAACTTTCGCCCGACGCGACCGCCCGCGCCCAAAAAGACCTGGACGGTATGTTGAGCCTGATAGCAACCTTGCAGGCGGTTGACACCACTGGCATCGAGCCCATGGCCCACCCGCTGGCAGAACATCAAGAAATCATGCTGCGCCTGCGCGCCGATGAGGCCGCAGCAGGCGGCGGCTTGGCCCAGCGCCAGGCCCTGATGGCTAATTCCCCTGCCGAGAACGAAGGCTTGTTCCTGGTACCTACGGTTATCGAGTAAACCATGTCCAGCATACCCCTACACTCTGAGTTCGACAGTATCGAATCACTACGCAGCGCCTTGCAGCAGCGCAAGCTTAGCGCCCGCGAACTCGCTGTCAGCGCTTTAGATGCCGCCCAGGCTCAAAGCGACTTGAATGCATTTGTGCATATAGCTCCCGAACTGACCCTGGCCCAGGCTGATGCCGCTGATCAATCCATTGCCTCTGGCACAGCAGGTCTGCTTGCAGGCATCCCCATTGCGCACAAAGATGTCTTCACCACACAAGGCTGGCGCACCACTGCCGCCAGCAAAATGCTGGCCGATTACGTAAGCCCTTTCGACGCCACCGTGGTCAGCCGTCTGCAACAGGCCGGCGCCGTATCGCTGGGCAAGCTTAACTGCGACGAATTCGCCATGGGTTCGGGCAACGAAAACTCAATATTCGGCCCAGTCAAAAACCCCTGGGATCACTCGGCAGTGCCCGGCGGATCTTCCGGCGGCTCGGCTGCAGCAGTTGCAGCCGGCCTGGTCATGGCCAGCACGGGCTCTGATACCGGCGGCTCGGTACGCCAGCCCGCCGCGCTCTGTGGCGTCAGCGGTATCAAGCCTACCTACGGCACGGTATCGCGTTTCGGCATGATCGCCTATGGCTCCAGCCTTGACCAAGCCGGCCCCCTGGCCCGCCATGCCAAAGACCTGCTCGAACTGCTCGACACCATGAGCGGCTTCGATCCGCACGACTCCACCAGCCTTGAAACCTGCGATGGCGCCACCAACGAGCCTGGACGCATACGCTCTGATTTCAATAAGGCGGCTCAGGCGCAAAACTCAGCCGGCGCCAAGCCACTGGCTGGTTTACGCATAGGCGTACCGGTCGAGTTCTTCAATGCCGGGCTGGCCGAAGATATCGCCGTCGCCGTTGAAGCCGCCCTGCAAACATTTGAAGCACTGGGTGCGGTACGGGTTAGCATTTCGCTGCCACGCACCGAATTATCCATACCTACCTATTACGTTATTGCACCCGCCGAAGCCTCCAGCAATCTGTCGCGCTTCGACGGCGTACGCTATGGTCACCGCGCGGCCCAGTACGGCGACCTGACCGAAATGATCAGCCGTTCCCGCACAGAAGGCTTTGGCCCCGAGGTCTTGCGCCGCATCATGGTTGGCACCTATGTGCTGTCACATGGCTACTACGACGCCTATTACCTGCAGGCCCAGCGCGTGCGCCGCATGATAGTCAACGACTTCGAGCAGGTCTTCAGCAGCCAATGCGACGTCATCATGGGGCCGGTCACCCCCAACCTCGCCAGGCACATCGGTGACCACCGCGAAGACCCAACCGCCGACTGGCTGGCCGACATCTACACGCTGGGTGTCAGCCTGGCTGGCCTGCCGGCCATGTCCATACCCTGCGGCTTCGGCGGCACCCAGAATCGCTTGCCCATAGGGCTGCAAATCATAGGCAACTACTTTAGCGAAGGCCGGCTGCTGGCCGTCGCCGACCGCTTTCAGCAGATTACCGATTGGCACCAACGCACACCAGGACAAAAATAATGGAATGGGAAATCGTCATCGGGCTGGAAACGCACACACAGCTTTCCACCGTATCCAAAATATTCTCTGACAGCAGCACCCGCTTTGGCGCGGCGCCCAATACGCAAGCCAACGAAGTCGACATGGCATTGCCTGGCACCCTGCCGGTCATGAACAAAGGCGCTGTCGAACGCGCCATACAGTTCGGGCTGGCGGTGGGCGCCCATATTGCGCCGCGCTCCATCTTTGCCCGCAAAAACTACTTCTACCCTGACCTTCCCAAAAACTACCAGATCAGCCAGTTCGAGATCCCTGTGGTGCAAGGCGGAACCATCAGCTTTTTTGTGGGCGACGAAGAAAAAACCATCAACCTGACCCGCGCCCACCTCGAAGAAGACGCGGGCAAATCACTACACGAAAATTTCACTGGGCCGCATGGCGAATCCTCCACTGGCATAGACTTGAACCGCGCCGGCACGCCGCTGCTGGAAATCGTGTCCGAACCCGAAATGCGCTCCGCTGCCGAAGCCGTCGCTTACGCGCGCGCGCTGCATGGCCTGGTGGTCTGGCTGGGTATTTGCGACGGCAATATGCAAGAGGGCTCGTTTCGCATCGACGCCAACGTTTCGGTGCGCCCCAAAGGCCAAAAAGAACTGGGCACCCGCAGCGAAGTCAAAAACGTCAACTCTTTCCGCTTTCTTGAACGCGCCATACAGTACGAAGTGCGCCGCCAGATTGAACTGATCGAAGACGGCGGCAAGGTGGTGCAGGAAACTCGCCTGTATGATTCCGACCTCGACGAAACCCGCAGCATGCGCAGCAAAGAAGACGCGCACGACTACCGCTACTTTCCCGACCCCGACCTGCCCCCTCTGGTGATCAAGCCCGAATGGATAGCACGGGTCAAAGACGCCATGCCTGAACTGCCTGCACAGAAGCGCCAGCGTTTCGAGCAGGATCTGGGCCTTAGCGGCTACGACGCCGCCCAGCTAACCACCAGCCGAGCCATTTCCACCTACTTTGAAGAAGTCGCAAGCAAACTGCCCGCCGGGCAAGCCAAGCTGGCGGCCAACTGGGTGTTGGGTGAATTATCAGCGGCGCTCAACCGCGACGATCTCGAAACCGCGCAAAGCCCTATCCAGCCGACGGCATTGGCTGGCCTGGTCGCCCGCATCATCGACGGCACCATTTCCAACAAAATGGCGCGCGAAGTCTTCACCGCCATGTGGGCCGGCGAAAACGACGGCAACCCCGATGCCATCATCGAGGCCCGTGGTTTAAAGCAGATCAGCGACAGCGGTGCCATTGTGGCCATGATCGATGCAGTCTTGGCAGCCAACCCCGCTACTGTGGAAGAATTCCACGCCGGCAAGCAGAAAGCCTTCAATTCCCTGGTCGGCCAAGTCATGAAAGCCGCCAAAGGCAAAGCCAACCCGCAGCAGGTCAATGATTTGTTGAAGGAAAAGCTGGGGTAAATGTTGTTTACCCGGATACAAACCCGCAACTCTGACCGGTCAATGTCCTGTTACGTAGTTGTCCGGGGCGGGTGAGGGCACGCCGTGCCGGCCTGCCCTCACCCGCCCCGGGCAGCGTCGCAGCTATCACACCCCGTACTTGGCCCGATACGCCGCCACAGCCCCTTTGTGCTCGGCCAACTGCGCATCGTGTTCCAGCAATCCCATGATATCGGCCAGCGAAGCAATGCTGACCACAGGAATGCCATAGGTCTTGGCTACATCCTGCACTGCCGAATGCGCCGACAAGGCGTCATCTGCGCCAGCGCGCTCCATGCGGTCTAGCGCTATCAGCACGGCGGCGGGTTCCGCCCCCGCCTGGCGTATGATTTCGACCGACTCGCGCACCGATGTACCTGCGGTAATCACGTCATCAATAATCACCACTTTGCCCTGCAGTGGGGCACCCACCAGCACACCGCCCTCGCCATGGTCTTTGGCTTCTTTGCGATTGAATGCAAAAGGCACGTCGCGCCCGCCCAGCCCCGGATGATTCGCCAAAGCCACCGACGTGGCCGTAGATAGCGGTATCCCCTTATAAGCCGGCCCAAACAGCATATCGAAATCGACCCCGGAATCTATCAATGCCTGCGCATAAAACTGCGCCAAGCGGCCAACCGAAAGCCCTGAATTGAATAGGCCGGCGTTAAAGAAATAAGGACTGATGCGCCCGGACTTTACTTTGAACTGCCCAAATCTTAAAACGCCCTGATCCAGGGAAAAGCGTACAAAGTCAGTGCGGTTGGAAGAGTCAGTCATGATAGCTAAGGAGAAAGGAAAAGCGATATTATCGGTCATAAAGACAGACCGCCCAACGAGCTCGTGAAAAAGCCGATAAAGCTGCGTACTTTTGAACGCAACTCCATACTTATGGAAGTATCATGAAATTGCCTGTTTATTTTATATCCCATGGCGGCGGCCCTTGGCCGTATATACCTGCCATGCAAGCCAGTAATACTGCACTTGCGGCGTCGCTGGCCGACATTCCCAAACAACTAGGCCGTACACCCAAGGCAATACTGATGGTGTCAGCCCATTGGGAAACCCAAGGCACATTTGCCGTCATGACCAGCCCTCATCCAGCCATGCTGTACGACTACTACGGCTTCCCTGAACATACCTACCAGATCCAGTACCCCGCAGCCGGTTCGCCTGAACTGGCCCTGCGCGTGCAGCAATTACTATCGGGCGCGGGCTTGCCCATCGCCGCCGATCCCGAGCGCGGTTTCGACCACGGCGCCTTCGTACCCGCCTATGTCATGTACCCCCAGGGCAACGTGCCCATGGTGCAGTTGTCCATCGATGCGGCTTACAACCCCGCTCTGCACTGGGAACTGGGTAGCGCCTTGGCGCCGCTGCGCGAAGAAGACATATTGATCATAGGCAGCGGCCTTAGCTACCACAACCTGCGGCAAATCTATGGCGGCGGCTCCGAGGCATCGGCCCAATTCGATGCCTGGCTGCAACAAACGGTACTGCATGCACCACCGGAACAGCGTGCTGCGTTGCTTGCAAGCTGGGAATCCGCCCCTGCTGCCCGCCTGGCCCATCCGCGCGAAGATCACCTGATTCCACTCATGGTTGCCGCCGGCGCAGCGGAAACCGACCCTGCCACCTGCGTTTATCACGAAGCGCAGGCGTTTGCTGGCATTACCGTGTCGAGCTTTCGGTTTGGGTGAGATCAAGCAAGGGATACACGGCATTCATTGATGCAAGTCAAACCACCAAATACCTTACATGCGACTATGATTGCTGTTCCCGCGTGTTCCATGATATGAACTTGCCTACAACAGAATGAACCCAGCCTCTTCTTCTCAAACTATCCAGAACAGTCCCATACCTTTGCCCACCGGCACAGCCGAGCCTGTGCCATCCCTGCTTGCCAGTATCGGGGCGGTTGGCATCAGTTCCATCCGCGACACACTAAGCTGCCACAACCACTCCAAAGATTTCGCCTACGCACGCGGCGACTACCTGCGTAGCCGCGTACTGGTGATGGGCATCGTTTTCAGCATCCTCACACCCCTCTGGGTCCTGATAGACCTCATCATGCTGCCGCCATCCACCCTGGCATACACCACGCCCGGGCGCTTTTTCCTGATGGCGGGGCTGATCACTACCATTTTCATTGCACAGCGCAGCCGTTCCCGGGTCACCCGCATACGTGTTTCCGCGGGTTTGCTTATCGCTCTGCCCGCCGCGTTTTACGCACTGGTTTTACTGACCTTGCCACCTGGCAATGCCCATCATCTGGCAGGCTATGGCTTTATTCCGTTCCTGCTGGTCGCAACACTCAGCATTTTCCCCTTTACCCTGGCTGAATCCGCACTGGCTGGGCTCACTCTGCTAGGACTGCATCTATTTTCTCAGCACGTCGCAGCCACCTGGATGACACCCGCAGGCTGGGAGCAAATATGGCTGCTGGCGGCCTTATTCATCGTATCGCTTACTGCCAACTACTTTCATCTGGGCCTGCTGCTGCGCCTGTATCGCGAAGCCACCCACGACTCGCTAACCGGGCTGCTGAACCGCGGCGCCATGGCGCACCACCTGCAACAACTACGGGCAGCCCACCCAGCAATTTCCATGTCATTGCTCATGCTCGACATGGACCACTTCAAAAAAATCAACGATACTCACGGCCATTCGGTAGGCGACCAGGTACTGCGCAAGTTCGCCAGCATCCTGCGTCAACATGTCCAGGCATCAGACTTTATTGCGCGCTATGGCGGTGAAGAGTTCGTCGTGGTTTTGCTGGGCAAAAACAAACAGCAGGCTCTGGCTATTGCCGAGCACATACGCCAGCAAGCAGAACAGGCACATGTCTACGACCACGACGGTGTTGCCGTACCATTTACGGTCAGCATAGGCGTGGCCGGGTTTCGCTTGGCTGAAACTTTTGACGAAGCCGCCCGACGCGCCGACGACCGGCTGTACCAGGCCAAGAAAAAACAGCGCAATTGCGTCGTCGGCGTCTAGGCATGCGCTCATGCGCCTCATGGCTGGGCGATACGCCCCGAGCTACCCTGTTCATGCCACGCATGTCAGTATAATTACCGACTATGGTGACATTTTCAATTGCGCAATGGCGGGCGTGGTCGCCAGAAATGCGCGATGCCAAAAGCTGGATGCAATGGGCTGACCATCCTTATTGCCCGCTGGCCGACTACGCATCGCCCACCCTGGACTTTTTAACCCCCATGCAACGACGCCGTCTAAGCCCCATGGCCCGGATGGTATTCGATTGCGCCTGGCCACTGGCCGATAACCTGCCCCCCATGCCGCTGGTATTCGCTTCACAACACGGCGAAACCACACGCAGCTTCGCCCTGCTGCAGGCCATGGAGCGCAATGAAGGCTTGGCACCCACATCGTTCGGTTTGTCGGTGCATAACGCGATTGCCGATATGTGGTCGGCAGTACGTCGCGACCATGCGCCAGCCATCGCCTTGTCGGTAAATGCCGATGGGCTAGAGCATGCATTTCTAGAGGCAGCCTTTCTTTTGAGACGTGGCGCGCGATCGGCATTGGTGGTGCTGTCAGAAGAGCGCCCGCCCCCCGCCTACCTGCCCTGGGTCAGCGATGTCCCATTTTCATATGCCCTGGCTTTTCGCATAGAACGCGGCACACAATGGCAACTGGAGCAGTATCAAGCCGAGCCCGGGACACCACGGCTTTGGTCCAACTCGCTGAATTTCGCGCGCCATCTTTGCCTCGGCTCCGCATCCGTACATAACACGGGTGGCGACAAGCACTGGCTCTGGACTCGGTATTCCTGAGGGGGTGTAGTATTCATGCGGCAGTGTTTGTCGGATTACGCGCCTGGCGGCGCTGATCCGACCTACGAACCCCACCCCCTACTCCTGATCCGGCAACTTCAACAAACCGGTATGGAAATCGTATTCATACACCTCTCCATAGCGCCCCCACTCAATGGCGACCTCAAGCACATGCTTGGCTTCGTCGGCTTTCAGAAACTCTTCCAGCAACTCCAGGAATGGCTTTTCCGGCAACCTGCCTGTAGCTTCCTGTTCCAGCTTTTCTCGTATGCGGGCTGCCAAGGCAACGTGCATCAATAACTGCTGCCCAAAGATTTCCTGTCTGAGGGTTTGCTCGGCACCCGCATAGCGGCGCCCCAGCGGAGTCAGCGCAATATCGCCTTTTTCCACGTGGGCCAGACCCAGCAGACCTAATGCCTCATAGGCGGGAAAAAGCACTTCGTCTGGCAACTCAGCTTTTTCAGCCAGCTGCGGCAAGTCAGCGTGCCCATTGAACGGCGCACCAGCCAATAAATCGACCACCCCCGCCATATGACTGACATTAGTGTCAGGCAAACGATAGCCCGGATGCTGCGCGGCAACGCCCCCTGCCGGTGCGCCTTGCGGTTGACGCAGGGTCATCAGGCCATATACCTCGTCGATCAGTGCGCGAACCTCGGTCGCATCGGCGCTACGCGGCCGAGCCAGATCTATCTGAATCTCACTGCGTATCCGCCCCGGAGAGCTCGATAAAATAACGATGCGGTCAGCCATCATGACGGCTTCTTCAATATTATGTGAAACGATCAATATGCCTTTGGTCGGAATCTTGCGGCTGCCCCATAGTTCCAGGATATCGTCACGCAGGGTTTCGCCGGTAAGCACATCCAGCGCCGAAAAGGCCTCGTCCATGAGCAAAACATCTGGGTTGGTGACCAAGGCGCGAGCTATGCCCACCCGTTGTCGCATACCGCCAGACAGTTCGCGCGGCAAGGCGCCACCAAATCCAGCCAACCCTATCAGTTCCAGCATGGCGTCGGCACGCTGCTCGCGCCGGGCGGCCGACACACCCTGCGCTTCGAGGCCAAGCTCAACATTCTGTTGCACAGTTAGCCACGGGAATAGCGCAAACGACTGAAACACCATGGCCACGCCCAATGCCGGGCCGTTGATGCTATGGCCTCGATAGGCTGCCTTGCCGGCATCGGCCTCCAGCAAGCCCGCCATAATCCGCAACAAGGTCGACTTACCCGAACCCGACTTGCCAAGCAAGGCTACGATTTCACCCTCGGCCAGCGAGAAGTTGATGTTATCCAAAACCCGCAGGGGCGCGCCATCGGCACTGCGAAATGACTTGGCCACACCCTGCAGTTCCAGCAGCAGATTCGAGCCCATGATTCTCCCCTAGCGGACGCGTTTTTCAGCCAGCGCATACAGTTTGCGCCAAAAAAAACGATTCAGCAGCATGACAAAAATACACATAATGCTTATGCCCAGCGCAATGCGATGGAAATCACCCGCGTCTGTCATTTGCTTGATGTAGCTGCCCAGGCCATCGGCCACCAAGGTGGTTTTCCCCCAAGTGACATATTCGGCAACGATACTGGCATTCCATGAGCCCCCGCTGGCCGTGATGGCGCCGGTCACATAACTGGGAAATACAGCGGGCAAATACACACGCTTCCATTTCAACCAGCCTTGCAAGCCCAGGTTATCAGCCGCCAGACGCAAATCGTTTGGTATGGTGGAAGCGCCGGCCACCACATTGAACAAGATGTACCACTGGGTACCGAACACCATCAAAGGGCTGAGCCAGATATTGGGATCCAGCCTATAGACCAGCAACACATACACCACCAGCGGGAACATCAGATTGACTGGAAAGGCAGCCAAAAACTGCGCCACGGCCTGTACGCGCTGGGAATAGCGTGGGCGCAGCCCTACCCACACGGCGATAGGCACCCACACCACGGAAGCCAGGCCTATCAGCACCAATACCCGCAGCAAGGTGATAAGGCCCAAGCCAGCGACGTGAACGACCTCGGCCCAGCCGACATCGGCATGTACGAACACGGCCAGACGCCAGGTGGCAAGCAAAGCCGCGAGCACAATCAAGCCGTCCCAGGCGCGCGACAGCCAAACGGCTATATTATGTGACCGAGCAGGCTTGGCACGGTCTGCCGAACCTATGCTGAACCAGCCCAGGCTGCATTGCAGCATGGCCCAAAACCGCAGAGTGAATGCGCGCATCCAGCGGCTGCGCCGCCCCCAACCAAGCAACCACGAATGCTGCGCGGTATCGCCCTGAGTTTCTTCAAAACGGAATTTATCGGCCCATGCCAGCAAAGGCCTGAAAAAAAGCTGGTCATAAAGCATGATACCCAGCAGCATGGCGCAAATAGCCCACGCAATCGCTAGTCCGCTCTCGGCCTCGATAGCCACCGCAATATAAGCGCCTATGCCTGGTAACTTGATGTCTTGGCCAGCAACCGAAATGGCTTCCGCCGCCACCAGAAAAAACCAGCCGCCCGACATTGACATCATCATGTTCCAAAGCAGGCCTGGCATCGCAAAAGGCAGTTCCAGCCGCCAGAAACGCTGCCAGCCAGACAGCCGAAATACACGTGCCGCCTCACTAAGCTCTTCAGGCACAGTGCGCATGGACTCATACAGGCTGAATGTCATGTTCCAGGCTTGGGAAGTAAAAATCGCAAAAATGGCTGCACATTCAACGCCCAGCAGATTCCCGGGAAAAAGAGCGATGAAGGGTCCAATGGCAATCGCCTGAAAACCAAGAATGGGGACCGACTGCAAAACGTCGAGCAGTGGTATCAGGACTTTTTCAGCAGCGCGATACTTGGCGGCAATGGCAGCATAGACAAAACAGAACAGCAAGGAACACGCCAAGGCCGCAAACATACGCAAAATAGTGCGCAGCAGGTAATACGGCAAATAAATGGGATCCAGGTAGATGGAAGTGGGCGCGCCCGTGACAAAGGGCTTGCTCATTTGTGATGCGCCAAAAGCCATGGCCGCCAGTACAGCCAGTACCAACGGCAGCAATGCCCAGTCCCAGCGATTGGGTTTTATCCCCGATAACACGCCACCTACGCGGCGTTGCTGGAACAGCGGAACCATCAGGCGCTCCTGGAGTGACGTTGTGTATCGGATTACGGACTAGCCCACCACCCCCAATGGCAAAGCCGTTTTATACGACACCTGCTTAAGCGCAAAGCTGGAACGAATCTTGTCTATGCCTGGAATCGGCGTAAGCTGATCCAGAATAAAGCGCTCCAACGCCGTGATATCGGCCACTGCCACACGTATCAGGTAGTCGGAGTTGCCGGTCATCAGATAACATTCCATGACCTCGTCGTGCTGGGCGATGCGTTGCTCGAAATTGGCCAGCGCCTGTTTGTCTTGTGACTTCAGGCTGATGGATATGAACACATTCAACCCCAGCCCCAAGGCCCCGGCATTGGCCAGGGCCACATAGCGCGCAATGACCCCGGCCGCTTCCAGCGCCTTGACCCGCGCAAGGCAGGGAGATGGCGATAAATGCACACGCTTTGCCAGTTCAACATTGCTCAGCGAACCATCGCGCTGCAGTTCATCGAGGATGCGTAGATCGGTTGCGTCCAGCTTCATTATGTTGATTTATTGAAATTCTCAGCAGTTAATGCCGCAAAGCGGCCCGTTTTATGCTGATTTTAACAGCACATCCCGCTCAAGCTAGCCCAGAATAACAGGCTAACGCCACTCTTCGACTCATTCATAAGTTATCGCCATGAACTCAACCCCTCCGCTCCAGCACTGGACCACGACCAACTCGGGCCCAGACATCGATTCGACCGAAACCAACGAATGGCGTGACGCGTTTCAATCGCTGCTGGATAGCGGCGGGCCGGCGCGCGCCAGCTTCATGCTGAACGAGCTGCATCGCCTTGCCGCAAACGCCGATGTCGCCTGGAAACCCGCCATAGGCACGGCCTATGTCAACACCATACCGGCTGCCCAGCAAACACCATTCCCAGGTGACCTGGCGTTGGAAGAAAGCCTGTGCGCCATTATGCGCTGGAATGCGCTGGCCATGGTAGTGCGCGCCAACGGCGCTTATGGCGAACTGGGTGGCCATATTGCCAGTTACGCCAGCGCCGCCGATTTGTTCGAAGTCGGCTTCAATCATTTTTTTCATGGACGTGAAACCACCAGACAAGGGCACGATGGCGACCTGGTTTTCTTTCAGCCTCATAGCGCGCCTGGCGTATATGCCCGCGCCTTTCTGGAAGGCAGGCTAAGCCAGGCCGATCTGGCACATTACCGCCAAGAACTGCGGGCTCCACGCGAAGGTGCGCGCGGCCTGTCCAGCTACCCCCATCCCTACCTCATGCCTGATTTCTGGCAATTTCCAACTGGGTCCATGGGCATAGGCCCTATCAGCTCCATCTACCAGGCGCGCTTCATGCACTACCTGACGCACAGGGGCCTGGTCGATTGCACTGACCGCAAAGTATGGGGCGTATTTGGCGATGGCGAAATGGACGAGCCCGAATCCATGAGCGCCCTGACTCTTGCCGCCCGCGAAAACCTGGACAACCTTGTGTGGGTAGTGAACTGCAACCTGCAGCGCCTCGACGGCCCGGTGCGCGGCAACAGCCGCATTATCGACGAACTGGAAAACCTGTTTCTGGGCGCCGGCTGGAATGTCATCAAGGTATTGTGGGGCAGCGACTGGGATGGCCTGTTCGCGCGCGACCACAACGGCGCCCTGACCGACGCTTTGTCCAATACCGTAGACGGCCAGATGCAAACCTTTGCCGCCAAAGACGGCCGCTACAACCGCGACCACTTCTTTGGCCAGAATACTGACCTGAAGCGTCTGGTGGAAGGCTGGAGCGACGAACAAATCGACAAGCTGCGCCGTGGCGGCCATGACCTGGTGAAAATTCATGCGGCATATGACGCGGCGGCCAAACACAAGGGGCAGCCTACTGTCATCCTGGCGCACACCAAAAAGGGCTTTGGCATGGGCGAAGCCGGCCAGGGCCGCATGACCACCCATTCGCAGAAAAAATTCGATGGCACCGACCTGTTGGCTTTTCGCGACCGTTTCCGGCTGCCGCTGACCGATGCGCAGGCAACCGGCCTGGAATTCTACCGGCCCGCCGACAACAGCCCGGAAATGCGTTATTTGCACGACAAAAGAAACAAGCTGGGCGGCTACGTGCCCACCCGCCAGACCCAGGCGGCCATCGTGCCTGTGCCCGACTTGTCCAACTATGCCCAGTTTGCCACGCACAACGACGGCAGCCGCGAGATGTCGACCACCATGGCCTTTGTGCGCATGCTGGGCACTTTGCTTAAAGATCAGGAACTAGGACCGCGCATCGTACCTATCGTGGCCGACGAGGCTCGCACTTTTGGTATGGCCAACCTGTTCAAGCAAGTTGGCATCTATTCCAGTGTCGGGCAACGTTATGAGCCCGAAGACATTGGTTCCATGCTGAACTACCGCGAAGCCATCGACGGGCAAATTCTTGAGGAAGGCATCAGCGAAGCTGGCGCCATATCCAGTTGGGTGGCGGCAGCCACCAGCTATAGTGTGCACGGCACCGCCATGCTGCCCTTCTATATTTACTACTCCATGTTTGGTTTCCAACGCATCGGCGACCTGATCTGGGCGGCGGCCGACCAGCGTCCACGCGGCTTCCTGATAGGCGCAACATCGGGGCGCACCACCCTGGCCGGCGAAGGGCTGCAGCACCAAGACGGCACCAGCCACCTGTGGGCCAGCACCATACCCAACTGCAAGGCCTACGACCCCGCTTTCGCCAGTGAACTGGCAGTCATCGTTGACCACGGCATGCGGGAAATGATGGTCGAGCAAAAAGACGTTTTCTACTACATCACCACCATGAATGAAAACTATGCCCAGGCGCCCTTGGCAGAGGGCGCGGCCGACGCCATCTTGCGCGGTGGCTACCACTTTGCCCGCTACGAAGCGCAAAGCAACGCCAGCGGCCGCAGCGCCACGCTACTGGGATCGGGCGCCATCCTGACTGAAGTCATCAAGGCAGCCCAGGAATTGGCAAAAACGGGCATCACCACCGACGTGCTGAGCATTACCAGCTGGAGCGAGCTGGCCCGCGACGGCGAACGCCACCAGGCAGCCCGCCTGCAAGGCGCTCCGCTGACTGACCAGCCTTTCATTACCCAACAACTGGCCTCTTGCAAGGGCCCCATCATTGCCGCCACCGACTATGTACGCCTGGTTCCCGATTCAATACGCGCCTACACTCCATCCGGGCGCGAATACATCACCCTGGGCACCGATGGTTTCGGCCGCAGCGACACCCGCGCCGAACTGCGCCGCTTCTTCAACGTAGACGCACAAGCCATTGTGAATGCGGCGCTGGTCAGTTTAGGCAAGAGCTAACTGCCAAGCGCATTTGTCGGATTACGCGCTGACACGCTAATCCGACAAAAACAATTTCGCAATGGCACTCCCGTTGCTCCGAAAGACACAAGCCCGCAAACAGAGGTAAAGTCTAAGACTTGTTCGATTCAAGAGTACTGCAATGCTACGTGTCATATCCGCCAACTTGAATGGCATCCGTTCTGCTGTCAGCAAAGGCTTCCTTGACTGGGTCGCCATCCAGGACGCTGATTTCATCTGCATGCAAGAACTTAAGGCTCAGGCCAACAACCTGACACCCGAGATGATGAGTCCACCCGGCTATCACGGCTACTTCCATTACGCCGAAAAAAAGGGCTATAGCGGCGTTGGCGTGTACACCCGCACCCAGCCCCTGCAAGTCATAGAAGGGCTAGGCGTTCCGGAAATCGACGCTGAAGGCCGTTATCTTGAACTGGTATACGAAAACCTGTCGATCATTTCCCTGTATCTGCCCTCGGGTTCCAGCGGTGACCACCGCCAAGCCGCCAAGTATGTTTTCCTGGACCACTTCTTCGGCCACCTTGAAGACCTGGCCAAATGTGGACGCCAGGTCATTCTTTGCGGCGATTGGAATATCGCCCACAAGGAAATTGACCTGAAAAACTGGAAAAGCAACCAGAAAAATAGCGGTTTCCTGCCCGAAGAACGGGCATGGCTAACCCGCGTTATTGATGAAATCGGCTGGCTGGATGTGTACCGGCACCTGCATCCCGACACCACCGGCGAAGCCTACACTTGGTGGAGCAACCGCGGGCAAGCCTGGGCCAATAATGTGGGGTGGCGCATCGACTATCAGATAGCGACCCCCGACATCGGCAAAACCGCCAAACAAGCGGCGATCTATAAAGAGCAACGCTTCAGTGATCACGCACCGCTTACCATTGACTACGACTGGGGCAGCTGAAACCTTGCTTAATTTTATTTCCACTTCAAGCGTGAACTCGAGGACAAAGCGCAGGTTTGATGTAGAAATGGAATAAGCCTTAACTTAGAAACCCAAGCCACCACTGACGCTTGGGAAGGCTTGAGTGCTTTGATATTTTTTGCCTTTTACCCAACTGTATCGGTCCGGATCTATTTTTAGCAGGAAATCCTTAATGGCTTGACGTTCGGTTTTATCTGCCTGTTGGAAAATAAAGCGTATATCCGAGTCGATAACACTTCTGGAAGCGCCGCGCTCCTCGGCTTTCTCGTACCATTCCTGAGCTTGCTCAAAGTTCCTCAACCGCATATGTACGGCGCCAAGCAAAGTGCACGGATGAAAACTTGTCGGCTGCAGCTTATGCGCCTGCTCACCTAATTGGCGGGCTTCGTTTAACCGCCCAAGATCACGCATGGCGCCGCCCCGCGTAGTGCACACTGCTGATTTGATCTTGGAGCCGTTGAGGCGATTTAGCTGCACACAATCAAGCAATTCAAGCGCGGCTTCGGGTTGATTGCTTTTGCGATAATGGCCGCTGGCGTTGACCGCACTCCACGGATCCTTGCTGCGACGATATTTTTTGGAGAAGTATTCAGCCTCGATACGATGGTAAGCTTCTAGTACTTTTGTGAAGTGCTGATGACGGACAGTGGCTTTGAGCCAAATCACTTGACTCTTGGCAAGTCGCTTACCGAACTCAATGCAGTTGAGGATATCTATAATTTGCGTTAACACTGGCTGATTGACACAAGATATTTGGTATTTGCTTAGCAAAGCCTGGCGTCGCATCTTGGCGATATATTCGGGATCACTCTCACGTATTTTGCGGGCACGCTCAGCAGCCTCAAGCTCGCGCTGGTATTGCGCGGACCACTCAGCTTCCCAGGCACGACGCTCTACCTCCTTGGCCAAGCGTTCTGCCTTTGCCACTTGCTCTCGAGCTTCTTCTCGAGCTTTCTGCAAAGGTGCTGCAGTTGCGACAAAAGCCTCATAGGAAGCCAGGCCGACGGCAAGTAAATGTAGTTCTATAAACTGTTGATTCAGCAAGTACTGCAAGGACGGAGCTGTAAGCGAATGCCCACAATACATCTGTTCCAGAATATTGCTTAAGCGGGTAGCTGGAACAGCTGCAGCCGGGATATCGTCCATGCAGAAATGACGAGCGATATCGTAGGCGGATAAATTGCTCATATACGGCCCTTGTCTTGAAACCGGAACAGAGCTTACATAAATACAAGCTCCCGTTTTTGAAACACAGCATGCTTATTTCACGGGCGCTCCCGGCCTTTTTTTAAGTGTTCTGGGGAACGATTATGATAGACGCACCAGAGACTCCCAATGCGTGATTTCCCTATCTGCTTAATCGGTGTAGCCAAGCAAGGACAACATGAGCAACCTACAACCCTCAAGCGACTACCAAGCCTACTCGAACGGCAATGACGCACGTGTGGCGGTACTGGTCGATTGCGACAACGTGTCACCGGAAATACTGCCCTACGCGCTGCGCGTGGTTGCACAATTTGGCCGCGTGGCTGTTCGCCGTGGTTACGGCAACCACATGACTCTCGCGAACAAATGGCAGGAAGCACTTGTGCACCTGGCCTTCACCCCATGCCTGCAGTATCAGTACGCATCGGGCAAGAATACGGCTGATATCGCCTTGGCCCTGGATGCACTGGAAGCCATGTTTGATAATCGAGCAGATACATTCTGCCTGGTCACCAGCGACTCGGACTTTGCCTACCTGTGTCGCAAGCTGCGTGAGCGCGGTGCAACCGTCTGTATTGTTGGCGAAGTCAAAACACCCGAAGCCTTACGCAACGCCAGCGATCACTTTTTCGAGTGGACGCCTGAACAAGCCAGCCAGGAAGCGGCTGGCGATTCAGCAGAAAAAGGCATGCTCAAAGACGACACTATCGCCAAGACCGAAGCACCCAAACCAGCAATCAAGCGTAGGCCGCGTTTCGTCACGGAAGCGGTTTCCCTACTGACCAGCGATACATCTGAAGGAAAAATAAGCCTGGGGCAACTTGGGCAGTATCTAAAACGTACCGACCCGGCTTTTTCACCCAAAGCCTATGGGCATTCCGGCTTGCTGGATATGCTGCGCAGCTACGACCATTTAACGCTTAAGCAAGAAAACGGCGGGTGGTCTGTAAAACTGGCAAGTGATCAGACCATAAAAAAAACCGGCTGAAGCAGCCGGCAGTAAACCATTTACGCTGTAACGTGGAGCTTGGTTCCCACCGTGCCCACTGTTGCCAGCTTGGGCATGGAATCAACCAGGCTGGTAATGGCTTGCGCCTGGTTGTCCAGCACTTTGCGCAACAAAACATTGTGCTGATTTTGGGCAGCGGCAGCACCTTTGATGCCCAGTGCCGCACTGACGGCGCTTTCGACAGACATGTCCATAATTAACCCTGCTTTGAACAATAAGGGGCTCTAGCATAGCGTGTAGACACGGTGTTGTCGACTACAAAACAAGGTTCCTGTTGGTGATTGTTTGTGGAGCAATGGGTGTCGGATTTCGCGCTTCACGCCAATCCGATCTACGGGATATCCCTAGTACAAATAGGGTTATTTCACGGGCAATATACTTACTTTGATGTTTGATCAAAGATCGCATGGCCCTGAACATTGGACTTGAACCCCTGGTACACACCTCCGTCAACGAAGCGGTATATCGTCGTTTGCGCGACCACCTCATGCAAGGCGATTACGCTGCAGGCGAAATACTTGGCATACAAGAACTGGCTGATGCCTTTGGCACTAGTGCCATGCCGGTCCGCGAAGCCCTGCGCAGGCTGGCGGCGCAGCGAGCGGTCGAACCCATGAAAAGCCGCTCCATGCAGGTGCCAGTCATGTCAGAGGAACGTCTGGAAGACATCCGGCGCGCCCGCGTGCTTATAGAAGGCACCGTCACCGGCTGGGCGGTTGCACACATTACATCCACCGAACTGGCACGCCTGCATGTTCTGGCAAAGCAAATCGGCCACACGTTGACGCAGCGTGGTTCTATACAGGAAGGCCTGGAAATCAATCAGGAATTTCACTTCACCATTTACCGCGCGGCCCGCTCCGACTCCATGCTTGCCATGATAGAAAGCCTGTGGCTGCAGTCGGGGCCCTATCTGCGCGCTACCCGCGAGCTCATGCATTCCCATGAACGCCCCTCGGTCGAATTTCACGCCGACATCGTCAAGGCTATAGAAAACCGCGATGCGGCGGGGGCCAGGGCGGCCATGGAAAACGACGTCTGCTGGGCGTTCGACAAGCTGCTGGCGCATCACGCCGTCATATCCGCATAACCTCCATCCCCAAAAAATCTGGATACCTACCTATGTCTTTGCACAAACACCGCTCCCGCATGGTCACCGATGGGCTTACCCGGGCGCCTCACCGCGCCTTCCTGCGTGGCACCGGCTTTGACGAAGCGGCATTGAACAAATCAATAGTCGGTATCGTCAGCACTCAAGGCGAAAACACACCCTGCTCCATGGGGCTGGCGCCGCAGGCCGACCGCGCACGCCTGGGGGTCGCAGCAGGCGGAGGCGTGCCAGTCAGTTTTTCAACCATCTCCATTTCCGATGGCACGTCCATGAACCATGCCGGCATGCGCATGAGCCTGCTATCGCGCGAAACCATAGCCGACAGCGTTGAACTCGTCGTGCGCGGCCACGCCTATGATGGCCTGGTAGCACTGGCCGGCTGCGACAAAACCCTGCCCGCCATGATGATGGCTATCGTGCGGCTGAATGTGCCGGCGGTTTTTCTTTATGGCGGCGCAACCCTGCCCGGCCATGCCCTGGGCAAACAGGTCACTATCCTCGACACCATAGAGGCTGT
>JACCER010000026.1 GCA_013416445.1 Alcaligenaceae bacterium
GGAATTACGCCTGTGGCGCTAAAAACACATCCCAAATACCGCCGTTCTCCCATCACAACGAACCGTGTCACATCATCACCCAGAAATCACACTAGCAAGGTTGCTGATGAAAAGTCCGGGCTAGAGCTTCTGGGGGAGCTTCTCCTGGAGGTAAGTCGGGCGACGTTACGTCGACAAACACCAACGCATGCTCTGCCGGCGCGGGCGTGGGCGGCCCTTCTGATGACGTGACTACTGGCGCCGCAACAGGCCTGCCAGGCGGCCCAAATGTATTTGGCGTAAGGGCATCGGGAACGGCGGCGCCTATTCCAGCAGTTGCGCCGCCTGGTTTCCTTTTTAAAATATCAGCCTCTCCGCTTAATGCGCTTGAGGGCGGCGGGCCTAACTCAGTCACAGGCGTGCCGGTGTCGACTGTGGATTTACCTGGAAGCGCGACTGGGGGTGCCGGGGGCGCCACAGCAAGCGGGAATTCCGGTGCATTCGCGGGAACTGGAGCGGTCGCGTTTGGCAGCACGGGAGGCTCTCTTTTATCTGGAAAGCCTGGATATGGTGCGGGCTCTGGCGGCGCTGCCAGCGCCAGCGTCGCAGCACAGTCGAGTGGCAGTGTGCTGCGTGTCGTGATTGGAGTGGTGCTGATTGCCGCGGCAGTGTTCATTGCCTACGGGCAGATCAAACGTCACCGAGCGGGCGCGCTGTAATGCCGGCCGCTATTCTCACGCGAATCTGGGGCCGCGTCTGGCCCTACATCGCAGCGCTGGGCGCACTGATTGTCGCTGTTATTGGCATTCGGCAGTCGGGCAAAGCGGCGGCGCGTACGCAAGACGCCGCCAAGATCAACAAAACCCAGGCGAAAGCCGCAAAGGAGCATCGTGATGTTGAAAATACCGTGGCTCAGATGGATGATGATACTGTCGATAGTCGCCTGGATGAGTGGGTGCGTGAGCCCAAGAGCAGGGATTGAATACTGCGCACACGCCAAGCAGATCTGGTTTACCGATCAGGCTGAAAAGGCCGCAACCCCGGCGCCGGTCAAGCGTCAGGTACTGGAAAACAATCTGACAGTTAAAAGACTGCGCAAATAGCAGGCACAAAAAAGCCCACCAGTTAGGATGGGCTGGCATTCTTTACAGTACTGGATATTAGACAGCGTCTAATATCTGGGCCATGAAAGCAAAACGCCAACCCTTTAGGATTGGCGTAAGTGCTTGATACTGCTTGGTGTTTTTGGCTCCCCGAACTGGGTTCGAACCAGTGACCTGCGGATTAACAGTCCGTCGCTCTACCGACTGAGCTATCGGGGATCGGTAAAGAAGCGAAACTATAGCATACTATTTTATATTGGTGCAAGTCGGGGTTAAAGCCGCATTGGAAATTATAGATCTAATGCGCGCCTGCAGCGGCGTCGACGTCGCTTTTGTGGGAGCTTGGACGAGCAATCCAGACCAGGCCCAGCAAAATAAGAAACAGGATGGCCGAGGCGTAGAAGATGTCGGTGGCGGATATGGTGTAGGCCTGCTGATTGATCAGGTTGTTGATGACGGCTGCCGATTGTTCCAGGTTAAGGCCTTTTTGTTGAAGACTGACCATGGCCGCGTCGAAGGCGGGTTCTCCGGGTCGGGCGACTTCAGTCAACTGCGCGTGGTGCAGGCTGGCGCGGCTGTCCCACATGGTTGTGGTGATCGACGTGCCAAAGGCGCCGAATAGCAGCCGCACGAAGTTGGACAGACCCGCCGCTGCCGGGACGCGGCGGGGATCCAGTCCTGCCAGGGTGAGGGTGGTCAAAGGAATGAAAAAGGTCGCCATGGCCGCGCCTTGGATGAAGGTAGGAGTCATGATGGTGACCAGGTCGACTTCGGTGTTGAAATTGGCGCGCATGTAGCTGATGAGCGCGAAAATCAGGAAGGCTACCGTGGCGATCTGGCGCGGGTCGTGCTTGGCCAGCATTTTTCCCACCAAAGGAGAAAATATAATGGCCAATATGCCAACCGGAGCCGAGGCAATGCCTGCATAAGTGGCGGTATATCCCAGCGTGTTTTGCATCCATAGCGGCAACAGCACTACGGTGCCAAAGAAAAGGCCATAGCCGATTGAAGTGGTTATTACCCCGGCACTGAAGTTGCGGTTCTTGAATAGCCTCAGGTCTACCACCGGGTGTTTGGCGGTCAGTTCCCAAATCACGAAGAAGACCAATGCAATTACCGCGACGACAGCCATGGTGATGATGGCTGGGCTGGCGAACCAGTCTAGTTCTTTGCCTTTGTCCAGCATCAGTTGCAGGGCGCCCACCCACAGTACCAGCAGCCCCAGGCCAATGGTGTCGATAGGCAGTTTTGATCGCTCCGAGTCCCTGTGCTTGTATAGCTGCCACGAGGCCCAGCCGGCCAGCAGGCCTACCGGGATATTGATGTAGAAAATCCAAGGCCAGCTATAGTTGTCTGAGATCCAGCCGCCCAATAAGGGGCCGGCCACTGGCCCTACTAATACGGTCATCGACCACATCGCCAGGGCCATGCCGGCTTTTTCTTTTGGGTAGCTGCCCAGCATCAGCGATTGTGACAGAGGGATCATGGGGCCGGCTACGGCGCCTTGCATCACCCGGAAGATCACCAGCGACTCCAGCGACCACGCAAAGCCGCACAGCCACGAAGTCAGGACGAACAACAGCACTGATAGCACAAATAGCCGTACCTGGCCGAATCGCTGGGTAAGCCAGCCAGTCAAGGGCACGGTAATGGCGTTGGCTACCGCAAACGAGGTAATGACCCAGGTGCCTTGGGTGGCGCTCACGCCCAGATCGCCTGCGATGGTCGGTATGGACACGTTGGCGATGGATGAGTCCAGCACGTTCATGAAAACGGCAGACGACAAGGCTATGGTGCCAAATAGCCGGGCACGACCTTCCAGCGGTTTGTGGGCTGGAGCCAGGGGCTTGTCGGCCTTGGGCGCGGATGCCGAGTCGGTGATGTTTGCTGCGCTCATGAGCCGAGGTTTTCGTTGATGATGGTGGTGATCCGTTTATTGACGTCCCCGGTGCCATCGGTGAATACTGCGGTTTGCAATTGCGTGTTGCTGGGTATGCTTGAGGCAGGCGCTTGCGGCTCCTTGAGCTCGACCTCGGCGGTCATGGACAGCCCCACGCGCAAAGGATGGCTGGCGAGTTCCTTGGGATCGAGCATGATCCTGACGGGAATGCGCTGTACGACTTTGATCCAGTTGCCGCTGGCGTTTTGTGCCGGCAAAAGGGCGAAGGCGCTGCCGGTTCCCGCCGCTATGCCTTGTAGTACGCCGTGATAGGTAATGCTGCTGCCATACAGGTCAGCTGTGAGCTTGACGCGCTGGCCAGGCTGCATATGGCGCACCTGGTTCTCCTTGAAGTTGGCCTCTACCCAGACTTGTTGCAGGGGAATGATGGTCATCAGCGGCGTGCCGGGCGCGACGTGTTGCCCGACTTGCACCGAACGCTGCGCAACCATGCCGTCCACCGGCGCGGGCAGGCGCGTGCGGGCATAGGCCAGCCAGGCCTTGCGCAACTGGTCGGCGGCTTGCATGACATCGGGGTGGGCGGCGACTGTGGTGCCTGATGTCAGGGCCTCATTGGTTTTAAGCGTAGCTTGTGCAGCGGCAAAGGCGGCCTGCGCTTGCGCCAGGCCCGATTGAGCGGCCTGATAGGCGGTCTGGGCATGCAGGATTTCCTCGCCGCTGACGCCACCCGAACGCGCCAGGGTCTGGCGGCGCTTCAGGTCGCTTTGTGCCTTGGCCAAGTCGACTTGCGCGCGCTCGATGTTGGCCTGGCGTACGGCGATATCGGCTTTCAGTGCATCATTTTGAACGAAAATAGTGCGGGTGCGCCGCACCGCCTGGGCCAGAGCGGCCTCGGCTTGCATTAGCGCGACGTCGGCATCGGCGGGATCCAGTTGCACCAGCAATGTGCCTTTGCCTACGTGCTGGGTATCATCAGCGTGGATGGCCACCACCGTGCCGGGTATTTGTGCGGTGACCTGTACAAGATTGCCATGCACGTAGGCGTCGTCGGTGGTTTCGTAATTGGCGGCAAAGAATAACCACCACACGGTGTACGCCGCGCCTATGGTCAGAAAAACCAGCGTGGCGGTAATCAGCCAGCGTTTACGCTTGACTGCCATGTTTTTATCGTTGCTCATTGGTGTCTCGGGGTTCAGAGTGTGTATCGGTATCGAGGCTGTCGTAGCCACCGCCCAAAGCCGTAGCCAGTTGGGCATCCAGGTAGAAGGCCCGGGCGTGCATGTCGGTATTCAGAATGGCCTGTTTCAGTACTTCGTTCTGGGCCAGCAACACCTGCAGGAAGTTGCCTAGGCCTGACTTGTAACGTTTGACGGCAATGTCGTAGGCCGAGGTAATGGCGCGCAGGCTGGCCTCTTGATCCAGGGTTTGCTGTTGCAGCGCTTTTACACTGGTGGTGGCGTCGGCCACTTCGCGTACGGCAGTCAGCAGGACCTGGTTATAGTTGGCAATGGCCAAGTCCCGTTCAGCCTGCTGGCTATGCAGTTTGGCATTCAGTGCGCCACCATGAAAAACAGGCAGCGTAATGGCCGGGCCTATACCGTAAACCTCGCTGCCGCTTTGCAGCAGGTTGCCCAGGCCCAGCGACATGAAGCCTGCAAACGCCGATAGGTTGATATTGGGGAAAAATTCGGCCTTGGCCGCCGATATCTGGCTGGTACTGGCCTGTACGCGGAATTTGGCGGCAACCACATCAGGGCGCCGCCCCAGCAATTCGAGGGGGATGCTGGGTGGCACGCCAGTAGGCGCATTTGTTAGATCGGTTTGCCGGATGTCCTGACCCCGTTGTGGGCCGGCGCCGATCAGGGTGGAGATCTGGTTGCGTAGCAGGTTGGCGTTGGTAGCTGCCTGGCCCAGTTGCACTCGTGCCGAGGATACCGCGGAGTCGGCCTGATTGATTTCCACTTCGGTGTCCAGCCCGGCGGCCACCCGCTGGCGAGTGATGCTTGCCACATTTTCAAGCTGCTTGACGATTTGGGTAATGACCGTTACCTGGGAAAGCGCGTTTTGCAAGTTGAAATAGCTTTGAATGACGGTGCTAATGACGCTGTTGCGGGCCAACTGCAGGTCGGCCAGCGCGGCATCTTTTTGCGATGCCGCTGCAGCGTATAGCGCCCGATTCCTGCCCCATAAGTCCAGATCAAACCCTAGGTTGAGCTGCAGGCTGTTATCGGTTTGCATCGAGCCCCCAAAGGGTGGAGGATAAATATAGTTTTCTGAAAACCGTTCACGCACCAGGTTGTAGCCGGCGTTTAATTGCGGCAGTTGCACGGCGCGTGCGCCCCTGACCGCCGCATTGGCCTGGTTCAGCCGTGCCTGGGCTGCCGCTGTGCTTGGGCTGCCCGCCAGGGCTGCTGCCAGTAGCTGGTCAAGCTGGGTATCCTGGTAGCGCTCCCACCATTGTGTCGTTGGCCATGCGATGGCGGCCTTCACCAGCCCAAGCTCGCCTGGCTGCAGCATGGCCGGACCGGGTTGGGCTGGCTCTAGTGCTGCGCAGCCAGACAGGGCTACGGCAAGTAAAAAGGGGGCAAATAGTTTTATGGGCATGGGCTGAGCTGACATAGGCTTACAAATAACTGAACATAGCTGACTAGTATGTATTTGCCTAGGCAGTAAAATAGCGGAAAAATGCGGGAAGAAATAATACCGCGTGGTACTGTGTCAGGCTAGCGTTTTTCATCATCAAGATCTTCGCTATAGTGGCCATTCGTCAGCATGCGTTGCAGAAAATTCATTAGGGTTTCAATTTCAGACTGGCTGAAACCCTGCAAGTGGGTATTCAATGTGGTGGCTACCGCTGGTAATATCTGTGCGGCAACCTCTTCGCCAGCCTGGGTGAGCTTTAGCCTGACCACACGGCGGTCATCCAGGCAGCGCTGGCGTGTAAGAAATTTTTTTGCTTCAAGACGGTCCAGCGTACGTGTCATGGCGCCAGTATCTACATGGGCATGCCGGGCCAGTTCAGCGGGGGTATTGATATCGCGATAGCGGATCATGACCATGGGGCGCCACTGCATGGCGGTTAGCCCCAGTGGCGTGACGTGCTGGTCTATCATGCGGTTCAATGAGCTTTGCACCCGCTTGAGCAGGATGCCGATGTTGTTTCCTTGCCCAAGCGAACTTGGATCGGGCCTGTAGAAGTCTTGTGTTTTACTGGCAGGCGCCAAATGGCCTGCGGGTAGTTTGTGCTGGGCCATGGTGCTAGGGTCCGTATGGTTCATTGCCGAATTCTATCGCGGCATATTTGCCTAGGCAAATATTTGATCAATGTTCTTGCAATATCGTTGAATATAGGCAAAATAACAGGCTGGCTCAAGGCAGGTGGTGCTAGGCTAATTTTTATTGTGATCTTATGAGTGCTTCAGCTTCTGTTACTAGTGTCGAAACGGTAAAAAACAACGAATTCTGGATGGGTTTTTTGTTAGCGGGAATGGGGGCAGTGTTGTTTTCCGCCAAGGCCATCGTAGTCAAGCTTACCTATCGCTATGGCGTAGACGCCCTGACCGTCATCGGTTTTCGCATGATGTTGTCGCTCCCTTTTTTTGCCGCCATAGGTTGGGCGCAGGCGCGCAAAGCGCGCATGGGCAAGATAGTGTGCCTGAGCCGCAAAGAAAGCCTGCAAATCGTATTTTTAGGCTTTATCGGTTATTACCTGTCAAGTTATCTGGACTTCCTGGGTCTGCAATACATTACGGCGGGGCTCGAGCGCCTGATCCTGTTCTTGTCGCCCACTTTCGTGTTGCTGATTACGGCCTTGTATCTGAAACGCCCTATCGGCGCCAAGCAATGGTTTGCATTGGCTATGGCCTATCTGGGCGTAGTGCTGGTGTTTTTACAAGACTTATCACTGACGGGTAACAACGTCATGCTGGGTTCGGTTTTTGTCTTGGGTTCGGCACTGTCTTATGCGCTGTACATGATCAGTTCGGGCGAACTGATCAAGCGCGTGGGGGCGACCCGGTTGGTGGCCTACGCCATGTCAGTGTCTGCGGTTATCAGTATGGCCCATTTTCTGGCAGTCCATTCCTGGCAGGGTCTGATCCAGCCTTGGCCGGTGTACCAGTACTCGTTGTTGCATGCTGTGGTTCATACCGTTGCGCCTACCTTCATGATCATGTGGGCGGTGGCCCGCATCGGGGCGCCGCTTACTTCGCAATTGGGTTTGATGGGCCCGGTATCGGTGTTGTTTCTGGCCAACTGGATACTGGGCGAGCCCATTACTCCATTACAGTTGGCCGGGACCGCATTTGTGCTGGCTGGCGCGGTGGTGTTGGGGAAGCGCTAGTCGCACACCGTAACCCGAAACTTACTTCTCGACCAGGTTGGCGCCTGCCTTGGCGGGCACGCTGTTGGCCTGCATTTTCTGCTCAATTTCTTCGCGGTGCACGTCATGTGTGACAAAGCCTGATACGTTATCGGGCATGGCCAGGCGTTCAGGGTCTTCGAGCGTTTTGCGTATATCTTGCAAGCCGCTTTTCCAGTGGTCACGCATGGTGGCCAGCCCGAACTGGAAGTCTTTATAGTGCTGTTCGTAAGGCTGGTTGCGGTAAATCAGGTGGATGACGTTATAGCGTTTACTGCACGCGATGTCTTGCGCCAGTTGGCAGTACGTGTTGCTGGCGCGCGTCTCGGGTGGAATATCGTCGAGCATGCGCTGCAAAATATGGCGCAGGTGCTGGCGCCAACGTAATTGTTCGGTAATCAGGCGTGTACGGCTGGAATATTGAATTTCCTTGATGCGGTCAGAGACTTCGCTCATGTTGGAAGGTACTGCGCCGCGCGCGCTCCATAAGTCGACCTGGAAAGTCAGGGTGTCGCGCAAGGGCCTGGATTCCAGCACATAGGCCAATGGCGTGTTCGATACCAGGCCACCGTCCCAGTAGTACTCGCCATCGATTTCCACAGCGGCAAAGGCAGGCGGCAAGGCGCCGGACGCCATGAAGTGCTCGGGGCGCAGTGTAATCTTGGCATTGTCGAAATAAACGAAGTTGCCCGTGCGCACGTTGACGGCGCCCACCGACACCTGATGCTGGCCTGAATTGATGCGGTCAAAGTCGCATAGGCGTTCAAGGGTGCTTTTCAGTGCGGAAGTATCGTAGTAGCTGGCGGCTTTTGGATTGCCCGGCGTTATTTGCGGAGCAGGCGGAAAGCGTGGGGAAAAGAAGCCTTTCTGACCATCTATGATGGCGCTGGCGGCATGCCAGGCGCTGATGGACTGGCGTACCGTATCGTTCAGGTTGAATAACGACTGCTCGACAAATGGGGGCAGGGTGAAGCCGGAATTGGTCTGGCAGATGGTTTCCCAGAATTCGGTGAGGCGAGCCATGCGTTTTTCAGGCGGATTGCCAGCAATGATGGCCGTGTTGAGTGCCCCGATCGATATCCCTGCGAGGCAGGTCGGTTCAATGCCGGCTTCGTGCAGGCCTTCGTAGACTCCAGCCTGGTAAGCGCCCAGGGCTCCGCCCCCTTGCAGTACCAGGGCAATGGTTTCATAAGGGGGAAGACTGGCAGTTGCGCTGGTGGGCAGCTGGATTTGGTCGCGCATGATTTTCTGTACTCCTGAATGTTGCTTGTATTACACGATACCACTGCGCTGACTGGCTAGGGTTGTTCAGTGTCGACTTACGCACTTGGCTGTGCAAATCGGGCCTACGGCATGCGATTTGGCGGTTCAGGAAGCTTAGCTGTTTTCAGCAAACAGGCTGAGCACAAATGCGTCTATCAGGGCGCCGCGGTAGCGAGACTTATGCAGCACCAATGATAAACGCCGGTGCAGATTTAAAAAAGGAGTATGAAGAATTTTCAGGCGCCCCACGGCAACAGCGTCCTGGGTAGCAGCCTGCGGCAGGCAGGCTATGCCCAGGCCGGCAATGACGGCTTGCTTGATGGCTTCCACTTGGCCCAGCTCGAGAAGTATCCGTCCGGGCGGCAAAGACGTCAGTGCTTGTTCAGCCATCACGCGCATGGCTGAACCGCGTTCACGCAGTATCCATTGGGCGTCTTTGAAATGCCGGGTTTTCAGGTCGGTGTGCTGCGCCAGTGGATGCGATGGCGCAGCGCAAACCACCAGGGCGTCGTCGCGCCATGCAATGATGTCGAGCAAGGCATGATTGACCGGGCCTTCTACGCAGCCCACATCGATGCGGTGCTCCAGCAGGCTGGAGGCAATTCTTGCGGTATTTTCCACGCTGACTTGCAACGATACCTGTGGATGTTGTGCTACGAATGGCCCCAGCAGTTCTCCCACCAGATAGTTGCCTATGGTGTTGCTGGCGCCTACGCGCAGTTCGCCAGTAAGCTGTTGAGGCTGTTCACCGGTCTGGCGCAGCATTTCGTGTATGCGTTCAATGACTTCCTGGGCCATGGGCAAGAGTTCTTTGCCGCGCAGGCTCAGGTGCAGACGACCACGCTCGCGATCGAATAATCGGGTATTGAGTTGCCGTTCGAGTTCGGCCAGCGCCATGCTGACAGCCGGTTGCGTAACAAACAAGCGTTCCGCGGCCGCACCGACCGTACCAGTAGCGGCAATGCTGACGAACACTTCAAGTTGGCGCACGCTGATTCCAAGCATCAGTAAATTTTATACCTTCAATAAATATTTGTGAATTAATTTATTATAAGGCTGTGCTTAAAATAACTTCAGGTTATTTACTAAATAAGGTACGGCACATGCCTGTAACTGTTTCAGCCCCCTTGTCTTCATCAGCCGGCACTGCGGCGGCTCGTGGATATTTGCGCGGCAAGTCTCGCCAACATGCAGAGCCGGGTGTGCCCTCGCTGTGGTACGGGCTTGCACTGGCCGTGGCGGTGGGGGCCTGCGCCATGCTGCTGGGTCGCTGGTTTCCTATTGTGGGCGGGCCGGTATTTGGCATAGTGCTGGGCATGGCCATACGCAATATTGTTGGCGTGGGGCCGGTGTTCAGGCCGGGGCTGCAATTTGCTTCCAAGCAGGTGTTGCAGTGGTCCATTATTGCCTTGGGTTTTGGCCTGAGCATTCAGCAAGTGGCAAAAACCGGCATGGAGTCGTTATCGGTGACTCTGGTCACCATTGTGGTGGCTTTCGGGGCCGCTTATTTTCTAGGAAAATGGCTGAAAATCCCGTCCCGGCTCAAGGTGTTGATAGGCGTGGGAACAGCTATCTGCGGTGGGTCGGCGATTGCGGCGGTGGCTCCCATCATCAAGCCCGACGATCATGAAACCGCTTTTGCCATTACCACCATTTTCATTTTCAACATTATCGCCGTCTTGCTGTTTCCGTTGATGGGGCACTGGCTGGCCATGTCGGATATGGGGTTTGGCATGTGGGCGGGCACGGCCATCAACGATACGTCATCAGTCGTTGCGGCGGGCTATAGCTATAGCCAGGCGGCGGGCGATTACGCCACCATCGTCAAGCTGACGCGCGCCACCTTGATTATCCCAATTTGTTTGGGGCTGGTCGCCATCGAGGCCTGGCGCAACAAGCAGCAGAGAGGCGGCCGCTTCAGCCTGGCGCGCATCTTTCCCTGGTTCATATTGTGGTTCCTGGTGGCTTCGGCCATACGCTCCAGTGGCCTGGTTCCTGCTGTATTAGACCTGCCCTTGCAGTGGCTGGCTCAGTTTCTGATTGTGCTCGCCCTGAGCGCCATTGGCCTGTCGTCTGATTTGCGGCGCATGCTTACGGCGGGTGTCCGGCCCGTGTTGCTGGGCCTGGGGGTATGGGTGGCGGTATGCGCAAGCAGCCTGGCAGTGCAGCATTTGATGGGCAACTGGTAAAGACAAGAAGGTGGTTACGCCACGGGCGCGTAAGTTGATGTCATGACAAGCTTACACAAACCACGATGCAGGGCTTTTGTTAAGCGCGATACCGACAATGTAGAAGAAGATGGCAATGGCAATGATGGCCGCGACACCACGTGTTTTGGCTGTTTTGCCGCGCTTGATGGCAATGGTGCCAACGCCAATGTAAACGACCAGCAGTACCATCTTGGTGAGCACCCATGGTTGCATGCCGGCGGCACCCAGCATGACTGACAAGGTAACGCCACAAACAAGCAGGACAGTATCGACGATATGAGGCGTAATCTTGACCACGCGCCGTTGCAGCAGGCCGGATCCGGTCACCGACCAGTAGGCGCGTATGATAAAAAACAGTATGCTCAGCGTAGCGGCTGTCGTGTGCAGATGTTTGATGGCTAGGTAGTTCATGTTTACGGAGTCAGGTGCCTGTTGAGAATAAAAGAGATAAACAGGATTGTAGACCGTAGGTCGAATTAGCGCCGTCAGGCACGTAATCCGACACCCGCAGTCCGAGCACACCCCGACCTCTCGCTTAGGCAAGCGCCATTAAGGCTGAAGTTAACGTATTTACAGCTGATTCAACGGGATTTTCAAATAGCGTACGCCATTGCCTTCGGGTTCTGGGTAGCGGCCAGCGCGAATATTGACTTGTATGGCGGGCAGCATCAACGCCGGCATGGATAGCGTTTGGTCGCGTGCCTTGCGCATGGCAATGAAACTGGCGGCGTCGATGCCGTCGTGCACATGGATATTGCTTTTGCGTTGCTCTCCGATGGTGATGCTGGATTGGGGCTCTCGGTATTCCGGCGGGTAATCGTGGCACAGGTAAAGGCGAGTGTCGTCGCCCATGCCAAGAATTTTCTGTATCGATGTGAACAACTGTTGGGCATCGCCCTCAGGAAAGTCACAGCGTGCCGTACCAACATCTGGCATGAATAAGGTATCACCAATAAAAATACCTAATCCTTCCACGCGATATGCCATGTCAGCAGGAGTGTGCCCAGGCACGTGCAGGGCGGTAACACTGATGTCGCCGATGGAAAACACCTCGCCATCATGCAGCAGATAGTCGAATTGCGAACCGTTAGGAATGACTTTGTGTTCAAGATTGAAGATATTGCTGAAAACCTGTTGAACCTGTGTGATTTGTTCGCCTATGGCGATTTTGCCTCCTAGTTGCGTCTTCAGATAGGCCGCCGCCGACAAGTGATCGGCATGAGCGTGGGTTTCCAGTATCCATTGCACCTGAAGCTGGTTTTTTTCGACGTAGTCGATGATGCGGTCGGCCGATGTGGTAATGATGCGGCCCGATGCGGCCTTGTAATCAAGTACCGAATCAATGATGGCGCAAGCTGGGTTGCCATTCTGATGCACGACATAGGAAAACGTGGATGTTTTGGGATCAAAAAAAGTTTCTGCTCGAGGAGACGGCATGACGACTTCCTTACGGTTTTTTGTCTTGGCCAGATGTGTTCTTTGTATGCATGCCCGTTTGGGAAAATGCCTTGCCCTTGTGGGCCGTGATTTCCAGTTGCCTGGCGATGTTGCCGCAAACCAAGTCGCATAAGGCATAGACGGATTCGTCGGCCATGCGGTAATACACTGAAGTGCCGCGCCCCTCGCGGACGACCAAGCCGTGCTTGTTAAGTATGGACAGATGCCTGGATATGTTTGCCGCAGTGTAGTCGCAGAGCTGAGCCAGCTCACCTACATTGCGTTCGCCATCGCGCAGCAGGCTCAGGATATGGAGCCGAGTCGGTTCAGATAGCGCGCGAAAATAGGCGGCTACCTGATCCAGCGCCTCGACGGGTAGATTATTCATATTGATGACTTTGGGGTTCATGACATGCCTATTGTGAAGCATGTGGAATCTGACGTAAACCCTGTTTTGTTATTTAGCTAATTGATTAATTAACCAAATAGCTTCATAATCCTGCAAGAATAAGCTGCAAGGGCGGCGCACGACCATATTGGTTTTTGATATCTCAGGGTAATGACGGAGGGGTGAATGCGGCGGCGATATGTGTTTGGGTTGTTGATGTTGGCGACAGTGCCATGGAATGTCTCGTTGGCGCAAGCGGTGGGGCAATCATTGTCTGTCTCGACGGTGCAGCGTCTGAATGTGCCGGTGCGCGCCGGCTTCGACGGCACAGTTGAAGCCGTGCGTCGTACCGTTATTGCACCTCAAGTTGCGGGCGCCGTCATTGCCCTGGCAGTGAGAGAGGGCGATGCGGTCAGGCAGGGGCAGGTGTTGCTGCGTATCGACTCAACTGCTTCTGATCAGGCGGCGGCAGCCAGCCAGGCCCAAGTGCAAGTTGCCCAGTCAGTGCTCAATGTTGCAGCCAAAGAGCTCAAGCGGCAGCGGCAACTGCATCATAAACAGTACATCAGCGACGCCGCACTAGAGCGCGCCCAGGCTCAGTACCAGGCTTCGTCGGCCACGCTCGAGGCGCAGCTTGCCCAGGCAGCGGGTGCTGGTACGCAGTCAGATTTTCATCTGATTCGAGCGCCTTACGACGGCATTGTTTCCGGGCTTGCCGTGGCCTTGGGCGACATGGCCATGCCGGGCCGTCCACTACTCGAACTCTACGATCCGGCACACTTGCGCGTGGCGGTCGCCGTGGCCCAAAGTGCTATCGACGCCAGCCTGCTCGAAGCGCAGGTCGAAATTGAACTGGCCGGACAGCCGCCGCGCAGGCTGGTTCCGGTTGGCACACGCCTGCTTCCGGTCATGGATACGGGCACCCATACCGCCCGCATCCATTTAGCCTTGCCTTTCGGCATTCAGGCCGTGGCGCCTGGCATGTTTGCCAAGGTGTGGTTGCCGGTGCCTGCGGTGGCGGGTAGTGGCTTGTATGTACCTGCGCGCGCCGTTGTCATTCGCGCGGAACTGGCCGGCGTCTATGTGATCGGGCCTGATGGGGCTCCAAGACTGCGGCAGGTTCGCCTGGGGCCGGCTTATGGTGACAAGATTGAGGTCTTGTCTGGTCTTGATTACGGTGAACGTGTGGCGCTCGACCCGCAAGCAGCCGCCAGATTGCACTGAGGGCGGGCATGCATAAGTCACTAGGTATTTCCGGCCGCATCGCAGCCAACTTTCAATCGGCGCAAATTACCCCATTGCTGGCTCTGGCGCTTTTGCTGCTTGGCCTGTTCGCTGTACTGGTCACCCCTCGCGAAGAAGAGCCGCAAATCAATGTCACGATGGCCAATGTCCTGATCCCGTTTCCTGGTGCATCGGTGCGCGACGTCGAGCACATGGTGGCAACGCCTGCTGAACAGGTGTTGTCGCAAATGGTCGGGGTCGAACATGTCATGTCGCTGTCACGCCCGGGCATGGCGGTCATGACGGTGCAGTTCAAGGTGGGTGTGCCAAGAACCGAGGCCTTGGTGCAACTGTACGACACCATACACTCGCATGCCGACTGGCTGCCTGCCGGGCTGGGTGTGGGGCAGCCCTTGATCAAGCCCAAGGGTATCGACGATGTTCCCATCGTCACGCTGACGCTTTACAGTAAAAACCCGGATATCGGCGCCTATGATCTGGAGCGTATCGCCTATAGCATCGAGCTCGACCTGAAGCGTGTTCCCGGTACGCGTGAAGTCGCCACCATCGGCGGCCCTGGGCGCGCCGTACTGGTCGATATCGACCACGCGCGCATGGCCGGCTTCGGGCTAAGCGTGCAAGACCTGCGCATGGCCTTGCAGTCAGCCAATTTGGGCGCGCCGTCAGGCGAGCTCTTGCGTGAGAACCAGTCGGTGGCGCTGGAATCAGGGCTGTTTCTGCAAAGCGCTCAAGAAGTTGCAGAACTGCTGGTGGGGGTGCAGGGGGGACGGCCCGTATTCCTGCAAGATGTCGCAACGGTTCGCGATGGCCCGCCGTTGCCTTCGCGCTATGTATGGCACGGTGTGGCGGGCGGGCAGAGGGGCGAATATCCCGCCGTCAGCATGGTTATTACGAAAAAGCCCGGTGAAAATGCCATCGCGGTTTCCAGAGCCATCATGCAAAGGGTGGCTGAGCTGGAAAACACCCTGATTCCACCCGATATCAGTGTGGCGGAAACCCGTAACTATGGTGCAACGGCCAACGATAAAGCCGAAAAACTGATACAGAAACTGCTTTTTGCGACACTGTCGGTGGTCTTGCTGGTATTCGTGGCGCTGGGCAGGCGCGAGGCGGCCATTGTGGGCGTCACGGTCGGACTGACGCTGGCGGCAACCCTGTTTGCCTCATGGGCCTGGGGCTTTACCCTGAATCGGGTGTCGCTGTTTGCCCTGATATTTTCCATAGGAATTTTGGTTGACGACGCCATTGTCGTCATCGAAAACATCCATCGGCACCAGCAGTTGTCGCCTGGGCAACTGCTGGCCCAGGTCATTCCCGGCGCGGTCGATGAAGTGGGCGGCCCAACCATACTGGCTACTTTTACCGTGATCGCTGCGTTGTTGCCCATGGCTTTCGTAACCGGGTTGATGGGGCCTTACATGAGCCCCATTCCCATCAACGCCAGCATGGGCATGCTCTTGTCTCTGGGGATTGCCTTCACGCTGACACCCTGGCTGGCGCGCTTATGGATGAAAAACAGTCATGGCGTGGGCGCCAATCAGCCTTCATCCCGGCTGTCTTCGTGGTTGGCGTCGTTTTTCCAGCGATTATTCCAGCCTTTTCTTGATGACAGGCGCGGTCGACGCAACCGGCGTCTATTGAGCCTGGCCGTGGCGTTTGTCATTGCCTTGTCTTTGCTGCTGCCGGTGGCGGGCCTGGTGCAACTGAAAATGTTGCCCTTTGACAACAAGTCTGAATTCCAGGTGGTGGTCGATATGCCTGTGGGCACCCCCGTCGAGAAAACCGCCGCTGTTTTGCGCGAGCTGGGGGGTTATCTGGCTGCCGCTCCTGAAGTGCTTAATTACCAGGCCTATGCCGGTACCGCCGCGCCTATTAATTTCAATGGCCTGCTGCGGCAATACTATCTGCGTACGGGCGGCGAGGTTGGCGACATCCAGGTCAACCTGGTCGATAAAAGCCAGCGCAACAGCCAAAGCCACGCTATCGCCATGCGCATGCGTCCCGCCTTGCAGGAAATTGGGCAGCGCTTTGGCGCCAATGTGAAAGTGGTGGAAGTGCCACCAGGGCCGCCGGTGCTTGCTCCCATTGTTGCGGAAGTGTACGGCCCCGATGCCCAAGGCCGGCGCCAGGTCGCCAAGGCGCTGCGGTCGGTTTTCGAGCGCACGGCCGGCATGGTCGATATCGATGACAGCAGCATCGCCGAGGCGCCTCGGCTATTGCTGTTGGTCGATCGTCGCAAGGCGGCCCTGATTGGGATATCGCAGCAAGCCATAGTCCAGACCTTGCAGGCCGGGCTGGGCGGCGTAGCCGTGACCTACATGCATGATGGCGCCAAGTATCCAGTTCCCGCCATTGTGCAACTGCCTGGGGAACAGCACGGCAACCTCGACGCTTTGCTGCAACTTGCGGTGCGCGCGGCGGACGGCAGTCTGGTTCCCATCCGGGAGTTGGTGAGCATCAGCGACAGCAAGCGTGAAGAGCCTGTGCATCATAAAGACTTGCTGCCGGTTGTTTATGTTACGGCCGACATGGCCGGGCGGGTCGATAGCCCCCTGTATGCCATGTTTAGCGCACGTGACGCGCTGGCTGGCATAGAGCCGCCGGGCGGAGGCCGTCTGGCCGAGCATTTCATCAGCCCGCCCCAGGATCCGCATCGCGAATATGCCATCAAATGGGCCGGCGAATGGCAGGTTACCTACGAGACCTTCCGCGATATGGCTGCGGCCTATGCCGTGGGCCTGGTGCTGATCTACCTGCTGGTGGTGGCGCATTTTTCGTCTTACCTGACGCCGCTGATCATCATGGCGCCCATTCCGCTCACCATCATCGGTGTATTGCCTGGTCATGCCTTGCTTTCCACGCAATATACCGCAACGAGCATGATAGGCATGATTGCCCTGGCTGGCATCATCGTGCGCAATTCCATTTTGCTGGTTGACTTCATTAATCTTCAACTGCGCGACGGCGTTGCATTCAAGGAAGCCGTGGTCAGTTCGGTCATTGTTCGTGCCCAGCCCATCATGCTGACCGGCATGGCCGCCATGCTGGGGGCGTTTTTCATACTTGACGATCCTATTTTCAATGGCCTGGCCATTTCCCTCATATTCGGGATTTTGGTTTCCACCTTGCTTACGCTGGTGTTGATTCCGCTCTTGTATTACACCGCTTTCCATAACCGTCACGCTTTCATCACTATGCAAAAGGAGCAGTCATGACATCTTGGCAAATCGTCCGTTTGGTCGCAGGGCTTTTTATTCTGGTTTCGCTAGCGCTGGGTGCGCCGGCCAGCCCCGTATTCGTCAGTCAGTGGTGGTTGGCGTTCACAGCTTTTGTCGGCGTCAATATTCTGCAAAGCGGGCTTACAGAATGGTGCCTGATGGAAGTGTTGCTACGCAAGCTTGGCGCCAGGCCAAACTGAGCAGGGGAGTCGTATGTTTTTCATGATACGGGGCGGTAGCGGGGGCTGGTTTGCCGCTGAGGTTCGTAAAGCTAGGCTGGCCAGCCTGTTGTTGGCGTTGCTGCTGCCGGCATGGCCTGTTTACGCGGCAGACCTATGGCAAACCTGGCAGGCGGCGCAGCAGCATGACCCCGAATTTTTTGCTGCCCAGGCTGCTGCCCGGGCAGGGCAGCCCAGGCGTGACCAGGCGCGTGCCCTATGGCTGCCTTCCGCGCAACTCAGCGCTACAGTGGGGCGCATGGCCAATAACTCCAGCGTCAGCGGCGCCCGCTTTTCAGCGTCGGAATTTGGCGAGTCAACAGGCGTCGCTTTTGATACCTCGGTGCGCAATGGCACGCTGGAGCGTTATTCCCTGATGGCCAGGCAGCCGATTATCGATGGCGAGCGGCGGGCGCAAAGCCGTCAGCTCACGCTTGCCGCCGATATGGCCGATCTCGAATGGTTGAATTCACAACAGACGCTCATGCTGCGTGCCGCTGAACGCTACTTCGAATTTATGCTGGCGGATCAGGCCTTGCAGGTGCTGCGCCAACAGGAGCGCGCGGTGGAGCGTACGCTGGCCGAGGTGCGCGACCGCTACCAGCTTGGTGACAAGCCGATCACTGATACCCACGAGGCCGTTGCGCGCGCCGAAGCGATCAAGACGCAAGTCCTGCTTGCCGATACCAACCTGCAAATCAAAGCTGCGGCTTTTTTCGATCTGACCCATTTGCGGCCATCAGCCCTGGCAGCCCTGAGGCTGGATCGCAATATGGTAGCTCCTGGCAGGGCGTCACTTGACGAATGGCTGGAACTGGCGCGCCGCCATAATCCGGCATTGTTGATACAGGAGAAGCAGCAGGGTGTTGCTCAGGAAGAGGCTAACAGGCATGGGGCGCTTGCAGCGCCTACGCTGGAACTCGTGGGCGCGACCAGCTACGACAGACTGCATGGTAGTGGTCGTTTTGGCGCGGCTTCCAGTAAAACCGACAACTGGATGGTGGGTTTACAACTGAATATCCCCCTGTTTACAGGTGGTTATCGCGATGCAAAATATCAAGAGTCATTGCATTTGCGCGATAAAGCGCGATTCGACGGTAGGCGTTTGCAACAGCAGGTCGAGCTGCAAACTCGTGCAGCCTGGCTAGGTGTCGATACCGGCCCTAGCCGTTTGTCGGCACGACACTTGGCGCTGGTGGCTACCGAGGCTAGACTGGACGCCACGCGTCTTGGCCATGCCGTGGGTGACCGGACTACGCTCGAACTGCTCGACGCCGAGCATGCGGTGTCCGCAGCCCGGCTTGCTTTGCTGGAAACAGGCATAGGCTGGATCATGGACTCTTTACGTCTGGCTGCGCTGGCCGGCAATCTGAATGAAGCAGCACTGCGCGACGTCAATGACAAATTGTTGCTTGCGCCTAAGGGCTGACATCGATGCTGGTTGGCGGTTTTCCTCTTGCGGGCAAGTCAATGTTGGATTATGGTGTGCCATCCTTTCATCCACACAGAGACCATATGCCGTACGTTACTATTTCCGCTACTACAGAGCTTTCCGCCGATCAGAAAAAACAACTGCTGCAAGGGGCCAGCGATGCGGTCGTGCAAAGCATAGGTGCTCCCGTTTCCGGCGTGCGCGTCATACTCAACGAAATCACTGATGGTCATTACTTGAATGCAGGCGAATTCAATACTCCTGGCCTCATGTTTGTTGTTGAGTTCATTGAAGGTCGCACCGAAGCCCTGAAGGCGGCGTTAATCGCGGCATTGAGCCGTGCAGGTTTCGATGCAACCGGCATGCCCGAAAGCGAAGTGCGCGTGCGCATCATCGACTTCCCCAACACCAACATGGGCATGGCCGGCGGGGTCAGCGCCAAAGCCATGGGCCGCTAAGTCACAGATGCGCTTGTCGGATTAGCCAAAGGCGTAATCCGACAAGCGGCGCTAAGTGCTTTGGCAGTTTGTACCTACTTCAACCCCAATTTTTTGGCCAGTTTATGCAAATTGCTGGAATCCAGCTCCAATGAGCGGGCGGCTTGTGCCCAATTATGGCTGTTGGCAGTGAGTGCATGCTGTATGGCCGCGCGCTGGCAGTGTTCCAGCGCCAGGCGCATAGGCAGGATTTTTTGTTGCGTGCCCAGCGGGCTGGCCGGATTAGAGATCAATGACGAGCCGGCGCCATAGAAAGGTTCATTCGCATAGAGGTCGTCTTCATTTTCCGGGGTAAAAGTGTCGGTCATGGCCAGGCCCGAGCTGCCAACCCCGGTTATCTGGGTATCCTGGAAACTTTCGCTGATTGGCTCAGCCACATCGAGATCCAGCAATTCTGGGCCCAGGGTAAGTATCTGGTCGCGCGATGCGCCTCGACTGAGCATTTTCAGGGCGCCGCGGCTGATGACATGCTCGAGTTCTCGCACGTTGCCTGGCCAACTATAGTTCAGCAAAGCCCGCTCGGCGGAATACGACAGCCGTACGCCCCGTAGACCCAGACGCGTACGATTGAACTCAAGAAAGTGGCCAGCCAATATCAGAATATCGCGCTCGCGCACGCGTAGCGGAGGAATATGTACCGGATAAACGGAAAGTCGATGATACAGGTCGGCGCGAAAGTCGCCCGCCAGAGTACTTTCTTTTAGCTGGCGATTAGTGGCGGCAATAATGCGCACGTCGGTTTTAATGGTTTCGTCAGTACCCAGGCGCTGGATTTCGCCATTTTGCAGAGTACGCAGCAGCTTGGCTTGTATCGACAGCGATAGTTCGCCAACCTCATCCAGAAACAGCGTGCCGCCTTGCGCTGTTTCAAAACGGCCGGCCCTGTCACTGGTGGCGCCTGAAAATGCACCTTTCACGTGTCCGAATAACTCGCTCTCTGCCAGCGATTCAGGCAGGGCGGCGCAGTTGACGTGAACCATGGGTTTGGCCCTGCGTCGGGAATGGCGATGCACCCGCCGGGCGAATAGTTCTTTACCCACGCCCGTTTCCCCCAGCAGCAGCACAGGCAGGTCAGAGTCGGCAACCACGTCGAGTTCGTGCAGCAGTTCCAGTATGGCCGGGCTGGAGCCGATGATTTCATTTTCGTCGAGGATTTGCATGGAATCGCTGACGTTGCTGCCCATTTGTCTCAGGTTGCGGTTTTCTTTTTCCAGCCCGGTCATGCGTATGGCGGCGGCCAGCATCAGGGCATAGCGTTGCAGTTCGGCCCGCGCCGCATCGTCGAAGGTGCCGGTTTTCAGGGCATCCAGGGTTACTGCTCCCCATAAGCGGCCTTCTATATACAGGCTCATGCCCAGGCAGTCGTGTACAGGCAGGGGGCTGCCTTTGCGATCATCGAGCAGGCCGTCGTAGGGGTCGGGGAGCACACTGCCGGGTTCAAACCAGGTTGGTTCGCGGCGTGACAATATGGTGGCAAAGCGTGGGTGCTGAGCCACCACAAAGCGGCGACCCAGGGCTTCGTGGGCCAGACCCGAAGCCGCAACCAGCCGCAGGCTGTCGGTATCCAGGCCCAGCAACCCTACGGCATCGCAACAAAAGCGTTCGCGCAATGTATGTACGGCCCGTTGCAGTCTGACGGCATTGGGCAAGTCGGTGACCAGGTCGGCCAGTAAAAGTTGATCCATGTGGTTAATTATACCCTTACAGGGTAAATAAAACCCTAAAAACTAGGGTTTATACTACCCTTTGATTCGATTAGCCTTGAAAAATAAGGAAATAAAAGTTGGCACACATATTGCTTGTACTGATATGGGATTAAAAACCATTAGAAGGAACTAGCAGTATGAACAAGAACTTGCCGGATCAAACGCTGGGTGCTCTTGCCAGTGCGATTCCAGGCGCAACACGTGTCTTTCACGAGTTTCAGCTTGATTTTTGCTGTGGTGGCAACAAAACTCTGGCCGAAGCAACTGAACAACAAGGCCTGGATCTTGCCGTCGTGGTTGGCGCCCTGAACACGCTGGGCACCGACCCTGCGTTTGGGGTCGACTGGCGCGAGGCTGCTGTTGAAGAACTGGTTGCTCATATTGTGACGCGCTTTCACGAGCGCCACCGTGTGCAGTTGCCAGAACTTATCCGCTTGTCGCGTCGGGTCGAGCACGTACATACCGGCCGGCCAGGTTGCCCTAGCGGCCTGGCAGACTTGCTGGAAGGGCTGCAACAAGAACTCGAAAGCCACATGATGAAAGAAGAGCAAGTGCTTTTTCCTATGCTGGTTCGCGGCATGGGCGCTCAGGCGCAGGCGCCTATTTCCGTCATGCGTTTCGAGCACGAGCAGCACGGCACCGCGCTCGACAGCATTTTACGTCTTACCAACAATATCACGCCCCCCGTCAATGCCTGCAACACCTGGCGCGCATTGTATGGGGGTCTTAACGCCTTCAAAGAAGACCTGATGCAGCACATTCATCTTGAAAACAACGTGCTGTTTTTAAATGCCTCACAAGTAGCAAAAGGAGCCCATCATGGGTGAATATAAGAAGTTATGGTGGTTATTGCTGGCAGTGCTTGCAGTAACTTTCGCCGCTCTCGGATGGAGCGGAGTCGAAATTTATCGGCAGGTTCCGCCGATACCAACGCAGGTCATTGTCACGCCTTCCAACAAGGTATTGATGACCCAAGAGCAAATCCTTGACGGTCAAACCGCCTGGCAAAGCACAGGCGGCATGCAGGTGGGTTCGATTTGGGGGCATGGCGCCTACCAGGCTCCCGACTGGAGCGCCGATTGGCTGCACCGCGAACTCTTGGCGTGGCTGGAAATTGCCGCTCAGGAAACTGCAGGTGTCGCTTTCGACAAACTCGATATCGGGCAGCAAGCTATCCTGAAAGATCAGCTTAAAACCGAATATCGCTTCAATAGCCTGAATGCAGAAACTGGGGTGGTAACCGTATCCGAGCGTCGCGCGCAGGCCATGGCTCAAACCGGCGACTACTACAGCAGGCTGTATGGTTCAGCGCCTGAACTCCAGGGTACGCGTCAAAGCTACGCCATGAAGGAAGATACGCTGCCTGATGCAAGCCGTCGCGAAGACCTGAACAAGTTCTTCTTCTGGTTGTCATGGGCTGCCTCTACCGAGCGTCCCAATAGCCACGTCACCTACACCAATAACTGGCCCAAAGAGCCGTTGGTCGATAACCGTCCTTCGGCAGCCAACGTGATGTGGTCGGTGGCCAGTGTGGTCATCTTGCTGGCCGGTATTGCCTTCCTGGTCTGGGGTTGGGCTTTCATGCACCGCGAGCACCCTGAACCCGAGGCTCCCAAGAAAGATCCTCTGACCATTGGACCTCTGACGCCATCGCAAAGGGCGCTGGGCAAGTATCTGTTCCTGGTTGTTGCTCTGTTCATGGCACAGGTGTTGCTGGGCGGGCTGACGGCGCACTATACCGTCGAAGGGCAAACCTTCTACGGCATCAATATCTCGGAATGGTTCCCGTACTCGCTCACGCGTACCTGGCACTTGCAAACTGCCTTGTTCTGGATCGCCTCGGGCTTCCTGGCAGCGGGTCTGTTTCTTGCTCCCGTCATTAACGGTGGCAAAGATCCCAAGTACCAAAAACTGGGTGTCGACATCCTGTTCTGGGCACTGGTAGTGTTGGTGGTGGGTTCTTACATCGGCAACTTCCTGGCACTTAGCCATATCATGCCGGCCAAGCTGAATTTTTGGTTTGGCCATCAGGGCTACGAATATCTTGAACTGGGCCGCTTCTGGCAAATCGTCAAGTTCCTGGGCCTGGCATTCTGGCTGCTACTGATGCTGCGCGGCATGTTGCCCGCTTTCAAAAAGGATGGTGACAAAAACCTGCTGGCTTTGCTGGCTGCGTCTACCATCGCTATTGGTCTGTTCTACGGCACCGGCCTGTTCTACGGCGAGCGCACTCACATCACCATCATGGAATACTGGCGCTGGTGGGTGGTTCACCTTTGGGTTGAAGGCTTCTTTGAAGTGTTCGCCACAACCGCTCTGGCCTTCATTTTCGCCACCATGGGTCTGGTATCGCGCCGCGGCGCAACCGCAGCCAGCCTGGTTGCCGCTTCCTTGTTCATGCTGGGTGGCGTTCCTGGCACCTTGCACCACATGTACTTCTCGGGCACCACTACGCCCATCATGGCTATCGGCGCAACCTTTAGCGCCCTGGAAGTCGTACCCCTGATCATCCTGGGTTACGAAGCCTGGGAAAACTGGCGCCTGAAAGAACGCGCTCCCTGGATGGAAGCCGTTAAGTGGCCACTGATGTGCTTTGTGGCAGTATCGTTCTGGAACATGCTGGGCGCTGGTGTATTCGGCTTCATGGTCAACCCGCCCATCTCGCTGTATTACATCCAAGGTCTGAATACGACTCCGGTTCACGCTCACGCGGCTCTGTTTGGCGTCTACGGCTTCCTGGCCATAGGTTTCACGCTCATGGTCTTGCGCTACATCGTGCCTGGTTTCAAATTCAGCGAATCGCTGATGCGCACCGGTTTCTGGGGTCTGAACCTGGGTCTGGTCCTGATGATCTTCACCAGCTTGCTGCCTATCGGTCTTATCCAGGCTTATGCCAGCATTACCGAAGGCATGTGGTATGCACGTAGCGAAGAGTTCATGCAGCAAGATATCCTGCACACTTTGCGCTGGGTTCGTACCTTCGGTGATGTAGTCTTCATCGTCGGCGCCTTCGCCATATTCTGGCAGGTTGTCATTGGCGTATTTCAGCCAAAAAGCTACGCCAAGAACATCGGCTACGGCGCAACCGCTGCGGCAGAGTAATCAGCCAGTAAGCATATAGTCGTTATCTTGTTGTAGTAAAAGTAAAACACCCCTGCCTTAGTAAAAGGCAGGGGTGTTTTTTTAGCATGCTGTTTGTCGGATGACGCCTGCGGCTGATCCGACAAAACCGCTGTAGCAAACACAACATCACCGTACCGGGAATGGCATTGTATGCCTGCCGGCACGAGGCTTAGGCTGTGGTGTTCAGGTAGCGCTCGGCAAGGAATGCCCAGAAGGCGCTGCCTGTGATCAGGTTGTTGTCATTGAAGTCATACTTGGGATTATGAACGGCGCAAGATCCATTTTTGTCGCCGTCGCCGTTGCCTATGAACAAATAGCATCCAGGCACCTCTTCCAGCATGTATGCAAAGTCTTCACTGCCCAAGCGTGCCGGAGCCTGCAGTTCTACATTGTCTTGGCCAACGAACTCAATAGCTGCGTTACGGGCAAAATTGGTTTCATCCAAGCTATTCACCAGTACAGGATAGCCTCGTTCGTACAGCACATCTGCTTGTACACCAAAGCTTTCGGCTTGCGCCTTTACCAAGGCTTTGATGCGCTTTTCCAGCAATACTCGCACGTCGGCATTCAGGGAGCGAACCGATAGTTCCAATACCGCTTTTTGAGGAATGACGTTGTTGATATGGCCTGCATTCATTGCGCCTATGGTGATGACCGCCAGTTCGCTAGGATTGACTTCGCGGGACACGATGGTTTGCAGCGCCATCACAATGCTTGCTGTAGCGACGACAGGATCTTTCGCCAAGTGAGGGTATGCGCCATGTCCGCCAACACCGGTAATGGTAATGGTGACGTAGTCCGATGAGGACAGCGCTGCGCCATCGCGAAACCGCAATTGCCCTTGAGGGAAACCAGGTGCATTGTGCATGCCAAAGATGGCGTCGCAAGGGTGGTCTTTGAAAAGACCGTCATTCATCATTTTTCTGGCGCCGCCCAGGCTTTCTTCCGCCGGCTGAAATATTAGGTTGAGAGTTCCTGAGAAATCGCCCTGTTCTGATAAATACTTTGCTGCGCCCAGCAGCATGGCGGTATGGCCGTCGTGGCCGCAGGCATGCATGACATTCTCGTGCACGCTGGAGTAGGGCAGATTGGTGTCCTCTCTGATGGGCAGGGCATCCATGTCGGCGCGGATACCGATTTTTTTAGCGCTGTCGCCTTTTTTTAGCACCCCGACCAATCCGGTGGTCCCGTATCCGGAGTGAACTTCATAACCCCATTTTTTTAGCAATTGCTCGACAATGGCGCTGGTTCGTTGCTCTAGGAAGCCGAGTTCGGGGTGTTGGTGGATATCTCTGCGAATCTGTGCGAGTTCGTCGAAGTGTTCCTGCATATATTCAGTGTAGTGTTTCATTTGTCTTGCTCTTTATGGCTAACAGGTATGTCAGCGTTCTTATAGGGGTTGATCTGCGTGAAAGTCCGAAAAAATGAAAGCGCCGGGCAATTGCCAAGCGCTTTTTTAATCAGTTTGTGCCTTTGAAGCCTGTTGCCGCAATGATTTTTTTGTACATGGCTATTTCTTCAAGATAACCCTTTTCAGCTTCTTCCGGTGTTTTGGGTGTGGCAACAACCTTGCCATCGCCTTCAAGCAACTTAATGGCATTCGGGTCTTGTAGGGCTTGAGCAATAGCCTTGTTAAGCTTTTTTATGATCTCGTCAGGCGTGCCTGTTTTTACAAAGTAGGAAGATCCGGTTCTATAGTCAAAGTCTTTGAATTGCGGGTAGCTGCTAATGCTGGGGTAGTCTTTCAATATTTCAGGTTTGTCTATTGCAGAAAGGACGGCAATGATTCTGTAACGCCCATCTTTCTCCATGTCTATCATGCTCTTAGAGAAACCCTGGATGGCGAAGTCGATTTGCCCACCGGTCAGGTCTTGCATGACCGGCGCGGTTCCGCGGTATGGGGCATGAATAAGCGTTGCATTTATCGTTTTTGAAATACGTTCTGTTATCAGATGGTACAAAGACCCGACGCCGACTGTGCCATAAGTAAGGGGCGTGGTTGATGCGCGTTCTTGAGCCAGCTTGACGAAATCATCAATGTTTTTAACGGGCAAGTCTTGCTTTACAAGAAATACCAGGTTGGTCGTTGTTAGAGGATGAACGTTTTGAAATTGTTCTGGCTGAAAGCGAATCGCGCTATTGGTCAATGGTGGCAGGATGAGCTCGTTGGCAGTGCCCTGAAAAATATAGCTGCCGTTAGGCTTGGCCTGCAGGACTTTATTTGCCGCAATCGAACCCGTGGCGCCCCCTACGTTTTCTACGACAACTTGTGCGCCAAGTGCTTGCCCAATTGGCCCATTCAGGGCGCGGGCGACACTGTCGCTGGGCCCGCCAGCGGGGTAGGGCACCATCATGGTGATCGGACCCGAGGGGTATGTATCACTTGCTGAGCTTATAGATGGCGTAAGAAAAGCAGCGCTGCACAAGAGTGCACTTAAAAGGATTCTTCGTTGATATTGGTTGGTTTTCATTTAATGCGGCTCCGAATATTGATTGACTGCTCTGCAATGCAGCACCATGCTGGTACAAAAAGTATTTTTATGCAATACTAGGTATTGCATTGTTGATAATATACGATGAACTGTATTGATTGGCTAGTCGTTTTTAGGTGTTATAGACGGTAAAACTTAATATGATGTATTAATTTAGCTAGCAAATAATAAGGAAAATGACATGGCAAGTAGCGACACGTTAAATGTTAAATCGGTTGGAAAGGCATTTCGTGTATTGCAATGTTTTGAGGACATTATTGGCAATGAAAAAGACCTAAGCCTCATGGATATTGTTCATTTGACGGGTTACGATAAAAGTACAGTTCAGCGGTTTACCCATACGTTGCAAGTCGCAGGCTATTTGGTTAAAAATCCAAATACAAAGCGCTATTCGCTGAGCCTGAAAACCGTGGAATTGGCGTTTAATTTTTTGCGAAATAACAGCTTTGTTGAAATGGCCAACCCCCATTTGATAGAGTTGTGTCGCAGTACTCAGCAGCGTGTCAGCCTTAGTCTGTTTGATGACACAAGCATTGTTTATGTCATGCGCCACCAGGCTAAGCCTGACTACTATTATTCGTCCTTGACCGGTCGTCGACTGGCTGCTTGCAGCAGTGCAGGCGGGCGTGCGGTTCTTGCCAAGTTAAATGAAGCGCAGGTGCTCGATATCTTGGCGAGATCAAGTATCGTCAGGCATACAACCAGAACCATCACCGAAGCATCACAACTGCTTCAAGAAATAAAAGTAACCGCAGACAGAGGTTATGGCGTATCAGTTGAAGAGGTAACTTATAGCGAATTGGGCTTGGGTGCTGCTATTGTTGATAAAAGTGGCAATCCTTATGCCGCACTGCACTTGATAGGTTCTATGTCTGAATACGCGCCAGAGGCTTTTGAAAGCAAGTATGCAAAGTTTGTGTTGGAAACAGTACAAAGGATCAATGGTGCTTAGCAGCCCAACGTGAACAAGCTGAACGTTTGCATACTGAATACAACTGTTTCTCTTGACTACTGGGAAAGCCGTCATGGCCTTCCCAGTATGTGTGCACGCAAATCAAATGGCCATGCACGTATAAGCGCTTGTGTCAGGGGCTAGTTGGTATGCTTGAATCCGGTTTCCTTGATGATTTTTTCATATGTCTTGATTTCATCCAGATAGAGGTCTTTGGCTTCGGGTACGGATGTCGGTTTTGATACCGTCCTGCCATCGCCTTCTAGTGTCGCGACGACTTTTGGATCTTGCAGAGCGTTGGCAATGGCCTGGTTAAGTTTTTGAACGATATGATCAGGAGTGCCTGTTTTTACATAATACCTTGAGCCAGTTGTATATTCGAAGTCTTTGAATAGTTCATGATCGCTAATGCTTGCGTATTCTTGTTGTACGCCAGGCTTATCTTTTGAAAAAATCGCAATGATTTTGTAACGACCGTCTTTTTCCATGTCTTTCATGCTTTTGGAAAAGCTCTGGATGGTGAAGTCGATTTGCCCACCTGCAAGGTCTTGCATTGCTGGCGCTGAGCCCCTGTATGGGGCATGAATAAGAGGGGCCTTGATAGTTTGAGCCATTCGTTCTGCAACCAGATGGTACAAAGAGCCCACGCCAACGGTGCCATAAGTCAGGGGTGTGCTAGAGGCGCGCTCTTTGGCCAGCTTTACAAAGTCGTCAATGCTGCGCACGGGCAAGTCTTGTTTTACCAATAGCACCAGGTTTGATGTATTGATGGGATGCAGATTCTGGAATTGGTCAGGCGTGAAGCGAATGGCGCTGTTTGTTAGCGGTGGCAAAATTAATTCGTTGGCTGAGCCCTGAAAAAAATACCCGCCATCTGCCTTGGCGTTAAGTACCTTATTGGCCGCTATAGAGCCTGTAGCACCGCCCACATTTTCTACCACGACTTGGACACCCAATTGTTCGCCGATGGGGCCGCTTAATACGCGAGCAATGGTATCGCTAGACCCGCCTGCTGGGTAGGGTACTACCATAGTGATGGGGCCGGAAGGGTATTTTTCGTCAGCTGCGCTGAGGGCAGGCGCAGTCATCAGAGCGCCACATACGAGTGCGCTCAAGAATATCTTGTACTTGGAACTATGGGTTGTCATTTGTATGGCCTGAATGATAGGGATAGGAGCTTCTCGCTCCAATAGCTTATAGCTTTGGTTGATGTATTTTTATACAATACTAAGTATCTTTTTGATTTTATAGTAATCAAGAAAAATGACAAGGGTGGAGATACCTATGTTCAATCGGGCAATAGCGTGCTGACGATGGAGCATCAGGCCGCCCGTGAAAGCCCCCACCCGCATATCGGCCAGGCTGTATTTGCACCTGAACAAGGGCATACTGAGGGTGTTTTTTTACTGTCTTACGGAGATAAGCATGGAACACCCTGTCTACCCACCCATGACCAAAGAACTCGCCAAGCAGCGTGCTGAACTGGCTCCTGAACCGATGGCCGCGTTCAAGGCATTCAGCGCGGCCGTATTTGCCGAAGGGGCATTGTCGAAAAAAACCAAGCAGTTGATCGCTGTGGCGGTAGCGCACGTAACGCAGTGTCCTTATTGCATCAAAGGGCACGCCGAAGGGGCCATCAAGGCGGGGGCCAGCGAACAGGAAGTCATGGAAGCCATTTGGGTTGCCGCCGAAATGCGTGCCGGCGGTGCTTACGCGCATTCGCATTTGGCCCTGGATGCCATCAACCGTTTGAAAGAGTAAGTTCCAAGTAGTCGTGGCGTTGGCGCCCCGGACAACGTCACCAGAACCAGACAACATCAACAAATGCCGTAAACACGTGATCCGAAAGTGCGCCAGGCATTTTTGCCACAGCAATTGTGTCGGGTTACGCTGCGCCAACCCGACCTACGAACACAGCTCTACCCCAAGTGCGATGCCGACCGTTGTTTCTCTTCGGTTTCCATCGTCACCAAACCGTGAATAATTCCGCAGTCTTCTATTGGCTGCGCACTTGCACATTGCTTGCGTAAGCCTATCAACTGTTCTCGCAATCGAATGAGCTCAGTGATACGCGTATCGACATGGACAATGTGCTCATCAAGCAAGTCATTGACGGGCGCGCAGTCGCCGCGCGGGCTATCTATAAACGCCAGTAGTCCCCGGATTTCTTCATGCGCCATATCCAGCGTCCGGCAGTTGCGGATAAAACGCAGGCGCTCGAGATGCTCGGCCTGGTAACTGCGATAATTGCTATTGTTGCGGCCAGGCTCGGGCAGCAAGCCTTCCTTCTCGTAAAACCGTATGGTTTCCGTGCTGCAGTTGGCTGCTTTTGCCAATTCACCAATTTTCATCTGGTTTTCCTTGATAAACACTTGACCTTGTAGTTACTTTAAGGTGTTTACTGTCTGCATGCAATAGACTCAGGCACAAAAAACCTTATGAATTCCCCACCTCACAACCATCACAATTGCACCGGCAGCCAGGCAAAAAATTGTTCCGCGCAGGGCCAAACACACAAGCACTCGCACGATCATGCCCATGCCGTATCCAGCCCGCCGCTGTTGCAACAAAACGTGCCCGGCGGAGCGCGCACGGCCATGCGCATCATGCAAATGGACTGCCCCACCGAAGAAGCCCTTATACGTAAAAAGCTGGAACCCATAGATGGTGTGCATAGTGTGCAGTTCAACCTGATGCAAAGGGTGCTTACGGTAGACCATCACCCCACGGCACTTTCCACCATCATTCAGGCCATACAAAGTCTGGGCTTTGAGCCTGAATTGCCACAAACAGGCAAGTCGCTGGGCAAAGCCGTCGAAGAGCCCGCCAAACCATGGTGGCCACTTGCCGTGGCGGCGCTGGCCGCCATAGGCGCCGAGGCAATGGGGTGGCTGGGCGATTCCGGCTGGGCAAGCTTGTCGTTGGCGATCCTGGCGGTCGCATTAAGCGGTCTTGGCACCTACAAAAAGGGTCTTGTCGCCATTGCCAACCGCAATCTCAATATCAATGCCCTCATGAGCATCGCCGTAACCGGCGCCCTGATACTGGGGAACTGGCCCGAAGCCGCCATGGTCATGGTCTTGTTCGCCATTGCCGAATTCATCGAGGCGCGCTCTCTGGATCATGCCCGGCATGCGGTGGAACGCCTGATGGAAGTGGCGCCGGAAACAGTACTGGCGCAAGGTGCTGATGGCGCGTGGTCCAGCATGGCAGCTGAAAATGTGTTGCCTGGCATGCTGCTGCGTGCCCGTCCGGGCGAACGCATAGGTCTCGACGGCGTGGTGGTTGCAGGCAGCTCAACCGTAGATCAGGCGCCCATAACAGGCGAGAGCATGCCAGTTGAGAAAGCCGTGGGTGATGCGGTCTATGCTGGCACCATCAATGGCCCGGCTGAACTCGAATACCGCGTGGATACGGTGTTTAGCAATACCAAGCTGGCGCGTATTATTCATGCGGTCCAGGAAGCACAAGGCAGCAAGGCGCCCACTCAGCGTTTCGTAGACCAGTTTTCACGCGTTTACACGCCTCTTGTGTGTTTGCTGGCCTTGCTGGTGGCCGTGGTTCCGCCTTTGTTTTTCCAGGAAGCATGGGTGGATTGGGTTTACAAGGCGCTGGTGCTGCTGGTTATCGCCTGCCCCTGCGCCCTGGTCATTTCCACGCCGGTAGCCATAGTCAGCGGGCTGGCCGCCGCCGCCCGCCATGGCATCTTGATCAAGGGCGGGGTCTACCTCGAGCAAGGCCGCAAGCTGGCATGGCTGGCCCTCGATAAAACCGGTACGCTCACGCAAGGCAAGCCGCAACAAACTGATTTCGTGCAACTGGACCCAGACCAGGGCGATGCTGCCGCATTGCAGCAACTGGCAGCCAGTCTTGCCGCTCGCTCTGATCATCCTGTATCGCAGGCTGTCGCCAGTGCTTATCGAGACAACATAGTCTTGTTGCCCGTACAGAATTTCCAGGCCGTCGCCGGCGGCGGTACGCGTGGTCAAATTGCTGGCATTGACTACTTCCTGGGCAGCTATCGCTGGGTCAGCAGTTTGCTGGCCGATGCAGGCAAGGGCGCCTTGGCTGTGTCTGCCAGCGTGACCGAGCTTCAACGGCAGGGCAAGACGGTCACCGCGCTTGCTACTGCTGGCAAGGTACTGGCTTTGTTCGCCGTTGCCGATACCGTCAGGCCAACCAGCCGCCAGGCCATTGCAGAACTGCACGGACTGGGTGTGCGTACCACTATGCTGTCGGGCGATAACCAGGCGTCCGCCCAAAACGTGGCGGATCAGGTTGGCATCGATCGTGTGCAGGCTGAACTCATGCCTCACGACAAGCTGCGGATTGTCGAACAGTACACACTTGAAGGCGTAGTGGGAATGGTGGGTGATGGCATCAACGATGCGCCGGCGCTGGCGCGGGCCGATATCGGGTTTGCCATGGGGGCGATGGGCAGCGATACAGCCATCGAAACCGCCGACGTGGCCTTGATGGACGATGACTTGCGCAAGATTCCACGCTTTATTCAGTTGTCGCGCGCCACACATGCCATTCTGGTACAAAATATCAGTGTCGCGCTCGGCATCAAGCTGGTCTTCTTGCTTCTTACCTTGGTAGGCCTGGGCACGATGTGGATGGCGGTGTTTGCCGACGTGGGCGCCAGCTTGCTGGTACTGGCAAACAGTCTCAGGTTATTGCGCAAATAGTGCCATGTTTGCGTATCGCTATAATCAGGCTTACGTGACAATTGCTTACCTGGGATGGAAATGTTTGCATTTCTAGATGCTTATCGTGCTGGCTTATTCGGGCGGCAGCATTGGCTTTCAAATATTATCGCTGGCCTGATAGTAGGAGTCGTGGCCTTGCCCCTGGCGATGGCTTTCGCCATTGCATCGGGGGTCAAGCCGGAACAAGGTATCTACACCGCGATTATCGCGGGTATTATTGTGTCGTTGCTGGGTGGCAGCCGGGTGCAAATTGCCGGGCCCACGGGTGCTTTCATCGTCATTCTGGCGGGCGTGGTCGCTCAGCACGGTGTCGATGGCCTGCAAATTGCAACGCTCATGGCTGGCGTCATTTTGCTGCTGTTTGGTGTGGCCCGGCTAGGCGTAGTCATTAAATACATACCGGCTCCGGTCATTGTCGGCTTCACTGCGGGCATAGGTGTGGTGATCTGGGTAGGCCAATGGAAAGATTTTTTCGGCCTGCCGGCAGTCAGTGGCGAGTACTTCCACGAAAAGCTCTGGCATTTGTTGCAAGTGTTGCCGCAGTTCGATTGGGCCACCACTATGCTGGCCCTGTTCGCCTTGTTGCTGGTGATTTATACGCCGCGCATTCCTCGTCTGGCGCGCGTGCCTGGTCCCTTGATGGCATTAATCGTCGTCACTGCCATTCAGGCGCTTTTCCAGTTCAAGGGGGTTGCCACCATAGGCAGCACCTACGGGGAAATTCCGCGCGGCCTGCCTGGCTGGCAGTTTCCGCAAGTGACGCCATCGCGGCTGATAGAACTGATAGGCCCGGCCTTTGCTATCGCCATGCTGGGCGCCATTGAATCGCTGTTATCGGCGGTTGTGGCCGATGGCATGGCGGGTACACGTCATAATTCCAACAAAGAACTTATTGGTCAGGGGCTGGCCAACATCGTTGCACCGCTGTTCGGTGGCATTGCGGCAACAGGGGCAATAGCACGTACGGCCACCAATATCCGCAACGGCGGCACCAGCCCCATTGCTGGCGTGGTGCATGCGCTTACCCTGATTGTAGTTCTGCTTTTCCTGGCCCCCTTGGCGGCCAATATTCCGCTGGCTTGCCTGGCAGCCATTCTGTTCATTGTGGCCTGGAACATGAGCGACGTGCGCCTGGTCATAAAAATGCTGAAACGCGCCCCGCGTGCCGACATCGTCATTTTATTGGTGACATTTTGCCTGACGGTTTTTGCCGATCTGGTGGTGGCGGTAAATATTGGGGTGGTTCTGGCCATGCTGCACTTTATGCGGCGCATGGCCGAAAGTGTGGTGGTGCGCAATCAAAGCGGCGTGTCCATCGATAAAGAGCTGGCTCAGGAAGGCCTGGGCCGATTGCCTGACGATACGCTGGTATATACCGTGGAGGGTCCATTCTTTTTTGCCGCTGTTGAGGCCTTTGACAGGGTCTTGGCAGATACCCACACTGACCCCAAGGTGCTTATTGTGCGCCTGGGCCATGTGCCATTCATAGACGCCACCGGCCTGCAGGCGCTGGAACAGGTTTTCACTGACCTGCAAGGCAGAGGGGTGCGGGTAATCCTCTGTGAAGCCAACGCGCGCGTGCGCAGCAAACTGCATAAAATGGGGTTGGTCGAAAAACTGGGTAATAGCAATGTATCAGCGACCTTGTCTGAGGCGATTGCGACGTTGTAATGCGCGCAAAGGTGCATGAATTCAACGGGGGATGTTGGTCGGGTTACGCGCTTCGCGCCAATCCGGCCTACGCAAGCCACCACACAAGTTTACGGTTGGCGTAGCTGGGCTTCCAACGATGTCTTCAGTGCCTGGGTAAAAGCGGGTTTTGTTTGCCCCTGGCTGTGGGCCAAGCTTAATTCGTATACTGAAGCAAGGCGCTCGCTGGCATACTGTTTGCCGCTGCCTAATGCGGCTTCGAATCTGTTGGTCTGCGTTGTGACGGCTGCTACATCTACCGCAGCCAGTATCAGGGCATGGACCAGGACAATTTGCATGGCATCCTGCGTATGAGTGCCAGGATGGCGGCGCCAGAGTTGTGCGGTTCCAGCCACTTTTCTGGCGCTGGCGCCGTCACCCACTGCCAGGTTATAACGCCCGTCGCAAAACGAACCTTCTACCGCTTGCGGATGGCTGCTGACTCCGTATTCGTCCAGCGCCTGGGCAATAATCCGGCAGATCAGCAGGTAAGCGGCATCAGACTGATCCAGCGGCTTGCCCTGAACTGCATAGGCCAGGCTCAGGTTGATGATGCCTGTCGCTTGCGGAACGATGCCGCCGCCTGATTGGCGCACGGTAACCGGCCAGCCTTCCTGGGCAAAGCGGGCGCAGCTTGCGGCGAAGTTGTCGTAGCGCTGGTAAGTGCGTGGCACCACCAAGCCTTGTTCAGACTCCCACACGCAAGCTGATGGCCCGTTTTGCGCGGCCAGATCAATCAGTGTTTCGTCAAAGCGGGCATCAGGGAGCAGCCCAGGAGGAATTGGGAATAGCTCAAACGACATAGTGAGCAATATCGCCGGTGTTAAACGCGTACCAGCGCGAATTCTTCGTCGCTCATGAACATATAGCGGATGGCGTCAATCAGGCCCAGCACGATAACCAGTGGTGCAAAGAAATAGAAAATGATCAGATACAGTACGCCCCAGCCTATTTGGCCCAAGTAGAAGCGGTGTGCACCCAGCCAACCCAGGAAAATCGCCAGCACGATGGCTATTTTGCGATGATTGGTGGGCTTGTTCAGTTCGTCACCCTTGTTTTTGATGATCCAGAGGCTGATGGGCACAGTCAGCAGCAGGGCGACCAGAACTTTGCCGGCGTGGACGGAAACGTAGTTCTTGGCGGCATGGTAAATATCTGAAAAATTGTGGATGACCAGCCCCGTTATATGGGAGATCCATGCAAATGCTTCGTAGGCGATACTTTCGCCAAAAGTAAGCGCCACCAGGATAATAATGAAAACAGCAATAGCCAGTATGATTTTTTGCAACATGACCTAGAATTCGCCTTTTGAAAATTACCTAGTTACCCGCACAGTCCGGCAATGTTTTATCATAAACCAAACTGGCGCCACGCCTCGTTAAGCATGTGTCAGCCGCCACAGCGATGTAATTTCCGCGCTGCGCGCAGCATGCAAGGGGTCGCTAGCATCCATGGCCTTGGGGTGTTGCGGATGGGCGTCAATGCGATCAAGCACCCGCAGACCCGCAGTGGCAATGGCCTGTGTCAGGAATTCCCGGCTGCGCAAACCCAGATGCTCGGCCAGGTCAGACATAATCAGCCAGCCCTCGCCCCCCGCTTGCAAGTGGGCTGCCAGCCCATTTAAAAACCCCAGCAACATGCTGCTTTCAGGGTCGTAAATAGCGCGTTCTATAGGTGTGGTTGGTTTGGCAGGCAGCCATGGGGGGTTGCACACGATGAGCGGGCTGGTGCCAGCAGGGAACAAGTCTACATCTTGCAGGTCTATGGCCTTGCCATAACCCAGGCGATCAATGTTTTCGCGTGCGCAGGCCAGTGCGCGCGGATCTTGATCAGTGGCAATGATATTTTTTACCCCTCGTTGCGCCAGTACTGCCGCCAGCACGCCACTGCCCGTTCCTATGTCGAAAGCCAGGTTGGTGGCTGGCAGAGGCGCTTGCGCCACCAGGTTTAGGTATTCACCGCGATTGGGGGAAAATACGCCGTAATGCACATGAATAGGGCGGCCCAGAGCCGCAATAAACACCCCTTTCTTGCGCCATTCGTGCGCACCTATGATGCCTTGCAAGGCGCGCAGCGACAATAGGAAAGGTTCATGAGTATCACCCAGCGAGGCCCAGCAGGCGTCTTGCACATCGGGGGCGCGCCGTAAAGGGATGGTCGCATCGGCGTCTAGTTCTATCAGCAGTTTGTTCAACAATTGCGTGCGCTGGGACTGGTGCAGGCGATGCTGATTGAAGGCATCCAGCAGAGTAGGAGGGCTGTCTGGTTTGTTTTTTGCGCGCGCAAGCTTTTTCTTTTTATCGACGCGGCGCGCCAGAGCTTGTAAAAGCTGCCGCCCATTTTGATAATCGCCCCGCCATAGCAATGCCGTGCCCTGGCTGGCCAGCCGATAGGCAGTGTCCGCGCTTAAGGTATCGTCAGCAATAATAATGCGCTTGGGCGGTGGACTATTGTTTTCCGCATGCCACCGTGCGCTACATGCTTGTTCGTTTTCCAGCCAATTGGCAATAGGGTTCAGGGCGGGCATGAATAGACCATCAGTAAATATAGCCGATTGTAGGTCGAATTGGCGCCGTCAGACGCGCCAGCGTCTGTGCACAGTATTTTTCAAAAGCGCAGGGCCATAATGTTTCAATCAGCGCACGTTTGCCGCACGGCATGCTCCCAAGCCTGCATAAGCGCTAGTGCTTCATTTTTTGCCAATTGCGGCACGAAGCGGCGTTCCATTTGCCACAAGGCCGACAACTCTTCCTGGTTGGCGTAAACGCCGCAGGTCAAGCCCGCCAGGTAGGCAGCGCCCAGTGCCGTGGTTTCCACCATGGTGGGCCGCAGTACCGGAATGCCCAGCAAGTCGGCTTGAAACTGCATCAGCAAGTCGTTCACACAAGCGCCGCCATCGACGCGCAGTTCGGTCAGCGGAGCTGCGCCAGCGGCTACGGCATCGCGGCTCATGGCCAGCAGCAGCGACGCGCTTTGATACGCAATGCTTTCCAGGGCTGCGCGCGCAATATGCGCCATGGTGCTGCCGCGGGTCAGGCCGGTGATCGTGCCGCGCGCTTCCGGTTTCCAGTAGGGCGCACCCAGCCCGGTAAACGCGGGCACCAGCATGACACCGCCAGCGTCCGGCACGCTTTGCGCCAGCGCTTCGATTTCGCTGCTTTTCTGGAAGGCGCCCAGCCCGTCGCGCATCCATTGCACAACGGCGCCGCCAACAAACACGCTGCCCTCCAGCGCGAATTCGGTTTGCTGGCTGATTTGCGCCGCACTGGTGGTGACCAGGCCGTTTTGCGAAACCTGGAATTTGGCTCCGGTGTGCATCAGCATGAAGCAGCCCGTGCCATAGGTGTTCTTGGCCATGCCTTCGCTGAAGCAGGCCTGGCCAAAGAGCGCGCTTTGCTGGTCGCCCGCCACGCCGCAAATTGGAATAGGGTGACCCAGCAGGTCGGGGTGCAGTGTTCCGTATTCAGCCGCCGATGGCAAAATTTCGGGCATGAGTGGCGTTTCTATGTTTAACGCTTGCAGCAGTTCGGCGTCCCATTGGTTGGTGTGCACGTTGAACAGCATGGTGCGCGACGCATTGCTGACATCGGTTTTGTGCTGGCTGCCGCTGGTCAGTTGCCAGATCAGCCAGCTATCCACGGTGCCAAAGGCCAGCTCACCCTTGGCCGCCTGGGCGCGGGCCTGCGGTACGTGGTCGAGTATCCATTTCAGTTTGGTGCCTGAGAAATAGGCGTCAATGCGCAAGCCGGTTTTATCAAGAATGGGGCGTTCCAGGCCTTGTTCGCGCAGCTCGGCGCAGGTGGGTTCGGCGCGGCGATCTTGCCAGACAATGGCGTTGTATATGGGCTGGCCGGTCTTGCGGTTCCAGACCACAGTGGTTTCACGCTGGTTGGTGATACCTATTGCCTTGATGTCGCTGGCCGCCAGGCCGGCTTTGGCGATCGCTGTGCGAGCGGTATCCAGTTGGGTTTGCCAGATTTCCATCGGGTCGTGCTCGACCCAACCTGGCTGGAGGTAGATTTGTGTGATTTCTTTTTGCGCCAGTGACACAATACGCCCCAGCTTGTCGAATATGATGCTGCGCGTGCTGGATGTGCCCTGGTCGAGTGCGAGTATATAAGTCATGGCGATTACTGAAAAGGATAGGTCACTTTGTATCACATTGCGTCTGGCGGCTTGTGAGCTGAAATAGCTTTACTTGGAAAAGAAAGGAACTGCACCTAGGGTCTTTATCTAAAGCAAATTTATAGAAAACGAACAATAATGCGCATAATAGAACGAAAGCGGTCTAGCCTAGGTGGTGTGCACAAAAGAGCATGCGGCTTCTTAACGTGTTTTGCGTGGCTGATCTACACTTACGCTGCATCGAGTTTATTGGCTTTTGTAATATGACAACTATCGTTTTCCCCCAGGCTTCCGATCGAGCCCAGCATGTGGCGGCGCTTGCCGGGTTGGGGCAGGTCGATCTGGCGATCATCGGCGGCGGCGCCACCGGGTTGGGCGTGGCGCTTGACGCCGCCTTGCGTGGGCTTTCCGTGGTGCTGCTTGAATCGCACGATTTTGCCAAAGGCACGTCCTCGCGCGCCACCAAGCTGGTGCACGGAGGGGTGCGCTATCTTGCCCAGGGCAATATCGCTCTGGTGCGCGAAGCCTTGCACGAGCGCACCACCTTATTGCATAACGCGCCGCATCTGGCTCGCCCTTTGGCTTTCGTCATGCCCAGCTATAAATGCTGGGAGACGCCGTTTTATGGCATAGGCCTGAAAATGTACGATGCCTTGGCCGGAAAGGCAGGCCTCGGCGCTACTGAATTTCTTAATTCATCCCAGGCGTTGCAGTGTTTGCCCGGTATTAAAGCGCAGGGTCTGAAGGGGGGCGTCAAGTACTGGGATGGTCAGTTCGATGATGCCCGTCTGGCTCTGGCGCTGGCCAGAACCGCGGCGGCCCAGGGTGCGTTGCTGCTGAACTACTGCCCGGTCACTGAATTGATACACGAAGGCGGCAAGGTCGCCGGCGTCATCTGCCAAGACGCGGAAACTGCTGCGTCCTACACGGTAAGGGCCAAGTGCGTGGTCAACGCCACGGGTGTGTGGGTAGATGAAATCCGCCAGAAAGACGGCGCCGCCACTGGGCGCAGTGCGCAAGCCATGGTGGCGCCCAGTCAAGGCGTACACCTGGTGGTCGATAGGGATTTCCTTCCCGGTGAGCATGCTTTGCTGGTTCCCAAGACACAAGATGGTCGCGTACTGTTTGCTGTGCCCTGGCTGGGCAAAGTCATACTGGGCACCACCGATACGCCACGCAGTGATCTTGCGCGCGAACCCGACGCCTTTGCGCAAGAGGTCGAATTCATATTGCGCGAGGCCGGCAACTATCTCAGTCGCGCTCCCAGGCGCAGCGATGTACGCAGCATTTGGGTGGGTTTGCGTCCATTGGTGCGGCCACCTGAAGACGAAGGGGGCAACACCAAGAAAATCAGCCGTGAACATACCGTGCTGGTCAGCCCCAGCGGGCTGGTTACGGTTACCGGTGGCAAATGGACCACCTACCGCGCCATGGCGGAAGACGTGCTTGATAAATGCGTGGAAAAGGCATTGCTGCCTGGGTTGCCGCGCTCTAAAACCAGTGACTTTCCTTTGTTGGGTGCCATCGGTGGCAAGCAGGGGCGCGCGTCGATGGCGGCGGCTCCTGGGCTGGAAGCCTATGGTTCGGAAGCGCAGCTAGTTCAGGCCTTGCCTGGTGCCGATACAGAATTGGCTCCGGGTTTAAGCGTGGCCATGGTGCGTTTTGCGGCGCGCTACGAATATGCGCGTACCGTGGAAGACATGCTGGCCAGGCGTTTCCGTCTGTTGTTCCTTGATGCCCGCCTGGCGGCAGAACTGGCGCCTGCTGTGGCTGTCATCTTGCAGGAAGAAACCGGGGTTGATCCCCAGCTCGACGCCTTCATGCAATTGACTCTGCATTATTTGCAATTGCCTTGACACTTTGGATGCGTTTGTGTGCTGGTTGTGCAAGTTCGAGCACGGTGGCGTCTTGCTTATAAGCCATGTCTTGTGGCTTCAAGACCCAAACAATGTCCTGGCAGATTCAAACCGTTTGGCGTAGTAAGGGTTGCTCAAGGTATCAATACGCACCTGCCCACCAGTGGAGGGGGCATTGATGAAGCGCCCGTCGCCTATGTATATTCCCATATGCGAAAAAGACCGGTTCAGGGTGTTGAAGAATACAAAGTCCCCTGCTTTCAGTTTTTTCCTGGAAATCGGTCGGCTCAGGCGCGCGATCTCTGCTGTGTTGTGCGGCAGAGGCTGGCGCGCCGCATTATTGAAAACATAGGCTACCAGCCCGCTGCAATCAAAGCCGCCTGCGGGGTGTGAGCCACCGTATTGATACTGCGACTCTAGTAGCGTCAGGGCGGTGAGTATGACTTCGCTACGCTGTTGCGGATCAAGCGTGATCGCGGACTGGGCTGGTTGGCCGGCTCGTTTGCCACCAGAACCAGCACACCCCGCCAGTATCAACAATGCTGCCAGCAAGAATGAAAAATACAGGCCTGGGCGGGATAGCGGAGATTTGGTCGTCATGATCACATTATTATTGTAAATAGGCACAGAGACAATACCCACGGTTTTCAGCATTGGATCAGGTTTCAATAATTTCTTAAAGCTGAAAGCATCCACACTCGTTTCTTGAGTCGCTTCCTTGAGTACGCAATGACGCGCATCGGCTTGTAACTATCTGTGGTTTTATCGTTGATTTCTTGACGTGAGTCATATGTGAATGTAATAAATAATACAAAATACATCTTATATTTTGTAACCTTATCAGTGTTGCATGTAAATTTATGTGGAAATTTGATACTATCTGCCTATCATTTATTCAAAAACAACATAGTTAAGCCAAGATAATAATGTTTTATGTAAGTTACAGCATCAGTTCTCATCAAGACTAATTAGTTACACATGCAACTTTAATTAATAATTTTTTTCTTCCTGGGCTCGGCACGAGCCCTCTTGTTTACAGTAAGAAGAAAGCGGACTCTCACAAGGATGGTGTAATGCCCGTAACAGACAACTCAACATTAAGCGATATCAAAGAAGTCAATTTGTCTTATTTGATGCTGGCCCAGCGTCTATTGCGCGACAACTATGCCGCCGGCATGTTTCGCCTTGGTTTCGATACCGACGTAGCCGACATCGTGTTGCGTCTATCACCAGCGCAACTGGTCAAGCTGGCAGGGTCCAGTTCTTTGATCTGCGGGTTTCGTTTGAACGATTACGATTTGCTCTCATCGCTGACCCAAGATGTGCTTGGCGGGGTTTTGCAACAGGCGCACTCAACCATCTTGTTGGCACAGCGCGCTACTGTGCAGCCCGCATAACAGCAAGACCAGGAAAATCACACATGGCAACAAAAAGCGTGGCTAAGGAAGCTGAAGAAATATTCCTGGCTTCCGAAATGATCAGACTAGCCCGGACTTTTCATCAGCAACCTTGCTAGTGTGATTTCTGGGTGATGATGTGACACGGTTCGTTGTGATGGGAGAACGGCGGTATTTGGGATGTGTTTTTAGCGCCACAGGCGTAATTTCCCCTACCCCCGTTGCTTTATAGCGTGCCGGGGACAGCACTGATTCAGCGTTATGGGGCCATGGCGTGTGCTGCGTGCGCGAACACGTGGCGCAAGGGATGGTGTGAAGCCAGCAGGATACGAACCC
>JACCER010000027.1 GCA_013416445.1 Alcaligenaceae bacterium
TACATCGTTGGGTTCTATAACTGTACCCGCTTGCACTCCACCTTGGGATACACCGCACCTGTTCAATACGAGTTACATGCCGAAACAAACAACTTAACGTAGTGTCTGATTTTACTTGACCACCACACAGAGCCCGACAACATCGCCAAGTGCCGTAAACGCTTGAATCACATATGCTCCGGGCATTTTTTCCGCAGGAGTTTTGTCGGATTACGCGCTTCGCACTAATCCGACAGACCGACAGTTACATGGCTTCCTGGTGATACCTTTGAACCCGCTCAACTTCCTCCTTGGAACCCAGCACCACCCCGATACGCTGATGCAGCGTTGTAGGCTGCACATCAAGTATGCGCTGACTGCCGTCCGTTGCCGCGCCGCCCGCCTGCTCTACGATAAAGCTCATGGGGTTGGCTTCATACATAAGCCGCAACTTGCCCGCCTTACCGGATTCGCGCTCGTCGCGCGGATACATGAAAACACCCCCGCGAGTCAGGATCCGATGCACATCGGCCACCATGGATGCGACCCAGCGCATATTGTAGTTTTTCCCCAATGGTCCTGTCGTGCCGGCCAGGCAGTCATTGATATAGCGCTTGACCGGAGCCTCCCAGTGACGCATATTCGACATGTTGATCGCAAATTCTGACGTTTGCTCGGGAATGGTAATGCTCTCGCTGGTCAGCACCCATGAACCCATTTCGCGGTCCAGCGTAAAACCTACCACACCAGTACCTACCGTCAATACCAGCATGGTCTGCGGACCGTATACCGCGTAGCCTGCCGCCACTTGTTTCACGCCAGCTTGCAGGAAATCGTTTTCGTCGACTTCGCGCCCCGACGTATGATGCGGCGCGCGCAAAACCGAAAAAATCGTGCCTATGGATACATTGACATCGATATTGGAGGAGCCATCCAGAGGATCGAACAACAGCAGGTTTTCGCCCTTGGGATAGCGATTGGGAATCTTGTGTATGGTTTCCATTTCCTCGGAAGCCATGGCTGCAAGGTGCCCACCCCATTCATTGGCTTCCAGCAATATTTCGTTGGAAAGCACATCAAGCTTCTTTTGCACTTCGCCCTGCACGTTCTCGGTTTGCAAGCTGCCGAGCACACCGCCCAGTGCACCTTTGCTGACTGCATGGCTGATGGCTTTGCAGGCGCGGGCAACAGTTTCTATCAATAGGCGTACTTCCGCCGAGACAGCCTGCTTCTTGCGTTGTTGCTCGACCAAGTATTGGGTGAGCGTAGTTTTGTGCGTCATTTGGACTCCTGCTGTATTTTCAAGGCTTTGGAAATGATTTCAGCAACATTGCGCGACAGCGCGGGCTGCTGTTGAATAGATAGCAACGCCACGTGCATGGCGCTGCGGTATTTGGGGGCGTAGCGGGCCCAGTTATCGAAGGCGCGTGCCAGGCGGGCGGCGATTTCAGGGTTGAGCGCATCTAGCGCTACTACCTGTTCGGCCCAGAACTCATACCCTTGCGCAGTATGCACGCCTTGCAGATTGTTAATGCAAAACTGGAACACCAGCGAGCGCGCGCGGTTCGGGTTGCGTAGGGAAAAGGCCGGGTGCAGCATCAAGGATCTCACCATTTCGACCGCGGTGCCTGGTGCACCCGCTTGCAATGCAAACCATTTATCGATGATGAGAGGGTCTTGTTGCCACTGCTCGTAGAAGTGGCTGATGGCTTGTGCACATACGGAGGAGTCAGGATGATAGGTCAGGGCAGCCAGGCCGCCCATGCGATCCGTCATGTTGCCAGCCTGATAATACTGCGTGCTGGCCAGCTTTTCGGCTTGTGGGTGAGCGGCAGCCGTCAGGTAGTTCAGGGCCAGATTGCGCAGCGAGCGTCGGCCCGCGGCAATAGGATCGGGTTGGTAAGGCATGGCGCCAGGGTTGCAGTCGTGGTAGGTGGCCAGCCATTCATCTGCCAAGGCCATGCCCAGTTCACTGCGTAAATGCTTGCTGGCCTGAACGACGGCCAGTGGGTCCATAGGCGTGGTCTTTTCCAGCAGCTCTTTGTCGGCCGGCAGGCTGAGTATCCGTGTCTTGTAGGCGCTGGTCAGTTGTGGGTCGAGCAGCAGTGTGCGCCAAGTATCTATCAGAGCGGGCGGAGTGCTGGGCTTTTGTCCCTGGGAAAAAGCGTGTATCGATGCCAGCAAATGCCGTGTGGCCATTTCTTGTACGGCTTCCCAGCGGGCGTAGGGGTCGGGGTCATGACGGGCCAACAATGCAAGGTCGATGTCTTGTCGCTCAAATTCCACGATCACGGGGGCCGAGAAATTGCGCAGCAGCGAAGGCACGGGCATTTCGTGAATATTGGGAATTTCCCAGGTTTGCGCTTCGTCGGTCAGTTCGAGCAGGACGGTATCTTGCGTCTGGCCGTCGAGGGTGATAGGCAGTGCATTACCTTGTTGATCTAGCAGGCCCAGGGCAAAGGGAATGTGTAGTGGTGGTTTGGGCAAAGGCGGTGAGAGCAATTTTTCTATGCCTACCGGTTCGCAGCACTGACGCAGCGTAATCGAGCAGCTTTGCTTATTGGCGTTGTATGTCAGTTCGACCTTGACCCTAGGGGTGCCGGCCTGGCTATACCAGCGCCGGAAGACATCCAGGTTCTTGCCTGGATGTTGCTGCACATAGACCGATTCCATGACGTCGACGAAGTCGTCGCAGGTAACGGCTGCGCCGTCGTGGCGTCGAAAGTATTCTTCCATGCCTGCCCGAAAGCCTGCTTCACCCAGTATGGTGTGTTGCATGCGTATGACTTCCGCGCCTTTCTCGTAGATGGTTGCCGTATAGAAATTGGCGATTTCCTGATAGCTTTCGGGGCGTATCGGATGCGCCATGGGGCCGGCGTCCTCAGGGAATTGAGCAATACGCAATGTGCTTACATCGTCTATACGTTTGACCGCGCGCGCGCTGGCAGCCTCGGGGCCGGACAGATTCTGGGCCAGCATGTCGGCCGAAAACTCCTGGTCGCGGAAAACGGTCAGACCTTCTTTCAGCGATAGTTGAAACCAGTCGCGGCAGGTTACGCGGTTGCCCGTCCAGTTATGAAAATATTCATGGCCTATTACTGCTTCAATAGCGCGATAGGCAGCGTCGGTGGCTGAGTCTTGGTCGGCCAGGACATAAGATGAATTGAATACATTCAAGCCCTTGTTTTCCATGGCACCCATATTGAAATCCCGGGCCGCAACTATCATGAAACGATCCAGATCAAGTTCAAGGCCAAATCGTTGCTCATCCCATTTTACCGAGCGGATCAGGCAGTCTAGTGCCCACGCAGTCTTGTTTTCCGAGCCTCGGTCACTGTATATCTGCAATAACGCGGTTTTGTCGCTTTGCGTGGTGATGGTTTGTTCGCGGCAGGCGAAATCGCCAGCAACCAGGGCAAACAGATAGCTGGGTTTGGGGTGCGGGTCTTCCCATATGGCTTCATGGCGACCGTCAGGCAAGTCGCCTGCTTGCAGACGGTTGCCGTTGGATAGCAGCAGGGGATAGCTTTTTTTATCGGCGCGCAATGCTACCCGGTATTGTGACATGACATCAGGGCGATCAGGGAACCAGGTGATGCGACGAAAGCCTTCGGCTTCGCATTGGGTGAACAGCTTGTCGCCCGATACATACAAGCCCATCAGGCTGGAGTTTTGCTCGGGCTGGCACAGGCTGGTAATTTCAAGGATGAAGCTGGCTTTGTTGGGGTATATCGTTAATCGTTCGTCTTGCAACTGGTAGTCGTTGGGGCCTAGCACCTGCCCGTCCAGTTGCACGGATTCCAGGTGTAGATCTTGGCCATTCAGGACCAGAGGCTGGTTTTCCTGGGTTGTGCGTTCGAAGGTCAGGCGTGAGTAAACCCGTGTCTGGGCCGCATCCAGATCGAACTGCAGGAAAACATCAGGCAGGCGATAGGGATAAGCCTGGTAGTCGTGACGAGATATGGTGGGAGCTGTGTCGGTGCGCATGGCTGGGGACCCCGGTATTCAATGATGCGTCTATTGTAGTATTTGCCCGGTTTTGGGGTTTTTGCCTGGAAGATGCAACCTTTGGGCGGGTTGGGTGGTCTTAGCGAAATGAATGTTTATGTGTTGGCAGCGGTGTGGCGCATGGTGTCAAATTGGCACAGCTAGACGCGTGATCCGACAAAACAATGCAACAATGACACAACAAATAGGTAAAGAGGTAAAGGACAGGTATGCGAAACACGACAAGCAGATCAAGAGTCTTGATATGGCGCTTTTGGGTGGCGCTGGCCAGCTTGTTGCTGGTGGCCGGGTGCGCGTCTACGCTTTCGGCACGCGTAACCAGCTATGAAAAGTGGCCCGCCAACACGCAAGGGCAGTTATATCGCATTGTTCCATCGGCCAGCCAGAAAAATAACCTGGAGTTCCAGACAGTGGCCGATATGCTGCGGGCCGCCATCGGCCCAACTGGCTTGGTTGAGGCGCAAGCGGGGCACACAGCCCGGTTTGACTTGACCATTAATTACGATAATCCAGCCAGCCAGACCTTGGTGCAGCGTTACGAACCTTATATGGACGGATGGGGCTTTGGCCCGGCATTTGGCGGTTATTATGGCGGCTACGGGGGCTGGGGCGGAGCGATGTATTTTGCGCCCGCATATCAGAATGTGCTTGTCGAGGTATTTAAAAATACCCTCACGGTAGTTATTATCGATAATCAAAACCACGGTGCCGAGGTGTATAGGGCTAGTGCGGTTAACGTGAGCTCGTCTGATAACCTGGTCCAGGCCATGCCTTACTTGGCGCAGGCGGTATTTGACGATTTCCCGGGCAATAATGGCCAGGTGCGCGAAGTAAGCTACAAACGCACACGCTAAGCCATTATTGACATTGCCTGTTATGCAATCAGGAAATCGTTGCGGTTTTTTCCTTCGGCTTCGGCTGCGGTAACCCAGCGCGGCGCTTTGCCGCGACCGGTCCAGGTGGCGCCGGTTTCGGGGTGGCGGTATTTAGGCGCGACAGGGCGTTTGACCGCAGTTGGTTTTGTTGCAGATGGCTTGGCCGCAGTGGCGTTACGCTGGCTGGGACCAGTGGCTTTTTTATTGAAGGCTAAGGTGAGCTCTTCGGGCGTGATGTCGTATTCGCGCATCGAGCGGATAATAGATGCAATAACCGGGCCGCGTTGTTTGGTTTGCAGGGCTTGCGCCTGTTTTTGTAGTTTAAGTATCTCTTTTTCGATTTTTTTCTTTAATGAAGAGTACGTGTCACGGGTCATGGGTATTCCTGATTCTAAGGTGATAAAGTGCCTGACGAAACTTGCAAAAAAATACAGCTTCAAGGATAAACTGAATTCTAACGCGTTCGCTTCGCCTTTAATAAAAAACAGCTTAATTATCTTGTTTTAATTTTTTATGGCCTCAAGCTGTTAATTATTGTAAATAGCATGAATTCAATTAAACAAAATTTCCGTGTGGCGGCTATTCAAACCGTTACATCTGCGCAACTGGCAGAAAATCTTGATAATGCGGCAGCCCTGATCACCCAGGCGGTGCAGGCGGGGGCACAGCTTATTGTTTTGCCCGAGTATTTTTGTTTCATGGGTAATCAAGACGCCGATAAACTGGCAATTAAAGAAATGCCGGGCAGCGGTGCAATACAAAGTTTTCTTTCTGGTCAGGCCAGCTTGCACCGTATCTGGCTGGTAGGGGGGACCTTGCCTCTTGATTCCGGTGAGCCCGCCCGTATTTATAATGCAAGTCTGGTCTACGACCCCAATGGTGCACAAATTGCACGGTACGACAAAATTCATTTATTCGGATTCAAAAAAGATAACGAATCCTACGATGAGTCCATTTCCATCCGTCCAGGGGAAAATCCACCGCAAACCTTTATGGCGCCTTGCGGGAAAACAGGGCTTTCCATTTGCTACGATATACGCTTCCCCGAATTTTTCAGGGCCATGGGCCAAGTAAACCTTATCGTTGTGCCAGCGGCCTTTACTTACACCACAGGTCGCGCGCACTGGGAAATTCTGCTGCGTGCCCGTGCGATAGAAAATCAATGTTATGTTCTGGCCTCGGCGCAAGGCGGTGAACATGAAAATGGCCGCCGCACTTGGGGGCATTCTGTTCTAATTGATCCATGGGGCGACGTTGTAGACAGCATTGCCAAAGGGCCGGGGTTCGCTATTGGCGACGTCAACCTTCAGCGCTTGTCCGACGTGCGTGCTTCCTTGCCCGCCCTTAAACATCGAACGATGTAATTCGTTGCTACGGTACTTTTATGAAACTTGCTGATCCCGCTATTACCGCACTGGCCACCGCCAAATCAATATTGCTCGACCCTTGGGGGTTGGGTGAAGCCGATATGGCACGTGCGCTGGGCGAAATCTTTACTCATAAGGTCGATTACGCCGATCTCTACTTTCAATATACGCGCAGCGAAGGCTGGAGCCTGGAAGAAGGCATTGTCAAGACAGGCAGTTTTTCTATCGAACAAGGGGTAGGGGTGCGGGCCATCAGTGGCGAAAAAACAGCATTCGCCTATTCCGATACGCTGTCTGCTGATGCCTTGCTGTCTTCGGCGCAAGTGGTGCGTACCATTGCCCGGCAAGGTGCTGGGCGCCAGAAAGTGATCAGTGGCCATCCACCCGCAGGGCATGCCTTATACCCCGCCATCGATCCGGTCAATACCTTGTCGGCGCCAGAAAAGGTTGCCTTGCTAGAGCGCTTTGAAGCCATGGCGCGTGCCGCCGATCCGCATATCATTCAGGTCATGGCCGGGTTGGGCGCCGAATACGACGTTATTCTGGTTGCCGGCAGCGATGGCCGCCTGGCCGCCGATGTCCGTCCCTTGGTGCGCTTGTCGCTTACGGTCATCGCCGAACGCAATGGCCGGCGCGAAATGGGTCATGGCGGCGGTGGCGGGCGCTGTGGGTTGGGCTACTTTACCGACGACATCTTGCGTTCTTATGTGCAGCGCGCTACTCACGAAGCCCTCACCAATCTCGATGCCAAGCCGGCTCCCGCCGGAGAAATGACTGTCGTACTGGGTTCGGGCTGGCCGGGCATCTTGCTGCACGAAGCCGTTGGGCATGGTCTGGAAGGCGATTTCAACCGCAAGGGTTCCAGTATTTTTTCGGGGCGCATAGGCGAAAGGGTTGCTTCCAAAGGCGTTACCGTCATCGACGACGGTACCATCGCCGACAGGCGTGGCTCGCTCAATATTGACGACGAAGGCAACGCTACCCAGCGCAATGTGCTGATCGAAGACGGCATCCTGAAGGGGTACATGCAAGACTCCATGAATGCCAGACTCATGAAAATGCCGGTAACAGGCAATGGCCGGCGTGAGTCCTACGCCCACTTGCCCATGCCGCGCATGACCAATACCTTCATGTTGCCAGGGCAAGTGCCGCCGCCGGAAATCATCGCGTCAGTCAAGAAAGGCTTGTATGCCGTCAATTTCGGTGGTGGCCAGGTCGACATCACCAGCGGCAAGTTTGTGTTTTCCACCTCTGAAGCCTACATGATAGAAAACGGCAAGGTCACCTATCCGGTCAAGGGCGCCACCCTAATCGGCAACGGCCCCGACGCCATGAATCGTGTCAGCCTTATCGGCAACGATTTGCGGCTTGATTCAGGTGTGGGCACTTGCGGCAAAGAAGGGCAAAGCGTTCCTGTGGGGGTAGGCATGCCCACAGTACGCATGGACGGCCTGACCGTAGGCGGGACGGCGTAGCGGAGGTGTTGGATGTGGGTCGGATTAACACAGCGTAATCCGACAAGCAACGCAACAACCATGCAAGCCGCGGCAGTCGTTCGATAAAACCCTTGGGGCATCGCAACATAATTCACCAGCGCGAGTTGGCAGAAGTAAGACTCTGTGCTAGCATCTGCACATGTATCGCGCTTCTTCCTTTGCTTTTTTTTACTTTACGTTTCCCCAGCCACTGGTGGAGAACGGGAAGCGTCGTACGCAGTAAAAGAACCAAATTCCCAAAAAGCCGCCAGCTACGCTAGGCGGCTTTTTTTGTACCGCTTGCTAAGTTGACAATTACTCTGGAGTTAAGCTGTGTCGCACAATACTGATGATTTACGTATCCGGGAAATCAAAGAACTTAGCCCGCCCGCTCATGTCATGCGCGAGTTCCCCTGCACTACCGAAATTTCGGCTACGGTCTATGATGCCCGCCAGGCCTTGCATAACATCCTGCAGGGTAGCGATGACCGCTTGGCTGTCGTCATAGGGCCTTGTTCCATACACAACACAGCAGGCGCGCTTGACTACGCCCGCCGTCTGGTCGAACAGCGTGAACGTTTCAAGGGCGAACTTGAAATCATCATGCGCGTCTATTTCGAAAAGCCACGCACGACAGTCGGGTGGAAAGGGCTCATCAACGACCCAGGGCTCGATGGCAGCTTCAATATCAATCAAGGCTTGCGTACTGCTCGCGAACTGCTTATTGAAGTCAACCAGCTTGGCTTGCCGGCGGGCTGCGAATTCCTTGACATGATTACCCCGCAATACATTGCCGACCTCGTATCATGGGGTGCTATCGGGGCCCGCACCACAGAAAGCCAGGTGCACCGGGAACTCGCCTCGGGGCTGTCGTGTCCGGTCGGGTTCAAGAACGGCACAGGCGGCGATGTGAAAATCGCCATTGATGCCATCAATGCCGCGTCACAGCCGCACCATTTTCTGTCGGTGACCAAAGGCGGTCATTCGGCCATTGTCTCCACCGTTGGCAACAACGATTGCCACGTCATCCTGCGCGGCGGCAAGGCGCCCAATTACGATGCCGAAAGCGTTGCCTCCGTCTGCCAGACCCTGGTCAAGTCCGGTTTGGAGCCCAGGCTGATGGTCGACGCCAGCCATGCCAACAGCAACAAAGATTACCGCAACCAGCCTCTGGTCATCGACGAGATCGCACGCCAGATGGAAACCGGCGATGACAGCATTTTTGGTGTTATGGTTGAAAGCCACTTAATGGGAGGGCGTCAAGACCTGGTGGCGGGTCAGCCCCTGGCATATGGCCAAAGCATCACCGATGGCTGCATTGACTGGGATACCTCCGTCAAAGTGCTGGAGCGCTTGTCGCAAGCGGTCAAGAACCGTCGTGTGCAACATAAGCAATCAGCAAATGCCCTGATCGGCAGTCAGGCCTAAAAGTCATAGTATTAAGTGTTAAGTGGCCCTGATTACGGGCCGGCTCAAGGAACTATCGTATGAACGCCCCCGCTACTGCCCAGAATCTGCGCCGCTTGATTCCGGCTGGCTTTCTAGATGCGCTAAAAGAACAGTTTGGCGATCGCTTCTCCACCGCCTACGCTGTTTGCGAGCATCACGGGCGCGACGAGTCCCCGTACCCGCCCATGCTGCCCGACGGCGTTGTCTTTGCCTTAAGCACAGAAGACGTCGCCTGGGTGGCGCGGCATTGCAATGCTCACAAGGTGCCCCTCATTCCTTATGGCGTGGGCTCGTCGCTGGAAGGTCATTTGCTGGCCATCCAGGGGGGCATCAGCCTTGACCTATCGGGCATGAATCAACTGGTTGCGGTACACGCCGAAGACTTCACCGCCACGGTGCAGGCGGGGGTGACCCGTAAGCAGCTCAACGAAGAAATCCGCAATACAGGTTTGTTTTTTCCCATCGACCCAGGGGCCGATGCCAGCCTGGGCGGCATGGCGGCCACACGCGCCTCTGGCACCAATGCTGTGCGCTACGGCACCATGCGCGAAAATGTCATGTCGCTGAAGGTGGTAACCGCCGATGGGCGCGTCATTGAAACAGCCAGTCGCGCGCGCAAGTCGGCTGCGGGCTACGATCTTACTCATGTATTCGTGGGCAGCGAAGGCACCTTAGGCATTATTACCGAGGTCACCGTGCGTTTGTTTCCGCAGCCCGAAGCCATTTCAGCGGCTATCTGCAATTTCAATACGCTGGATGCCGCCGTGCAAAGTGTCATTGAAATCATCCAGATGGGGGTTCCGGTTGCGCGTGTCGAATTCATGGACACCTGGGCGGTCAAGGCCACGAACGCCTATAGCAAACTTAGCCTGAAAGAATCCCCATTATTACTGTTCGAATTCCATGGCAGCCCGGCAGGTGTGAAGGAACAGGCTGAAATCGTGCAAGGCATTACGCACGATAATGGCGGCATGGACTTCGACTGGGCCGAACAGCCCGAAGACCGCAGCCGGCTCTGGACGGCGCGCCATAATGCGTATTTCGCAGGTCTGCAGTTAAGGCCAGGTTGCCGGGCCAGCACGACCGATGTCTGCGTGCCTATTTCCCGGCTGGCTGAATGCGTATCTGCAACTGCGGCTGAACTCGATCAGGCCAGTTTCCCCTATACCATTGTTGGCCATGTGGGCGACGGTAATTTCCATGTGCTTATGTTGCTCGACCCTGACAACTCCCAAGAATGGGAAGAATCCGAACGCCTGAACCACAGGCTGGTCGAGCGCGCGATCCAAATGGAAGGCACTTGCACCGGCGAACACGGCGTTGGCTTGCACAAAATGGAATTCATGCTGGCTGAGCATGGCCGCGATGCCCTCGACCTGATGAGCTCTCTGAAAAATGCGTTCGACCCCAACAACATCATGAATCCCGGGAAAATCATTCCAGCAGCCGCCTAGTTGCAAGCCGTCGGTCGGCACAGAAACATAACAAAGAGAGACAATGAACGATTCCACGATAGGCTTGGCGCAGGCTTCGGCACCGGATTTTGCAGGTTTCCTGGCAAGACTCAAGCCGGTCATTCCGGCTCACTGCATTTTGTCCAAAGTTGAAGACACACGGCCCTACGAATGCGATGGCCTGTCTTTGTATCGCAGTCTGCCGCCGGTGGTGGTGCTGCCTGAAACCGAAGAGCAGGTCATTGCCGTGCTGCTGGCCTGTAAGGCTTTCAATATTCCCATCGTTGCGCGTGGCGCCGGTACAGGTTTATCGGGTGGCGCCACACCGCATGCGCAAGGCATACTGCTGGGGCTGGCCAAGCTGAACCGCATAAAAAAAATTGATCTCGAATCGGCTACCGCCACTGTCGAGCCCGGCGTGCGCAATCTGGCCATTTCCGAAGCCGCCGACGCCTATGGCCTGTACTACGCACCCGATCCATCCAGTCAGATTGCCTGTTCCATAGGCGGCAATATTGCCGAGAACTCCGGCGGCGTGCATTGCCTGAAGTATGGCTTGACCATACATAATGTGTTGCGCGTGCGCGTTATCACCATCGATGGCGAAGTCATCGAGCTGGGTTCTGAAGCGCCTGATAGTCCAGGCCTCGATCTGCTGGCCGCCTTTATTGGTTCGGAAGGCATGCTGGGCATAGTCACCGAAGTCACTGTAAGACTGATTCCCAAGCCAGTTTGCGTGCAAGTCATCATGGCCAGTTTTGCCAGCGTCGAAGCAGCCAGCATGGCGGTTACCAACATTATTGCGGGCGGCATCATTCCGGCTGGCCTCGAAATGATGGACAAACGCGCAGTGCACATGGTCGAGCCCTTCGTCAAGGCAGGCTACGACCTCGACGCCGAGGCCATCTTGCTGTGTGAATCCGATGGCACCCTTGAAGAAGTCGCCGACGAAATCGCCCGCATGGAAGAAGTCTTCCGGCAAGCGGGCGCCACGCGCCTGCAGGTGTCCCATTCTGAAGCCGAGCGGCTGCTGTTCTGGGCTGGCCGCAAAAACGCTTTTCCCGCGGCAGGCCGTATTTCACCCGACTATTACTGTATGGACGGCACCATACCGCGCCGTCACTTGGGCCGCGTACTGAGCGCGATCGAGCAAATGGAAGATGAATACGGTTTACGTTGCGCCAACGTGTTTCACGCGGGCGACGGCAATCTTCACCCGCTTATCATGTTTGACTCCAACCAGCCCAACGAAGTCGAGCGCGCTGAAAAATTTGGCGCCGCCATACTTGAGCTTTGCGTTCAGGTAGGTGGCACGGTTACCGGGGAACATGGCGTAGGCATAGAGAAAATCAACCAGATGTGCATACAGTTCACGCGTGAAGAGCTTGATTTTTTCGAGGCAGTAAAACGGGGCTTTGATCCTTATGGCCTGTTAAACCCCGAAAAAGTAATCCCTACCCTGGCGCGTTGTGCCGAATACGGCAAAATGCATGTACACAACGGCGAAATCCGTTTCCCCGATTTACCACGATTCTAAGAGCCGGCAATGGACTTCGTATTATCTGAACTTTGTCAGCAGGTCATGACAGCTCGTGCGGCAGAGCGCCCCGTGTGCATACAGGGTGGCGGCACCAAAAGCTTTTATGGCGAGCCTGGCAATCGGGGCGTGCTGCCCGACACGGCCATGCTTGACTTGGCCGGCTATCACGGCATCATCAACTACCAGCCTTCAGAACTGGTTATTACGGCGCGTGCCGGCACCTTACTGAGCGATATCGAAAAAGTACTCGACGAACAAAACCAGATGCTGGCGTTCGAGCCCCCACGCTTTGGCGCGGCATCCACCCTGGGCGGCTGTATCGCCAGCGGTCTGTCCGGGCCACGCCGCATGGCAGCGGGTGGCGTACGTGATTTCGTCCTTGGCACCAAGCTCCTCGACTCATCGGGCAGCGTACTGTCTTTCGGTGGCGAAGTCATGAAAAACGTGGCAGGCTACGACGTATCGCGCCTGCTGGCGGGGTCCATGGGTATTTTTGGCGCCTTGGTTGAAGTGTCCGTCAAGGTAGCCCCCAAGCCTTTCCAGGAAAAAACCCTGGTTCTTGAAGTCGATGAGGCCGGTGCGCTGGGTTTGTTCACACTGTGGCGCGGCAAGCCCTTGCCTATTTCGGCTACCGCGTGGTACGCGGGCTTGTTGCATTTGCGTCTGTCAGGCAGCGAACCGGCTGTGCTTAGTGCAGCCCATAAGCTGGGCGGCCAAGAACTGCCCGAGCCGCAAGCCCAGGCATTCTGGAATAGCTTGCGCGACCAGACGCATCCGTTTTTCCAGGCGCGCCCATTATGGCGTGCAGCCGTCCCGCCGGCAACACCAGCGCTTGGTGTTGGTCCTACACTAATCGAATGGAATGGCGGCCTGCGCTGGCTTGAACAGGTGGAATCCGGAGCCGAACTGCGTGCCAATATGACCAGGCGCGGGGGGCATGCCTGTTTGTATCGCTACGATGCCAAGCCAGCCGATCTGCCCGTGTTTCAGCCTTTGCCACAGGCCATTAAAAATATCAGTCAGCGCCTCAAGCAGGAAATCGATCCTGTGGGCATTTTCAATCCTAAACGTCTTTTCCCCGATTTCTAAGGTCCATATCATGCAAACTAATCTGGCTTCATGGGCGCGTGATACCAACGAGGGCAAAGACGCCGACGAAATCCTGCGGCGCTGTGTGCATTGCGGCTTTTGCCTGGCTACCTGCCCAACATATCAAATTTTGGGCGACGAGCGCGATAGCCCGCGTGGGCGCATCTACCTGATGAAGCAGGTGCTCGAGGGCGTAGAGCCTACCCAGGCTACCCAAGAGCACCTGGACCGCTGCCTCACTTGCCGAAATTGTGAAACCACTTGTCCGTCGGGTGTGGAGTACGGTGCGTTGGTCGATATCGGGCGCAAGCTGGTCGACGAAAAAGTACCGCGACCCTGGTCGCAGCGTGTTACCCGCACTTTGTTGCGCCATACGCTGAATTCACCGCTGTTTGGTCCGGCCATGAAGCTGGGCCGGTTGGTACGCCCGGTATTGCCGGAAATACTCAAGAACAAAATCCCGCAGTCTCGTGCGGTTGGCGTATTGCCAGCCAATGGCGCGCGGCATCCTCGGCAAGTGCTGATGCTGGCCGGTTGCGTGCAGCCTGCCATGATGCCGACCATCGATGCAGCCACCATACGTGTTCTTGACGCTTTAGGCATAGGTACCCAGGTCGTGCCCGGCGCGGGTTGCTGTGGCGCCATTAATTTTCACCTCGACGCACAGGAAGCGGCGCTTGAGCAAATGCGTATCAATATCGACGCCTGGCTGCCTATGCTTGACAGTGGCCAGGTCGAGGCCATCATCATGAATGCCTCGGGCTGCGGCGCCATGGTCAAAGAGTACGCCCACCATTTGCGTCACGATCCTGCTTATGTGGCCAAGGCCTTGCGTTTGGTCGACAAGGTGCGCGATATCGCGGAAATTGTTGCACCTCATGTGGCCGAGCTTAAAACCCTCATGATATCCACACCCGCACCGGTGGCGTTTCATCCGCCTTGTACCTTGCAGCACTGGCAGGGGCTGCGCGGGGTCAGCGAGCGCATGTTGCATGATTTGGGTTTTACGCTACAAGCGTTCGCCGAATCACATTTATGCTGTGGCTCTGCAGGGACCTATTCCGTTACGCAGCCTGAGCTCTCCAAAAATCTGCGCAATCGCAAGCTTGAAGCGATACAGGCGGCAAGCCCCAGTTGTATCGTGTCGTCCAATATCGGCTGTATCACGCACTTGCAAAGCGGTACGGCAACACCGGTGCGTCACTGGGTCGAACTTGTTGACGAGGCCCTGGGCAGCAGCGTGGGCAATTCACTTTCATGAAAGACGGAACCGTTTAAAATAGCTGCATGGCTAAAATATCTGCAACAAAAGGGCGTGTCGTGGTGGGCATGTCGGGGGGCGTTGACTCGTCGGTAACCGCATGGCTGTTGAAAGAACAAGGCTATGAAGTCATTGGTTTGTTCATGAAAAACTGGGACGACGATGACGACTCTGAATACTGTTCTACCCGGCAAGACTGGCTGGATGCCGCCAGCGTGGCTGACCTGATAGGCGTCGACATCGAGGCAGTCAATTTTGCCGCAGAATACAAAGATCGTGTATTTGCCGATTTCTTGCGTGAATACTCCGCCGGTCGTACGCCTAACCCCGATGTCTTGTGTAATGCCGAAATCAAATTCAAGGCTTTTCTTGATCATGCCATGTCGTTGGGGGCCGAACGTATCGCCACCGGTCACTATGCCAGGGTGCGCAGCATACAAACAGAAGCCGGAGAGCAGCATCAGTTGCTCAAGGCACTGGATCACACCAAAGATCAAAGCTACTTTCTGCATCGCCTGAACCAGCAGCAATTGGCTAAAACACTTTTTCCCCTGGGGGACATCCCCAAGACGGAAGTACGGCGCATGGCCCAGGCACTGCAATTACCCAATGCAGCCAAAAAAGACTCCACAGGTATTTGCTTTATCGGTGAGCGTCCTTTCAGGGAATTCCTGAATCGTTATTTGCCTACTCAGCCTGGCCCGATAAAAACCCCGGAAGGCGTGGTCGTGGGCCAGCATCAGGGCTTGTCGTTTTATACCCTGGGCCAACGCAAGGGCCTGGGCATAGGTGGGGTAAAAGGGCGGCAGCGCGACGACGGCACGGCCGATGCCTGGTATACCGCGCGCAAAGACATCGACAGCAACACACTGTATGTGGTGCAGGGGCACGATCATCCCTGGTTGTTGGCAAACGAACTGCAGGCTCAGGATGCCAGTTGGGTGTCGGGCAGCGCACCCGAATCGGGTGTTTATGCAGCTAAAACTCGCTATCGGCAAGTCGATTCGGCCTGTACGTTGCAAAGTGCTCTCGACGACCGTTTTACCCTGGGGTTTGACCAAAACCAGTGGGCGGTGACGCCGGGGCAGTCCGCTGTGCTGTATTCGGGCGATGTCTGCCTGGGTGGCGGCATCATTGTATAAAGGCGTTGGAGCAGGCTAGACCAGGCTTGCTGGGCCAGTTTTTTTCATTATCTTTTAAGGTTGTTATGGATCCGGTTTTTATTGTCAGTCTGGCGTGCCTGGGTGCCGCAGTGGGTTTTGCCGCTGGGTTATTGGGAATAGGGGGCGGCATGATACTGGTGCCATTCCTTACTTTTTTATTGGCTCTGTACAGCGTGCCTGAGCAGTTTGTGGTGCATGCGGCAATTGCCACGTCCATGACAACCATTATTTTCACGTCTATTTCCAGTATGCGCGCGCACCATGCCAAAGGCGCCATACGTTGGGGTATTGTGGCCGCTTTGGCACCTGGCATGATCGTTGGCGGCCTGGTTTCCGGCGGAGCGGTTTTTTCCTACCTGAGCGGCGCTTGGTTGTCGCTGATATTTGGGGTGTTTGTGATGTATTCTGGCGTCAAGATGTTGAGTGGCAAGCCACCCGTGGCCAGTCGCAGCATGCCGGGGAAAGTCGTCACTGCCGGTGTGGGAGTCGGCATAGGGTTTGCGTCAGGCTTGTTGGGCGCGGGCGGTGGCTTTTTGTCAGTGCCCTTCATGACGCGCAGCAACGTGGCGGTGCATAATGCGGTGGCTACGTCTGCAGCGCTCGGTTTTTTTATTGCGGTAGCCAATAGTGCGGGTTACATCTATTCGGGGTTCCGCGAGGTGGCTGGGCAACCAGGGATGCTGGGCTATATATATTGGCCCGCCTTGATCGTGTTATCGGCCATGAGCGTACTGACTGCGCCCTACGGCGCTCGCTGCGCCCATCGGCTGCCCGTGATCGTCCTGAAACGCGTTTTTGCCTGCCTGTTGTTTGCATTGGCGGGATACATGTTGTTCCAGGCATATAAGACCTTTTGAAGGGGACACTCGTAGGTCGGATTTGCGCAGTAATCCGACAAACGACACACCAAAAGAAGGTCAACCGAGCGATACATAAGAAATCGACATGACTGTTGGTGGCGTTGCCCGGTGTAGGTGGGGGTACATACACCAGACAACAAAAAGGCCAATTCTGAAGAATTGGCCTAAGTGTTTGATTTTACTGGTGGGCTGTGGGCGGCTCGAACGCCCGACCTACGGATTAAGAGTCCGCTGCTCTACCAACTGAGCTAACAGCCCGTTTCCTGCAAAGAGGGGCATTCTACAACGAAAAATGCCCTTGCGCCAAAAAATGGGTAGAAAAACTAAAAAATTATGAAATCATTGTAAAAGCGCAGGTTCAATATTCACTTTGCGTCAAGCGGAGCGGTGCTTATTTTTTTTTGCGATAAGAATCGTGACACGATTTGCAGCTTTTGCCAACGGCCCCAAATGCCACCCTGAAAGCATCGAAGTCACCAGCGTCGGCAGCTACGGTGAGCTTGCCCAGAGCTGTCGTGAATTGATCTTGAGCTTGTTTGAAACCGCTAGCATCGCTCCAGATTTCAGCTTTGGCTTCGCCGCCTTCGGTGCCTGCGCCGTAGGCGGCCCAAGGCAAGCCGGCCAAGACATTCAGCACGGCAACGTTTTCTTTGATTTTATCTTTGTCGTAAGGGGCTTCTTTCTTGGCCACGGGTGCCATGCGGCCAAAGTGCGAGCCCATGAGTGCCATGGCGGCTTCCCGATACTTGACCGCGTCTTCGGCTTTGGCAAATTGAGCCATGGAAGGGGTAGAGGCCAGGGTGATCAAGCCAGCGACAGCAAACAAACCAAGTTTTTTTCTCATAAAATTTCCCAATTTAAAACCTAATAATAAAGACATGCAACGAACAACACGGATGAAAACCACACGCTCTTTTTTGACTGGCGCGGCAGCGTGGGCCTGGGCTGATTTCAGGCTAGCTTAGATTTTCTTGGCCAATTCCGCTGCCAGACCTATGTAATTACGCGGCGTGAGCGCCAGCAAGCGGGCTTTGGGTTCTGCAGGTAAGTCCAGACTACGAATGAATTCAGTCAAGCCGACCTGGTTGATGCCTTTGCCGCGTGTAAGTTCTTTCAGTTGTTCGTAGGGGTTGGGCAGACCATAGCGGCGCATGACTGTCTGGACGGGTTCGGCCAGCACTTCCCAGCAGTTGTCGATATCGTGATCAATGGCAACAGCGTTGAGTTCCAGCTTATGCAGGCCGCGCAGGCAGGCGTCGTAGGCAACTGCGCAATACCCTAGCGCGACGCCCAGATTGCGCAGTACGGTAGAGTCGGTCAGGTCGCGCTGCCAGCGCGATATAGGCAGCTTTTCAGACAGATGGCGCAGCATGGCATTGGCCAGGCCAATATTGCCCTCGGAGTTTTCAAAATCAATGGGGTTGACCTTGTGCGGCATGGTCGATGAACCCACTTCGCCTTCTTTCAGGCGCTGCTTGAAGTAGCCCAGGGCGATATAGCCCCAGATATCGCGGTTGAGATCCAGGATGATGGTATTGGCCCGGCCTACGGCATCAAACAGCGCGGCCATCCAGTCGTGGGGCTCGATTTGTATGGAGTACGGATTTTGCGTCAGGCCCAGCTTGGCCAGAACGCTGGCGCTGAATGCGGGCCAGTCTATTTCAGGGTAGGCTGATATATGCGCGTTGTAGTTGCCGGTTGCGCCGTTTAATTTAGCCAGAGGTTCGACTGCTTCGATGGCGGCAATGGCGCGCTCTAGGCGGGCGGCAACGTTGGCGAACTCTTTGCCCAGGGTGGTGGGGCTGGCTGGCTGGCCATGGGTGCGCGACAGCATGGGCTGGTCGGCAAACTGACGAGCCATGGCTTTAAGGTGCTGGCAAAGTTCGTTTAGTTTAGGCAGTATGAATTCAGACCGGGCGCGCGTCAGCATCAGGGCGTGCGAGGTGTTGTTGATGTCTTCCGAGGTGCAGGCAAAGTGGATGAATTCGGCAGCGGCAGCCAGTTCGGCGTTATCGGCTACGCGTTCTTTCAGCCAGTACTCAACCGCCTTGACGTCGTGGTTGGTTACCTTTTCGATTTCCTTGATGCGTCCGGCATCGTCTTCTGAAAACTCTTCCACCAACTGGTTCAGCAAGGCTTTGGCTGGTGCGGAAAACGCCTTGAGTTCGGGTAGGCCGGCTTCGGACAGCCCTATAAGCCAGGCGACTTCAACTTCCACCCTATGTGCCATGAATGCGGCTTCAGACAGAGTGGCTCGTAATACCTGCCCTTTTGCGGCGTAGCGGCCATCAAGGGGAGACAGGGCGTTCAATTGGCTTAGTTGCGGGGCTATTAACATGGCAGTTCACGAAAATGAAAATCAGTCCGAATTCTAACATTCATGCGTCTATGAGGTTATTCAGGGGGTGTAGAGTCCAAACGTATTCAAGTACCGTACTTATTGGTTTCGTCAAGCTCCTTTGGCAGAATCCGCATATAAACGACACATTCCTCGCGCTACGATCAGGGCGTCGCTTTAGTCCAGGGGTACTGGCGAATAAGCCGCAGTATCCTGCTATACTTTTTTTTGCCTGTAACTCACCTACACCTACTTTGCCATGAAACTTATTGGTTCGCTAACTAGTCCTTACGTCCGCAAAGTGCGGGTCGTTATGGCCGAGAAAAAACTCGATTACGAATTCGTTCTCGAAAATGTGTGGGCCAACGATACACAAATACAAGCCCATAACCCTTTGGGGAAAGTGCCCTGCCTCATCATGGACGACAGCGGCAGTCTGTTCGACTCCCGCGTTATCGTTGAATACCTTGATACGCTCTCACCGGTAGGTAGGCTGATTCCACAGCAAAGCCGTGATCGTGCCGCTACCAAGTGCTGGGAAGCCATTGCTGACGGCATTCTCGATGCCGCCGTAGCCATCAATATTGAAATCAATCGCCGCGCTCCTGAATTGCGCAGTGAAGCCTGGATAGAACGCCAGTACGGAAAAATTTCCGCGGCACTCGATTCCATGGATAAAAGCCTGAATGACCAACCGTTTTGCATGGGTGTCAATTTGAGCTTGGCTGATATTGCCGTTGGTTGCGCCTTGGGTTATCTTGATTTGCGTTGTGCTCACCTGAATTGGCGCTCACAATATGCCAACCTGCAAAGGCTAGACGAAAAATTGCAAAGCCGCGTGTCGTTCAGTTCAACGCTGCCACCCACAGACTGAATTCGCAGTGTAAAAAAAGCCTGCTTATCTGCAGGCCAGCAAGCACCACCAACAATAAGCTTGAGTGGTGCTTTTTTATTTGAAGCGCCACTCAAGACTAACTGCCTTCGTTGTATGGTGCAAAGCGCCCGGTGATTGGGTCGCGGATAAAAAGCACCCCTGTGCCAACGCCAAAGTAAGCGCCATGCAAGGCTAGCTCTCCGGCTTCAACGGCGTCGTGCACTGCGGGAAATGTCATCAAATTTTCAAGGCTATAGTCGACTACAGCCCACTCTAGGCGTGTTATCCATCCTTGTCGGTCGTCGGTGGGAGGGCCGACACGCTCGGCGACCGGCGCAATCTGCGACATCCATTTGCCAATGAAGTCGCGTTTCGACAACGGAGGGGCGTTGTTGGCAAAAGCGGAAACGCCGCCGCAGCTTGCGTGGCCAAGCACCACGATATGTTTGACTTTCAAGGCATTGACGCCGAACTCGATTGCTGCGCTGGTACCGTGAAATGATGTCTCGGTATCTGGTTCGCAGGGTGGGACAAGATTGGCGATATTGCGTATTACAAATATTTCGCCAGGGTGCGCGTCAAAGATCGTTTCCGGAGCTACGCGGGAGTCGCCGCAGCCAATGACCATGATCTCGGGGTGTTGCCCGGACCTGGCGAGTTCTTCATAGCGTTCCCGCTCGTGGGGAAGGCGCCCGTTTAAAAATGATTGATATCCGGAAGTTAGCCTGGATGGAAACACGTGTAGTTCCTTTTGTTGTTGGAGGCTTATGGATTTTACGCTTGTATGGTTGCGTAACTGACAGTGGCGCGTTTTTTTTTCCAAATTATGGATAGAGCCTCATGTGGTAAAACCTTAAAAAATGATATTTTAAAATTATATATATGGCCATGCAGTGCCATTTCACATCCCATTTTCCAATAGAGAATCACACATGAGCCAGGAAGCCAATAAAATCAAAATCGCGGTTACCCAGGGCAAGCAGCGGTTTTTCGCGCTTCATCCAGAACTGTTGCTGGAGGTTGACGCCATCAGCGAGCAAGATGCCGTTGCGGCGGGCTCTGGCCTGGATGAATTGCGTGAGCTTGCCAAATACCGGGCAATTTCCGGCTTCGCCAAAAGAGCAGGCAAAGACAGCTTGCTGATGCTGATGGAGCTAGGTTCAGATTCAAAAGAAGAATTTGACCAACTGGTTGCAGCCCAGAACATTCATATAAAAAAATCTATAGGTATGTAGCCATATCCATCAAGCTGCCAATACCCCTTCAATTTGACGTGCAGCCGCCTCTGGTGTGCTGCTGAAGCCGATAGCCATGCGGGATGGGCATTATCTGCGTTATTGGGCTGGTATTACTTTTTGCCTGAGCTTGTCATAGCCCAGGTTAAAGAAAAAGGCATAAGGCAGGTAAAAAAGCACCAACCCGATGTCGAGCACCAGTGCATGCCATAGGGTGGTGTCCAGCCACCAGGCGACGAAAGGAATGGCAGCAAAGATCAGGCCCAGTTCGAAGCCGCAGGCGTGTATGGCCCTTACCCATAAGGAGCGCTCGAAACGGTAGCATGCTTGCAGCTTATCGAAAAGCCAGTTGTAGATCATGTTCCATGTCACGGCCATGGTGGCGATAACGGCAGTGAGCACGCCCATGCTTTGTATTGAGTTGCCTGTGAGCCAAGCTGCCAGAGGGGCAGAGATGCCTATGGCCAGAATTTCAAATAACAGGGCGTGTATGGTTCTTTCTGTGAAACTGCGTTCATACACTTGCATTGCATCTTTCCAGGGATGGTGTCGTCACCACAGTCGAGAGAGTAAAGCGAGGTCGTCCCCGCCAATTCGTAGGCCGAATTAGGCGCGCCAGCGCCGTAATCGGATAAACAAGGCAGCAAAATAATAAGATAACAAGACGTTGCGGCAAAGTATTATTTCGGTTGACACCGTCACGCAATTGCTGCGAAGCGCTGTTCCAGGTAGGCAATGATGTCATTGGATTCATACAGCCAGCGCGACTGGCCTTCTTCCTGGATATGCAGGCAGGGGACCTTGATTTTGCCGCCGCCTGCCAGCAGGCGTTCGCGTTGTACAGGGTCATTTTTGGCATCGTGCAGCGTGATCGGCACATTCAGGCGATGTATGGCGCGGCGCGTTTTAACGCAGAACGGGCAAGCATGAAACTGGTAGAGCGCGAGGTCGGCAGCGGCTTTGGCTACCGCTGCTTGGCCTGTTGCGGAACGACGTTGCGCGCGCGGGCGGCTAAGGGCGTCACCAAGCACAATCAACTGGCCTAGGCCGACACGCAAGGCTTTTATCAACATAAGAACGATCTCGAAAGACAAGTAGAGGCTGCCAAGTCTACCTCATTCATGCAAACCTAAAAAAGTTCGATGCACTTGGCTATGAATCGCTCAAAGAACCTTAAGTGCGCAAGCTTATTAGGGTTGTGTGAGATGACCGAGGCTTATCCCTAGGGTTATACACAGGATGTGGGGATAAGTTCCCTAGTGCAAGTGCCTGCCGCTTGGGGTTTAATCAAGGCTTGAGCCTGAACCCGTTATCGATGCCCCATTTATCTATGCGCTTTAGCCATACGGTATGGCATGTTTTGCACAAGTACTGCTTTTCAAAAGCGCCGTCCAGGGATGCAGGGTGCTGCTGATCTTGCAGCTGCATGTCGAAATGAGGGAGAGTCCCACCGGTGCCCAGTGGTAGTCGATGGCAGGAAGGGCATATCAAGTCAGTTTGGCTATCGTTTTTTTCTATGGCACTACGGAATTTACTCAGATTCATTAGTCCTTGCTTATGACGGGAGATACCTGAGAATTGTAGGGCTGACTATGGTTTTTGACTGTCAAGCTTTGAAAATCGCTTCCCTATGCGCTGGATGAGCTTGATTTGTTCAGCGGCCTGTCATGCCCGTGTTCACTGGGCGCTTTGCATCTGTCCCCGTGTTATCCCCGGAGTTATTCACAGATGCTGGGGATAAGTGCCGCGCTCAGCGCCAATCTGACCTACGAAGGCCAAGTTGTTGGCGCCAAGAGGATTAGCCATACCGTTTAGTTGCCGTGATCGGCAAGTGGGTGCGTTTGCGCTTGTTTTTCCAGCAAGGCTTGAAGCTGAGGCAGTGTGTTTAGCAGCGCCTTGCCGCTAGCTGGCGTGAGCAGCAGCTTCTGAAAGATCTGGATGGCGTGCTCGCCAGATTTGTAGTTGGCTAGTGCCTTGATGGATACGAGGCCTGTTTGCGGATCAAGGTCGAACTCAAGGGGGGTGTCGATATTGTGGGGAACAATACGTGTCATGCGAAGGAATCCTTTACCTGTTTTTGTGAGCTGCCGGGGTTATCTGTTGTGATTGGCATTGCGTTCGATAATAACGCAATGCTTTTTCATGGGGGCGGGCGCATTAAACATCCCCTTGAAACCAGGTTCAAAACAATGGTGTAGAAGCTTGATCCTCCATCCTTTGATTGCATGCAAACAAGCCCTATGTGTTTACCCGTGCTACGATTCGATGCGTTTTCCCAGTAGCCATTCAATGCCCGACCTCATATTGTGCAAAGGCGAGGCCATAGCCCATGTTTCTTATTTTTTCCGACACCACTTCCATCGCTGAATACGTCAGCACTATGCTGATCAACAAGATAAAAAGCAAACCTGGAATAGTCCTGGGTGCGGCGACGGGCGGAACCATGGAGCCAATTTATGCGTGCTTTGTGGAGCAGGCTCGTCAACAGCAATTGGATATGTCTGGGCTGACTTCCTTCAATCTGGACGAGTACGTAGGATTGAATGCCGATCATCCGAAAAGCTATGCAGCCTATATGCATCAGCACCTGTTCAGGCACGTGGGCTTTGATGAGTCCCGGCATTACCTGCCAAATGGTCAGGCTCAAAACCTGGAAGAGCATTGTTTGGAGTATTCCGCCAAGATACGGCAAGTCGGCGGCATAGACTTGCAATTGCTGGGTGTGGGAGGCAATGGGCACATTGGTTTCAATGAACCTGGTACGGCCTTCGATAGCCGTTGCCATGTCGTGCAGCTGTCTGAGCGCACCCGCCTGGACAACAGCCGGTTTTTTGCTAAAAACGCAATTGTTCCCGCGTCGGCCATCACCATGGGGATGCAAGACATCATGGATGCCCGCGAGATCCTGCTAATTGCAACCGGGGAAACCAAGGCGGCAATCTTGGCTGAGTACTATCAAAACGACATCACTGAAGCCATTCCCTTTACCTTATTGAAACGGCATCCTCGAACTACAATCATTCTTGATGAGGCTGCGGCAAGCTTGTTGCCCGACAGTGCCAAACGCAGTGCCACTGCAGGGCGGCTAATCGCTGATTAGCGTCTCGTCCAGGTGCCAAGCCCGTTGCCATTGAATACCTCTATTTCCAAGCCTTGCATCATGCCGCCAGGGCTTACAGCAAAGCGCACGGCAGAGCGCGAGTCCGGAGAGGCCAGTTCGCCGCCCGGCTCGAACACGAAGACATTGCCATCCCAATGCAACAATGGAAATTCTTGGCCAGCCGGGCTCATCACCAACGTCAGTTGACCGCCGCGACTTTCGATTTTTGCGTCACCATAATAGGTGTTAGCGTAGGTGCCAACGTAAGCATGGGGTTCAAGGGATGGGGCAGGGTGGTTGGGGAAGGGCTTGCCTGAGAGATCTCCCGTTGGAGCAGTGATCGAGGCAAGGGCGGTTTTATAGAGCGCTAGCCAATCACGGGTGATCTTTCCGAACTGTACAAGATCCAGATACATCATGCTTAGGGCCTCAGCAGCACCGACAGGTACGGCGTTGGTCAAGACGACGATGCCAGTATCGGCTTCGGGAAGCAGGCTGAATGTCGTGGCTGCGCCAAGCAGGAACGCGCCAGAGTGGGTGAGCTGAGTTTTGCCGGATGCTGAAGTCGAGACAATAAACCCGTAACCATAATGACTGGCAGGGCTGTTTTGTGTGGCTGGCGATGATAAAAATTGAGGGCTAATTGCGGGCAGCAACGCTTCCTGCGGGATGATTTGTTGGTCTTGATACTTGCCCTCGTTCAAAACCAGAGTCATCCAGGTTGCCATGTCGAGCACGTTGGAGCTTACGCCGCCTGCAGGCGATTCCGGGTCCGTCCGGCTTGGAGGGCCTGGCTGGAAGACGCCATTGCGCCAAATATGCGGGGAGGCGCGATTGGGTCGCGCCATGAAGTCAGTGTAGCGGGAACTGGTGGCGTTCATGCCGAGCGGGCGATATAGCACCTGATCAGACAGGCTCTCCCAGTTGGTGTTGGAAGCGACCGCAACGGATTGTGCTGCAGCTGTCATGCCGAAGTTGGTGTAGGCGTAGCGACTACGTAACGGTGCCGTCGGCAGCAGATGCAATCGCTCTAGAATTTGTCTACGGTCATAGCCTAACGCTTCTAGTTCGTCGCCAGCATGGTCAGGCAATCCTGATCGATGAGCATAGAGATCGCCAACCGTGACTTGGGCTGAGGCAATGGGGTCCTGGAGAGAAAGCCACGGCAGATGCTGCTGCACCGGCGTATCCCAGGAAATGAGCCCTTTACCGACCTGAGCCGCGACTACTGTGGCGCCGATGGGTTTGGAGACTGAGGCCAATTGGAACACCGTGTGGGCATCGATGGGTGTGCTGTCCCCGAGCCGACGCACGCCAAAGCCTTTGGCGTAGACGGTTTTTCCTTGGTGTACGACAGCAACGGCAAGACCAGGCACGCCCGAGTTCATCAGCACTTCAGCGGCTAGCTGATCGAGCTGCGCTACGGCACGCGTGACATCGGAGGAAGGGGACGCTTCGCTTTTGCTGCACGCAGCCAGCGCCAAGAGTGGCATGAGTACTATTGCTTGATAAACTTTCAACTCGCTAGTCCTTTCGCCGTTTTGCAGTCTGCCTTCTTGCTTGGTATCTGCATTGCGTTCGCAAAAAAATAAGAAAAGGTCTTCCCTGCCGAAATGCTCTCACAAAAACACATTACGTTCAATCATGGCTCCGCGAGCCGCTAAATGAACTACAGCGCAAGGTGAGCCAGATTGCCCCTGATACCATCAAAGATTGTGTCCACGATACGAGTGGGAAAGCCTTCCGGAATTTTCTCTTGCACAAGGGTGATTGCACCTTCTGCGATACCTGGTAACTCGTCTAGGATGGCCGTTGTAGGCTCTACGCCGATATACCGTTCGCCCACAGCAAGCCAATGCCTCCGGTAGATTTCGCGCATACGGTAGTGAGCATTTTTAGTGCGCAAAGCCATGGTCATTTTGACGTTTCGCAGGTGCACCTGATTGGCGCCGCCTCCTACCCAAGGCCAGGCAGACAGTACATCGTAGAGCGGGGCCAGCTTGAATGTCCCCCTCGGAGCAATCGCTAAGCTGAAATTCTTGGCGTGACCGTCGGTAGCCGCAAGAAGCCAAAAGTACAGCAACGCCTTGAAGAAGGTCTGCCGGTCATTTCTCGCGTTAGCAGAACCGCGAAGAAGGCCCATCATGCCCGACACACCTGGTCCGCCATCCCACTCATACTTGAGATGCGATGGCAATCCTTGTGCCTGCAGCAGGTTCTCGTGAGGGATGCGAACAATCCAGCCGTCTGGATGAGCACTGCGGTCAAATCGCTCGACGATGAGCACCCGCTGGTCTTCGAACTGAGCTATCTGGGTTTTCGCAATAGGCAGCCCCATTGCCCTCAATAGCTCCATCGAGAGCCATTCGTTCTCTATGGAGTGCTGCAGGTCATAGCGGGTGTTTCCGGCCAGGCCCAGCGGTAACTTGAAGATGTGAGTAGTTGGCGTTGCACCGAGAGGTACGTGCCAAGAACCTTTATGCCAAAGAAGGGCTGTTTTCTCTTGTGCGCCCGCTAATGAGAAGCGAAAGTCGTCATTGGAGCCATCTCCCGTCGACATTATCGCGCCTCTTAGGTGCTCTGCAACTTCCGCTTCAGTTAAGGCTCTGCCGTAAATGGATTTCACATCCGGAGGCGGAGAATTCTCCGGAAGTAGCTGTACGGCGCCCGCGGCATCCCGGCCAATGCAAGGTGCCAGTGGGCTTACCCTCTCTCGAGAGATAAAAATCTGTTTTGAGCTTACCAGTGACCTTGACAAAGTCGCCCTTAGTCAGCCCAGGGTCTTCGTCCTTCATGATACGTACCGTGTACCACGTTGGGTTTTTGTCCGGCCCTCGCTGTGACTCTGCGAGCCGCAGTTCGTAGTAGCCCTTCTGGCTTAGCTTGCTCTCCTTGCGGGTCGGCTCAGTGGCAATATTTCCAAAAACCTGCATAATCAATGTCCTTATTCGAATAGGTGGTGAGAAAGTTCACCTACTACGTATATGCACCGACTCAAAAGAGGTGTCGATGCCGCCGGTATCCAGCGAATCAAAATCTAGATCAGTGCCGCGTCGACGGCTGATGATAGATTTACGAGCAAACGCCATCAAGGCCTCGGCGCTGTACCGCTCGCCTTGCAGGCCTGGCTCCAGATTCGCGATTAGATACTGAACCGAACACTGCTGAAAGAACTGGCTGATGGTACGGTCACTCATGCCGCACCCTTGGATGGCACTTGTCTATTCACGCTGCTCACCCAATGCCGGGTGGGAGGCGGGCCCGGCCGATGCGAACCGCGAATGTGCAAACGACGGCCCAAATCCCGTCCATGGTTGAAGGTGGATCGCCCCACCAGGCTCGCCGTCAAATTCAGCCACGAACATGATTAGGAGCTTAAGTAAGTGCCATTGGGTCTAAGGGAATGCTCGATTTTTTCTTTCTCTACGGAAAGCTTGCCAACATAAGCGCAGTTGGTGAAATTGAGTAGCTGATTTATTTTTCGTTATAGATCAGCTTGCACATAGCCGTCTAATGCGGCTATTTTTTTGGTCGACTTTCTTATAAGCTTAAAAATCCAACTGTTCCTGACTGATACCAAGTGCTGCTGCCATTTTTTCTAGGCTGGATTTACGCAGATTTTCACTATTTTCCTGTTGCGCATAAGCGGATTGGCTAATCCCTAGGCGGCTTGCTACTTCGGTTTGAGTTAGGCCGAGATGCTCACGCCATGCGCGCACAGGTGTTGCGCCGTCTACAGTGCGACTGATGACGTCGTTGGGAATGAGATTGCCACCCTGGGTACGACTAGCTATGTATTCATCGTAAGGGATGACTACAAAAGCCGGAGCACCGCTAGGGCCGTTAATGATTTGGATATTAGTAGGTGCGTTCATCGTGCTTCCTCACTTCTTGAATTTCAATAATTTTGACTTCGACACCCCAGTCGAACAAGACTCTGTAATTGCCAATACGTAGGCGGTAGTTGTACTGATGGCTCGTTAGTGCCTTGATGTTCTGGCAGTCTGGCATTGCGGTCAGAGCATTAACGCCATCGCGAATCGCTACCTGGTGTTGGCGGTCGATCTTGCGTAGCTGCTTGGCTGCCTTAGGGGTCCAGAGTATCGCGTTCATGGACTAATTATAAGTTAAATATAAGTTTTAGTTATTATCTATAAGTGTTTCAACCCTGCGCTGCGGGTTTTTTTTTATTGAGCATCGCAATGGAAAATGAATCACGCTTATCGATCACGATCGACAGCCAAAGTGCTGAGCAACAGGTCAAAGACCTAGAGAAGGCTTTTGATGCGTTAGAGAGTGCAGGCATTCGCGTTGTCGGCACAATGGAACGTGCGGGAAAGACGGTGACTGCAGCTGGCCGTACGTTCTCTGCTGCCGGGCGCGAGGCAACGCGCGGGCCGTTAACCATGTGTGATGGGGTTCTTGTTTTTCGTGCTGATATCGGCCATAGGGGCGGCAGCGGCAAGTCCTTGGTTTGTTTAACTAGATGGTCTATCGGGCTCATGTCGATATGCTCCCAAGGTAGATAAAGAAACCCAATAGGCCGGCCGCCAATACCAGGGTGATGTAGGCAAGTAGACGCATAAGTGCTCCTGTCCCCGAATCGCTCAATGGGCGGCGGGGCGCATGTTTGTTGGATGCGGGCGAAGTAACCCCAGGTTGTTAACGGGGTTATTCACAGTTGGTGGGGATAAGTTGGGTGGGCCAATTGCCCGGTAGACGCAGCCTGATCATGTGAATAGAGTTGAGATTCAGGCGGTTTGACTGCTATCTTCCGGAGGTCATATGCGTCAACGATTCAGAGTTTTTTTTCTATGGAGCGCCCTGGTAATCGTAGTTAGCGTGATGGGCTTAGGCTCAACTGCCGTGGGCGCCGCGCAGCCGGAAGGTGTTTCCGGGTGGATGGTGGCATGGGGAAGCAAATACATTAAGCTCGCTAAGGGGCAAGTTCACAATCCATTTAAGCTTCAGTTCTTCTTTGGGTATCCAGAAGAAAATATTGAGAATATTCCAGCGGGAGGTTTTGCCGCTTTCGGTGCGTTTGACTCTGGGGATGTGCGGCTCCTACATTACATCGAATATCATCCAAGCCTCGTGGAGGTTAGCTCCATAAGGGGCGTATATCCCCCCGAGAAGTGGATCCAGCCATCAGACGCGCCGCGTTACGTAATGATATGCGTCTGGCCGCAAGAGGAAGGAAAGGACCCCGAGGATATTTATTACGCATACTCTGAGCGGGATGACGCTGGCGCAGAGGTAAAAGAGAGTGAGCGCAAGACCTACGTTACCTTAGGGGTGAATTGGCGGCCGATTCCTATAAAGCGCGCCAAGAGCAAGTTCTCAGCACAAGACTATTGCGGTGAGATTTCCAAAACCAAGAAATCATCCGCGCCGCTCTGGCTCCCGGCGACGAAATATTGATTACTTAATGCCGCCAGCGATTATCCAGCAATTCGGTGACGCGTGATGCCGGTTACGCCAGGCGGCAAGTTGTCGTTGCCAACAGCTTCCAAGAACGGTGTTTCGCCGCCGTTGTTGGCTCGGATGTAATCGACTTCGACCTTGGCGTTGGCGATAATTACCTGGCCGATGCCGGACATGGCTTTGGCTTGCTCTACGGTGATTGTGCCGTTTTTGAGGCCATCCATTGCATCAAACATGGCGTCACGCAAGTCACTGATGTTTTTGTTTTTCGACATTGTTTATTTTCCGATTAAGGGCGCCACGCATTTGAATGGCAAGCGCTATTTCTTTGGGGTAACGGTGCAGGGTGTTGCGCCGCATGTTCTCAGCCAGGCTGATGCACTCCAGCTTGTCCAGCGTGATTTCGTCCTCTACAGTTGTCTGCATCCCGGGAAGAAATCGCACGACTTGCTTGTCCGGTATAGGACCGTGCGTGGCCTCCCAGACCAGGCGGGCTACTGGCACCCATCGTTTGGCTGGATATAGGTCTGGGTCGTCAGTTACCTTGCGTTCAAGGGACCCGTCCCTGGTAATTCGGGTAGAGCCTATTGGCACGTAATTGTGCTGTGCGGCACCGGACATTTCACCCTTTTTGAACTGCGTTTCAGCGCTACGCCCACGTGAAGGGTGGGCCTGGCCCTTGTTCCATGGGGTAAGGCCAGGCTTAAATCGTCCTGACTCCCCGCGAACACCGTCCAGGCGCCCGCTGGCAGGGCTAGCGAAGAAGGTGTCTGACTTCTTTAGGCTGTGCTGCTTGCCCATGCTGTAAATGCTACGTACGGACCGGTCAAGCACAAGGGAAATCGCTTTGGCTGCTTTGTCAGGATAAAGCTTGGTTAGAGTGTCAATTTCACACTGCGTCCAGGGTCGTCTCATACGAATAACTCCATTTGCCCACCAGCGCCAACATTCATTTGTTTCCAGTAGAGCGGTCCGCCCCAGCTATTCGCGAACGCATTGCGCCAGGCGCCCAGGCAAGCAGGCACCGCATCGACATAGCGCATCGGGTGTCCTGGTGGTGATGGCATCCAAGCGGGCCAATCTATAGGCTGGTTGGTGTTTTTGTCTAGATGCCACAACCTGCACTGCAATTGAGCGCCAGGCCTATGGTCGTCATTGAGAACAACGGCGGCAATCTCATAGCAGTACGAATACTGCCCGCCGCCAACAGGCCGAATGAATGTGCCTGGCAAAGGAAAGTCAGTATTCATGCGAATAGCTCCATTTGTTCAGGCCCGCATAACTGCTCAAGCCACGCAATTACGTCACTAGGGAGCTTGTTTTTAGCTAGTTCATTGCAGGCGGCCGTAATGGCGTACTGCCTCGTTCTTGTAAACCGGCCCCATTTAGGCCTGACCCGATAAGTGCTGCCTTGGTTCGATAAATATATAGAGGTCGACCACATCCACAGGCCATCAATGTGCTGCGCGATTTGGATGCGGATATTGGGGACAATCTTTGATGACGGGCCTTTCAGTCGCATCGATCCAAACGCAAGTGTTTCAATTAGGCTGTCATCCTGGACAACATGCCCGTCTGGATCAACGGGCCTGCGTATGATTTCGACGGGACGCATAAATTTGTCCCAGCGCTTATTGGGCGCCGGGCCTTGTGGTTAAGAAGGGGTATGATTCCTTCGGATAAGAGGGGGCCAGCCCCTGCTAATTAAGGAGGGGGTGTGGGGAAAATAGATAAGTGGATGATGCTGGCAATAGGCCTGGTCGGCGGCTGGGTTATATCTACTGCACCAGGGTGGCTGCACGCATCCAGTTATGAGCATTGGTGGGATATTGCTATTGCCGTTGGAACTATTGGAACGGCCTTGGCGGCCCTGCTGCTTGGCGTGCGAGAAATCAGAATTCGCTCTAAAGAGAAGAAGGAGGCCTCAGCGCATTCGGCTGTGCTTCTGTGGCCGGTTCTTAGAAATTATCTAGCAGCTATTAACGTTCTCCAGAAGAGCCATTATTTAGATATAGATAACCAGCTTTCTTTAGATGTTGGTAAGACCATGCGCGCATTGGAAGAAATAGAAAGCAACCGTGAGCGAGCGGAAATCTTAGTTTCGGGGCTTGCGATATCGCAAAAGCGCCACGCCCTATATGTTTTGGCCAACCTTGCGCATGCAAAGAGGCATATCAGCGATCTTGTTACTGATCGGGGCGAAGTATCCAAAAATCGAATAGATACAAAGCACAAGGCTGCTCAGGACGCCTTGCATAGATCGAGAGGGCGCCTGCATTACTTGACTGTTCATTGCAAGTGAGTAATGGATGGTGTTACCAAGTAATCGAGCAGTTGTTAAAATTTTCCGCCCCAGTGATCCGCGCCTATGATTGCGCGTGGCGTTATGGGGCGTGGGGAGACTATCCAATGCTAAGGGATCAAAATGGTGACTCGTTATTCGAAGGCCTTACTCACCGCCGCAATTGCTCTATTTGCATCACTGGTCGCCTTTGGCAACATCACCGACTACGGTAGTAACTTCGCTTTTGTCCACCATGTGTTGCTCATGGATACCGTCTTTCCGGACTCCACGATCAAATACCGTGCCATCAACTCGGTTGCTTTGCATCATGCAGCCTATATCTTCATCATCGCCCTTGAAGCGTTGACATCGATCCTGTGTTGGGTGGGCGCATGGCAGTTGCTCCAAAGCCGACACGCATCAGCTTGCGGATTCAACCGTAGAAAACGCACCGCCATCGTCGGTCTGACCCTGGGCTTTCTGGTGTGGCAGGTGGGATTTATGTCGATTGGCGGCGAATGGTTTGGGATGTGGATGTCTCAGCAATGGAATGGCGTAGCCAGCGCATTCCAGTTCTTCATGACGATAGGGGTAGTGCTGATTTATGTGGTGCAGCGCGACGGCGAAATCGGTGAGTCGCCATAAGCGCCGCTTGTAGGCAAAAGGCCAGCGTCAGGCTGGCGCAACAGCCCATCACTGAAACGTCATCCGCTTATAAACAGCCCGCGTCATTTCTGCTTTTGAATAACATAGCAAATCCCCTGAATGCTGACGCTATACTCCCGCGCCAGATCGGCTTTTTTCTCGCCTGCAGCAAACCGGGCCACTATGTCGGCAGTTTGGCTAACGCTTAGCTTGCCGTCGCCCGGAGGCGTCATGCGAGGGGCGGCGAGCAGCGGCTTGTAATTGCTTTGCGAAAGAATGAAGTCGATGCCGTTCATGCGGACTCCTTTGCGATTCTTGTTAGGCAGCCTCTTTTTGCTGTGCGCGTATTGCCTCGATGTGATCAACCAACGCCACACACATAAAGTCAAAGTCGCTCTCAACCTTTACCTCAGGCTGGGATACAGCCACGGTCACCGGTGTAGAAGGTGGTGTAGCCATGACAACAGGCTTGGCGGCTGACGCCTGAGTAATGGCTGCGCTGGCCGCTAGGCTGGCTTTCTCTTCTTCGCGGATACGCTCTCGCTCGATTTCGAGCTTCGTCTCTTCCGCCTGCTTATGCTCGGCAATACGTGTTGTCACGACAAGCTGGAAGTCTTCCTCGGCCTTGTCGACCAGCTGCTGCATATCCTTGAAAAGGAATCCGTAGCCATCGGCATTTTCCTTGCACCAGGTCAGCTTGGCGCGCACGTCCTTGGCGGCTGCGTCGGCGGCAATCTTGGCGTTATGCTCCGCAGATCATATTTAAAGTCTAAATAATTCAACATCAGATCAAAAAATTAGCGTCAGAATGCGCGTAAGAATGTTAGCATTGTTGTCATGACAACAGTTAAGGAGAAAATCGGTGACAGAGGCGACAAACCTATTAATAATTTGCTCAGATGAGCATGACCCAAGGTATATGGGGGTCTCAAGGCATCCATTCATACAAACTCCGAACCTGGACAGGCTGGCCAGTTTGGGTACACGGTTCAGCAATGCATGGACGCCATCGCCAATTTGCGTACCGGCACGCGCTAGCCTGGCAACTGGTCGGTACGTTCACGCAACCGGGTACTGGGATAACGCAATGGGATACGACGGTCGCATTCCAGCGTGGGGGAATCGATTGCAAGAGGCCTCAATGCGGGTGGAGTCCATCGGTAAGCTGCATTACAAAAACGACGGACTCCCCACCGGTTTTGATCGCCAACAAGAGCCCATGCATATTCATGATGGGGTTGGTCTTATATGGGGGTCAGTGCGCGACCCGATGCCAGAAAGCGCAGGGCCGTCTCCGCTGTTTAGCGAGTTAGGTCCCGGGGAGTCCAGCTACAACCGATACGATCAGCGCATAGTGGAGTTGGGCACACAGTGGCTCAAAGAACGAGCGACAAGCCCAGACGCTAAGCCTTGGACGCTTTTTTTGGGGCTGGTCGCCCCTCATATGCCGCTGGTCGTGCCGCAAAAGTATCTTGACCTTTATCCGCTGGATGAGATTCAGTTGCCAAAGCTGTTGCCGCAAGATGGATTTCATCGGCATCCGTGGGTGGATCGCCTCGCGCTACATTGGAACCATGATGCTGCCCTAGGCACGAACGAGCGTCGTAAGCTGGCCATTGCCTGTTACTTCGGGCTGATTACGTTTCTTGACGAGCGAATCGGCGTTCTTCTTGATGTGCTTGAAGTTACAGGCCTGATAAATAACACACGTATTATTTACACAGCAGATCATGGGGATAATCTTGGCTCAAGGGGGCTGTGGAATAAATGCACTATGTATCGCGAATCGACCGGCATCCCGATGATCATCGCAGGCCCGGGCATCCCGTCTGGCAAAACTTGCTCGACGAACGTTAGCCTCTTAGATATCTATCCAACCGTAATTGACTGCGTTGGCTTAGAGCAAACAGAGGAAGAGTCTGATTTGCCTGGCGCATCATTGTTTGATATCGCCTCCAAGCCAGATGACCCAGAGAGGATTGGTTTTAGTGAATACCATGCCGTGGGAGCGGTAAGTGGAGCCTTTATGCTTAGTCACGGCAAATATAAGCTCCATTATTACGTCGGATTTGATTCTGAGCTCTTTGATTTGCATTCTGACCCAGAGGAGTTGTGCGATCTTGCCAAGGATCAACGCTATCAAGGCGTATTGGCGGACATGAAGAAACGGCTGTTAGAAATTGTTGATCCTGAGCGAATAGATCGTGAGGCCAAACGCGATCAGAACGATCTAGTGCAAAGGTTTGGTGGGCCAATTGCAGTGCGAAGCATGGGCAATCAGGGTGCCACGCCCACGCCCGAGAAGTTCATTGCTCAAGAGGAGCGGTCATGAAAATCTTAATAAAAGCGTTGATCTTAAGTAGCGTATTCTTTTTTACTGGGCCAACAGTGGCTGCCGAGTCATTTCCTTCCAAACCGGTGCACGTAATCGTTCCATATCAAAGCGGCGGTGGATTGGATATGATGTGTCGAGTCATCGCTGCTCAATTAGAAAAACAGCTAGGTCAGTCGTTTGTTGTGGAGAATCGGACCGGAGCGGCAGGAACAATTGGGACGCGCATGGTAGTGCGGTCAGAGCCGGACGGACATACTATTTTGTGCGGAAATAACTCTGAAATTACACTTGCGCCGTTCATGATGCAAGACATAGGCTATGACCCGCAGCGTGACTTAGTGCCTATCACTATGGCAGTAAAGCAAACGCTGATTCTTATTGCGCACCCTTCGCTAGAAGCTAAGAACCTTGCCCAGCTAATAGAGTTAGCCAAAAAGAGCCCTTTGTCATATGGCACATCGGGGAAAGGCTCGAGCCTGCATTTGCCCATGTTAATGCTAGCGCATGTTGCAAATGCACCGTTTGTCGACGTACCTTACCGCGGCGCCGCAGGTCTTATCACTGACCTATTGGCGGGGCATATTCCCCTTGCTGTTGTGAACCTTGCGCCAATTGCCGATCACATTTCGAGCAATCGGCTGCGACCAATCGCAGTATTCACCGAGACGCGCAATCCGTCATTGCCAGACGTCCAGACTGTCAAAGAAACGTTAGGCGTAGAGGTTCCGGCCTATTCATGGTTTGGATTACTTGCACCTGCTAACATTCCAAAGGACAGACTAGAGATCCTAGATGAAAACATCCGAAAAGCGCTCTCACAAGATAGCGTACGATCGGCATTAGAACGGGTCCATATGGAAGTCGTGGCGATGCCTTCAGAGGCATTTAAACAGGCAGTGGAGCAGGAAAGAGAGTTCTACGCTAAGCTGACAGCCAGGTTCGATTTAAAGGCACAATAGGCATGGTTGAGTATGGTAGTTGATATCACAAGACTGGTGAGTTACCGGGTGCTTATGCTCTCTAGCACCCTAGCTCGCTGGGCGGCGCGTGAATACCTCCAGCGATTTAACTTAAAGCTTCCTGAGTGGCGCATCATTTCCGTTGTTGGGGCTCGCGGCCCCATTTCCCCGGGTGACGTTAGCGAGGTCTTATCGGTTGATAAAGCGTGGATTAGTCGAACGCTGCCGGGACTAGTAAAGCGCAACCTTTTGGTTGTGAGTTTAGATCTCAACAACAAAAGACGTACTTTCCTAACCTTGACGAACGAAGGCGCTGCGCTGCACGGTGAGTTATCAAAAGCTTCACAAGAGCGTCAGAATCAGCTCCTTAATGCCTTAACGGCAGATGAGCGCAATGAATTTGAGCGGCTTCTTGCCGTATTGCAAAGTGAGGCAGAGAACATGTTGATGCATCAGAGCGCGCCTGCACAAGATTAAACTAAATTCAATTTTTTTCGTTTGATCAGCGGGCTATTGCCCTACAGGTAGCATGACGGCACAAACCCAGAAAAAAAACTCTCAAGAAGCAAGCGGATTCACCAAAACGTGAATTAGCGTTATGGGAAACTCATATCGGTGTGGTTATTAGCTGGCCCGGCGTGGTGCCGGGCGTAAAAAAGCCCAAACGAAGGGGCTGATCTGAGCAGGGAAGGCCGGCGCTGTTGGGCTACGTTATCGCCAGGCGCAAAAAAAAACCCTCCGGGGAAGGCTGGAGTATGACGGGTACGGGCGTGGGGCGCGACTTACGGTGGCGAAATCTACCTCTGTGCCAGAAACCCCAATCGCCTGCTTGATGTCAAACTTGCGGCGGATGACAGCCCGCTCCTGTATTTGTCGGGCGAGCAGTAAATCGGTGGAAGTCGGCGTTGGGGTGGTCATGTGCTTCTCCAGATGATTGTATTGTTTTGAAACATACGCCATAGGCCAGAACGCTCGAGGCAGCACTGGGTATTACTACCGCTGGGCGGGTATACAGTGCGGAACTTGGGCGGCTTGAGTTTTCTGTTAGTCTCTACTCTCTGGTTAATGGTTGGCGTTCGTGTGCTATGGTGGCGAGAAATTACTAAACGCTACAATCATGCCTTGCATCCTTTACTCGACAAATCCACGCATCAAGCTGCTGGTACAGGAGCGCTTTCGCGGCGATATTCATTACGTTTGGTGCGGAGATCATTTTGACTCCTCGAAAGTAGACGCGTACAGCATTGGCGCATTAACAGCCCCGAGCTCTGACCCAAAGAAAATATACCTATGCGCCATCGATGGGGGCGATTGATCTGCTTCGTGCATTTGCAGAGACATACGGACTAAAGTTCCGAGTAGGTGCTGAAGAGGGGCGTCTGTTTGTATATCAGAACATGCAGCCGCCTGCCAATGTGGAAATCTCCAAGTCGGAAAACGTAAACTTGTGTTTTTTGCGCGGCCACAGAAAAGTGGTGTTGTGGAGGTTGCGTTGGCTTACGCGATTAAGGCGGACCAATACATTGAAAGCCTTCAGGCTGAGGGGATTATTTGAAATTGACGATTCAGGCGGCCCTTTTACTCAGCCCCGCTCACCCGTGGGGCTTTTTGTTGCCTGCTATCAGCCCATTTCGGTGGACTATTTTTGTGCGTGCACGGGCTCTACGGTGAGTTTCACGCCAGCGGCACGAGCCAGTTTCAGCACGGTGTCATAGCGAGGTTTGGCGCCAGGAGCCAGTGCTTTGTACAGGCTTTCACGACCGAGGCCGGCATCCTTCGCCATCTTTGTCATGCCGCGAGCTTTGGCGACATCGGCTAGCGCGGCAAGAAAGAGGGCAGGATCATCTTCCTCAAGTGCTGCAGATAGGTATTCGGCAATGGCTTTTTCGCTGTCGAGGTATTCGGCGGCGTCAAATGGGGCTATTTTGATGGTAGTCATGATTGTTCCTCTTGAATCTGTTTCCACATGGATATGGCGGTCTTAATATCCTTTTTCTGCGTAGACTTGTCGCCGCCAATCAACAAGAGGTATACGGCCCGGCCTTCACGAGCGTAGTAAACACGATAGCCTGGGCCGAAGTGAATTCGCATTTCTGACACCCCATCACTGATGGGTTTTACGTCACCGAAGTTGCCTTGGGCTGCTTGGCGCATGCGAACTATCACTTTCGCCCGCGCTTTGAGGTCCTTGAGGTCGGCTAGCCACTCAGTAAAAGCGGCAGTTCGGTTAATCGACTTCATGATTACGATAGTATCCGAATGGATACGTTGACGCAAGAGTTTTTCGCCCTGCGCTTGCGGGGCTTTTTCATTTCTGGCCCACCCTAATCGGTGGGCCTTTTTTGTGGGTGAGCGGTATGGAGCTAGCGAGTTTAGCCATTCTGATCGATAGCCGGCCAGTTAGAACAGCCAAAGAATGGCTGGACGAGTTGGCTGTAGCGCTACAGGCGGCGGCGCATTGAACATATTTGGATTTGATCCATCTAGTGTTAGCTCTGGTTCTGTGCTCAACAACAGCACATCTAGCCCGGAAATTTCATTATTGTTGTAGAGACGGGTAGGCAATCCCGTGCCAAAGGCTTATGGTTACTGGTATTCGACTCCACAACCAAACGGGATTGCCTATGCCAAATCGTACCACTGAAACCCTGGACTTTGGGCGCATGGGTCGGCGTCGTTTGGAGGCCAATTTCGAGGGCGGCGATCTCAGCTCCGATGGCGGGCTGATGTTGCTGCGCCAGATCGATGCGCACACCGGCTTATCGCGCCTGGCGGCCAAGGCGCTGACCGAGCGCCGGGACACCGCTCG
>JACCER010000028.1 GCA_013416445.1 Alcaligenaceae bacterium
CAAAACAAAACTGCTTAAAAAAAACTATACAAGCGCAGCGAGTTCGGCCGACGCCCGGCTGTACGAGGCAGACGCGGAAACAAGCACGCCGTGCCGCACTGAGCTTCACCCACCCCGGACAACGTCACAAGAAACTGACAACGTCATAAGAAACCGACAACGTAGCTAGTAGCCATAGCACCGTCGCCAGAACCAGACAAGAGCCTACTCGATAGCCTTCACCATGTCTTCGATTACCTTCTTGGCATCCCCGAATACCATCATGGTTTTATCCATATAAAACAGTTCGTTATCCAGGCCGGCATACCCGGCCGCCATCGAACGCTTATTCACGATAACTGTTTTGGCCTTGTATGCCTCGAGAATGGGCATCCCGGCAATTGCCGACTGCGGATCCGTTTTGGCCGCGGGATTGACCACGTCATTGGCGCCCAGCACCAGCACCACATCAGTTTGCGAGAACTCGCTGTTGATGTCGTCCATTTCAAATACCTGGTCGTAAGGGACCTCGGCCTCGGCCAGCAGCACGTTCATGTGCCCCGGCATGCGGCCCGCCACTGGATGGATGGCGTACTTCACCGTGATGCCATTGGCGGTAAGCTTTTCGGCCAGCTCCTTGAGCGCATGTTGCGCACGGGCGACCGCCAGCCCGTAGCCCGGAACGATAGTGACCGTTTCGGCATTGTTCATCAGGAAGGCGGCGTCGTCGGGGCTGCCCGACCTGACGTTGCGCTGGGCCTGCCCGCCAGCGGCAGCCGCGCCGGGTTCGGCGCCAAAGCCGCCCAGGATCACGTTGAAAAACGACCGATTCATGGCTTTGCACATGATGTACGACAATATGGCCCCCGAGGACCCAACCAGTGATCCGGCAATGATAAGCATAGGGTTGTTCAGAGAAAACCCGATGCCCGCAGCGGCCCAGCCGGAATAGCTGTTCAGCATGGACACTACCACTGGCATGTCGGCCCCGCCTATGGGAATGATGATGAGCACACCCAGTATGAAAGCCAGTATGGTCATGATGATGAAGGGCAGCCACAGTTGGGTTGCCATGAACCACAGACCACAGGCCACCATGGCCAGGGCGATGGCCAGGTTGACCATATGTTGGCCGGAAAACACCACCGGCGCACCCTGGAACAGGCGGAACTTGTAAGTGCCCGACAGCTTGCCAAAGGCGATGACAGAGCCTGAAAACGTAATGGCGCCAACAAAAGTGCCTATGAACAGTTCCAGGCGGTTGCCTACAGGTATGGGGGCGCCGGCGGCAGCGATATTGAAGGCGTGCGGTTCGGCAACCACGGCCACCGCAATGGCGACGGCGGCCAGGCCTATCATGCTGTGCATGAATGCGACCAGTTCAGGCATTTTGGTCATTTCGACCCGCTTGGCCATGATGGTGCCTATGGTGCCGCCTACCAGCAGGCCCAGCAGCACCCAGCCCAGCCCTATGCCGGCCTTGCCGTCGGTAGCCAGGCTGACAATAAGCGCGGCTGTGGTCAGTATGGCGATGGCCATGCCGACCATGCCAAAGGCGTTGCCACGCCGCGATGTGGTGGGGTGGGACAAACCCTTGAGCGCCTGGATGAAACACACCGATGCGATAAGGTAGAACAGCGTGACCAGATTGATGGAGATCATGCTTTGCCTCCTGTGGGTTTTTTATCTTTTTTCTTGAACATTTCAAGCATGCGGCGGGTGACCAGGAAGCCGCCGAATACGTTGACAGCGGCCAGCGCTACAGCCAGGACGCCCATATAGCGCGCCAGATCACTTTCAGTGAGTGCGGCCGCCAGCATGGCGCCCACGATGACAATGGCCGAGATGGCGTTGGTGACCGCCATGAGCGGTGTGTGCAGGGCGGGAGTGACATTCCAGACCACATGGAAGCCCACATATACGGCCAGCACAAAAATAATGAAGTTGATGAGGGTGGGGTCTACGGCTTCCATCAGGCGCTCCTTGAGACTTTGCCGTCTGCGCACATCAGGCAGGCGGAAATGATTTCGTCGTCTTGCTGTATGGCAAGCTGGCCATCGGCGTTGGCGATCAGCTTCATGAAGTCGAGTACGTTGCGGGCATACAGCGCCGAGGCATCGGTGGCAACCAACGCGGGCAAATTGCTGTAGCCGATGAGCGTAACACCGTGCTTTTCGACAACCTGGTCTTTTTCGGACAGCGGGCAATTGCCACCGCGCTCGACGGCGAGGTCGACAATGACGGAGCCCGGTTTCATGGCTTGTACGGTTTCAGCGCTGATTAGGACGGGGGCCGGGCGACCCGGAATAAGCGCCGTGCTGATAACGATATCGGCCTGGCGGCAGCGTTCGGCTACCAGCGTTGCCTGGCGCGCCATCCAGGATGCCGGCATGGGGCGGGCATAGCCACCCACGCCTTCGGCAATTTCGCGTTCTTCGTCGGTTTCGAAGGGAACGTCGATGAACTTGGCGCCCAGCGATTCGATTTGTTCTTTGGCGGCCGGCCGGACATCAGAGGCTTCGACTACGGCGCCGAGGCGCTTGGCGGTGGCAATGGCTTGCAGGCCGGCAACACCGGCGCCTAACACCACTACCCGGGCTGCCTTGAGTGTGCCGGCAGCAGTCATCATCATGGGGATGAGTCGGCCGTACTGGTTGGCGGCAAGCAAGACCGCCTTGTAGCCTGCCAGGTTGGCCTGCGATGACAAGACATCGAGGCTTTGTGCGCGAGTGATGCGCGGCGCGGCTTCCAGGGCGAAGCCAGTTACCCCGGTTTTGGCCAATTCGGCAAGGCCTTCAAGGTCGAAAGGGTCGAGCATGCCGACGAGGACGGCGCCGGGTTTCACGAGAGGGCGCTCTTGGGCGCTGGGAGCGCGCACTTTCAGGACGATGTCGGATCCCAGAGCGTGTGCATTATCGACCAGTTGTGCGCCAGCCTGGACGTAGGCGTCGTCTGGGTAATGGGCGGCGGCGCCGGCCCCATGCTCTACAACTACAGTGTGTTTGTTTGCCAGGTATTTTTTTACTGTTTCGGGTGTCGCGGCCACACGCGTTTCACCGGCCAGGCTTTCCCGGGGGATTCCGATCTGCATAAAGCTTCTCCACCATTAATTTTTTACTTGTGCTGAGAATAACTATACCTGAATTATTTACGGGAATTGACAGTTATCGCGATGGAAATCCTTTAGACTTAAGGCGATATAACGTAGAAGAGAGGTAATCATGGGACTTTTAGACACAATCGTGTCGGCGATGGGCTCGAGCAGCCCACAGGCTCAGGCACAGGCGTCGTTGCTGCCAGCTTTGATCGAGCTGGTTAAAAACTACCCTGGCGGTTTGTCTGGGCTAATCGAGAAGTTTCAACAAGGCGGTCTGGGGGACGTCATTGCATCCTGGATAGGAAATGGTCAGAACCAGTCCATTTCCGCTGGTCAGTTGCAATCGGTGCTGGGTGACGGCATTGTCAATAACCTGGCGCAAAAGTCGGGCCTGGATGTAGGTGCGGTATTAAGCAACCTGAGCACCATGCTGCCCAGCCTGGTGGACCAGGCCACGCCCCAAGGTTCGCTCGACGCACCCACGGGCCTGGGCGGTTCGTTGTTGGGGATGTTGGGCAAGCTGTAGGCTGGTTTCTCGGATTGACACAGCGTAATCCGGCAAGCAATGCGACACCAGAATACCCGTTACGCAAAAACACCGTGCAAAAAAAGCACGGTGTTTTTTTATGACGCAATGTGCACCGGCTTATGACGCCTGGCTGGCCGCCAGTGCCTGAGTCAGGTCGCCGATGATGTCGTCGATGTGCTCTAGGCCTATAGACAGGCGCACCATGTCTTCGCCCACACCCGCCTTGGCGAGTTCTTCGGCGTTTAGCTGCCTGTGCGTGGTCGAGGCTGGGTGGCAGGCCAGGGACTTGGCATCGCCTATATTGACCAGGCGTAGTATCAGTTTGAGCGCATCAATGAAGCGCGCACCTGCCTCGCTGCCGCCCTTGATGCCAAAGCTTAAAATGCTGGCGGGCTTGCCGCCCATGTACTTCTGGGCCAGGGCGTGTTCGGGGTGGTCGGGCAAACCGGCATACTGCACCCATGCCACGTTTTTGTGTTGCTTCAGGAATTGCGCTACCTTCAGGGCGTTTTCAGTATGGCGTTCCATGCGTAGCGATAGGGTTTCTATGCCTTGCAGAATCAGGAAGGCGCTAAAAGGCGATAGCGCGGCGCCTGTGTTGCGCAGCGGCACGACCCGGCAGCGCCCGATAAATGCCGCGGGGCCGAAGGCTTCGGTGTAGACTACATCGTGATAAGACGGATCAGGCTCGTTCAACATGGGAAAACGCTTTTTATGCTCGGCCCAGGGGAATTTGCCTGAATCGACCACGGCGCCCGCAATGGTGGTGCCGTGTCCGCCCATGTATTTGGTCAGGGCGTGCACAATGATGTCGGCGCCGTGCTCGAAAGGCCGGCATATAGCGGGCGATGCCACGGTATTGTCGACAATAAGCGGCACGCCATGGCGGTGCGCGGCGTCGGCGATAGCCTGGATGTCAATGATATTACCTGCCGGATTACCTATGGTTTCGCAAAAAACGGCTTTGGTATTGTCGTCGATCAGGGCTTCCAGCGCGACGACGTCGTCATGCGGCGCAAATTTAACAGTAATGCCCTGGCGCGGAAACGTATGTGCGAACAAGTTGTAAGTGCCGCCATACAGTTTGCTTACCGATACAATGTTATCGCCCGCTTGAGCGATAGTTTGGATAGCATAGGTAATGGCCGCCATGCCCGATGCCACAGCCAGTGCGGCAACGCCACCCTCTAGTGCGGCTACACGTTCTTCCAGCACGGCATTGGTCGGGTTCATGATGCGGGTATAAATATTACCGGGAACCTTCAGGTCGAACAGATCAGCGCCATGCTGAGTGCTGTCGAAAACATAAGAGGTAGTCTGGTAAATGGGTACAGCTGCCGATTTGGTTGTAGGGTCGGGCTGATAGCCAGCATGAATGGCAAGAGTGTCGAATTTCATGAGTCTCGTCTTTTGTGAAAATAAATGTCAGGTTGACAGCATGCCCATCGTAACGGGCAGTACGCCTACGCGATAGAATATTGTTCGATTTTAATATAACTGATAGTAATTAAGACCTTCCGGCCATACCCGCCCAGGAGCGCTGCTGGCATCTTATGCCGAAATGCAGGTTTGTTGCAGAATAAAACGAGTGACTTGGGTTAGCATTCTAGATATTCGCTGTGCTGTGTATTGTGCTGGGGGCTTTCCCGTAGTTTTAGAGGCCGTAAATGAAAGTTTGGTTAAAACGGGTACTGATCAGTCTCGTCGTGGTGTTTCTGGTTGCGCTGGTTGGCATTGCAATCTTTCTCCTGACATTCGACCCGAACGCCTATAAAAGCAAGCTCGAGGAAATCGTCTATAACCGTTATCAACGCACCTTGTCCATCAAGGGCGATATCGAGTTATCGCTGTTTCCGCGCATAGGCTTGTCTGTACAGGGCGTGTCTTTGTCTGATCACAATAGTACCGACACCTTCGCCTCCATCGATAGTGCACGCTTTGCCGTGGCTATCTGGCCGCTGATGTTCAATCGGCTGGTGGTCGATCATGTTGCGGTGGTCGGGTTCAAAGCCTGGTTCATACGCAATGAGCAGGGGATGTTCAACTTTAGCGACCTGGTCGAGCGGCAGCCCGGCAGCCTGGTGCAAGCTGTGCCGCTGGCTCAAGCAGCCACCGCGGCGTTATCGGCAGCCTCGTTAAGCGGTGCCGTGGTGGCGCAAACGCTTTCCGCGCCGGCAACCGAGGCCAAGCGTCTGCCCGCAGCCCTGGGTGGTCATACTGCGTCGGGTACCGATTTCCAGATCGATATCGCCGGCCTCGACCTGAAAAATGGCGAAATCCACCTGTACGATAAAGTAACGGGTTCGCTGGCGCGTGTTGTGCAGCTTGATGTCAACACGGGTCGCATGACGTTCAATCAGGCTTTCGATGTGGCCTTGAAGGGTAAGCTCATAGGCGACTTTCCCGTGTCTGACGCCCATCTCGAAGGGCAGGCCCTGGTCAAGATCGACCCTGAACAAAGAACGTATTCCGCGCAGAAAATCAATGTGCAAATCAATGGCAAGCTGGGCGACCTCGACGCCAAGTCGGCGGCCTTGAGGGGTAACCTGGCTTATAGTGCCTACTCGCAACTGTTCAGCGCCAGTAACATCGAATTGCTGGTGCAAGGCGCTCTGGGTGGTGATGCCCCGATAAAAAACCTGGAAACCAGCCTGCTTGTGCCGCAGCTGAAAATGGATCGTAGCCAGGCCGAATTGCAGCTGGAAAAACTGGCCTATCGCGCCAAAGGGAATTTGCCAGATCAAAGTTTTGATATTGCCCTTGATGCACCCAGTCTGTCGATATCGCCCGAAACGGCCAAAGGCAGTCCGGTCTCTGGCACCGTCAAGCTGGTTGGCAAAGACAGAGTGCTGGGCGTCGCCCTGGGCCTTAGTGGCATTGGCGGCAACGCTCAGAAGCTGACCCTGAAAGAACTCAAGATAGACGGAGGCTTGAAGCAGGGCGAACGGTTCGTGCAGGTAAAGCTGTCGTCGCCGGCCGGCTGGGATATGTACACCAGCAAGGGGATTCTGTCGGCCATGAAGGGCGATGTCAGAATCGAAGACGCCGCCTTGCCAGGGGGCAGTTTTGAAATTCCTTTCATAGGCAGCATGCAGACTGACCTGGTCAAAGACGAACTGAGCACTGAGATCAATGCGGTGCTTAGTGGCAGCAAACTCGATTTCCGCGTGAAGGCGACACAGTTGCGCGATCCTCGGGTGGTTTTCGATCTGGTCGCCGATAAGCTGGATTTCAATACTATGTTTCCGCCGCCAGTGGCCAAGTCGGCGCCAGAGGCCGTAGCCAAAGATGGCGCCAAGCCCGAGGCTGAACCGGCCAAGGCCGTTGCCGAGCCAAGCAAGCCGGCGCGCGTCGATACGCTGGATTTATCTTTTCTGGATGCTGTCGACCTGACTGGAAAAATCGCCATAGGCGAAATCAAGCTGCAAGATCTGCAGGCAGGGCAGTTTGTGGCAGATGTGCGCGCCACACAGGGGCAATTGAATATTTCTGGGCTTAAGGCTGAGTTGTACGAGGGCAAGCTGGCGGGCAAGCTGACAGCTAGTTCAAAAAATGCCCTAGGGGCAGACTTGGCGCTGAGCGATGTGGCTTTGGGGCCATTTCTACAAGACCTGGCTCATGAAGGGCGTTTGGCAGGAAAAGGGACGATCAAAATCAAACTCAACGCCCAGGGCGCCACTGTGCCGGCCCTGAAAGCAGGGCTGATGGGCAATGTCCAGGCGCAGGTGCGCGATGGGGCTGTCAGGGGGATCAACGTCAGCCAGACGCTGCGTGAAGCCATTGGCGCCATGCGCAATATGTTCAGCGGCCAGTTGCCCGAGGTCGCGAATCAGTTTGACCTTAGTCGCCAGACTGAATTTACCTCTTTGGACGCTGATATCGAGTTTACCAATGGCCAGGGCACCATCAAGAAATTGAATCTGCTTGCGCCGTCGTTGCGTATCAGCCAGGGCGCGCCAGCCTCCGTGGATATCGTCAACGACCAGCTAGATGTCAATATCAACGTGCGCGTGCTCAGTACATCAACCGGGCGGGCAAACAAAGAGCTGGCTGAGTTGGCAAATGTCACTGTGCCGGTGCGTATTTCGGGGCCATTCGACAAGCTCGGCTACCAGGTGCAGTGGAATGAAATTGGCAGTAAATCCGTGAAAGAGGCATTGCAGGGGGGCTTGCTTGATATGCTCTCCAACAAGGCAGGCCTTCAGCCCGCTGAGCCTGAGGCCGGATCCGCGCCTGCGAAAAAGCCCTTGGATAAGGTAAAAAGTATAGGTGACGCTTTAAAAGGACTGCTCGGCCAATGATTTCCGCTCTTTATTTTCCTATTGCATCGTGTCGTGGTACCGACAAGCCAGATGCTGCGCCTTACGACAGGCGCTGGTTTGTGGTTGATGATGCTGGCGTTTGGCTGGCCCAGGGGCAGTGTGCCAAGCTGGCTGATATCCAGATCGATATCAGCATGGGCTGCCTGGTCATGCGTGCGGCGGGTATGTTGCGCCTGGACATTCCACTGGATGTAATCGAAGACGACGATAGTGTGCGTCGTCAGGCCACAGTGGGAGCGCAGCGCCTTGATGTGGTCGATGAGGGCGAATTGGTTGCGGCATGGCTTGGCAATTTTCTGGAGCGCCCATGCCGACTGGTAAAGGTACACCCTGATTCCGGGCCGGTGCTGTGGCCGGCTTCCAGCCTGTAGGTCGGATTGGCCGCAGGCGTAATCCGACAGGCAAGATCACAAAGCCTCTTAAGCGTCTGCTGTAAGCCGCTGGAATTTGGCCAGCAATGTGGCCTGGTCTTCTTGGTGGTCGAGATCGAACACAATGCATTCAACAGGGCATATTACCTGGCACTGGGGTTCGTCGAAGTGCCCGACACATTCGGTGCATTTAGAGGGCTCGATCTCGTAGATTTCCAGACCCATGCTAATGGCATTGTTAGGGCATTGCGGCTCACAGACATCGCAATTGATGCATTCCTCGGTAATACGCAAAGCCATGACTTTTTCCTGCAAAAAAACAAGCAAATAGAAATGCGCCCGCTACGCTTGCGATGCAGCGGGTTCACGTCTTAGTGTAATGCCCAATGCCCGATGGCGTGGCATTACCCTTATTTGGATTGTTCTTGTTCTTCGCGGCGCGCCTTGGCCTTGTCGTGCAGCCAGCGTTCCACTGAAGGGAAAACGAATTTGCTGACATCGCCGCCGAATATGGCTATTTCTCGCACGATGGTGCCTGAAATAAACTGGTACTGATCGGATGGCGTCATGAACAGGGTTTCGACTTCGGGCAACAGGTGGCGGTTCATCCCGGCCATTTGGAATTCGTATTCGAAGTCGGAAACGGCGCGCAAGCCGCGCACAATGACGCGGCCATCTTGCTGGCGTACAAAGTCTTTGAGCAGGCCGTCGAAACTTTTGACTTCGACGTTGGGGTAGTGGCCCAGAACTTCCTGCGCGATTTCGACGCGTTCTTCTACGGAAAAGTACGGCTTTTTGGAATGGCTATGGGCAATGCCTACCACGAGATGGTCAAACAGACCTGCAGCACGACGAACCAGATCTTCGTGGCCGCGTGTCAAAGGGTCGAAGGTTCCGGGATAGACGGCAGTAATCATGCGAATTCCGAGTTTCTCAAAAAGAAGTAGGGGACGGCGAGCCAGGTGGCGTATCGCCGAGTTTAAGCTTATCGCTTTTGTTTATGTCGGGATTATTGACTTTTTTTTGCAATGCAGCAAATCGTAGCAGGTGAAAGTGTACGTGACCAGCCCGGGAGTGGCGCAAAAGTTCGAAAGGTTCGGGCGCGATAACCGGGTTTTCGGACTCAATATACAGCAAGCCGTCATGCGTCATTGCGCCTGGCAGGCTGGGCCACAGGCGATCCAGCCAGCCTTGTTCAAAGGGGGGGTCTACCATGACCAAGTCAAATGGCGTGTCGTTGAGCCTGTCGAGTACGGTTAGTGCGTTGCCAGAGTGGATGCGTACATGTTCCGCCTTCAGGCGGTTTTTCAGGGCGCGCAGGGCGGCGACGGCGGTGACGTTGTTTTCCACCATTTGTACGTGGGCCACGCCGCGCGAGGCCGCTTCGAAGCCCAGGGCGCCAGTGCCGGCGAACAAGTCCAGCACTCGTTTTTGTGAGAAGTCTCCGGCCCAAAAATGATGCAGCCAGTTGAAGAGGGTTTCACGCACCCGATCGGGAGTGGGTCGCAACCCGGCCGCGTCGATGACGGGTATGGGGGTGCGGCGGTAATCACCGCCTACAATACGTACTACATGCTTCTTCATGCGCAGCCTGGGAGCGTTCGGTGGCGTTAATCAAATATATTCGGGTAGTGTAAAACGTATGTTCAGTTTTTTTAAAAAAAAGCAGCCTGCTCCTGCTAAAACCAGCGAGCAGGGCGCTGTAGGGTCGAGTGAACAGGAAGCGGCCCCTGCGCTAGATGATAGCGTTGCAGGCGCACCGCAGCCGCAGGCAGAGCAGGCTACGCCAGAAAAGGCTCAGTCTGCAGGGGCTGATGCCGTACCGGCTGAAACGGCATCGTTGGCGCCAGCACCAGCGCCTGTGCCCGAGGCTCGGCCTGAGCCTGTGTCGCAGCACATTCCTACTGCCAAAGCCGAAGTCGAAGTCGAGACCGAGCTTGCCGCGCCTGCGTCCGTTTCCACGCTGCCAGAAGACGAGCCTGTGGTCGCTGAAAAAAGCTCGTGGCTGGCACGGCTGAAAAAGGGTTTGTCACGCACGGGGCAAAGTATTGGCGGGCTGTTCGTGGGGGTCAAGGTCGACGAGGCGCTATTCGAAGACCTGGAAACAGCGCTTATCATGGCCGACGCTGGCGTCGAGGCAACTGAACAGTTGCTGGCAGCGTTACGGGTGCGAGTGCGCAAAGAGCGCCTTGGCGATGGCGCGCAGGTCAAGGCAGCCTTGCGTGATATTCTGGCTGAGCATCTGGCGCCGCTTGAAAAACAGTTTCCCCTGGGGCGAGTGTCGCCGCTGGTCATCATGATTGCCGGGGTAAATGGCGCGGGGAAAACCACTTCCATAGGCAAGCTCGCGAATACCTTTCAGGCGCAAGGCGCCAAGGTGTTGCTGGCTGCAGGCGATACGTTCCGGGCGGCGGCGCGCGAACAGCTTATGGAGTGGGGTGCGCGTAATAATGTCACGGTTATCGCCCAGGAAGGCGGGGATCCTGCAGCGGTGGCCTTTGATGCAGTCAATGCGGGCCGGGCTCGGGAAGCCAATGTGGTCATGGTCGATACGGCGGGCCGCCTGCCGACGCAGTTGCACCTGATGGAAGAGCTAAAGAAAATCAAGCGGGTCATAGGCAAGGCAGATGCTGCGGCGCCCCACGAGATCTTGCTGGTTATCGACGGCAATACCGGGCAAAACGCGATCGCGCAGATACGGGCCTTTGACGCCGCGATTACGCTGACAGGCCTGGTGGTAACCAAACTGGACGGCACGGCCAAGGGGGGCACTCTGGCGGCCGTGGCGGCAGGTAGCCAGGGGGTAAGGCCGGTGCCTGTGTATTGGATAGGTGTGGGAGAAGGGCTGAATGACTTGCAGCCATTTGTGGCCAAGGAGTTTGCTGCGGCCTTGATCGGTGATTGATTTGCATGCGGGCTGGCAGTATTGCCGGTTCGTAGGTCGGATCAGCGCGTAGCGCGTAATCCGACGTTCATGCGTTTACGTCGTTTGAATCGTCCCGCTTTTTCCAGGCAAATGAATTCGGCCTGCGCTTGCGTTATTTTCTGTTCCTGCATGGCGCTCAGCCACCCTGTTGCGAACAAGGCTGCGGTTTGCTCGTCGGCCATGGCTGTGTAGAAATCGTGGGCAAGGTAAAAATCGTTCAGTTCGCCTAACGTATGTTGCAGGGCTTCCAGTGCCGGGAGCAGGCGGGTCAAGCTTTTGGCGCTTAACAGGCTGGCCGAGAACTCTGTGCTGTAGCGCAGGCCTTTGATGCGCTTGCGCAGGCTGTGCCGCTCTTCCACTGATAACTGGTCGAATTGCGCGCCTTGGCGGCATAAGCGTTTCAGGTGTTTGTTAAGCTGCCTGCTCAGTGCCTTGCCTAGGGTTTTCTGGCTTGCATCGTTGTTGTCGGTACCTTGATTTCCTGCTTCACCTCCCGCTTGGCGGGTAAGCGCAGATACCAGTGTGCCTTGCGTGCTGGTGTCGACTGCTACCAGGTGTTCCATTAGCGTCAGCAAAGTAAGCTGGAACTCGGCGCTGGCCGTCAGCGCCTGAGTCTGGTCGGCGTGCCTGGGGGGGGCGTGCCAGATGATCTCGGGCATGCCCGCTTGCAACAGACGAGGGGTAATGGCAAGTTCGATGATGTCGCCGTCGCGCGTCTCGCCCAATTGGGAAAAGTAGGATTGCAGATGCGCGCTTAATGAATTTCCGTCAAAGGCTAGCCATTTTCCGAAAAACTTCCAGCAGGATCTGATCCGGCGCATGCCTACGCGTAACTGATGCAGATATTCGACTTGCAGGCCGCGCGCGCTGGCGGAGGCGTCGACGCCAGCCAGGAAGCAAGCGTTGCGTATGATCTGGTTCATGCAGTCATTGGCGCATAGCCGGTAGGCAGCATCCAGGCTGGTGGCGTCGGCCAGGTTGATTGAGCCAGCGCGGCGTGCCCGCCGCATGGGGTCGTTGGCATGTGTTTGCGGCGCCAGGGCCTCGCCCTTGGCGACAAGGCGCGCCAATATCTCGCCGCGCTCGGCCTTGCTGCGCAAGTCCAGTATCAGCTTGTGTTTTTCCAGCCACTGCCGGGCAAGCGTGAAAAGCTGGCTGGTGTCGCCCGAGATCAGTTCCAGCTCGAGTTCGCTTATGGGCCATTCTAGTGTTCCGGCCCTGATCAGGCCAGTATCGTAGGCAAGTTCGACTACGCCGGTTTCACTTGCTTTTTTTAGCACCAACCGATTGATCACGGTTTCATAACGCAGTTGCAGTGTGCCTTGCAATTGCGCCATGATGGACTCCAGGGCGCTGCCCTGATAAAGGCTAAGGTCCAGCGTGGGTTCGGGGCGCTTGTGGTTGATTTCCACGCGTGATAATTCGTCGGGGCCAGGCGCCTTGATGGTTTGCACCCACTGGTCACCTTCCTTGCGCAGGCGCAGGGCAATTTTTGCCTTGGCCAGTTCGTGTTTTTCGGTGTCGAAATAACAGGCATGCAACGGCAGGCTAGTGGCATTGAGCCCAAGTAGTTCTTGTTCAAGTTTTGCCTGACGCCGGCCGGGCACATGGAGTTTGAGTTCGCGTTCAAGCATAGGGGGCAATTTTGAAAGAGCCGTGAACCACGACGGCGTTTAAGGCATCGAATTTTGAAGGCTGAGTTTACCGCCTTATCGGCTGGGCAGATATTCGAGCTTTTCCGACTTTAATGTCGATATTATCCGGCTTTGGCCGGGTGGGTTCGCGAAGAGGTTAAAATGACTCAACTTTTTACTGAGCCTATCGTCATGAGCAAGCTGTCCGACGTGGATACCAACGCCGCGCAATCCTATAATATCTCTCCCGTTACCGAAATAGTAGCCGAGCTGCGTGCTGGGCGACTGGTCATTCTGGTTGATGAAGAAGATCGCGAAAATGAAGGCGATCTGCTCATGGCGGCCGAATTTGTAACGCCCGAAGCCATCAATTTCATGGTCACCCATGCCCGTGGTCTGGTATGCCTGACGCTCACCGAAGAGCGCTGCAGCCAGCTTGAATTGCCGCTTATGGCCAGCCGTAACGGTACGCGCTTTGGCACCAACTTCACCATGTCCATCGAGGCGGCCGAAGGGGTGGATACTGGCATTTCAGCCGCTGACCGCGCTCGCACCATACAAGTGGCGGTTGCCAACGGCGCCAAGCCCTCCGATCTGGTGCAGCCTGGGCATATTTTCCCGTTGCAGGCCGTGCGCGGCGGCGTGCTGGTGCGCGCCGGGCATACCGAAGCCGGTTGCGATCTGACCAAGCTGGCGGGTCTTACGCCGGCCGCGGTCATTTGCGAAATCCTCAAGCCTGATGGCACCATGGCACGCCTGCCTGATCTTATGGTGTTTGCGCGCGAACATGGCCTTAAAATTGGCACTATTGCCGATCTTATCCAGTACCGTAGCGAACACGAGTCCATGATAGAACGGCTAGGCAGCCGGAAAATGAATACGCCTTGGGGCGAATTTATGGCAGTGGCGTATCGCGACCTGTCTTCAGGGGCTCCACACATGGCGCTGGTGCATGGCAATATCACACCCGAAACCGAAACACTGGTGCGCGTGCACGAACCCACCAATATGCTCGATGTGCTCTTCGAGGGCCCAACCGAGCATAGCTGGAGCGTATCCGCCGCGCTCAAAACCATAGCCGCCGCGCCATCAGGGGTGCTGGTCATGCTTAACTGCCAGGGCTCATCCGATGCCTTGTTCAGCGAGTTTGAGGCCTGGAGCCACGATGCCAGTCAGGCCGCGCAAGCTATTGCCCGCGAAAGTCGCCATGGCCTTCTTACTTACGGTATTGGCGCACAAATCATGCGCGACTTGAATGTAGGGCAGGCGCGCTTGCTGGCGCGACCACGAAAAATGCCCAGCATGGCAGGGTTCTCCCTTACTATAACGGGTTACGATAGCGAACCCACTTCCACCCCATAACAGGAATTATTGATTATGAACCCATATACTTTGTCTCCCGATCTGAACGGCGAAGGTCTGCACATAGGCATCGTGAGGGCTCGTTTCAACGAGCCCATCGGGCTGGCCGAACTCGAATCCTGCCTGGCTGAACTGGCTGAACTGGGCGTCGACGAGCGCGACGTCATGCTGGTTTCGGTTCCTGGGGCATTGGAACTGGGCGTGGCTTTGGCGCAAATGGCCGAAACCTTCGAGTTCGATGCGCTTATTGCACTGGGTGCTGTCGTACGCGGCGATACCTATCATTTCGAAATTGTCAGCAACGAAAGCGCGTCAGCCATTAGCCGTGTAGCCCTGGAAACAGGCATACCGGTGGCCAACGGCGTACTCACCACCGACTCTGACGAACAGGCGCAAGCTCGCGCAGCAGAAAAGGGCCGCGATTGCGCCCGCAGCGCTGTCGAAATGGCCAATCTGGTTGCTGCCCTTGAACCCGAACAGGAAGACGACGAGGATTTCGAAGACGACGAGGACGAAGACCTTGACGATAAATAAACCGCAGGGCGCGCCTGCGGGCGCTCCTCCCCGAGCCAACAGTCGCAGCGCGCGCAGGCGCGCGCGCGAATTCGCCCTGCAGGGGGTTTATTCGTGGCTGCTCAGTGGTGACGACAGCCTGAAGGAATCCGGCGCAATCGAAGCGCATATCCGCGACGACGACGAATTCCACGAAGCCGATGCCACCTGGTTCAAAACGCTCTTGCACGGGGTATTGCGCGAGGCGCCTGCGCTGCGTGTCAGTTTCATGCCCTACATCGATCGTCCTCTTAGTGAATTGTCTCCTATTGAACATGGCATTTTGCTGATAGGCAGTTTCGAACTCATCCACCACACCGAAGTACCTTACAAGGTCGCCATCAACGAGGCCGTAGAGTTGGCCAAGTCTTTTGGTGGCACTGATGGCTTTAAATTCGTCAACGGCGTGCTCGATAAAATGGCCGCCGACATTCGCCCCCTCGAGGTTCAGGCGGCGGCGCGTCGCTAGGCGCCCATCGAGGGTCTGGTGAATATCGAATTTGATCTTATCGCGCGTCATTTTTCGCGTCCAGCTCCGCCCGGCTACCTGGGGGTAGGCGATGATTGCGCGTTGTTCGCCGTGGCGACGGGCCACCACCTGGCAACCAGCACCGACCTTCTGGTAGAGGGTCGGCATTTTTTTTCCAATGTCGATCCGGCTGCGCTTGGCCATAAATCGCTGGCAGTCAATTTATCCGACTTGGCGGCCATGGGCGCCCAGCCGCTGGCCTGTCTGCTTAGCCTGTCTTTGCCCGATGTCAACCATGACTGGTTGTCGGCCTTTGCTGACGGCTTCTACGCGCTGGCTGATGAGGCCTGCTGCCCACTCATCGGTGGCGACACCACGCGCAGTACATCGGGCATTGTGATTAGCGTTACGGTCATGGGGCAGGTCAGGCCCGAGCAGGCCTTACGCCGCTCGGCGGCCTGTGTGGGCGACGATATCTGGGTTACCGGCACTTTGGGTGCGGCCGATATCGCCTTGCGTTTGTTGCAAAAAAAACTGCCCGCCGATCCGACCTTGCTCGCGGCGACTCGCCAGGCACTGGAATGGCCTGTGCCGCCGTGGCGGTTTGGGCAAGGCTTGGCTGGTATTGCTCATGCTGCGCTGGATGTCTCCGATGGCTTGGCGCAAGACCTGGGACACATACTGGAAGCCAGCCGCTGCGGTGCCGAGCTCGATTACGCGGCGTTTCCCGTTGCCAGCGCCTTGCAGGGCCTGGACGGCCAGCTTGTGCAAAGCGCTGTGCTCTCTGGCGGAGATGTCTACCAATTATGTTTTACAGCGGCAGTGTCCGATAAGCAGCGCATACAGGCATTGGCTGATGCGGCTTCGCTGCAGGTGACCCGGATTGGGCAAATCACCGCAGAACCCGGCTTGCGTATACGGGCAGGGGCGGGCGGTGATCTTATTTCGTTAAGCCGCACAGGTTTCGACCACTTTTCCTGATTGTTTTTTGTTGGTTTTATAAACTTGCGTATGCCGCCCTTAAATACTGATTCTCGTCCTGACCCCGATTCCAAGCCTGGCTTGGCATGGGTGTTCAGTTCCTTCCCCCGTATTGTTGCGTTTGGCCTGGGCAGCGGCCTGATACGACCGGCGCCCGGTACGTGGGGCACTCTCATGGGGTGGCTGCTGTGGGTGCTGGCGGTGGGGCGCCTGCCAGATGCCTATATTGCCGTTCTGTTGCCTGTTGCGTTTGTACTGGGCTGCTGGGTTTGCGGCCGTGTCGGCAAGGAACTGGGCAAGCCGGATCATGGCGGCATGGTCTGGGATGAAATTGTCGCCTTTTGGCTGGTGCTGTGGCTGACGGGGGCATCCCCGCTGGCGCAACTGCTGGCTTTCGTCGTATTCCGGTTTTTCGATATCACCAAGCCTCCGCCCGTCAGCTTCTTTGACCGTCGCTTCAAAAACGGCTTTGGCGTTATGTGGGATGATATCGTTGCAGCAGCCTATAGCTTGCTGGTCATTGCCATTATGGTCAGACTCGAGGTGTTCCTATGAGCAGTCACGCTACTTCACCGCATGCCCCCGTACTTGGTCAGCTATTGCTGGATAAGGGCTGGATGTTCGCCTGCGCCGAGTCATGCACAGGAGGCTTGCTGGCTGTCGCCATGACCGACACACCTGGTTCCAGCCGGTGGTTCGACCGTGGCTTTGTGACCTATAGCAATGCGGCCAAGCTTGAACAGTTGCTGGTCAAGGCCGACACGCTGGAACGCTTCGGGGCCGTCAGCGAAGAAACCGCCATGGAAATGGCCGCAGGCGTCCTGACAGCGTCGCAGCCGGCTCATCTGGCCATATCCACTACTGGCATAGCCGGACCCGGTGGTGGTACGCCTGGCAAGCCTGTGGGCATGGTGTGCTTTGGTTTCGCCCAGCGCACATCGCAAGGCGTGACTACGCGCGCCGTGACCAAAATATTCGATGGCGATCGCAGCCAAATTCGCAGTGCCGCCGTGGCATTTGCGCTGGTTACCGCCATCGATTTCATCGAGCCGCGTTAATCGAGTCGCGGGTGGCGCGCGCTGCCAGCGCCGCCGCTTCGCGCCAATCGTCGCCGCCACTGGCGTACAAGATGGCGCGGGAAGAATTGATCATCATGCCCAGGCCCCGGCTGTCGCATCCGGCTTTGACCGTAGATACGATGTCGCCACCCTGGGCGCCTATGCCAGGCACCAGCAGGGGCATGTCGCCCACCCGGGCCCTGACCTTGGCGATTTCATCCGGGAAGGTGGCGCCCACCACCAGCGCGCATTGACCGTTGGTGTTCCATTTGTCGGCGACCAGCCCGGCTACGTGCAGGTATAGCGGTGTGTCGTCTTTGGACTGGATGAATTGCAGGTCGGAGCCGCCCTTGTTGGATGTGCGGCACAGGACGATCACGCCTTTGCTTTTCCAGGCCAGGTAAGGCTCGATGGTGTCAAAGCCCATATAGGGGCTGACAGTGACCGCGTCGGCCTGATAGCGTTCGTAGGCTTCACGCGCGTATTGCTCGGCGGTGGAGCCGATATCGCCACGCTTGGCGTCCAGCACGATAGGCAGGCCGGGATGGTGTTCGAGTATGTATTCGCACAAGGCCTCGAGTTGGTCTTCGGCCCGCTGCGCCGAGAAATAGGCGATTTGCGGTTTGACACCGCAGGCATACTGCGCGGTGACATCCACAATCGCACGGCAAAACTCGAAAATGGCGTCGGGACGGCCTTGGAGTTCGGCGGGGAAGCGTTGCGGGTCTGGGTCTAGCCCCACCATAAGCATGGAGTTGGAAGTGGCCCAGGCGTGTTCGAGTTTTTGTGTAAAGATCATGAGTGCTTACGGAGTTTTTGTGTGATGGCTACGATATCAGATTGTAGAACCGAATAGCCGCGCGCCAAGAACGCATAGCCAGACCACAGTGCAAAATATAATGGACAGCATCACGGCGGCGCTGCCCAGGTCTTTGGCGCGGCCAATGAGGGGGTGGTGTTCCAGGGTGATGGTGTCGGCCAGGGCTTCCAGGGCTGAGTTGATTAATTCCACAATCAGCACAAAAAACAAGGTGCCCAGCAGCAATAGCAATTCTGCAGTGCTGCGACTGGCCCAGATCGCTATCGGTATGAGCACCGCGGCCAGGAAAAGCTCTTGCCGGAAAGCGGCTTCATGTTTGAAGGCGGCGCTTAGGCCTTGGGCGGAATAGCGCAAGGCGTTGACCAGTCGGCCCAAGCCGCCTTTGCTTTTGTAAGGGGAATGATGGGGAGTCATGTTGCCAGAGTAGTAGTTGACACGTCGCAGCAACGAAATGCCTGCTGCGGCTCAGCCGGTATTATGCCTGTTAAACCGAATGGCATTTACTTAGGCGATTTGTCGGATTACTACGCAAAGCTGGCAAACAACGCCACCCTCCAAATGTGCAAATACAGCATAATTCGACAACTACCACCGTAAAAATCATACAAAGACACCCCATGCACAAAAAAGCCCCCGATATGTATCGAGGGCTTTTTTTCTGGGTGGCCTGGGCGGTGAAGCCCAGGCCGGCAGAGATGCCTGGAGGATAAGCTGGGCTTAGAAGCCGCCCATACCACCCATGCCACCCATACCGCCCATGCCACCCATGTCGGGCATGCCACCTGCAGGCTTGTCTTCTACGATTTCGGCCACTGCGACCTCTGTCGTGAGCAACAGGCTGGCAATCGATGCTGCATTTTGCAATGCAGTGCGAGTTACCTTGGTGGGGTCCAGAACGCCTTGCTCAACCAGGTCACCGTATTCGCCAGTAGCAGCGTTGTAACCGTAGTTGCCAGTACCGTTGGCCACTTCGTTGACCACTACGCTAGGCTCTTCGCCGGCGTTGGCCACAATGGTGCGCAAAGGTGCTTCAATGGCGCGCAGGATCAGCTTGATACCGGCTTGCTGATCAGGGTTGTCGCCCTTGACTTGGGCAACAGCAGCACGTGTACGGAGCAGGGCTACGCCGCCGCCGGGAACAATGCCTTCTTCGACAGCTGCGCGCGTGGCATGCAGAGCATCTTCAACGCGGGCTTTCTTTTCTTTCATTTCGACTTCGGTGGCTGCGCCAACACGAATCACAGCAACACCGCCTGCCAGTTTGGCAACGCGTTCTTGCAGTTTTTCGCGGTCGTAGTCGGAAGTGGCTTCTTCGATTTGCACGCGGATTTGCTTAACGCGCGCTTCGATCGATTTGCCGTCGCCGGAGCCGTCGATGATAGTGGTGTTTTCTTTTGCCACTTCAATGCGCTTGGCTTGGCCGAGCTCTTCCAGCGTGGCTTTTTCAAGCGACATGCCGGTTTCTTCCGAAATAACGGTACCGCCGGTCAGGATGGCGATGTCTTCGAGCATGGCCTTGCGACGGTCGCCAAAGCCAGGGGCCTTGACTGCAGTCGTTTTCAGGATGCCGCGGATGTTGTTGACAACCAGCGTAGCCAAAGCTTCGCCTTCGACGTCTTCAGCAACGATCAGCAAAGGACGGCTGGACTTGGCAACTTGTTCCAGGATAGGAAGCAGGTCGCGGATGTTGCTGATTTTCTTGTCGAAAATAAGCACATACGGATCTTCCAGAACCGAAACTTGCTTGTCTGGGTTGTTGATGAAGTAGGGCGACAGGTAGCCGCGGTCGAATTGCATGCCTTCGACGACGTCGAGTTCGTTTTCCAGCGATTTGCCGTCTTCGACGGTAATAACGCCTTCTTTGCCGACCTTGTCCATGGCGTTGGCGATGATTTCACCGATCGAAGCATCGCTGTTGGCCGAGATAGAACCGACTTGAGCGATTTCTTTGCTGGTAGTGCAAGGCTTGGATACTTTGCGCAGCTCTTCAACAGCAACAGCAACAGCCTTGTCGATACCGCGCTTCAGGTCCATGGGGTTGATGCCGGCGGCAACAAACTTCAGGCCTTCTTCAACGATAGCTTGGGCCAGCACGGTTGCCGTGGTGGTGCCGTCGCCAGCAGCGTCGGAAGTCTTGGAAGCAACTTCTTTAACTAGTTGAGCGCCGATGTTTTCGAATTTGTCTTTGAGTTCGATTTCCTTGGCAACCGACACGCCGTCTTTGGTGACGGTAGGTGCGCCAAAGGAGCGGTCAAGAACTACGTTGCGACCCTTGGGGCCCAATGTGGTTTTAACAGCGTTGGCGAGAATGTTGACGCCACGGACGATGCGCACACGAGCGTCATCGCCAAATAGGACTTGCTTAGCAGCCATTATTGATTCCTTGCTTAATACAGTTGTAAATTACAGGACCACGGCGAGGATTTCGTCCTCGCGGATGACGAGCAGTTCTTCGCCGTCGATCTTGACCGACTGGCCGGCGTACTTGCCAAACAGAACTTTGTCGCCTGCTTTCAGGTCAACCGGAAGAATCTTGCCGTCGTCGGTTTTTTTACCGGGGCCAACAGCAATGACTTCACCTTGATCGGGCTTTTCAGCGGCGCTTTCAGGGATAACGATACCCGAGGCTGTTGTGCGCTCGTTGTCCAGACGTTTGACGATCACGCGATCGTGCAAAGGACGCAGTGCCATGAAGGAACTCCTGTTTTATGTCGATTAATAAGAATAAGTGTCAGGTTGGGGTGTTAGCACTCAACCCCTACGAGTGCTAATTATAAGGACGAAGTTAGGATCTTCAAGAGGGAAGGGTAGTAATGTTACTTTTAGATACGTTTGGCGGTGGTCGACTTCATGTCGTTTGCCAATTACATCACTCAGTTTGTAACGCTAAAAACAGCCAGAACAAGCAACTATACGGCCTGAAGGCGTTTTGGCTGTATCACCCATACGAATGCTGTATATTCAATTGCATTTGAATTTAAGAGCTGTGTTGCTTGCCTTCGTTTTTTCAACAAGGAAATGGCTTTTTATCGAATGAGATAAAAATCGACCTGCCAAGTACCATCCCTTCAAATGCAATTACACCATTGGCGAAATCGTCGCCAGTGCTTAGAAGACTAACTGTACACGTAGCTCTGGATCTCGAGAGAACAGCCTTACAGAAGATCAATTCAAAGTTTATCAGCATGTGCGCCAAACACATCTTCCCGTGCCGCCTGGATGACTGCCAGAACGGCTGGGTGTTGGAGGTGGCGTTTGGTGGTGATGGCGTAGAGTTGCTCTTTTACTTCATTAATACTGCCGGCCGTGCGCACGCGGTATTGTTCGCACAGGTAATCGGCAGTTGCGGTCGGCGCGACGAAAAGGCCGGTACCGGTTTGCCCGAACGAATTGAGCAAGGCGCTATCGTCGAACTCGCCGACGATCCTGGGACGAATGTTGCGTTCGTCGAACCATTGCAACAGCCGAGTCCGGATCGCTACATCTTCGCCGGGCAGCAGAAAAGGCGCTTGATTAAGCAGGGCAGGAAACTTCTTGGCTAGGGTCGCAAGCAACTGGGGGGTGCCAAAGAAGCTTAGGCCGCTCTCACCAAGAAAATGGTTGAAGCCGCGCACATTAAGATGGTTGGGCATGGGCCGGTCGGCGATAAGCATATCCAGCCTGTGTACGGCCAAGTCGGCTAGCAGGGATGCCAGGCGCCCTTCCCGGCAAACGATGCGCACGGCCTCGTCCATGCGCAGCGTTGGCTCGAGCAGACGGTAGGCCATAGACTTGGGCACACCTTCGGCGACGCCTACTTTGAATTCAGGCAGTCGCTTGGCAGGTTGCTCGAGTTGGTCAAGCAGTTCGTCGCCCAGTGTGAATATGCGGTCGGCGTAAACCAGCACATGGCGGCCGACATCCGTCAGTTCAAGCTTGCGGCCTACACGCTGGAACAGTTCTGCATCGAGATTCGCTTCCAGTTCTTGCAACTGGCCGCTGATGGATTGCGGCGTGCGGTGCAGTTGTTCTCCGGCGCGCACGATGCTGCCTGTTTTAGCCACCATCCAGAAATACCGCAGGTGCTTATAGTTAAGTGGGGCCACGGCCGCACCATTCGAAAAAACCTGACAATCAGTTCATCATATACGAATTGTTGGAGTTTTCAAGCTGCCCTAGACTACCAATAAACGTTGTTTTATCGGGGTTGTGCCATGCACAGAATTGAAACCTTTGCCACCCTTCCAATGTGGGCTGGATTCATTGGGTTCGTGCTGGTGATGCTGGCGCTGGATTTGTTTGTCTTGGGCGGCAAGTCTGCTCACCGGGTGTCGTCTCGTGAAGCCCTTGCCTGGGCTTGTACATGGTCCGTGCTGGCAACGCTTTTCGGTATTCTTCAATGGTGGTTCCTGAGCGATGCCATTGGTCGCCTGGAGGCGAACCGCAAGACGCTGGAATTTTTCACGGGCTATCTGATCGAACTCTCTTTGTCTGTGGACAATATGTTTGTATTTTCGATGATATTTGGCTACTTTGCGGTGCCGCCAGAAATGCAGCGTCGCGTATTACTGTTTGGCGTGCTTGGCGCCATTGCGATGCGCATAGTCATGATTCTTGCCGGTGTATGGTTGTTGTCGAAGTTTATTTGGTTGTTTTATGTGTTCGGCCTGTTCCTGGTGTTTACCGGCATCAAGATGCTGGTTGTTGCCGGGCAGGCACACAATCTTGACAGGAATCCCGTGGTGCGCCTTATGCGCAAGTTTATGCGCATGACGCAGGACTATCGGGGAGAAGCTTTTTTTGTACACAGCAATGGCTTGCTGTATGCCACGCCGATGTTTGGCGTGCTGCTATTGATTGAAACTACCGATCTCGTGTTTGCCGTGGACAGCATCCCGGCGATATTCGCCGTAACGAACGATCCGTTCATTGTTTTTACCTCCAATATTTTTGCCATCATGGGGTTGCGGGCGTTGTACTTCCTGCTGGCCAGCATGGCGGAGCGATTTCATTATCTCAAATACGGTCTGGCCATCATACTTGTCGTTATCGGCGCAAAAATGCTGGCGGCGCAGTGGATCCATATTCCGGTGCAGTGGTCACTGGCGATGGTCGTCATAATTTTTCTGGTGTCTATCGGCACCAGTCTTGCTCTGCCCCGGCGGACAATAGCGCGCGACTCTGGCAACGTCGCAAGCATTGCAGATCCAAAAAGTACAGAGCCCAAAAGGAGATCATGATGAACAACATCGTACTTGCGACAGACGGGTCTGCCTCTAGCGATGCAGCAGCGCGATACCTGGTCGACAACCCTTTGTTGAAATGTGATTTTGTCGTGCATGTCGTGCATTGCGAGCCCGAGGTGACCGGTGAGGTGCGGTCTTTCGTCAACCATGATGAGATTGCCGCCTGGCATCAAGAAGAGAGCGATAAGGCAATGCAGTCAGTGACAGGGATACTGAGGGGGGGCGGCGTGGTGGTTGAGTGCCACGGGCTTGTCGGGTTCGCGCCGGAACGTATTGTTGAATATGCCGGTACCGTGGACGCAATAGCCATTGTGATGGGGTCTCATCATCGGGGGCCTTTTCTGAATGCCATCATAGGCTCAGTGTCAGGCCGGGTGCTTGCCCATGCGCGTTGCCCCGTTTTGTTGATTTGAACAACATCGAGCCTTCATCGTTCGGACGCAGGCGGGGGGAAGACGTTTGTTTGATATGCTCTAACTGTTGTGCGGCGTGTCCGATCCAGCCATACCGAGATCAGCAGTAATCCCAATCCGCCCAGAGCAAGCAGGGCGCCTACCCAGCCGGTTGAGGTCCAGCCGTAGCCGCGGGCGATAGCCATGCCGCCCAGTAGGGGGCCCAGTGCGTTGGCTAAGTTGAAGGCCGAGTGGTTCAAGGCCGCAGCCAGGCTCTGTGCGTTTTTTGCGACGTCCATCAGTCGGGTTTGTAGCACAGTCCCTAGCGCACCGCCCATGCCGATCAAAAAGACAGTAATCGAAATTCCCCATATGCTTTGGGCGGATACGGTAAAAAGGGCCGAGGCCAGGGCGCTCCAAAGCAACAGGCCCGCCGCGGTAGGCATGAGTGCGCGATCAGCGAACCAAGGCACCACAATATTGCCAAAGGTCATGCCTATACCAAAAATAGCAAGCACAAAAGGCACGGCAACAGGGGACACCTGGGTAACCAGGATCAAGGTGTCGGCCAGATAGGTGTAGACGGCAAATAGGCCGCCAAAACCAATGGCGCCGATGGCCAGCGTGAGCCAAACTTGTTCGTGTTTGAGCGCTCCCAGCTCGCGCAGAGGGCTGGCGCCCGGAGCTGCCGATGTATTGGGGGCCAGTCTGGCAATCAGCGCCACGGTCAGTAAACCTATCAGTGCCACCAGCCCGAATCCCCAGCGCCAGCCGACCGCATGTCCTAGCCAGTTGGCAAACGGAACACCAATAATGGTGGCAACGGTCAGGCCCAGGAACATCCGCCCTACTGCCTGGTTGCGTTTGTTCAGAGGCACGAGCGATACAGCCACCAGTGACGCAATGCCGAAGTAGGCGCCATGGGGCAGGCCGCTGAGAAAGCGCAGTACCAGCATCCATTCATAGGTTGGGGCGAAAGCGGACAAGCCATTGAATAGAGCGAATATCGCCATAAGCCAGAGCAACAAGGTACGGCGCGCCACGCGTGCGGTCAGCACGGTCAGGATGGGGGCGCCCACGACCACGCCCAGTGCGTAGGCGCTGATGACATGGCCTGCGGTCGGTGCATCGATATGCAAATCTCTGGCGAAGTAGGGCAGCAGGCTCATCGTGGCAAATTCGGTGGTGCCGATGGCGAACGCGCCCATAGCCAGTGCGAATAGGACCAGGCCTGCTGAATGCGGCGTGGCTTTGGGTTGATATTTGGATTTAGGCATGGTTGGAACCGGACTTGCAGTCTGTGGGGGTCGGAGCCCCAGCAAGAACGGTATTGAATCTAATTACGGGTAAACCCGTATTCTACTGTTAACGCAGAATTACGCGGTTGCCGTTATGCGGGTTTATTTGCTACGAAGAGGGACGTTCGCGTCGCAGCAGCGTCTGGGTGGCGATGCCGATTGGTCCTGTCTCGTCGTAAAGGCGGGACATCGTGATGCCAGTTCCGTTGTCATGCACTTCTGTGCCAGATAAACCCCCTATCCATTCTCCGATGAGATCACGGTGCAAATTCAGGCGCGCTAGGCGCCAGCCTGGCTCCGTGGCGGAGCTTTCGGCAATATGCGCCAGTAATGCGGATGGCGCCCCGCCGTGTTGTTGAGTTCGGGTCCCAGGGGCCGCGCGAGAGTTCTGTGGGCAGCCATGCGTCGCCGAAGCTCAGCAAACAGGTTATGCGCATGTGGTACGTGGTAGTGAAGTTTATATTCTGGTGTTACTTGCGCTTGGTCAACGGAACTCGGTTTTCAGGCTTAACAATTTGTTTCATTCGCCCATACTTGGGTAGTGGGAGCGTAGCACTTCGCCTGTCTCCCAATAATCAATAATTAAACCAAGGAAACATAATGCGTAAGTTTTACGTGTGGCGCACTTTGGCGATTACGTTATTCATTGCCGCTCTCGGCTTATTATGGGTCAGCAACCGTCAAGGGGTGCTGTTGCCCGACGCAGAGCGCCAGGTATCGATCCCAGAAAGTCTTACTGTTCCATTGCAGGTGCGTGCCGCCTATAACGGGACGGCGATTCATTTCCAGTACCGCTGGCCTGCAAAGCGGCCGCACGTGATCCATGATGCACTTCGTTTCGAGGGCGGTAAATGGCTAACCTACGGCAAGGCGGTAGCAGGGTCCGAACCTCACGGTTTGCACGAAGACCGCGTAGCCATGATGGTAGACGACGGCAGCGTCCCGGAATTCGGGCGTTATGGTGGTTTTGTCACCATAGGAAATCGCCTTGACAGCTTCACCGGCGATCTCAAAGAAAAGGATGTCGAGGCGCATCCCTATTTCGGTAAAGTCCGTAAACAGGATGCGGCCACCAAGTATTTGCCGGCCACCCGCACTGATCCGGCTGACTGGGCTGCCGTCCAGTCTGAAGAACGCCTCGCACAATTGCGTAAAGCAGGGTATTTCATCGACCTATGGCATTGGCGTGGCGATCGGGGCGGTCCTATCGGTGTTGCCGATGACCAGGTGGTGGCTGAGATCCGCGATGGCGATGGCGGGCGCAGTGCATGGTCGACCAACTGGGATGGCGAACAAAAACGGCCGAAATTCATGTTTGACTCAGCCAAGGCCGGTTATGCTGCGCTGAAGTGGGAAGATGTGCTTGGTGGCAGTTTTGCGCATGGGGCTGTGCGTCATTTACATGCCGGCACGATGGTGCCTTTTGACGAAACGCATGCCTGGAAAGAAGGCGATACCTTGCCTCGACGGATATTACGCCAGCCAGAAGGTTCACGCGCTGATATTGCTGCCGCAGGCAATTGGGACCAGGGCTACTGGACAGTCACCATGTCGCGAGCGATGGATACGGGCAATCCGCTGGACGACAAGATTTTTCACGATGGCGGTGTCTACGATATAGCGGTGTCAATACACCGTGATGCCACTGGCCGACGCTGGCACTACGTGTCCTTGCCTATTACGCTAGGCCTGGGCCGCGGGGCGGAAATACAGGCAGAACCTTTCACCGGTGATGTGCCGCAGTGGAATCAGGCCTGGCACGATGTCACTTTGTTCTACCCAGGCCAGATCAATTGGCCTTTGCTGACGAGCAAGGCGCATGCCGGCGCCGAGCGTATTTCCAAGGGCCTGCCCGCAAAAAGCTATCACAACCCCGAGCAGTTGGCACATTACGGAGTTGAGGTCGAGTATGCCGATGCGATTCTCAAACAATGGCGCCTCACGCTGGCTATTGGTTTGCTATTGTTTTTCGCCGTAGGTTTCGCGCTGTTGCGCGGCCTTCGTAACCGTTAAAGGAAGATCAAAATGGCTCCTATTCATCACTTGATGGCGCACTTTCCGGTTGCGCTGCTGTTCTTGGCACTGCTGATCATTCTGATCCGGGCCTTTTTCGATACCCCGGCCATACGCCGAATAGAAGGGGTTTTGCCTTTGCTGCTGATTCTTGGTGTCGCAGGCGGTATGGCAACTTTTGTCACTGGCCTGTTCATTTGGCCCAACGAGGCCATAACCAGTTCGCCTATGGGGCGCAACAAATTGCTGATGGCAGCCTGGATGCTCGCCGCCTGGAGTGTTGTAACGCTATTGCGTCTACGGGGCGGTCCAGCGCTGTGGGGCCAAGAAGGCCGTTGGCCGCTGGTGCTCATGTCCCTGATCGGCGGTGTACTGTTAGCCACCACGGGCACTTTAGGAGGTTATCTGCTTGGTTCGCCGTCCCGATTTTCTGATGGGCTCAGGGCGATGGGCTGGGATGTCTATCACACTTACTTTGCGCCAAACTGGGCATTGGGGGTGGCTGTTGTTCTTGCCTTGGTCATCATCGGTATCGGTTTCACGCGTAATCCGACAAACAACTGAATTTACTTGACCACCACTCAACATTAAATAGTTGCCATTTGATTTTAAGCAATCAAGGCGCAGCATCTACACGGCAGTTGGCCGGACCAGCGTCAGCCGGGGAATATGCTTGGGAGGCAAAGGATGTGCAGCATGCGCCCGGACGTAGTCTTGCAACTGGGCTGCCTGGGCTTCAGCAAAGGTTCGTACCCTGCGGGTTTTCAGGTCGACATGAATCGACAACTGCTCCATGGTGGCGGCAAGATAGCCATCGCGTGTTTGGTGCAGTTCCATCAGGCACAGCAGGCGCTTGTCGTCGGCGGCCAGAATGCGCAGCCTGAGTTCCAGCGGATCGTTGACCAGGACTTCACGGCGGTAGCTTACTGCGATATCCACAGTGTAAATACCGCACTGATTGGCTGCTGTATAACGCTCGCCCACACCGAACTGGTCAAGCAACTTATAGCCCATATGGTCGAAAACACGCACGTATCTGGCGGAATTCATGTGGCCGTAAAGATCGATCCAGTCCGGGGAGACGGTTAGTGCTGTGGTGGGAAGCGAGGCTGTGGTGGTGTGCATGGTATTTATAAGAGTATTGGATGGTGGTGGTGTCGGATTACGCGCCTGGCGGCGCTAATCCGACCTGCAGTCATAATCGCTGTCGTATTATCAAGGCACCCAGACACGGCCATCGAACAAGCGGCGGGCGGTGCGGTAGAAAGAGCCCGCGCGGGCGACCCATGCATCGTTTTCCCGGGCGACTTCCGCACCTACGGTAAGAATGCCGGAAGGCATGCCCAGGCGCAGGGGGCCGTCGCTGGCGCTGGGTGACAAGGCTTCAGCGGCCAGGGTTCCGGTAATTCGGGCGGCCACCGCTGTGCACAGCGAAACGGTCAATGGCAGGGCGCGGTGAGGCTGGCCGTTGGAAATGACGCGAGCGACCAGGTCGATATCGCCGGCGGGCACGGTTTCGCCTGACAGCGTAGGGTTGTCGGTGGGCGGCGATACTATGCACACGAAGGGCACGATGGTAATTTGGCGGGCGCTTTCGAAGTCGGGGGCGATACCCATTTTTACAGACGCGCGTATACGAATTTCGTTCAGCAAGGTGAGCATGTCGGGGCGGGCTTCGAGTTCGTCTGGCAGTTCCAGGCCGGTCAGGCCTACATCTTGTGCCCTGACGAATACTGCTGCATTGGCGGCGTCGACCATGGAAACCTCGATAACGCCCAGGCCTGGGATGTCGAGGGTGTCGCGCACCTGGCCTGTGGGCAGCAGTTTGCCCGTGGAGGCGCCGCCCGGCTGGACGAAGTCCAGCTTGATGGGCGAGCCCTGGCCGCTGACGCCGGGTATGGCAAGGTCGCCGTCGTAGCGGGCCCGCCCATCTTTAAGGGCAAAAGTGCTGTGTATGATTTTTTGTGTGTTGGTGTTGAAGATACGCACCGTAGCCGTGTCGCCGCTGGCCTTGACCAGCCCTTCGTCGATGGCGAAGGGGCCGACAGCCGAGCTCATGTTGCCGCAGTTGCCACGGTAGTCGACACGGGCCTCTTTGATCATGACTTGGGCGAAGGTGTAGTCGACATCGGCATCGGGGTGTTCCGAGGGCGCAATAATGCACACTTTGGACAGCGACGATACGCCGCCGCCCATGCCGTCAAGCTGGCGGCCGTATGGGTCGGGTGTGCCCATCATGCCTGTGAACAGGGGAGCCCAGGCGTCGCGCTCGGTGGGAAGATCGCGTGCTTGCACCATAATGGCCTTGCTGGTGCCGCCGCGCATGAAAACGGCAGGAATGGCTTGCTGACTCATATTAGTTCCTTGCTGGTGCGCCGGCTGTGGCGCTGAGAGTGGGTTTTTCAGCAGCGGCAGCCGCTGCTTTGCTGAGTTGTAAAACTTTGTCGTGGCTGGCGTTGCCAAGGTGGCTGGTCAGCAATTGAGCCGCTGCGCCGCGTTCGCCGCGTTCCAGCAGGTCGAGGATGGCCAAGTGTTCTTCGCACTGACGCCGGACGCGCTCGCGGTCGTCGGTTTCGCGGTATTCGAGCAGGCGGCGCAACTGGTTTTGCCGAATGATGGTCTGGACGATAAAGCGGTTGCCCGACAGGCTGGCCAGAGCTTCGTGGAAGGTGGCGTTGGCCTGGAACATTTCCACGTGGCCGGCAGTGCGATACCCGCCGCCAGCCAAGGCCTGCTGCTGCGTGCGTATGCGCCGCAGAATATCGGAGTCGATGGCGAAGCCTGGCATCAGCATGGCGGCAGGTTCAAGGGCCAGGCGCAGGGCGTAGCTTTCTTCGCAAGCCTGGGGGCCGTCTATCATGGGCAGAAAAGACCAGCCCTTGCTGGCACGCTGTTCTATCCAGCCTTCGTTGGCGGCGCGGGCCAGTACGCGGCGCATGCGTTCGCGGGTAAGCGAATAGCGGCGCATGGCTTCGTTTTCGCTGAGCACGGCTGGCAGCCGCCCCGCAAGCTGATCACGCGCCAGCGCCAGATAGCACTGTTCTTCGGCTGTTGTGGTGAGTTCGTTGTCGATGACGCCGAGGTCGGCGGCGTTGCGGGTAAGAAACAGGCCGCGTCGTGGCGGCTGTGGCGAAACTATGCCTTTTTGCACCAGATAGGCCAGCGCGCCTCGTATGGGCGAACGCGAGGCGCCCAGCGTTTCTTCCAGTGACTGTTCAGTTAGGTGATGGCCTGCCTGTAAACGTTCTGTGCGTATGTATTCGATCACCCGATGGGCAAGCGTTACATGCAGCGAATTGATACTTGTCTCCATGGGGTGATTCCTGTTGAGTTGAGGCTGGCATCACGGGCCAGGCAAGAAAATATTGATGTTGCCGCTACAGATTGTATTGTATGATAGTCGCTCTGAATACAATTAAATTGTCTTTTATCGCTGCGCCACACCTTTTGGGTCATCATGTTCCATCTGGTCGGGCGGGCGGTTTTGCTCCAAGGGCGGCCGCGGTCCGCCCATCGCGCCAATCGTACTCATAAAGGTTGCTATGAACACCAAGCCTGTGCTTACCAAGCTAGACGTCAATGGGCGGGCGATACGCTACGTTCCCATCAGCGATGTTCCCGGCATAGACACGCTGCCATTCTCGCTGCGGGTCTTGCTCGAAAATCTAAAACGCCAGGCTGTGCTGCGTGGCGCCAATGTCGACACCGAAGTCGAGTCCCTGCTGAATCGCCGCGTGGGCGACGGCATCACCTTCTATCCCGCACGCGTGTTCGGCCAAGATATCCTGGGGCTGGTCATGCTGCTGGATATGGCCGCAATGCGCGAAGGGGTCGAAGCCGCCGGAGGCGATCCCGCCCTGGTCAGGCCCAAAGTGCCTATCGATGTCATTATCGACCACTCTTTGCAAGTCGACAGTTGGGCCAATCCCGATGCCGCGCGCATCAACCTGGCGCGCGAATACCAGCGCAATGGCGAACGCTTCGCTTTTTTACGCTGGTGCGCCAGCAACTTCGACGGTGTTCAAGTCGTGCCGCCTGGCAAGGGCATCATGCATCAACTGCACCTGGAAGGCATAGGCCGCGTGGTGTGGTCCGATGAAACCCCTGATGGCGAATTGGCCTATCCCGACAGCTGTGTGGGCACCGACAGTCACACGCCCATGATCAATGGCCTAGGGGTATTGGGCTGGGGTGTGGGCGGTATCGAAGCCGAGGCCGTCATGGTTGGCCTGCCTGTCACTATCGCGTTGCCCGAAGTGCTGGGTGTTGAAATCAAAGGCAAGCTGCGTGATGGTGTGCTGCCTACTGACCTGGTGCTGGTCATTACCGAAAAGCTGCGCCAAATGGGCGTAGTTGGCAAATTTGTGGAATTTTTTGGTTCAGGGCTTGAAGCCTTGTCGTTGGGCGATCGCGGCATGATCGCCAATATGGCGCCTGAATATGGCGCCACTTCCGTGTTCTTTCCGGTCGACCGCCAGGCCATCGACTACCTGCGCACCACTGGCCGCTCAGAAGAGCAGATCGCGCTGGTCGAAGCCTACAACAAGGCGCAAAAACTATGGCGCGACGAAACCACACCCGCCCCGCGCTTTGAAACAGTGCTTACGCTCGACCTGGACACCATACGGCCCAGTATTGCGGGCCCCAGCAACCCCGAAGACCGTCTCGACCTGGACACGGCTGCACGGTTATTCGCTGATCATCACCAGCAAATCGCCGGGCGCCCCAGCAATCCCGACCGCATTGTGCCGGTCGAAGGGGCCGACTACGGCTTGCACGATGGCGCCGTGGTCATTGCCGCCATCACGTCCTGCACGAATACCTCCAACCCCACCAACATGATGGCGGCAGGTTTGGTGGCGCAAAAAGCAGTGGCGCGCGGGCTAAGCAGCAAGCCCTGGGTGAAAACATCGCTGGTTCCAGGTAGCCAGGTTACTGCCGATGTCTTGGCTAAAGCTGGCCTGCAGCCCGACCTCGACAAGCTGGGCTTCCATATTGCCGGCTTTGGCTGCACGACCTGTAATGGCGGTTCCGGCCCCTTGCCCCTGCCTATCGCTCAGGCCATAGAATCCGAAAAAATGGTGACTGCCGCCGTGTTGTCGGGCAACCGCAACTTCGAAGGTCGCATACACCCCAATGTACGGGCGGCCTATCTGGCCTCGCCTGCGCTGGTGGTGGCTTATGCGCTTGCGGGCTCCATGACTATCGATATCACCAAAGACCCCATAGGCCACGATACCGCAGGCCAGCCTGTTTACCTGAGCGAAATCTGGCCAACTGCGGCTGAAATCACCGCTGCCATTGACGGCGCATATGGGCGTGAACTGTTCCGTGAACGCTACGCCGAATTGTACGAAGGCGGCGAGCCCTGGGATGCCCTGCACCGCGAAAGCACAGGCCATTATCCCTGGGAAGAAGACAGCACCTATATACGCAAGCCGCCGTATTTCGACGGCTTGCAACTGGAACCCGACGACGTCAGCAATATCGTCGGGTTGCGTCCGCTGGCCATATTGGGTGACTCCATCACCACTGACCACATCTCGCCGTCTGGCGCCATCAGCCTGGGAACGCCCGGCGCAGACTTCCTGTTGTCCAAGGGCGTACAGCAGCCAGACTTCAACAACTACACCACCCGCCGTGCCAACCACGAGGTCGTCATGCGGGCCACTTTCGCCAATATTCGCCTGCGCAACCGCATGGTGCCAGGCATAGAAGGCGGCGTGACCAAGGTTATGCCCGATGGCGATGTCATGCGCATCTTCGAAGCGGCACAGGAATATCAGCGTCGCGACGTGCCTTTGGTTGTTATTGCGGGGCAAAACTACGGTTGTGGCTCGTCGCGCGACTCGGCCGCCAAAGGTGTGGCGCTGCTGGGTGTCAAGGCGGTTATCGCCGAAGGCTTCGAACGCATTCACCGCACCAACCTGGTTGGCATGGGGGTGTTGCCGCTGCAGTTCTTGCCCGGCACCAATGCCGAAACACTGGGCCTCGATGGCACGGAAACCTTTGACATCATCGGCCTGGAAGACCGGCTAGGCGTGCGTTCCCAGGTTGACTGGGTAATACACCGCAAAGATGGCAGCAAGCAAACCGTTCCGCTCATGCTCAGGCTCGACACCACGGAAGATGTCGAATACTGGCGTCATGGCGGCATATTGCCGCGCGTCTGGCGCGGGTATGTGACCCAGCAGGCGTAAACGTGGGTGGCGATGTTTTGTCGGAATATGCGCTGTGCGCTAATCCGGCAACTGGCGTCGGGATCATACCGGCGCCAAGCCTGTAAATCGCCATTCATCACCAAAAAAAGCGCCATTCAATCATAAATTGAATGGCGTTTTTAATTGCCTGCTTACGCAAAAGGAATCACCTTCCTTTTTATGATTTCGTCAATGCTGGGAAAAGCCCGAGCGGCAACTTCCGGCACGGCCAGCCAGTGCGCTGTTTTGGGATTACGGGTGAAGTAGTCAAAGGGCAGTGTACCGGGCCCGCCTGGTCGGCCCACCACTATGCGCCCCACCATACCCGCCATTTCGTGTGGTGTGCAAAAGTAGTCGTATACCCCCTCTATGGTGAAGACAACGTCGAAGTGATCATTGGGGTTGATCAGGTAGCCAGAGTCCCAGGGCGTGGCTGCTTCTGGTATGCGCAACGAGTGCCCGGCATTGTTGGGATGGTAGGCGGTGGTTGTGTGCACACTGCTATCAAGCACCCAACGCACGGTCTGGCCAGGCTCCACAAACAAGCCTATAGGGTCGAAGCCAACTTTGGTGCCGTCGGCGCTGCCCCACATGCGTATGGTTTTTACTTGTGGTTCAGCAGCGCCATATACGGGCGCCAGCAGGCTGGCCAAGTTTAGCGCGCTGGCCTTCAGGCAGGTGCGTCGCGAAATCATGAGGGCCTTCCTACTTGAGTGCAGCGGCTTCTTTGGCGGATACATACCAAAGAATCACGTGGTAGTGCGGCACTTCAACGCCCGGATGGCCGGCGTTGTACATAAATGTGACGTGATCCACTTTATGTGGCCCCGTTGCCAGGTTATCAAACGTTTTGTGATCGTTCAGGTCTTTAAGCGGGATCATATAGATGCTGCTGACCAGCTTTCCGTGCCTGTCATAAGCCAGAAATGGGCCAGCTGGAAGCGTTGCCGGCTTGACGAACAACTGACCCATGCCGGGCAGGAAGTCGGGAAGCTTGACCAGCTTGCTGACTTGTTCGTAGCCTTCTCCGGGAGGCGAAGTGGTCAGGTTGGCGCTTTGGGCCCACATCGGGCTGGCCAAAGCAAGGCCTAGTGCGGCCGAAATCAATGTTGCTTTTAACATAATAGTCACCTTGAAAACGTTGAAGACAACGACATCTGGTAGAGCGGCTTCCGCACGCCAAGGTAGACTGCATACATAGCTTGGTGCTGTTGTTGAGGCAACATAAGGGCGTCGCTATGTTTGATACTTTACGCCTATAAATTATTAATAACAATATTGTTTGTTATTAGTGTCGGTTCAATAGCAGTTATCGCCTCCGCCGGTCATTTGACTTGTACGAGCGGTGCTTGTCACGGCTGCGGTGATGTTGAGCTGCAGGCCGACGGTTATTGTTTTTATTCCAGTTGCGCGAGCTGCGATCTTCGGTCAGGACATTGCCCAGTATGCCGCCTGCTGCTGCGCCGCCCAGAGTGAAGAGGGGATCGCCCCCGGAAATTATCGCGCCTGTTGCTGCACCCAACCCTGCGCCCATCATGGTGTTGCCCGCCTTGCGGTCGTAGTGGGTGGCGCAACCAGTCAGTGTGAATGCCAGCAGTCCGATCACTGCAACCCGTGTATAGATATTTTTTAGTGTCATGCAAAACCTCTCTGTGCTTGGTCGATGCGGCCAGATTAGCCACGAGGGCAGGCCCAAGCAAGCGCATAACAGGGTTTTGCAGCAGGTTGAAATAATTGCAGGTTATTGACGTGATGGCGTAATCATTTTGAATTGATTGCAACCGGTTTTGTTACTGATTCAATCGGACTGCGCCATCAGCTTTTGAGTATGTGCGGCATAAGCCAGTACATGCTTGAGCATGCGCTGTTCTGCAAGCTCGGGGTCGCGGGCAATAATGGCTGCTTCGATTTTTGCATGGGCCCTTATTACTTCGGTGCGTACTGCTGGCGAAGCCATGTTCTTCAGTGCCGTGGCTTCACGTATCAGTTTGGATATGGATACGGTAAAGGTGTGCAGCAGTTCGTTATGCCCAGCTTGGGCCAAGGCGCAATGCCAATTTACATTTTCGTCCAGGTAGGTGGGGACATCGTCGTATGCAGCCACGATGCGCTGGGAAATTTTTGCCAGACGCTCAAGATCCTGGCCATTACGATTGAGTGCAGCCAGCCTTGCCAGCATGGGTTCAACGGCTACGCGCGCCTGTACGATGGACGACAGCGGGATCCCGTTGACGCGTGCAAACAGATTGATTTGTTCGGACACCATGGCGCTGGAGGGGCGGGTTACCGAAGACCCGCCATAGCGGCCCGACCGTGTTTTGATAAACCCTTCGGCTTCCAATATTCGCAAGCCTTCCCTGACTGAGCCGCGGCTCAGGCCGGTTTGCTCAACGAGTTCGCGCTCGGCGGGCAGCATGGTGCCATCTGGAATCGTGCCGTCCAGGATTTGGTCGCGCAGCATCTTGGCGAGAACATCGCAAGACTTGGGGACATTGATCACGGTCAGGCGGGGAGTAGCGGGAGCGACTTCTATAGTCATGTTGGTATGGAGGACTTGCTGGGAATGTACAAGAATCGATTTTATCATAGAAGTTTATATATTTTTAATTGTTAGACCATTGACTAAGATAACCTTCTTCATTAATGTAATGGCAGAAACAGGCCAATGTAAACATCCACGCCCTATACCACCCAGGAGATAAAAGTGAAAACATCAAAAAAAGTCATTATTACGTGTGCCATAACAGGCTCCATCCATACGCCTTCCATGTCGCCTTATCTTCCCATTACTCCTGAAGACATAGTTCGTGACTCTGTTGCGGCTGCAAAAGCCGGGGCATCGATGCTGCATTTGCATGCGCGTGATCCGCAAACAGGCGAGCCCAAGCAAGATCCCAAGCTTTTTGCCCAATTCCTGCCTGCAATCAAGGAGCAGACAGACGCCATCCTGAATATCACTACTGGTGGGGGGCTGGGCATGTCGCTGGACGAGCGCCTGGCGCCTGCGAAGTGGGCTCAGCCTGAAGTGGCCTCGATGAATATGGGTTCTTTCAACTTCAATATTTCCGCTGCGGGCGACAAAATAGATGCGTTCAAGTTCGATTGGGAAAAGCCATATCTCGATATGACTCGCGATTTTATTCTTTCCAATACCTTCAACCAGATCGAGCGTGGCGTAACAGAGCTATCGGCCATGGGCACGCGCTTCGAGTTCGAGTGTTACGACGTGGGGCATTTATACAATGTTGCGCATTTCGTCGATCGCGGCTTGATCAAGCCGCCATTTTTCTTGCAGTGCATATTCGGTATTCTGGGGGGCATAGGTGCGCACCAGGAAAACCTGCTGCATATGCGCGCTATTGCCGATAAGCTGTTCGGTGATGATTATTATCTGTCGGTATTGGCGGCGGGTAAGCACCAAATGCCTTTCGTCACCATGAGCGCCTTGCTGGGGGGTAATGTGAGGGTAGGGCTGGAAGATAGCCTATACGTAGGCAAAGGGAAGTTGGCCCAGTCGAATGCCGATCAGGTCACCAAGATACGGACAATACTGGAAGAGCTTTCGCTGGAAATCGCAACGCCCGAAGAGGCGCGTGCCATGATCCAGACCAAGGGTAAAGACAACGTTGCATTCTGATGTTTTCTAGAGGATGGTTTTGTCGTTCTTGAGAGCAGGTGTGTGTTGTAGCTGGTTTTTTTGTTCTTGAGAGCAGATGTATGTTGTGTACGGCTTTTTGTTCTTGCGAAAGTCGGGTGTGTCGAGGCCTGTTTCGGCTTCACGCGCTGCGCCCCTGGCGGGGTTCCCGTTACGCTCAGCGCCATCGAGGCGCCCGCGGAACTCGCCCGGTCGGACCAGTGGTCCGACAAGCGCCGGGCTCAAACAGCCGCGGCCTTGCCTCCTCGATGGCGCTGAACGTAACGGCTTGCGCAAGGCGCCTGCACAGCCCCCGACACACCCGACTTTTTGCACCAATGTAGCTTGGATCAGCCTATTCATGGCCAACCAGCCGCACCAGTAAAACCAGCTACTCAGGCCACTAGGCCATCAGGCCGGCCAATTTTCTGTTACGCAGTTGTCCGGGGTGGGTGAAGCTCAGTGCGGCGGTAGGCGTGCGCCGCGTACTGACGAAGGGAAGCCGGGGGGTGTCGTCGGCCGTTGTTTGAGATTCTATAGTTTTAATCAAGCTTTTTTCAGTAAAAAACGATTTACATCGAACGACTTTTGGCTGCGCCAGAGGGCAAACGCGATACTGAGCAGTTTGCGACCCAGAA
>JACCER010000029.1 GCA_013416445.1 Alcaligenaceae bacterium
CTGCTTCTAACCCGATAGCGCCAACTACTTGCGCTTTGCTGCTCTGCTTGTTGGGGTAAACCCTGTATGCCGGAGCAGCGAAGAACGAAACTATAGCACGGACATTTCAGACTATGCAAGTCGAGAATGGGAAAAAGACGGGATAGATACTGGAAAAGTACGAAAAAACCACTTAAGCACTTGAATTAACAGAATAAACTATTTTTAGCTAAAAACCAAAAAGGCAGCGCCCTCGTGCACGCGCGAGGTGCTTGGCTCGCATGAGGCTGCTCCACAAGACCGCATCATGCGAGCCAAGCCGCGCGGGTGCGTTGCTTGCGCGCGCCGCCTGCCCCATATGTTTTCCGTGGCCTTCTATATGTGCTTTCCGTGGCCCTCTATATATAGAGCAGGTGTACTGCCTTGGGTTTGGCGCTATAAATATATACAGAGCAGATGTACCGCCTTGGGCTTGGCGCTATAAATGTATACAGAGCAGATGTACCGCTTTGGGCTTGGCGCTATATATATATAGAGAGAGAGAAAAAGGGGCACATAAGATGCCTTTCCGCATGGAGCGGCTTTCAATTAACCGGGGCCATTAAGCAATGGCCGGTGCGGGTACGCTAGCATCGGTACGTCGGATGATCGCACCAAAGGCGCCTCATCCGACCTACGTTCCGCCCATATCCTTTAAACTTAAGCATCAACCCGTTGTGGAGCCAAGACATGAGCACTCTTTTCCAAACTTGGGATAACCCCATGGGCACCGCCGGTTTCGAATTTATTGAATACACTGCCCCCGACTCTATCGCACTGGGCAAGGTTTTCGAGACCCTGGGCTTCAAGGCTATTGCCCGTCACCGCAACAAAAACGTAACGCTATATAGGCAAGGGGGCATCAACTTCCTGATCAACGCCGAACCCGACTCTTTTGCCCAACGCTTTGCACGCCTGCATGGCCCGTCCATTTGCGCCATTGCCTTTCGTGTCCAAGACGCCAGACTGGCTTATCAGCGCGCCCTCGAGCTGGGCGCCTGGGGCTTCGACTCTGGCAGCGGCCCCATGGAGCTGAATATCCCCGCTATCAAAGGAATAGGCGATTCGCTGATTTACCTGGTTGACCGCTGGCACGGAAAACAAGGGCATGGCGGCATAGGCGACATCAGCATCTACGATGTCGACTTCGAGTCTATTGATGCGCCGAGCGCTGAATCCGATCTGCGCCATCCCGGCGCGGGCCTGAGCATTGTCGACCACCTTACCCATAACGTATATAAAGGTCGCATGGAAGAGTGGGCCGAATTCTACGAGCGCTTGTTCAATTTTCGCGAAGTACGCTATTTCGACATTGAGGGCAAAGTAACAGGGGTCAAGTCCAAAGCCATGACGTCGCCCTGCGGCAATATCCGCATCCCCATCAACGAAGAAGGCACTGAAGAAAAGGGGCAAATTCAAGAATACCTGGATCTTTATCACGGCGAAGGCATACAGCATATTGCGCTGGCCACAAATGACATCTACAGCACCGTTGAACAGCTAAGGGCTTCAGGCCTGCAGTTTTTAAGCACGCCCGATACCTATTACGAACTGCTGGATCGCCGCCTGCCCAATCACGGCGAGGATATCGCCAGACTACAGGCCAACAAGATATTGCTTGATGGCGCAGCCGATGGCGGCTTGTTATTGCAAATTTTCACCGAAAACCAGATCGGGCCCATTTTTTTTGAAATTATTCAGCGCAAAGGCAACGAAGGCTTTGGTGAAGGCAATTTCAAGGCCTTGTTTGAGTCTATCGAACTGGACCAAATGCGCCGTGGTGTGCTGAAAAACATCGAATAAGCCCACTACCAACCTGACCGCAACACCTTGTGGCCGGGAAACCGATAAAATCGCCGCACCGCATTGAAATACTAACGGAAAGCGCGATGTTGTCGTACCTGATTGTCTTGTTCAACCGCAGTTTGCGCATGTTCATAACCGTAGCCAAGGTCATGCTGCCAGTTATGGTGATTGTGCGGATTGCACAGGAATACGGGCTTGTAGACATGGTGGGCCAGCTTATTGCCCCAGCAATGTCTTTAATGAATTTACCGCCCGAAGCCGGCATCATCTGGACCACCACGCTACTTACCGGCATTTATGGCGGCATTGCCACCCTGAGCGGCCTGGCAGGCAGCGCCGACATGACTGCCGGGCAATTAAGCGCCTTGTGCGCCATGATGCTATTCACCCATAACATTCCGGTGGAACAAGCCATAGTCCGGCGCGCAGGCGCGAGCCTCTGGTCAACAGCGGCCTTGCGGGTTGGTACCGCTATTGTTTATGGTGCGACTGTATCCTGGGTTTGTCACCTGAGCGGCGTCTTGGCCGAACCCATGTCCTTTGAATGGCTGCGTGGATCCGCAGCATCCGTTGGCATTGATGCCAATCCCTATCTTGTATGGGCACAGGAAACCGCCTTCTCGCTGCTGCTGACTTTTGTGATCATTATTATTTTAGTCATGGCACTGGACGCACTTGAGCGACTGGGCATCACCCGGCGCATCACTGCAGCCATGATGCCTCTACTGAAAATCTCGGGGCTGAACGCCCAGGTTGCGCCAGTAACCACAGTTGGCGTGCTGCTGGGGCTGACATACGGCGGAGCACTGATTATTGAAGAAGCCAAAAAGCAGAACCTTGCTCCGCGCACCCGGTTCCTGGCGCTGACATGGCTGTCATTGTCACACGCCCTGATCGAAGACACGCTGCTATTGCTGGCTTTGGGCGCTGACATATGGATAATACTGATTGGCAGGGTGATTGTTACGCTGGCTATCGTTGCAACGCTGGCGCGGCTAACTGATCGAGGTGACTGGAGCACACGCCAGGTAGGGCTGGAGCAGTCGTTGTAGGTCGGATTACGCACTTCGCGCTAATCCAACCTGCATAAGTCAGCATAGCGCTTGCGAAACTTGCTTAGCTTGGGCGAAATCACGACCTGGCAGTAGCCCTGATTCGGGTTTTGCGCATAGTAATTGTGATGATAGCTTTCTGCAGGCCAAAAGCGTTCTGGTCCCAACAGCCGGGTTACAACGGGTTCGCCCAGTTCTTCCTGAACCTGCTCTATGACCTGCTGCGCAATTTTTTTTTGCTGTTCTGACTGATAAAAAATAGCGGACGCATATTGCGTGCCCACATCACCGCCCTGCCTATTCAGCGTGCAAGGGTCATGTGTGGCAAAAAACACCTGCAATATGGTCTGATAGTCAATGACTGCCGGATCGAACACGACACGTATTACTTCTATGTGATCAGTGGCACCACTGCACACCTGCTCGTAGCCGGGATCATCGACACGACCACCGCTGTACCCTGGAGTGACACCCAGCACGCCACGCAAGGCGAGAAACACAGATTCCGTGCACCAGAAACAACCACCACCCAACACTGCAACTTCAGACATGATGCCACCCCTTGCTATTTGACAACGATACAGCCCATCAGTTGGATGGGGAACTGCCACCCTTTGCTATTTGATGCTTGGCTGGCTCTGTTCGCCCAACGATAATATCCATGCGGCGATAAGCTGGGCGTTGGCAGGGCTGACTTGTGGCTGGGCCGGCATGGGCACAGCACCCCAACGCGACCGGCTGCCCTCGCGAATTGCGGTTGCAAGATAAGCAATTGCACCCTCCTGGCCGGCGAAACGTTCGCCTATTTTTGCAAACGCCGGCCCCACCCGCTTTTGATCGACCTGATGGCAAGCAAGGCAATTATTGGAACGTGCCAAATCAACACCCGCTGTTTGCGCCGATACGGGTGCGGCCAAAGCCCACCCTGCCATACACAGCGCAGCAATAAAAACTCGTGAATACATAAACCTGCACCTGACCATATATAAATATGAAAAAAGCTGAATGCAAGCCGGAATGGCTGCTTTCCATATCAGGTATTATCGGCCATATTGTGTCAACCTAAGCAAGTCATGCTCACTTATCCTCAAATAGATCCTGTTGCCCTGCAAATAGGCCCGATCGCCATACACTGGTATGGCTTGATGTACCTGATAGGCTTCGGACTGGTATGGCTGCTGGGCCGATGGCGCATCCATCATGGCGAAACCGACCTCACCCTGCGCGATCTCGAAGACATCATTTTCTATGGTGTGCTGGGCGTGGTCGCAGGCGGCAGGCTGGGTTATGTCCTGTTCTATAAACCCGCTGAATACCTGGCTCATCCGCTTGAAATATTCTATTTGTGGCAAGGGGGGATGTCGTTTCACGGTGGGCTGATCGGCGTGATTGTGGTCTTGCTGGTGTTCGCCCGCAAGCGCCACAAAACCCTGCTTGAAATAGGCGACTTCGTGGCTCCGCTGATTCCACTGGGGCTGGCGGCTGGCCGTCTGGGCAACTTCATCAATGGCGAACTGTGGGGTCGCCCCACTACCCTGCCCTGGGGCATGGTCTTTCCGCAAAGCGGCGATGGTATCGCCCGCCACCCCTCGCAACTTTATGAAATGGCGCTGGAAGGCCTGGTCTTGTTTGTGGTGATCTGGCTATTCACCCGCAAACCTCGCCCCATGGGCCAGGCCAGCGCTGTATTCTTGATGGGTTATGGCTTGTTCCGGTTTTTGGTGGAATTTACCCGCGAACCCGACTACTACTTGGGCTTGCTTGCAGGCGGGCTGTCTATGGGCCAGTTGCTATCGGCGCCCATGATACTTGCCGGTGTAATTATTTTTGCGTGGAGTGCAAAAAAATCGAACCCTGGATCGACACCGTAACCATTGCAGTGCCGCCCTCTAGGGGCACACTGGCTTTATCGGCCGCCATCGACATCATGCGCGCGCCAGCCTGCGGGTACGGCTGGGCTCCGGCGCCATTCAAATCGATGCTGCGTACGGTGTAGCCGGCATAGCCGAAAGCATTGGCCAGCGCTTGAGCGCGAGCCTGGAATGCCTGAGCCGCCTGCGCCAGCAAGGCCTGCTCTTGCTTGGCTCTTTCCTGGGGCGATACTGAAAAGGCCAGATTCGCCACTGGCATGCGGTCGCTCAGTTTGCCTGCCAATTCAGACGCAGCGCCAAAATCGGTGGATTCAAGAAAAATTTCGCCACGGCCACGCCAATTGGATATTTTCCCTTTGTCATTGTTCATGGGCCAAACATGATAGTTGCCACTACTGACCTTGATCTTGGGATTACCCTTGGCATCGGTCATGACACTTTCCAGCGCTTTGGACAGCGCTTTCGCAACCGCTGTTTGTGATGCGTCGCTGACTTCGGTAGCCAGGGTTATTTTTACGGAATCTTGAGGAACTTCGGCGGAAGCCTCGGCGCGCAAACTGGCTTGAGGCCATTTTCCGACCTTGGTTTCAGTGTCGGCAGATTGCTGAGCCGATGCCGGCAACACCAAGGCGCCAGCGCCTATACATAACGCGATACCTGACAACCACTTACGACTTTGCCTGGATAGATACATTTTTGCGCCTCATAAGGACAAAGCTCGCCTGAAGGCGAACAGCGCTTACTGGCGTGTTTTGTCGGATTATGTTGTGCTAATCCGACATACAAACAAACTTGAGTAAGCGCCATTCGCCCAAAGACGAGCTTTGCAAAAAATTGCCCCGCCTGTGCCGTCTAGGCCGGCATCCTGGAACCGAGGGTTCAAGGTGGTCGCCTTCAGTCAAGCTTTGGGCTTGCCATAAAAATGGAAGCACGCCTACTTGTCAATCCAGCAACCTGCATGCCATAAGCATTGGTTCAAGGAATGTATGGCCAAGTCTCGAACACGGCAGGGACTAACTGTTGAATATAAAAATAATATTCGAAATCTTTATGCTGAAATTTTACCTTGGTTTCAGGTAGCCGACCCAGCAACTTGGTCGAGCATGTGGTTCATGTCGTCAATTTTACGCTTGAAATCACCCAGCGCAAGATTACTTAAGGGACCATCGGGTGCGCGCATGGCCAAGAGCTCGATGGCGATCTGGATGGCAGCCATTACGGCGATGCGCTCGTTGCTGGCAATTTTACCTGCGCCTTTTACGCCCAACATGCGTTGATCGACGTGACGCACTGCTGCCAGCAGGGCTTCTTTTTCGGCTGGCGCGCAAGCCAGAGAATAATCGCGGCCCAAAATGGATACATCGATACGTTCCATAGTACCTTACTCCTGAGCCGCGCCAGGCAGGCGCATTAATATTGAATCGATATTGCTACGAGCCTTGTCAGCAGCCAGCCGCAAACGTGAGGTATCAGCCTGACTGACCACCAGTTGCTGCTTGACGGCTTCGTATGCGGCCCGATGTTGCTCGGCATCGAGCCGTAAGCGGGCCTGGGCAGCTTCAGCGTCGACACGCAAGGCCTGAACCTGGCTGGCGTGTTCGTCGGCTTGTTCGGCCATTGAGGAATGCTGCGCCTCGCGACGCAGCAACTGATCACGCAGGGCGTCGCGTTCCTGTTCCAGGTTTTTAAGGCGAGCCTGCAGGGCAGCGTGCTCGTTTTGTAGCTGACGAGTGAACTGCACCATTTGCCCGATACGGGCGGCGAGGGAATCTAAATCTTGCAACATGGGCGTTATCGTAAACCATCCAACCACAAAATGGGTAGGGGAAAATAAAAACTAATCATAACCTTTCGCGCCTCTTCCGATAAGCTTTCACCACTCTTTCCAAAACCTTTCATTTGTCTTTCGTTTCAGGCCTGATTACCCCTTCCTCACCCTTTGAACATGTAAAAAACAGCATAGTTCAGGGTAAACCCTGAACAACCAAGGGCTAATCAGGGTTTCCAGCAAGGGCCATGTCCATTACCATTTCTCACCTTTTAGTACTTGGCGCACTTGTTTTCGCTTTCGCCAGCGCGAGAGTAGCCATTTCGATGGCTAGTGCATCAAATATCCGTTCCACCATGCTGTCAGGGAGATTTCATCAACATGCAGCTCAGAAATAAGCAGGACTTCTGGTCCGGCATTATGTTCGTCGTCGTAGGCGCCGGATTTGCGTTGGGCGCCACCAACTATTCCATGGGCACGGCCGCCCGCATGGGGCCCGGTTACTTTCCATTCTGGCTGGGCGTCTGCCTGACCATACTAGGAGCCATTGTCGCGCTTACCTCCATGCTTCCCAGCGCGGAAAAAAGCGAAATGGAAAAATTCGACTGGAAAATAACCATTGTTATCATCGGTGCTGTTGCTCTTTGCGGCAGCGTGCTAGATTTTCTTGGTGTTTATATCTCGGTTTTCCTGCTGGTCTTTCTTAGCAGTATGGCCAGTCACGTATTTAGCTGGAAAGTCGCCGCTGCGAACGGGCTGTTTCTAGTCCTGTTCGTATGGCTGGCATTCATCAAGGGCCTGGGTTTGATCTTCCCCTTGTGGCCCACCTTTCTAGGCACTTAAGGAGCACCGAAAATGGAATTATTTGAACACCTAGCGCTGGGCTTTTCGGTGGCTTTCACCCCCGAAAACCTGCTCTATTGTTTGCTGGGATGCCTGCTGGGCACCCTGATCGGTGTATTGCCCGGCATTGGCCCGGTGCCCACTATCGCCATGCTGCTGCCCATTACCTATGTGCTGCCTCCCGTTGCTGGCCTGATCATGCTTGCCGGTATTTATTACGGCGCGCAGTACGGCGGCTCCACCACAGCAATTCTTGTGGCCTTGCCGGGGGAAACCTCTGCGGTGGTAACCGTGCTCGACGGTCACCAGATGGCACGCAACGGGCGTGCCGGAGCGGCGCTGGCCATTGCGGCCCTGGGTTCTTTCTTTGCCGGTTGCGTAGCCACCGTTCTGCTGGCCGGCTTTGCGCCCCCCCTGGCTGAAGTCGCCTTCAAGTTCGGCCCCGCCGAATACTTTTCGCTGATGGTACTGGGCCTGATCGGCGCCGTGGTGCTGGCTTCGGGCTCACTCCCCAAGGCCATTTGCATGATCTTGCTGGGCCTGCTTCTGGGCATGATAGGCACCGACGTCAACTCGGGTGTTGCCCGCTTCGACTTTGGCATTCCTGAATTGCAAGACGGCATCGACTTCGCCGTCGTGGCTATGGGTGTGTTTGGTTTCGCCGAAATCATGACCAACCTTGAACTCAAGGATATGCGTGTTGACATTACCGGCAAGGTTGGCAGCTTGTACCCCAACAAGCAAGAGTTCAAAGAGTCCTGGCCTGCTGTAGTGCGTGGCACTGCGCTGGGTTCGGCCCTGGGTATCTTGCCTGGCGGTGGCGCCGTGCTTTCGTCATTTGCCTCGTATACGCTGGAAAAGAAAATCTCCCGCAACCCCGAGCGCTTCGGCAAAGGTCACCCGGCTGGTCTGGCAGGCCCCGAGTCAGCCAACAACGCCGCGGCGCAGACATCTTTCATTCCCTTGCTGACCTTGGGTATTCCAGGCAACGCGGTTACGGCCCTGATGATAGGCGCCATGACCATCCATAATATCCAGCCCGGCCCACAGGTCATGACCAGCCACCCCGAATTATTCTGGGGCCTGATCGTATCAATGTGGATAGGCAACCTGATGCTGATCGTTCTGAACCTGCCACTGGTAGGTTTGTGGATCAAGCTGCTGAAAGTGCCTTACCGCATTCTGTTTCCAGCCATTCTGGTATTTTGTACGATAGGGGTCTATTCCCTGAATTACAACGTATTCGACATCTGGATGACAGCGGCATTCGGCCTCATTGGATACATCTGGTCCAAACTTAAATGCGAAGGTGCGCCTTTGCTGCTGGGCCTGGTGTTGGGTGGCATGATGGAAGAAAACTTCCGTCGCGCCTTGCTGCTGGCTCGTGGCGACTACACCACCTTCGTGACTCGCCCCTTGTCCCTGGCCTTGCTGATCGGAGCCGCGGCACTGGTCTGCATAGTGGCACTGCCGTCCATCAAGAGGAAACGTGCAGAAACCTTTGTGGAAGAAGGCTGATGCTAGCCTGTAAGTCGAATTAGCGCCGCAGGCGCGTAATCCGGCAGACCCTTCCGTATAAGCAAACAAACAGGCGCTCAACAAGGCGCCTGTTTTATTTTTTGGCTTGCTTGCAAGATTGCGACACGCCCCTAAATACCAACACCCAAACAAAACCCGCTTATGAGGTAACCTTATAGGCGGAGCAATATATAACCTTATCTTACGGAGAATAACGATATGTCCTCAATCAGCGCCAAGTCCTACGACACCGTACCTTCCGCACATGTGGCTTTCCTGGGTATGGGGGTCATGGGCTTACCCATGGCGGGGCACCTGGCTAAGCAAGGGCACACGGTAACAGTCTACAACCGCACATTTGCAAAAGCCGAGGCATGGGCCAAAGAGTTCGGCGGCAAAGCGGCTAAAACCCCCAAAGAAGCCGCACAAGGGGCCAGCATCGTATTCTGCTGTGTCGGCAACGACGACGATCTGCGCAGCGTAGTGCTGGGCGATCTCGGCGCCCTGGCCGGCATGGCTGCAGGAACCATATTCGTAGACCACACCACAGCCTCGGCCGAAGTCGCGCGCGAACTGCATCATCTGGCCAGCAAGCAAAGTGTGGCCTTTGTCGACGCGCCCGTATCAGGGGGGCAGGCGGGTGCAGTCAATGGCGCATTAACCGTCATGTGCGGCGGCGAGCAAGCACACTTCGATGCCGTCAAACCCCTGATCCGCTCATTTGCCCAGGCCGTAACGCTACTGGGCGAACCCGGCGCCGGGCAGTTATGCAAAATGGTCAACCAAATTTGCATAGCTGGGCTGGTGCAAGGCCTGTCTGAAGCTATCGCCTTTGGGCAGGCCGCTAAGCTCGACATGAAACAAGTATTGGGTGTTATCAGCAAAGGCGCGGCGCAAAGCTGGCAGATGGAAAACCGCGGATCAACCATGGTTGAAGATAAATTCGATTTTGGTTTTGCCGTAGACTGGATGCGCAAAGACTTAGGCCTGGTGCTTAACGAAGCCAAACGCAACGGCGCCCGCGTACCGGTTACTGCATTGGTTGACCAGTTCTATGCCGATGTACAGCATATGGGCGGCAATCGCTGGGACACCTCCAGCCTGATCAAACGCCTGCAAGGCAAATAACCAAGAACCCAGGGCAAGGCTAACTAACACCTCGCACCGCAGTCAAGGCTGCTTACCCTTGCAGTGCGGCAGCGTCAACACTGCGCACAAGCCTACCCCTCCGCTCTCGGAGGGGTCGCCGTCTTTAAGCACAATAGTGCCCCGATTACGCTCGGCAAAAGCCAAGGCAATCGCCAGCCCCAGGCCCGACCCGCTGCCGCGCGCCCCTTTCCGCGCTGTACCGCCACGATCGAAGCGTATAAATACGCTTTCGCGTAACGAAGGGTTAAGCCCCACCCCGTTATCGCAAACACTGACCCAGGCTTCGTCATCGATCACCCCTGCTGATACAGTAATGGTGCAACCATCGCCCGCATGATTGATAGCGTTATGCACCAGATTCGAAATGGATTCATGCAATTCGGCATCACTGCCCAACACCCAGACATGAGCACCATCGGGCAAATGGCCGTACTCATCGTAATCGACCCAACCCAGGTCCTGGTGCCTCTCGCGCGCCAAAGGCAGGTATAGCAGAACGACCTCTCGGGCCAACGCATTCAGGTCTACCTTGGCCTGAGGAGCGGCATCATTGCGGCTTGCATGAGCCAGCGACAGCAACTGCTCGGTAAGACGCGAAGTTTGACCCAATTGGCGAATAATGGCGCCCAGGGTTTCGCGCATGCGCTCGATATCGGGTTCGCGCTTGGCGTATTGCGCCTGCGTGCGCATGATGGCCAACGGCGTGCGCAACTGGTGCGAAGCGTCGGCCAGAAACCGTGCCTGCTTGCTCAGTACCTGGCGGTAGAGTTCGATATGGTGGTTCACAGCCCGCACCAGCGGCACGACCTCTCGGGGAACATAGGTGACATCCAGCGGCATCAGGTTATCGACATTGCGCAGCCTGATTTCACGCCGCAACTGATTCAAGGGGCGCAGCGACCACTCTACGCTGAACCACACCAGCAGTATCGCCAGTATCAGCATGCGCCCGTCGCGGAACAAACCTGCGCGCCAGGCGCCTTGCTGCGTGCTCAAGCGCAAGTCGACGCTTTCACCCACCATGACAATAACCTGACGATGCATACCGTTGTAGTGCAGATCGCGCCACAAAGCCACCATGCGCACTTCGTCGTTGCGATACATGGCGTTATAAAAAACCGGCATGCCTTCGTTGTCGGCCAGAACCGGTGGGCGCGGCAAACCCTGCATGCCTAGCAAAGTCTTGCCTTCGAATTGCTGAGTGCGCGAGCCCGCCAGGCTCAGCTGCATGGGGCTGACTTCTTCCACGCGAAAATACTTGCGGTTGCCCGCGCGCGACTCCAGCATGACTTGTGCATAAAACGGCGGATCGATGCGCAAGCTGCCATCGGCGTTGAATTCGACACTATTTTCCAGCACTTTGGCAGGCTCGAGCAAGGCGCTGTCGTATACCTCTTGGGTAACAATGTTGAGCGCTTCGAGATCAGTGCGACTGTCGTATAGCAACAAAAACACCAAGCCCGGTATCAGCAGGGCTAGCAACCAGAAGCGGATCCCCCCACGCGGCCTTTGCAATAGCGATGCCATGGTTTAGTCGCTAACCGCTATGCTTTCCAGCATATAGCCCAGCCCGCGAACAGTAACGATATGCACATCGCTGCCAGCCAGTTTTTTGCGCAGGCGGTGCAAAACGACTTCTATGGCGTCGGGGCTGGATTCGCTATCGTGCTCAAAAACCCGATTGAACAACAGGTTTTTTTCGACCGGCATGCCGCTGCGCGTAACCAGCACCGCCAGCGCGGCATGCTCGCGCGGGGTAAGGTGCAAAATGGCCCCATCAAGAGAAAACGCCCTGCTTTCGCTATCGTAGACCAAGGAACCGCATTCCATGCGCGGCGCCTGCCGCCCCCGGCTGCGACGCACCAGCGCGGTCAGCCTGGCTTCGAGTTCTTCCAGGGCGAAAGGCTTGGTGAGGAAGTCGTCGGCACCAAGATTCAGACCACGCACCCTATCTTGCAAGGCCCCTTGAGCGGTCAGGATAAGGACGGGTGTGACATCGCCACGGTTGCGCATTTCACGCAGCAAGACCAGGCCGTGCTTATCGGGCAGGCGCAAATCCATGACCACGGCATCGTAGCCTGAACTGGCCAGCAGATGCTCGGCAGTTTGCGCATCAGGGGCGTGCTCGGGCAAAAAGCCGCTTTGAGCCAGCGCCCGTTCGAGCCATGCGGCCATTTCACGTTCGTCTTCAACCAGAAGTATGCGCATGTCCCTTGTTTTCCAGTGAGGGCAAGCCGCGATGACTTTGCACTCGCTGACGCAGGTAGCGGGTTTCCTGCCCTCTTTTAAATAATACCAACGCCAGTTCGTTAAGCGCTTGCGTGTAGACATCGCGCTTGAACTCTATGACGGCCTCGAGCGGAACCCAATACTGGCTCCAGCGCCAGGCATCGAATTCCGGACTATGGGTGGCGCGCAGACAGACATCGGAGTCGCGTCCAACCATTCTTAACAAAAACCAGATCTGTTTTTGCCCTTTATAGTGGCCGCGCGAATCGCGCCGAACAAAATTATTCGGTACGTTGTAGCGCAGCCAATCACGTGTCCGGCCTAATATCCGAACGTGCTCGGGTCGCAAACCCACTTCTTCGTGGAGTTCGCGGAACATGGCCTGGACGGGGCTTTCCCCATACTTGATGCCACCTTGTGGGAATTGCCACGCATGTTCCCGAATACGTTTACCCCAAAAAACCTCGTTTTTATGATTTACGAGGATAATGCCGACATTAGGACGGTAGCCTTCACGGTCTAACATGGGCCACCCCAAAGCAAATTCAATACAATTAACGTTGATTATACGTATCTGTCGAGATCCCCACCATGCATGCAAGCAAGTATCACATTAATACCCTTAAAGAAGCACCTGCGGAAGCCGAAGTAAGCAGCCATCAGCTCATGACGCGAGCCGGCATGATACGCAAGGCCGCCGGCGGCATCTACACCTACATGCCCCTGGGCCTGAAGGTATTGCGCAAGATAGAATCCATCGTGCGCGAGGAAATGAACCGGGCCGACGCCATCGAGCTACTGATGCCGGTAGTGCAGCCAGCCGAACTCTGGGTGGAATCAGGCCGCTGGGAACAATACGGGGCTGAACTCCTGCGTATCAAAGACAGGCATCAACGCGACTTCGTCCTGCAGCCTACATCTGAAGAAGTCATCACCGACATTGCCCGCAACGAAATCCACAGCTGGCGCCAGTTGCCATTGAATTTCTATCATATCCAGACCAAGTTCCGCGACGAGCGCCGGCCACGCTTCGGCCTGATGCGCGGGCGCGAATTCACCATGAAAGACGCCTACTCTTTCGACCGTGACGAAGCCTCTGCGCAAGCCAGCTACGACGCCATGTTCGATGCCTACATGCGTATTTTCACGCGCCTGGGCCTGGAATTTCGTGCGGTAGCCGCCGATACGGGTTCCATTGGCGGTTCGCGCAGCCATGAGTTCCAAGTCATTGCCGACACTGGCGAAGACTTGATCGTCTACAACCCCAAGTCCCAGTATGCGGCCAACATTGAACTGGCCGAAGCGCCCTGCTTGCTCGCGCAGCGCAGCCCCGCAACCGAGGCACTGAACAAAACCGCGACGCCCGAAGCACCCAAGTGCGAAATCGTGGCCGAGCAACTCAACAGGCCACTGACCGACACCGTCAAGTCCATCGTGCTAGCCACCGAAATCGCCAATCAGCCCAACGCCCGTATCTGGCTGCTGCTGCTGCGCGGCGACCACACCCTGAATGAAATCAAAACCGGCAAACTGCCCGGCTTTGAAAACGGCTACCGATTCGCCACCGAAGAAGAAATCCTGGATACCTTCGGCTGCATACCCGGCTACCTAGGCCCAGTCAATGCACTAAAACCCGTCACCATCATTGCCGACCCCACTGTCGCCCACATGAGCAATTTCATATGCGGCGCCAACACCGAAGGCTTCCACTACACCGGTGTCAACTGGGGCCGCGACTTGCCCGAACCGCAAGTCGCCGACCTGCGCAACGTAGAGGCTGGCGATCCTGATCCCCAGGGTGGTGAACTGGCCATACAACGCGGCATTGAGGTCGGCCATGTGTTTTTCCTGGGCGACAAGTACTCCAAGGCGCTGGGCGCAACTTTCCTGGAAACCGATGGCAAGCCCGCCATGCTGCAAATGGGCTGTTACGGCATAGGCATCAGCCGCATCGCCGCTGCAGCCATAGAACAGCATCACGACAGCAAGGGCATTATCTGGCCACGATCCATGGCGCCATTTGAAGTGGTCATTTGCCCCATGGGCCTGCATAAAAGTGAAACCGTACGCAACACAGCCGAAACGCTGTACCAGGAACTGCAAGCACGCGGCATCGATGTCATACTCGACGACCGCGACATACGCCCCGGCATCATGTTCGCAGACTGGGAACTGATAGGTGTACCTTTACGCATCACGATAGGCGACCGCGGGCTAAAAGAAAATATTGTCGAGATCCAGTCTCGCCGCCAAGAGGCTGCAGCCAAAATAGCAGTGTCCGATGCACTTGGCTATGCTCTTGAGCAACTTGAATCGCTGTAGTTCCACTTCTGAATATGGAACAGGCCTGAGTCTGCGGTGCTTTGCAATGGCTCAAGGGCTGGTGTCGGATTACGCGCCTGCGGCGCTAATCCGACCTACACTTGTTCAGCATCTTGGCAATTGAGGCGAGATGTCACACCACTTAACGAAAGACATGGCAATTGAAACATCCACGACGCTATCCAGGCTGGATATTCGCGTATATTACGAAGACACTGACGCCGGCGGCGTTATGTACTATGCCAACTACTTGAAATTTTTTGAACGAGGCCGAACAGAATGGCTACGACGTCTTGGTATAAACCAATCGGAGCTTGCCGCTAAAGAACATCGGCTATTCGTAATCAACAAGCTTGAAATACAATACCGCAAGCCGGCAAGGCTGGATGATCTACTTGCGATACACAGTGAAATCACCCGTTTGGGCCGCGCATCCATCCATTTCGAGCAATCGGCCCTATGCAATGGGGAACTGCTGTGCAGAAGCAGCATCCAAGTTTGTTGCATTGATGCAAATACATTTCGCCCCGCCGAGTTTACTCACGAACTTAAAACCCTACTGGAAAAGGCCAAGAAATAACCATGCAAGCCTCTAGCGATCTATCGCTGATTACCTTACTGATCGAAGCCAGCATACCCGTCCAGATAGTCATGCTTGTATTGCTGGGCATTTCCATCCTGTCATGGACCTACATATTCAGCAAGCGTTCAACCCTGAAGCGCGCCAACGAACAAACACGCCGCTTTGAAGACGACTTCTGGGCGGGCGGCGACCTTTCAGTATTGCAACAGGCCGTTGCCACACGGCGCGCCGAGCACGGCGCACTGGCGCGCATCTTTGATGCCGGCATGACTGAGTTTGTAAAAGCCCGTCGCAACAATGGTGGCGGTGAAGCCATACTCGACGGCCCGCGGCGTGCCATGCGCGCCACCTACCAGCGCGAAATGGATGGCCTTGAATCGCACCTGAACTTCCTGGCTTCCGCCGGTTCAGTGAGCCCCTACATTGGTCTGCTGGGTACAGTCTGGGGCATCATGCACGCCTTCATAGGCTTGTCATCGATGCAGCAGGCAACACTGTCGGCCGTGGCCCCTGGCATCGCCGAAGCCCTGATCGCAACCGCCATCGGCCTGTTCGCCGCCATTCCTGCCGTTGTCGCCTATAACCGCTACACCAACGAAATCGACCGCCTTTCTATTCGCTTCGATAGCTTTATCGACGAATTCCTCAACATCTTGCAACGACAGGTCCACTAATGCCATCCGTACGCGGCAGCAGCCGCACTCGCCGCCTGAAAAACGATATTAATGTCGTGCCCTACATCGACGTCATGCTGGTGCTCTTGGTTATTTTCATGGTCACAGCACCCATGATCACCCCCGGCCTTATAGAACTGCCATCAGTGGGCAGCGCAGCCGAGGTTCCCGCCAAGCCAGTCGAAGTCGAAATCGCCGAAGACGGCGGTATTTCATTGCGCGTACGCGATGCAGGCGCCAATTTTGTAAAAATCAACAACCAGGATCTCGTCAACGAGGTCAAGTCCCGGATTTCCGCTGAAACACCGGTTATTATCGCAGCCGATGGGCGTGTTCCCTATGATACGGTCATGCAAGTCATGGACCAATTACGCAGCAGCGGTGTGACCCGGCTTGGGCTGCTGGTCGATCAGAAATCCAGCTCGGAACCGATAAAGAAATAGGCGCCGCCATGCCCCATGCAGGGGCAAAGGACAACCCTAAGCAACTTGATGAAGCAAACACAACACCACTCCGGCAGAAAACCCATCTTCACTCCCGAACAGCGTGATGAACGGCGAGGGCTGAAGTACGCCCTGGCGATACACGCGCTGCTGATACTGCTCATGGTGTTTGGTTTCGTCGCGGCGCCCAGCACCCCCAATCCGGTGCAAGTCGAACTCTGGGCCGATGGCACGACTCCCACCGCAGCCGAGCCCGAAACCAATACCGAACCCGACACCGTAGAACCGCCCCAAGAAGAACCCCAACAACAACTCCCTGAACCCGTGCCTCAGCCAGAGCCTGAGCCGCAGCCCGAAGAGCCTGCACCAATCCCAGAACCGCCAGCTCCAACGCCGCCTCCTATCCAAAAGGCGCCTGTTGCCCCGCCTCAGCCCGAAATCGACCCAGAGATCGCCATAGAAAAAGCGCGCAAAGAGCGAGAGCAAAAAGAAAAAGCAGACCAGGCAGCGGCAGAAAAAATGGCGGCAGAAAAAGTCGCTGCTGAAAAGAAAGCAGCAGAAAAAGCAGCAATCGAAAAGCAGCTCAAAGAAGAGGCCGACCGCAAGGCCGAAGCCGAGCGGGCCGCCGAACAACAGGCCAAAGAAAAGGCTGTAGCCGAGAAAAAAGCCAAAGAAGCGGCGCAACGCAAAGCGGCAGCCGAGAAGGCAGCAACTGAAAAAGCAGCCGCTGAAAAGAAAGCACAAGAAGCAGCAGAAAAAGCGGCGGCAGAGAAAAAAGCCCAAGAAAGCGCTGAAAAGGCAGCAGCGGAGAAAGCCGCAGCCGAAAAGGCCGCAGCCGATAAAAAAGCAGCCGCCGCAAAGAAAGCTCAGGAAGAGGCCGCCAAAAAGGCGGCTGCCGACAAGGCTGCCGCAGCCAAACGTGAAGCCATACGCGCCGCCATGCGTGGCGACGCCTTGGGTGCGGCCGGCCTGCCCGGGGGCACCGCCGACCGCAATCAGGCCGGTGGCGGTGGCAGCGACAACCAGTACGGTTCCAAAGTGCGGGCCTGCGTGCGACCGCGCGTTATTTTCAATGTGCCCCCACGCCAGGGGCGCGGCAACCCAACGGTACAATATCGGGTAAACCTGAGTTCCAGCGGTATCGTCGAAAAAGCAATCGTCAAAAATTCCTCTGGCAATCCTCGCTTTGACGCAGCCGTCAAGAAAGGGCTGGAAGCCTGCTCGCCCTTCCCCAAACCAGATAGTGGTAAATATCCGTCATATATCGACGGTGACTACCGAATGTATGACTAACAGGAGATCGTAACCATGACAGCCGTCACTCCAGCCAAACCTGCCCAGCCCAATTTATGGCGCGCATGGGCTTCTACAGCACTTGTGCTTGTGATGGGCCTGGTTGTCGCCAGCCCCGCAACTGCCCAGTTGCGCGTAGACATCTCGGGCGTAGGGGCCACGCAATACCCTATCGCTACCGCCGATTTCACTGGCGACCCTCAAGGCCAAGCCATCGCCGAAGTCATACGCGCCGACCTGACCCGTTCAGGTCAGTTCCAGCTTATTAACGCCACCGGCGCAAACCTTAACGCCGAAAGCGCCATCGCCTACGACGATTGGCGCAATCGTGGCGCCGATTACCTGGCTTACGGCTCCATCACCCAGACGGGTGGCCAATACAGCGTCAGCTATCGCTTGGTCGACTCCGTACGCAAGACCCAGCTCGACGGCGTAGCCTTTGTTGGCACCGAAAAAGAACTGCGCCGTATTTCGCACCAGATTGCCGATCGTATCTACGAAAAAATAACTGGCGTGCGCGGTGTGTTTTCCACCCGCATCGCTTATGTGTTGCAAGCTGGCAACAATTATGAGTTACAAATTGCAGACGCCGACGGCCAGAATCCGCAGGTCATGCTGCGCTCCAAGCAATCCATCATCTCGCCGGCATGGTCTCCCGATGGCAAGCGCCTGGCCTACGTCAGCTTCGAAGCCGGCAAGCCTGTGGTGTACGTACAAACACTAGCCAACGGACAACGCGTGCCCATTGCCAACTTCAAAGGCAATAACAGTGCGCCTGCCTGGTCGCCTAACGGGCAACAACTGGCTGTGGTGCTATCTCGCGACGGAATATCGCAAATTTACACTATCAACGCCGACGGCTCTGGCTTGCGCCGTATCATGCGATCTCCCCTGATCGATACTGAACCTCACTACACCCCTGACGGCGCGTCGCTGATATTCACCAGCGACCGTGGCGGCAACCCCCAAATCTACAAAGTCTCCGTATCAGGCGGTGATGCCCAGCGCATTACCTTTAACGGAGGTTACAATATCTCACCCTCCCTCTCGCCAGACGCCAATAACCTGGTGTACGTTACTCGCAGAGATGGCGCCTTCCGTGTAGCAATACAAAACATGGGTACGGGATCCGAGCAATTATTAACTGCCGGTCCCGACGACGAGTCACCAAGTTTTGCACCGAACGGAATGCAAATCCTTTATAGTTCTGTACAAGGTGGCCGTAGCGTATTAGCGGTTGTTTCCGTCGATGGCCGGGTCCGCCAAACACTATCGGCGCTTAACGGAAAAGTACGTGAACCAACCTGGGGACCATTTACCAATTAATTTTCAGTGTGACTCTTTTTCAAAGGAACTTAAATGAGCTCGCGCATCGCAAGACGCCTCACAATAGCCGCTATTGTTGCCACATTGGCAGCATGTAGCTCTGTCCCCCTGGATCAGTCCGGCACCGCCGGATCTGGATCAGGCGCAGGCTCGGCCAGCTCGGGGCAGATCATGGACCCGTTCAATCCGCAAAGCCCGCTCGCCCAGCAGCGCTCGGTCTATTTCGACTTCAACAGCTACACCGTCCCTGAACAATACCGCAGCCTGGTCGAAATGCACTCTTCGTACCTAACCAGCCACAGTCAGCAAAAAATTCGCGTCGAAGGCAACGCCGATGCACGTGGCGGCTCTGAATACAACCTGGCCCTAGGCCAGCGCCGCTCCGACGCCGTTGCACGCATGATGACTTTGCTGGGTGTCAACAACAACCAGATCGAAGCAATCAGCTTCGGCAAGGAAAAACCCAAAGCCTTGGGCAGTACCGAAGCCGACTACGCTGAAAACCGTCGTGCAGATATTGTGTATCAACAATAATATCTGCTCAGTTAGACAGTAACGCCGTGGCGGCATTCCGCCGCGGCGTTTTTATTTGAACGGAACCAACATGAGCGCTTATTCACTGCCCCTACGCGGCGTTGTACTGGCCACAGCCCTGTCGTTGTCAACCTTGTTTGCCACCCCTGCACTGGCCTTTGCCGACGATGAAGCACGCCGCGCCATCCTTGATCTGCGCGAGCAGGTAAAGCAACTGACTGAACAAAACCGCCAGGCGCGTCTGCAACTGGCCGACCAGCTCGAAACCATACAACACGAAATGGCCAGCATGCGCGGCCAAATGGAAAAACTAAGCTGGCAAGCCGACCTCGACAAACGCGCCGGCCAGGATCAGTCGGGCGGCACAGCCACTACCAAGGCTGCCGACCCGCAAGAACAAGCCGCCTATGAAGCCTCCATGGGCCTGTTTCGTAGCGGTAAATACAAAGAAGCCGCCAGCGGCCTCACTACCTTCATTCAAACCTATCCCAATAGCGCACTGACGCCTGAAGCACGCTTTTATCGCGGCAGCAGCCTGTACGCCAGCAAAGATTTCAAGGGCGCCATCCAGGGCCTGCAAAACCTGATCAAAGCAACCCCCGACGATCCGCGCGCGCCTGATGCCCTGTTGGTCATAGCCGCCAGCCAGATCGAAATCAACGACATGGCCGGCGCCAAGGCCAGCCTGCAAAAAATCGTCAAAGACTACCCACAGGCTTCTGCCGCAGAAACGGCCAAGAGCCGCCTCAAGCTGCTGCAATAATGGTTGCCGGTACGGCATCTGGCATTGCCGCCTACGAGCGCTCATGGCGCCAGCGCAAGTTCTTTCTGGGCTTGCTGCTGGTCGCCATCGTTGTGCTGGCTGGCATCGACCTGACGCTAGGGCCTGCCAAACTCGCATGGCACGACCTATGGCGGACTTTGCTCTACCCAAGCTCGGTTGATCCCACCCTGGAAGCCATAGTCTGGCAAATACGCCTGCCCCAAGCCCTGATGGCTGTCTTGGTAGGAGCCTCGCTGGGGCTGGCCGGCGCAGAGATGCAAACCGTACTGAACAACCCTCTGGCCAGCCCGTTTACACTGGGCGTATCGTCGGCGGCAGCGCTGGGGGCATCCCTGACCCTGGTTTTCGATTGGCAGTTGCCCGGCGTACCGGCTCAATACACGCTGGTATCGAATGCATTCATCCTGGCGCTGCTGTGTGCGCTGCTGCTTGATGCCATCGCGCGCCGGGCTCGCATAGGCACTGCCGGAATTGTGCTGTTTGGCATAGCTCTGGTGTTTACCTTCAACGCCTTGTTGTCACTCGTTCAACTGACCGCCAGCGCCCCGGCATTGCAAGACCTGGTGTTTTGGATGATGGGCAGCCTGGAGCGCAGCGACTGGAACAAGCTAGGCTTGATGGCCATGGCATTAATTGTCGTGCTGCCCTTTTCCCTGCGCAATGTATGGCAACTGACGGCGCTGCGCTTCGGCGACGACAGGGCTGCCAGCTTTGGCGTCGATGCGCGCCGCATACGGCGGGGTGCGCTGCTGCGCATCAGCGTACTGGCTGCCCTGGCCGTAGCCTTGGTTGGAGTAATAGGCTTCATAGGCCTGGTTGCACCGCATATCGCCCGCAAGCTGTGGGGTGAAGATCACCGCTGGTATTTGCCAGCCAGCGCCTGCATAGGCAGCGCCATTCTGATTTGCGCGTCAGTGGCGGCAAAGCTGATCAGCACGCATATTGTCATCCCGGTCGGTATCGTCACCACGCTGGTAGGCATACCCTTTTTCATCATTGCCCTGATGCGGCGCACCGTACAATAAGCCATGACACTCACGCCTTCCCCCACCCAATTGCACGTGGGCAGTCTCAGTTGTACGCTGGGCGCCAATCCGGTGCTGCGCAAGCTGACTCTGCCAACCCTGCATGGCGGGCAATTAGTGGCTTTACTGGGCCGAAATGGCAGCGGGAAATCGACACTGCTGAAAAGCATAGCCGGACTGGTGCCCGCGCATGCTGACACGCTGCAACTCAACCAGGTCAGCCTGCAGCCCCTGGCGGCGCGCGTGCGTGCTGAAAACTTGCGCTATTTACCCCAAAGTCTGCCTGATTTCGTACACCTCACAGTAACCGAGGCCGTACTGGTAGCCCTGAAAGCACGCACCGTAATCAGTACCGCGACAGCCATGAAAAAAGTGCTGGCGATTTTGCACCATCTGGGAATAGGCCACCTAGCGTCATCCTATCTGGATGAGCTTTCGGGCGGCCAGAAGCAACTGGTCGGCCTGGCGCAAGCCCTGGCGCATGAACCCGCCGTACTGCTGCTGGACGAACCACTGGCTTCGCTGGACCTGAACTATCAGCACCATGTCATGCAAATGCTGCAAGAACTGGCGTTTGCAAAAGGACTGCTGATAGTGATTGTGCTGCACGACCTGAATATCGCCCTGCGTTACGCTAACATGGCCCTGCTGCTGCACGACGGGTCCTTGCTTGCCAGCGGCACACCCGACACCGTCATTACCCCACCCCATTTGGCGCAAGCCTTTCTGGTCCAGGCTCGCCTGGAACACTGCAGTCAGGGGCGGCCCGCTATTTTTGTCGATGACTTGATTCAACTCTGACTTATTCCCATGCTGCCTACCCATGCGCTGCCCCAGTACTCCATTGATATCCACGGCGATCCCGTCCATTACACCGTAGCGGGAAACGGCGAAATTCTTTTGCTGATCCATGGCTCACTATGCGACTATCGTTACTGGCGCTGGCAAATTCCGGCACTAAGCCAGCATCACAAGGTATTGGCGCCCAGTCTGCGCGGGTACTGGCCTGCAGCGCTCCAGCGCGAAACCGCCGCATTCAATATTGCCCAGCATGTCAGCGACATGGTTGCCTTTGCACGCCAGATGGGCAGTGGCCGGCCAATACACATACTGGGTCATTCTCGCGGAGCCCAGATCGCCTTGGAACTGGCCTGCCAGGCTCCAGAACTGGTGCGCAGCCTGACGTTGGCCGACCCTGGCTTTCGCATAGCTGGTGAAGCACCCAGCTTTCCTTTTCACATGAGCGTTATCTCGCTGCTGGAGCGCGGCGAAGTGGAACAGGCATTGTCAGAGTTTATTGATGTCGTGAACGGTTCCGGCACATGGCGCCACATGGTCAGCTGGTTCAAGACCATGGTCACGGACAACGCCTACACACTGTTATCGCAAGTGCGTGAAATCAACCTTGGCGTAGATTTGGCCGAAGCGCACCAGTTACGCTGTCCAGTACTGCTGGTGGGCGGGGCAGACAGCCCGATACGCTATGGCAGTCGCCTGGATATACTGGAAGATGTTTTCAACGATGTGCAGCGCGTAACCATACCGCTGGCATCTCATGGCATGAATCTGGCAAACCCGAAAGCCTTCAACCAGGAATTAAGCGAGTTCCTGGCCGAGGTTGAGGCAGGTGGGACAGGCCTCGGATTACGCGCCTGACGGCGCTAATCCGACCTACGAACATACCAAGCAAGTAGCCTGCTGTTTAATGCGACATGGGCGTCTTGGTATTGGGCGCCTTCACCTCGCACTGGGCACTGGCCTTTTCACCGTTATCGAACAGGAAGTCCATATTGACATGGCTGCCTATGGTGGGAACCTTGACCGGCTTTTCCAGCATGGCATGATAGCCACCCGGCTTGAATTCGAGCTGGCTGCCTGCCGCAATGGCTATGTCGTGGGTTTCAGACATTTTGCTCATGCCGTCTTTTTGTGTGGTCTGGTGCAGCATGATCATGCCATAGGCAGGTGACGACGCCGCTTGCAACTTGACTTCGTTATTACCCGAATTCTTTACCACGAAATATCCTGCTGACGGCGCAGGGGCAGGTATGGAACGTATCCAGCACCCTGTTACGGTCAGGCTCGTTGACAGCTTGGCGCTGCTGATGGCTTGAGCGCTGGTTTGCGCTGTATTGGCATGGCCGGCCGCGCCATGATCATGCCCAGTCTGGGCGTATGCCTGCGTCCATAGAGCCGCACTGCCAAAAACCACGATAAAGCCAGCGAGAATTTTTTTCTTCATGATGTAACCTTGAATGATTGATCTGTTTACCTTGCATGGGAGCCCGTAGGCATAACTAAAGAAACAGTGCAGGCGGAGCCCGCGAACCCAAGGGTGGCCCGCGCACCACCAACTGGAAAGCGTGGATGGCCACACGCCATGCAGTGGGGCGCGCCCTGCTAAATGTCACGGCAATAAACGCAATGGTGCTGAACGACAATGCCGTCTGGCTGACTGCCCAGCCAAAAACACAATCGGGCATTTGGGGTTCGGCATGGTCCTGGGGGTGTTCGAGAGCCAGTAATTTGACAACACTGGCCGACAAACCGTTCACGCATAAGGTCATGCCCAGCCTGCCAGACTGGGGAGCAGCGCTGGGCATATAGCCCACAGCGATCATGGCGCGCAGCAGAAACACCAGCAACAGCGCACCAGAAAAAGCGCGCCAGCGGGTTTCAAAAAGCACGTTACGAATACTCTTGCTCATAGGCTTGCAGTGTACTATGGCCATCGCGAACCAACTTTGAGCATTCACAATACAAAAGCTTGTGGCACACTAGCTAAACAAGATAAAACACCCTTCTTATTTGGCTTGCCGACCATGAATCCTAAATCGTCCGATCCCGCTGCACGCATCACTGTTGCCGGCTTCAATCAAATGCTGGCCGACCAACATCCATTTGCCTCAACATTGGGAATCGAAATTATCGATATTGGTTTTGGAACAGCCACCTTGCTTTTGCCAGACCGTAGTTCGCATCAGCGCCTGGGTGGGATTATTGCAGGCCCTATGTTGATGGGCCTGTCCGACCTGGCCCTGTACGCCGCGATAGTGGGCGCTACCGGCAACTCGCAAGCCGTGACCGCCAGCCTGAGCATCAACTTTCTGCGCGGCGCGCCTCCGGGGGGCATACTGGCACACGCCAGCATCTTGAAAACCGGCCGCCTTGCCGCTGGCGATGTACTGCTTGTGCCTGCTGCCGGCGGCGACCCGGTTGCACAGGTTATCAGCACCTGGTCGCTGCCGCGCAACACCTGATTCCATTTCCAGAACAGGCAGCCCCCTACTCCCAGCAAGCAGGCATGAAGCAAATCGCCACAAGAAAAGAACATCACATCCACACCTGGATCACCGAAGCGCGCGCCTCGCTGGCACTGGGGTGGCCACTGATCCTGACCAATCTGGCCCAGATAGCATTACTGACAACCGATATTATCTTCATCGGGCGGCTCGGGCCCGATATGCTTGCGGCGGGGTCGCTGGCGGCCAGCCTCTACCACACCTTCATGATATTCAGCATGGGCCTGGTGTCGGCTACCATCCCCATGCTGGCAACCACGCTGGGCCGACGCCGCAATGCCGTAAGGGAAGTGCGGCGCACCGTGCGCCAAGGCTTATGGACAGCCGCAATTATCTGCATACCCGCCTGGTTAATCCTGTGGCAAGCTGAAGCCATACTGATTTTCATGGGGCAAAATCCGGTTATTGCCGCGCAGTCGGTTGAATTCATGCACACTTTGCAGTGGGCCTTGCTGCCATATCTGGGATATATCGTTTTGCGTTCTTTCCTGGCTGCCATGGAAAAACCTGCCTGGACCCTGCTGGTGGCCGGATCAGCCATTGCTTTCAATGCCTTGGCAGGCTGGCTGCTGATCTTCGGACACTGGGGCTTTCCCGCCCTGGGCCTGGCAGGCGCCGGCATTGCCAGCACCTGCTCCAGCATCATGATGTTTCTTGGCCTGGTGCTGGTCTTGAGCCGCCACAAGCGCTTTCGCCGCTACCACTTGCTTGGGCATCTATGGCGCCCCGATACGGCGCGACTGAAGGAACTCTGGCGCATTGGCTTACCCATCGCTATTACTTTTACGCTGGAAACCCTGGTTTTCTATGCCGCCGTCATCATGATGGGCATTATCGGCACCACCCAGCTTGCCGCGCACGCCATCGCCATGCAGATCGCCTCGATTTCCTTTATGGTGCCGCTGGGCTTCGGGCAAGTCGCCACCATACGGGTAGGCCTGGCTGCCGGCAGAAAACAAGCTGCGCACGTGCGCCGCGCGGGCTGGACGGCTTATGCCCTGGGCGTGAGTTTCATGGGGATGGCAGCCTTGTTGATGTGGCTTGCGCCCATGACCTTGATTGGTTTTTTCCTGGACACCAGCCTGCCGGCGAACGCCGAAGTCGTGTCATTGGCCGTGCAGTTCCTGGCACTGGCCGCCCTGTTCCAGCTTGCCGACGGCGCCCAAGTAGTCAGCGCCGGCATGTTGCGCGGGCTGCTGGATACGCGCGTGCCTATGCTGCTGGCTGCGCTGGGCTATTGGGTGCTGGGCGTGCCCTTTGGCGCGTTCCTGGCCTTTGTGGTGGGTTGGGGCGGGGTCGGCGTATGGATGGGGCTGGCTACCGGTCTGACCGTAGTGGCCGTGCTGCTGACCAGCCGCTGGCTACGTTATAGCCGAATGGCGCTGGCTTAGCCGCAAACAACCCCGAATAGCGGATTGCTGCCGGCAAAGTAAAACACAGCGCACATCGCGTAAACTTCAGGTCTCAAGAGTCAGCACAAGTCATCGACAACGCATTAAACTCATCTATTTCCCTGCAAGGAAAAAAAGGAAAGCTATGAATTACCGACGCCTGGGCAACAGCAACCTGAAAGTATCCACCCTTTGTCTGGGTTCCATGATGTTTGGCGACCAGACCGACTTCAATGAAGCCCAGAATATTGTTGCGTCGGCGCACGAACACGGCATCAACTTCATAGATACAGCCGATGTCTACAGCACAGGGGGCTCTGAAAAAATGGTCGGCCAGCTCATTGCCAGCCAACGCCACGACTGGATACTGGCCACCAAACTGGGCAACTCCATGAGAAGGATGCCCAACCAATCGCACTACTCACGCCACTGGATGACACGCGAAGTCAACGACTGCCTGGCCCGCCTGGCAACAGAACACATCGACATCCTGTATATGCACCGCGACTTCCCCAACGAAAACCTGGACGAGGCGGTGCGTACCATGGGCGACCTGATCCGGGCCGGCAAAGTACGTGCCTTTGGGGTGTCCAACTTCAGGGGCTGGCGCATTGCAGAAATAATGCGCTTGTGTGAAAAGGCCAACGTGCCTCAGCCCGTGGTGTGCCAGCCTTATTACAACCTGCTGAACCGCCAGCCAGAAGTCGAAATACTGCCCGCTTGCGCCCATTATGGACTGGGTGTTGTACCCTACAGCCCTATTGCACGCGGTGTTCTTACCGGCAAGTACCAACCAGGCCAGACGCCAGCACCCGACAGCCGCGCAGGCCGAGGCGACAAGCGTATGCTTGAAACCGAATTCCGCGAAGAATCGCTGCTCATAGCCCAGCAACTGCAACAGCACTGCGAAGCGCGCGGCATCAAGCTTGGGCAATTTGCGACAGCTTGGGTATTGGCCAATCAGCATATCAGTTCAGTGATTGCCGGGCCGCGTACCCTGGCGCAAATGGAAGACTATTACCCGGCCGTCGATACCCAGATCACAGCCGAAGAAGAAGCCCTTGTAGACAGCCTGGTTACGCCGGGGCACGCATCGACGCCGGGTTATAACGACCCTAGCCATCCGTTTTTTGGAAGAAAAACGGCAACATGATGCAAGAAGCATGGCGCCAGACTACTCAGTTGCCGATGCGGGCGAAGTGGCTGCAAAAAACCCACCAAATGGCGCTATATAGGCCTTTCCCAAGGCTACAAAACCTTGTATAAGCTCGGGTGAGCCCGAGCGAAGCAAGATTGGCGAAAAACAGAACCCATGCAATCACAGATGTTTCCAGGAAAAGCTGATACATGCATAAGCTTACCTATATTAGATTTTAATAAAGTAGCAAATTCTTATATGCCGGATGAAAACAGTGTCAAGTAAAAGCGATCTCCTGTTCTTCCAAGAAGGCGCAGCCCAAGCAACCGCCCTGCTGCGCGCCGTCGGTAACGAGCATCGCTTATTGGTGTTATGCCTCTTGATCGAACACGGCGAACTGTCAGTAAGCGCGCTGCTTGAGCACATCGAACTCAGCCAGTCTGCACTTTCCCAGCACTTGGCCAAGATGCGTGAAGAAGGCCTGGTCACTTTCCGGCGCGAATCGCAAAGCCTGTACTACCGCATCGACGACCCCAATGTGGAAAAGCTGGTGGCTACGCTCAAAGCCATTTTCTGCCCCTGAACAAAGCGGGCGGCACGGCACTTGCCTAAGCAGCAGGCCGAAGGTCGGATTAGCGCTGCGACAACGCCTTTTCAATTTTCTTGTCGGTTTTGTATTGGCTCAGGGCATATACAGCCCAGATTGTTGCCGGCAACCAGCCAATCAGGGTGATTTGCAAGAACAGGCAAATAATCCCCGCAATGGGGCGCCCAATGGTGAAAAAAGTGAGCCAAGGCAATAGCAAGGCGATAATGAGGCGCATGATGCACAACCTTCTATAAGCTTAAAAAAGTTCGACATTCTAACCGCTGCGAGGCATTGCCGGATTATGCGCCTGACGGCGCTAATCCGACCCACGAATCCCGGCCTGCAAGATCAGAAAACTACAGCAATTCCTTGCGTAGGTCTGCTGCTGTCTTGGGCGACAATAGCCCCGGCGCGACGTCGAATACGGTTTTCGCCCCCACGCTGCCTTGCTGATTCAACCTGAACGCCGCCCGGGCATAGGCCACCAACACGCTGGAAGTGAATTCGGGATTGCTGTCAAGCTTGAGCGAATACTCGACCACTTGCTGCGTACCGGCCCCCGTTTTACCGCTGCGTATGACAAACCCGCCATGCGGCATGGCGGCATGGTCGCGCTGCAACTGCTCTTCGGTAATAAAATTGACCGAGGTGTCGTAATCGGCAAAGTAGTCGGGCATGGTGACAATGGCTTGCGTCACTGTGGCCTCGTTGGCCCCTGCAGCAAGAACCACATAGCAATCACGCGTATGCTTTTCGCGGGTCGACAGGGCAGGCAGTTCGCCGTTGCGCACGCGATCGACTGCACTGGGCACGGGTATCGTGTACTGCACCGCCGCCTTCACCCCAGGCACACGTCGCAGCGCATCGGAATGGCCCTGGCTCAGCCCTTTGCCCCAAAAGGTGTAGGTTTCCCCTTGCGGCAACATCGCTTCGCCAAAAAGACGGTTCAACGAGAACAGGCCTGGATCCCAACCCACTGAAATCAAGGCTGTGTTGCCGGCAGGTTCGGCGGCCTGGTTGACTGCCTGGAAGTATTCAGGGATTTTTGCATGGGTATCAAAGCTGTCGACCGTATTGAACATTGCCGCCAGAGCTGGGCCTTGCTCGGGCAAATCGTTTTTGGAACCGCCACACAGTATCAGCACGTCGATATCGTTCTTGAACTTGTGGATGTCAGCCATGGCATGTACTGGCGCGTTCGAGTTCAATAAGGTCACGCTGGCTGGATCGCGACGCGAAAAAACCCCGACCAGTTCCATATCTGCGTTCTGTGCAATGGCCGCAACAACGCCGCGCCCAAGATTTCCGTATCCGGCAATAGCAATTCTGATTTTTGTACCCATGACAACACGCACCCTTGTAGTTTAGGAATTTACCGGGGCAATTGTAGCCGGGAGAACCATACCTATCCGAAAAAACCAAGGCGGTGCACCTGATTTTTTTCATGGCGCTGGTGTAGGGGGTTGGTATCGTAATTCAACAAAACTCCTGTGGAAAAAATGTCTGGAGTATTTTCGGTTCACGTATTTGCGGCGCTTACGTCATAGGTGTTTTAGCGATGCTGTCTGTCTATGGCGACGTTGATCGGTTCTCATGACGTTGTCGGTTTCTTATGACGTTGTCGGTTTCTTATGACGTTGTCGGTTTCTTATGACGTTGTCCGGGGTGGGTGAAGCTCAGTGCGGCACGGCGTGCTTGTTTCCGCGTCTGCCTCGTACAGCCGGGCGTCGGCCGAACTCGCTGCGCTTGTATAGTTTTTTTAAGCAGTTTTGT
>JACCER010000002.1 GCA_013416445.1 Alcaligenaceae bacterium
CACTTGGATATCATTTTGCGACCCCTCGTGAGAAGGGTGGCCCACTGATGCCAAGCGCCCACACTTATCGGCTGTTAAATTGTTAAAGAGCGTGTACTGCTGGTACTGCGTATTCGGTACTGCCTGCTACCCCCACACCGCGTTGCCGCTGTGTGTGTGTTGACTGCAGAGAAACGAGATTATGAAGCATCTCGTTGGGGTTGTCAAGTCAAAGCGGGTGGGACAAGAAAGTTAAACCTGCTAACCACCTGCCCTGCCGCCTCGGCCCGAAACCACCGAACCCTGCGCCACATAGCGCCACAAGAATAAAACGCATCGAATGAGCAAGACTGCTTCTAACCCGATAGCGCCAACTACTTGCGCTTTGCTGCTCTGCTTGTTGGGGTAAACCCTGTATGCCGGAGCAGCGAAGAACGAAACTATAGCACGGACATTTCAGACTATGCAAGTCGAGAACGGGAAAAAGACGGGATAGATACTGGAAAAGTACGAAAAAACCACTTAAGCACTTGAATTAACAGAATAAACTATTTTTAGCTAAAAACCAAAAAGGCAGCGCCCTCGTGCACGCGCGAGGTGCTTTGCTCGCATGATGCTGCTCCACAAGGCCGCGTCATGCGAGCCAAGCCGCACGGGTGCGTTGCTTGCGCGCGCCGCCTGCCCCATATGTTTTCCGTGGCCTTCTATATGTGCTTTCCGTGGCCCTCTATATATAGAGCAGATGTACCGCCTTGGGCTTGGCGCTATAAATGTATACAGAGCAGATGTACCGCTTTGGGCTTGGCGCTATATATAGAGAGAGAAAGAGGCACATAAGATGCCTTTCCGCATGGAGCTGCTTTCAATTAACCGGGGCCATTAAGCAATGGCCGGTGCGGGTACGCTAGCATCGATACGTCGGATGACCGCACCAAAGGCGCCTCATCCGACCTACGCGCCCGACATATCCGACATATCCGACATATCCGACATATCCGCGATATATCCGACATATTAAGATGAGCTGTCGGGTTTGCCGTGCATGCAGATCAGTGTTTGCTGCCCTATTGCGACCAACCTTTTTTCCTGGCCTGTAACGCCGAAGACTTCGAGTTGGGCAATGGTGAGGGTACGGCCCGACTTGATAACCTGACCGACGGCTTCGAGATAGTCGCCTTGTGCCGGGGCCACCAGGTTGATTTTGAACTCTACGGTCAGTACCGAACTGCCAGGAGGGAATAGCGTAAAGCCGGCATATCCGCCAGCACTATCGGCAATAGCGCTGGTGCCGCCGGCATGGAAGAAACCATGCTGTTGTGTCAGTTCGGGCTTGAATGGCATTTGAATATGCACAGTGCCCGGCTCAATATGGCTAATTGTGGCTCCCAGATGGCGCATCAGGCCTTGCTTGTCAAAGCTGTCACGTATCCGCTGCTTCATTGCCAACGATTCTTGCGGCGTTAAGATTTTATGCATCATGCCTCCTCTCTGTTTTTATCAAAGCAGCGTAGCAGAAATCCACCGATAAAATCAGACTGAACCGCCAGAAAATCACCAAGCACTTAAATGCATAAGGTAATTCATAATCATTATTTAAAGAAATGAAGAGTCCTTTGTAAACTCTCACACTTCCATCTGCTCACTCTGCATCCCATGACGACGACAACTGCAACATTGCCCAGCCCCTTGCCCCGACTTGGACTCAACATAAAGCCTTTGCTGATTGCAGCACTGCTCATCCTGGCGGGCGCGCTTTACCTGACTCAAACTGTAAGTGGCCGACAAGGCGTACTTTGGATAGTGGGCGCCCTGCTTGGCGTTACGCTTTATCACTCCTCTTTTGGTTTTACTCAGGCCTGGCGTGTTTTTGTGTCTGATCGCCGCGGGGCTGGTCTGCGGGCGCAAATGCTCATGCTGGCCTTGGGCGTCATGCTGTTCTTTCCTTTTCTGGCTCAAGGCTCTTTGGCTGGCCAGGCAATAAACGGCTTTGTGTCGCCGCCTGGGGTCTCAGTGGTGCTGGGCGCATTCATCTTTGGAATAGGCATGCAATTGGGTGGTGGGTGCGCATCAGGAACCCTCTTTGCCGTAGGCGGAGGCAGCACACGCATGCTGGTCACACTGTTCTTTTTTATTGTGGGTTCAATACTGGCCGCCCTGAATTTTTCCTGGTGGAGCACGCTGCCTGCCATTGCGCCTGTTTCCCTGGTCAAGACCTGGGGCTTATGGCCTGCTTTATTTGCCAACCTGCTGGTCTTTGCCCTGATTGCCGGGGCAACCATAGTGCTTGAAAAGCGCCGTCATGGCAGGTTGATTTCGAACGCCACTGGAACATCACGCCCCGCCTCATTGTTGCGTGGACCCTGGCCCCTGGTATGGGGTTCAGTCGCCCTGGTAGCGCTTAACTTTGCCACGCTTGCCTTGGCCGGGCGTCCGTGGGGCATCACGTCTGCATTTGCCCTGTGGGGTTCTAAAGGCTTGATGGCATTGGGCGCCGACCCTGCGCAGTGGGCATTCTGGGCCAAGAACCCCGCCGTCCTCACCGCCCCGGTCAGTCAAGACATAACATCAGTCATGGATCTAGGTCTTATTTTGGGTGCTCTGGCGGCTGCCGCTGCTGCAGGCAAGTTTTCCCCAGTATGGAAAATTCCCGCGCGCTCTTTGCTAGGAGCCGTAGTAGGCGGTATTTTCCTTGGCTATGGAGCAAGGCTGGCGTTTGGTTGCAATATTGGCGCTTATTTCAGCGGCATTCTATCAGGCAGCCTGCATGCCTGGCTATGGCTTCCCGCCGCTTTTGCCGGCAGCGCAGCAGGAGTCGCCTTGCGCCCATGGTTCGGCCTGCAAGTCGAAAAGACACAGGAAATGACGGCTTGTTGATAGTATCTGGATCATGCGGGGCAAAACTTGCAATGCATGACGGATATTTTTAAGTATTGCTTTGTCGGGTTACGGCTGAATTCGAGGCCGTAGGGCATCGAACCCGACAGGCGCTCTACATTGGGCATCCTATATGCATCTGACTGGATTAGGTATACAGTCAAGTCAGTAGCCACAGGAGGCTCACACGATGCATGCATCTACCAAAACCGCAACTAGCTGGACCCTCGATCAGGTTCCTTTTGCGGATGTTGACTCTGCTCAAGTCAGAGCCCAAGAAGATTTATTTTATCTGATCGCCGCTGCTTCTTTTGTAGAAATTGCAGCCGACTTATACACCGATAACCTGATACGCTACTTCGATGGCGACGACGAAATAGGCGCCTGGCTGGAAAGCGCCTGGCGGCCCGAGGAAGTACGCCATGGTCATGTGCTGCGAGATTATTTATGCCATGTCTGGCCGGAATTCGACTGGCAACAGGCCTATTCCGCTTTTTATGCCGACTATTCCAAGCTATGCACTGTTGAACAATTCGAAGCAAGCCGCAGCCTGGAAATGGTAGCCCGCTGCATGGTGGAAACCGGTACGGCAACTTTTTATCAAGCCTTGGCTGCGCTGGCCACAGAACCAGTACTGGCGGGTATCGCCACCCGTATCAGGGCGGATGAAATTGGCCACTACAAGTACTTCTACCGATTCTTTCTGGTATACAACGCCAAAGAAGCACCTGGACGCCTGCGCATACTTGGGGCAATTAAACGCCGTATGCTGGAAGCTCGCAACGATGATGCCAAGTGTGCGCTTTGGCATGCCTTTATTGTGCGCGAAGCAGCCCCCAACAAGAGCAAATTCAATTTATTACGAGCTCAGTTGGGCCAGAAGGTCAGGCGCCACTACCCGCTACCCATGGCAACCAAAATGCTGCTTAAACCCCTGGACTTGCCCGATTCCGTTGCGCACCTGCTTCATGGCCCGATGGCGCGACTGGCTGCCCGCCTGATGCTGTAGGCCGAATTATCGCGAAGCGCGTAACCCGACCCACAAACCACGCACGACAAAGGTAGCAAGCAATACGAACTACTTCCAGGCAGCAAGAAATGCTAATAACACTTTGGCGGAATTATCGGCGGCGATATTCATGAAGGTATACATTTCATTGACCCCTTCCCCGCCGCCTGCCAAGTCGCTTAGGGAACGGAAGGCAATAAATGGCACGCCGTTGCTGTAAGCCACCAGGGCACAGGCAGCGCTTTCCATGTCGAGCACATTGGCCTGGAAGGTTTTGAATATATATTCGCGTACTGCAGCGTTGTCGACAAAGGCCGAGCCCGATACACCATTACCGCCAATGACCAATTCTGGCTTGCGGGCAAGGCACTTATTGCCAGCATCACAATCTGTCAGTTTGACGTTCTGGATGCTTTTGGCAACAGACAACATTACCGGATCGACTTCAAACCAGAATTTCTTGTGAATTGCAGGATGTTCAGCGGAGCGTACGCGCATCGCCCGCGTGTATAACATGCCAAAGTTGCCCAAATTGAAATCGTCTTTGCCCGGTGGCGGGCTGAATACCTGTGGCGCGGTTTCGCGTGCCATCAAGACTTCAAGATAACTGCCCCAGCGTTCTACAACGGTTACATCGCCTATGCGCAAGCCGGGATTTACACCACCGGCAATACCGCTGAACACAATATGGCTGATATGAAACCGGTCTAGTGCAAGCTGTGTGCTCATGGCGGCATTGGTCATGCTGATGCCGCTAAGAAACAGCACGACTGGCTTGTCTTGCAAGATACCCGTGGTGAATTCGACCCCGTTGACGACATGCTTTTGAGGGGCTTGCACCTGGTTCAGCAACAAAGCCAATTCAGGTTCAAATGCCGACATCACCGCAATGCGAGGTTCTGGGTCTAGCCAGGGCGCGGCACGAACAGGCAACAACACACAGCCCAAGACCAGAACAAAGGCAAAAACAATTTGCAAGAGACGCGAATGTAATAGTTTCATACGAAGCATCATAGCCCAATCACATCAGCAATAGTATGATCCCATCCGCTCTCTATCGCGCGCTCAGATGCCTGATCAAGGCGGCATGCTCGGGCCACAATGCCAGCAGCACATCGGTATCGGCCAGGTCAGACTATTGTATAAGGCATGCAACTGCCTGGCTGACTGCTTTCATAAGATATGCTTCGCATTGAAAACAAGACCTTATCTGCTATATAAAATCAACACAAACCAGCACTTATCGTGTTCAATAATCATCATGACCAGCCCCGCCCTCACCCCCAACAATTCAGTCAACTCTGAATCGCCCTACGCCTGGACCCGGCTGATCGTGTCACTATTGCTTATGACCATAGGCGGGTCGGGCATGTATTCAGTTACGGTGGTGTTGCCGCAAATCCAAGCCGAATTCGGGGTAAGCCGTTCCGATGCTTCGCTGCCTTATACGCTGACGATGGTCGGTTTTGGCTTGGGCGGCATACTGATGGGCAAGTTGTCGGATCGCTTCGGCGTGATGATGCCTATCGTCGTAGGCACCTTGGGCTTAAGCGGCGGGTTTATTTTGGCAGGCATGGCCAACAGCCTATGGCAGTTCATTTTCATTCAAGGCCTGCTGATAGGCCTGATGGGCACAGCCGCCACCTTTGCGCCGCTGGTCGCCGATACTTCGCAATGGTTTACACGACGGCGCGGAATAGCCGTAGCCATCTGCATGAGCGGAAATTACGTGGCGGGCGCAGTCTGGCCTCCTATTATGCAGCACTACATCGATACCGTGGGCTGGCGTCAAACCTATATAGGTATAGGCCTGTTCTGCCTGCTTTCCATGCTGCCCCTGGCGCTGATGTACCGACGGCGCCCGCCCTCGGTCGTCGCCACCGCAATAGCAGAAACCAAGCGCAATTCCCGTTTCATGCAAGAAGCTGCCAAGTCCAGCCCCGAGCGCCCACTTGGCTTGGCGCCAGGCGCGCTGCAAGGCCTGTTATGCGTCGCTGGCGTGGCCTGCTGCGTAGCCATGGCCATGCCGCAGGTACATATCGTGGCCTATTGCGGAGACCTCGGTTTTGGCGCGGCGCGAGGTGCGGAAATGCTGGCGCTCATGCTGGGGCTAGGTGTAGTCAGCCGCCTGGCTTCTGGCTGGATGTCGGATCATATCGGCGGCCTGCGCACGCTGCTGGTGGGTTCGCTGCTGCAAGGGCTGGCCTTGCTTTTGTTCCTGACCAATAAAGGCCTAGTTTCGTTATACGTGATATCGGCGCTTTTTGGCTTGTTCCAAGGCGGCATCGTACCGGCTTATGCACTGATTGTGCGCGAATACTTTACGCCCAAAGAAGCCGGTGCACGCGTGGGCACCATCTTGATGGCGACCTTATTTGGCATGGCGCTGGGCGGCTGGATGTCTGGCGCCATCTACGACATGACAGGTTCTTATCAAGCAGCTTTCATGAACGGCACGGCATGGAACCTAGTCAACCTGAGCATAGTTGGATTTTTACTGTACCGGGCGCGCCGAGGGCTGAAAAGCATTAGTACGGCAACACAAGCCCAAGCGTAGACATCCAAACACAGACTTAAAACGCTGTTGAAAAAACACTAGGGAAAACCCTAGGTTGATGCTACAATGAAGTCCTAGAGCGGGCAAGGATGCCTGCTCAACTGACAAATCTTGGGAAGCCCATTATGTCTACATTGCTATATCACCCCCAGTCCATGCGCCTGACCGACAGCCTAGAGCGCGACTTGATGCGCCAGTCGTACGTTACTCCCTTGTCAACGCCGATTGTGCCCGCATTGAAAACTGCAGCCCGCACATTCTCACGTATGGCTCACGCCACATGGCGTTTTGCAGTCGAAGTTGGCGAGATGCGCGCTGCACGTGCAATAGATAAGCATCAGTACTGGTACTAAGCAGTACGCTAGACTGTTCTAGCGCTTGATAAAAAGCCCGGCATGTTCTGCTGGGCTTTTTAACGTGAAAAACCTGATTCATTATCAGGTGTGACCGCTGCTGGTGTCGGATTACGCTACTTTTGTAATGTTATGTGTGGGACTATGCACCTGGCGGCGGTAATCCGACAAACAGTGCCAGCATATTGGGCAAACAGATTTGTATTTTTACTGTATATATATACAGTTAAATGGCGAACCTAAAATAAAACTTAACAGAATCTTGTAACGTACTAATATATTTGTATTTTTTCTGATATTATCGCTGGAATCAAAAACAAGTATACAAGCGCCTGCCATGCCCCTTACCTGGAAATCCTCGCCCCACCATATTTTTTTGTCGGCCCTATTACCTATGCTGCTGCTTTTTACGCCAGGCACGCATACCGACGCCCAGGCCAGCACACGCAACAAAGCGCAAAACACGCAAAAAGCATCTGCTGGCGCAAAAAAAACAGCAATTAAAAAACCTGTCGCCAAAAAGACTGTCAAAAAATCGGCAATCAAGCCCAGCACCCAAAAAACACGTCTCGCATCACGCCAAAATGTGCGCACGACCAATCCTGGGGCATCCAGAATCCAGGTAGGCTTGCGCAGCAGCGACAGCCATATTGCAGTCCAGCGTGCTGCACCAAACATCGAGCCGCTTACTTCCCAGGCCATGCTCAGGTCCGAAATCGCCTTTGTCCAGGATCTGGAAAGCGCAGATATCCTGTACGACAAAAACAGCGACGAAGTCCGTCCTATTGCATCAATTACCAAACTAATGACAGCCCTGGTCGTTGCCGAGGCCGGTCTGCCCCTGAATGAACAAATACAAATCTCCGATGCCGACGTCGACCGCGTACGCTATTCACGTTCACGCTTGGCGGTAGGTACGGAATTAAGCCGTGCCGACATGCTGCACCTGGCGCTGATGTCGTCGGAAAATCGTGCTGCAAATGCTCTGGGCCGCTACTATCCGGGCGGCATGCCTGCGTTCGTGCGTGCCATGAACGATAAAGCGCGTTCGCTAGGCATGCGCAACACCCGGTTTGTTGAGCCTACCGGCTTGTCCAGCGAAAATGTTTCCACGCCGCGCGATCTGGTCCAGCTATTGCGCGCCGCCAGCAAACATCCGCTTATCCACCGCTATACCACCGACGACAAATACGAGGTCGCAGTCGCCAACGGCAGGCAGTTGCTTTATAACAATACCAATCGCCTGGTCAGCAAATCGGACTGGGACATCAAAATATCCAAAACCGGCTTTATCAACGAAGCGGGTGAATGCCTGGTCATGCTGACCCGTATCGATAACCGCGAAGTCGCTATCGTCTTGCTTAACTCCTCTGGACGCTACTCCCGTATTGGCGATGCAGTACGTATACGCACCCTGGTCGAAAACGCCGGCAACGTCGCCATGCTTTAGGCGGGCCAGGCTGATATGTGCATTGCTTATTTGGCGCTGGACGCCCACCCCGACTGGCCGCTATTCATTGCCGCCAACCGCGATGAGTTCCATAGTCGGCCAACCCGTGCCGCCGCCCCCTGGCCCGACCATCCAGATGTCATTGCCGGCATAGATTGCCTGGCCCATGGCACTTGGCTGGGCATTACACGCCAGGGCAGATTCGCCCTGCTGACCAATTACCGTGATCCATCTGCGCTCATCACTAATGCGCCCTCGCGTGGCGAACTCACCAGCCAGTTTCTTACTGGTCACGAGTCAGTAAACACCTACGCTAATCGTATACACGCAGTAGCTGACGCCTATAACGGCTTTAACCTGATAGTGGGCAAGCTGGCGCAGGCCTGCTACGTCGGCAACAGGACGGAGCATGGCGCCCCACAGTCCCTGGCGTCAGGCCGTTATATTATTTCCAATCATTTGCTGGACACCCCGTGGCCCAAGGCTGAACGCCTGCGTCAGGCTCTGGACCAGTACCCGCTTGAAGCACTGGAACAATCGCTGACACCGGTTTTCAATATACTGAAAGACAATACTCAGGCGCATGATTGCGCCTTGCCCAGCACTGGCCTGAGTCTTGAGCGCGAGCGCTTGCTCAGCAGCCCTTTTATCATCAGCCCGAATTACGGCACGCGTTGCTCCACGATTATTGCGGTGCATGCCAGTGGCCGCGCCATGCTCAGCGAAAGCAGCTACGATGCCTCGGGAACACTAACGGAGCGCCATGACTGGCCTTTTCTGATCGATGGCATACCGTCGCAGACGCGTTAGTATAAAAATACATTTGCTGTTGCATTGTTTGTTGAATTAGCGCCGCCAGGCGCGTAATCCGATATCCATCTTAACCAAGGGACAAGCATGCGTCCTCTACGCTTTTATATAACATCGCCTGGGATTTTTCTTAAAACAAGCTTGGCGGCCAGCTTGCTGATCGCCGTAAGCCTGGGCATGCAGGCCCGCGCCGAACTTCCTCCCGTGCAAACACAAGGAAGCACCGAATACCTGAGCGGCGGCTTCGGGCAAGAGGAATCCAGCGCCATCAAGCAAGCCATGCCGCAGTTTTCTCTGGCGCTGACATTTGCCAGCCAAATAGACGGCAAAGCGGCCTATACCAGCGACGTGCAGGTAGTCATACGTAATGATAACGATGCCAACGTACTGAACGTGGCTTCGGAAGGCCCTTTTCTTCTGGTCAGGCTGGCGCCGGGCCATTATCAGGTTTTTGTCACCCACGAAAACCAGACCCAGTCGCGCAAAGTCAGTATAAACACGAGCACCAGCACCCGGCTTACGTTCGAATGGAACAGGCCCGTATCCGGGCCCGATTGATGCACTAGTGCAGCGTTGTGCCTGAAGACGCTGCCTGAACACCTTCGGGCGCGCTGGCGGCCAGCGCGCCCAAAGCGGCTTCCCAATTACGTAAAGGTACGCATGTTGTCAAGCGCACAATGGCTTGATTGATCAGGGTTCCGTGCAGTTCGTGCCCGACTTCCGAGGCGGTATCCAGCGTTGCATCGGCTTGAAGTTCACCCAGATGGGCCAGCATGGACTGGACCTGGGCGCCAAGCACCTGCTGGTCTTCAGAGCCGTGGAAAAAATGCAGCAACGTGGCAGGCGGCGCCTTGCCTGGCTGGCTGGCATACAAACCAGAAAAAGCCAGGACCCGGCCGGCAAGATCGGGCTGGGCCAGGCTGGCCTCTAGGGCCATGCAAGCCCCTTGAGAAAACCCACCCAATGCGGTTTGCTCGCCAGACAATTCGTAACGGACCTGAATTTGTTGTATCTGCTGGATAAGCCCAGGAAGGGCCTGCGCCACCAGGCTTGCGCGGTTGTGCTCGTTAAGTATGGAAGGATCTACCCAGTGGTAAACAACCTGGCCTTCAGGGCTGCCTGGCACAGGCACAGGCACATAGGCATAGGGCAAAACCACCATGGCCAAGGGAAAAGCTTGCGCAATCTTTTTGGCCAAGGGGAATAACTGCTCGGGGCTGGCCGATTCACCATGTAATAAAACAAAAAGCAAGTTGGGCTTGCCCCGCCTGGGTACAAAGGCAAAAGGATGGGGAAGATTGGATTTCATAGCAATAACCATAAATTTTCAGACTGGCCTGGGGCAATTTGAAAAATTGTACGCCAGATAGCCGCTACCAAGGTGGCTGTGCATGGTGGTCTATGGCGATATTTTACTGTATATTTATACAGTATTAGTGTTGATCTTAAATACCATGCAAGCATCTCCGTTACTTCATCCTGAACGCATTCATCCAGCCCTTTGGCGCGGATCGCAACTTGCCCGATCACAGCAGGCCACTATATCCACGGGTTTTGCCATGCTCGACCAAGAACTTCCTAATCAAGGTTGGCCTTTAGGCTCGCTTATTGAACTCATGCCCAGCCAGCCTGGCATTGGCGAAATACTGCTGCTGCGCCCGGCACTGGCCAACCTAGGCGACCAACGCAGCATCGCTCTGGTTCGCCCCCCTTACCCGCCTCATTTTCATTGCTGGATAAACTGGCAGCTAGGCAAACGTCGCCTGCTATGGATCAGGCCGCGAACGCCTGGCGATACCCTGTGGGCCGCAGAACAAATCCTCAGGCATAACGCCTGTTCCGCCTTATTGTGCTGGTCCGACAGCACGCGCCCAGGCGCGTTGCGGCGCCTGCACCTTGCCGCCCAACAAAGCAACACACTGCTCGTTTTATTGCGCCCGCCAGCAGCCGCACAACAAGCCAGTGCGGCGCCCCTGCGTTTAAGCCTTATGCCTACCCTGTCCGGCCTCAAGGCCGTCATTATCAAACGCCGCGGCCCCAGCTCCAGCCTTCCCATACCCATTACCTTATATCCCACGCGTTCGCTTACTGCCACAGCTATTGCCCATGCCACTCTGGATCAGCCTTTATCTGCCCATGTCCAATCTCAATGGGTCCTGTCCGACGCCACCTGACAACTTGCTCATGGCGTCAGCGCAAGAAAATCAGGCAACGTCTTTGCAAGACCTTGCCCTGAGCCTGTTGCAGTACACACCCAATGTCGCCTTTTACGAAGACCGCGCCATCGTGCTCGAGGTCAGCGCCAGCCTCAGCCTGTTTCACGGCCCACGTCATCTCTGGCGACGCATACTTGCCAGCACCATTAACATGAAACTTGCTGCCCAGGCTGGCATGGCGCCCACCGCCACCGGAGCCTGGCTACTGGCACGCCAAACCCATACGCGGCAACGCCGGGCGCTCAAACACAAAACCCTGGCCTGCCGGCTGCATTCTTTGCCCCTATCCCTGCTTACCGCCGCACATCCCTACCTAGACTGGTTGCACGGCATAGGCTGCCTGACCCTGGCGCAGCTGCGCCATTTACCCAGAGCGGGCTTGCAGCAGCGCAGCAGCCCCCTGCTGGTTCAGGCCCTTGACGCCGCCTACGGTGATACCCAACAACACTTTGCCTGGTTTACCGCCCCCGAACGCTTTTTGCAACGCCATGAACTCACCGAACGCCTCGAACACATCGGCCCGATACTTGCTGTATGCAAACGCCTGCTCGAACAACTGTGCGGCTGGCTGCAAGCCCGGCAATTGGCCGCTTGCACCTTGTCCCTGCGTTTGCATCACGAAAAGGGCCGGCATGCCCAGCCGCCCGCAACTATCAACTTGCGCCTGTCTGAAAGCGCCTGGCTGGCCGCTGATTTCCTTACCGTGCTGGGCGAACAACTGCAAAACCTGACTCTGAATGATGGGGTAATTGCCATCGACCTTGCCGTTTCCCAGCCCCTGTCCAAGCCAGCCGCCAGCACCAGCCTGTTTCCCGAACCCGCGCACTGGCTGCGCCAGGAACATCGCCTGCTTGACCTGCTGCAGGCTCGCCTGGGAAGTGACCGCGTCCTGCAAGCCCAGCCAGTGGCCGATTACCGCCCCGAGCAGGCAAACCAGTGGAAAGCCGCCACGGCCATGCAGCAAGCAACGGCGCCGCCTTCCCTTAGCACTACCTCACGCCCTTTCTGGTTATTGCCTGTGGCTCTTATGCTGGAAATCCGGCAGAACAAGCTGTACTACCAAGGCAACCCCTTGCAACTGATACAAGGGCCCGAACGCCTGGAAAGCGGCTGGTGGCACGATACCGGCCCCGAAAAACGCGACTACTTCATCGCACAAAGCCAGAGCGGTGCGCGCTATTGGGTTTATCGGCAGCGCGAATCCATGGATTCAGCCTGGCTCCTGCAAGGTTTTTTCGCCTGAATGAACAAACTGCTTACCGACTATGCCGAACTCGATTGCATATCGAACTACTCTTTTTTAAAAGGCGCTTCACACCCCGAAGAACTCGTACAACGCGCCGCGAGCCTAGGTTATCAAGCCTTGGCTTTAAGCGACGAATGTTCGCTGGCCGGCGTGGTGCGGGCCCATATTCAGGCAAAACAGCAAGGTATCAAGCTGATCATCGGCAGCCGCTTTAACTTGGGCGGCATGCAAACCATAGTGCTGGCCCGCAATGACAAAGGCTATGGGGATTTGTCTGAACTGATTACCATGGCTCGCCGGCATAGCAAAAAAGGTCAGTACCAGCTAAGCCTGGCCGATATCGCTCAACCACCCCACGGCTATGAACACCTGAAAAACCTGCCCGATTGTCTGCTGATACTCAAACCCGAATACGATATGGAGCACGACTTGCTGTACAAGCAAATAGCGGCTTTCCTGCCCGCCTTTACAGGACGGCTCTGGCTGGGTTTAAGCCTGCATCACCACCATGCCGACGCCCTGCATCAGGCCTGCCTTGAACAAGCCAGCCAGTTTTTTGGCTTGAAACTACTGGCAACCGGCCAAGTAGAAATGCATACGCGATCGCGTCAACCCATGCACGACACCTTGGCTGCCATACGCCTGAAACAGACCATGCAAGATTGCGGCTATGCTTTAAAACCCAATGCCGAGCATTACTTGCGCAGCCGCCTGCGCCTGGCCAACCTGTATCCAGCCCATGCGCTGCAAGAAACACTGCGAGTCAGCCAGCTTTGCACTTTTTCATTAGATAATATCCGCTATCACTACCCCATAGAAATCATTCCCGACGGTACCACTGCAGCCGTCTATTTACGCCGCGAAACACTGGCTGGAGCACGCTGGCGCTACCCTGAAGGAATTAGTGAAAAAATCAGAAGCCAGCTGGAAACCGAATTGGCGATTATCATCAGCCTGAAATATGAGGCCTATTTCCTGACGGTATACGACATCGTCAAGTTTGCGCGCAAAAACGACATTCTGTGCCAGGGGCGAGGCTCAGCCGCCAATTCCGCCGTGTGCTATTGCCTGGGCATCACCGAAGTCAATCCTGAAAATGGCAACGCCTTGTTTGCCCGCTTCATCAGCCAGGCGCGCAACGAACCACCTGATATCGACGTCGACCTCGAGCATCAACGACGCGAAGAAGTCATTCAGTATATTTATCAAAAGTATGGCCGCGATCGGGCCGCTCTGACCGCAGTGGTCAGCAGCTATCGCATTCGCAGCGTCTTGCGCGACACCGGCAAGGCGCTGGGGCTAAACCAAAAACTCATCGACAAGGTGGCCAAGTCATTTCACTACTGGGACGGCAAAAAGAACCTGCTTGAAAAAATTGCCGAAAATGGCCTGCCGGCCAGCACGCGCCTGGCCGGGATGTGGGTAGGGCTGGCTCAGACCCTGATGGGGTTCCCGCGCCATCTATCGCAGCACCCCGGCGGCTTTGTCATTGCGCGCGACAAACTATGCCGGCTGGTTCCCATAGAAAACGCCGCCATGCCCGATCGCAGCATAGTCCAGTGGGACAAAGACGACCTCGACGCCATGGGGTTGCTGAAAGTAGACGTTCTCGCCCTGGGCATGCTGTCGACTTTGCAGCGCTGCCTGAAACTGGTGGCGCAACGCAGAGGTTGTGCCTTCGGCATGGACAATATCCCATCCGACGACCATGCCACTTTCAACATGATGCAAAATGCCGACACCATAGGCGTTTTCCAGATCGAATCACGCGCCCAGATGAGCATGCTGCCCAGGCTCAGGCCCAAGGTTTTCTACGATCTGGTGATACAGGTGGCCATAGTGCGCCCAGGGCCCATACAAGGCGGTATGGTTCATCCCTACTTGCGACGCCGGCAAGGCCTGGAAGACCCTGGCAGCCCTACACCTGAAATCGAAGCCGTCCTGAAGCGCACCCTGGGCATACCCATATTTCAAGAACAAGTCATGCAGATAGCCATGGTGGCGGCCGGTTTCAGCGCCGACGAAGCTGATGCGCTGCGCCGCTCGATGGCGGCATGGCGGCGTAAAGGCGGCGTAGAAAAATTCCGCACCCAGCTTATAAATGGAATGGAAAAAAACGGCTACGACACAGAGTTTGCTGAAAGAATATTCAAACAATTGGAAGGCTTCGGCGAATACGGCTTCCCCGAAAGCCACGCTGCGAGCTTTGCCAAGCTGGCCTATATCAGCGCTTGGCTCAAATGCCATGAACCCGCCGCTTTTCTTGCATCGTTACTGAACTCCCAGCCCATGGGCTTTTACTTGCCCAGCCAATTGGTGCAAGATGCCAGGCGCCATGGTGTAGAGGTCTTGCCACTGGATGTCACGATCAGCCTGTGGGATGCCACGCTTGAAACCACACATGCTCCCGACCCCGCCGTGCGCCTGGGCTTGAACCAGATCAAGGGCTTGCCCCGAGAGGCCGGTGAGCGCATAGTAGCGGCCCGGCAACAGCAGCCTTTTACCGATGTGCTTGACCTGGCCAGCAGGGCAGCCTTGAGTCGCCACCACATGGACGCGCTGGCAAATGCCAATGGGCTCTATACGTTAAGCGGCCACCGTCGCCAAGCCCGCTGGCAAGCCGCCAGCCACTCGTTTAAGGGTCTGCTATATAACACTGCCACCCCTGATCCCATTGCACCCGACTTGCCCATGCAGGCCGAAGGGCAAAGTATTGCCGCCGACTATCAATCAACCGGACTGACCCTGGGGCGCCATCCATTGGCCTTGTTACGCCCAGTTTTGCTGGCCCAGCGCTTTACCCAGGCCAGCGTGCTGGCGCATGAGTACCCAAACCGGCGCTTGGCTCGCGCCTGCGGCATAGTGACCACCCGCCAACGTCCACAGACCGCCAAAGGCATTGTTTTTGTAACCCTTGAAGACGAAACCGGCAACATCAACGTCATCGTCCGTCCCGAACTGGCCGCGCGTCAACATGCAGAACTTGTACATTCACAGTTGCTTGGCGTATACGGGGTGTGGCAACGCCACGAAGGCATCAGCCATTTGATAGCAAGCAGGCTAGTGGATTTAAGCTCGTTGCTGGGTGATCTGCAAACACGTAGCCGTGATTTTCATTAGATGTCCGTAGATCAGATTAGCGCAGCGTAATCCGATAAAGCTTCTGTAGCAAAAAAATGCCCGGAGCATATTCAGCTCAAGTATTTACGGTACTTGGTGACGTTGTCCGGGATGGGTGGGGAGGGCCTAACGGCCAGCGAAGGGGTTTTGGACAAAGCTATTTACTTGTTTGCATATCGGTTGAGCTCCAATCATAGCCAAGTGGCCGCTTATTCATAAAATCATCCACTGCTGCTTTATGAAATTCAGATTGAAAGAAGATCGCCTGTGCCGCAGCCTCCATTTCGACCAAGGCTCGGGCATCCAAGTGAAACGACTGGTTCAGTATTCGTTTACTCGCACCAATAGCGGAGGTGGGAGCCGCCCTGAAGCGTTGCGCGAGTTTCATGGCCTCGGGCAACAGCTGTTTACTGGTGTAGACCGCCATTGCTATTCTGCAGGCCAGCGCTTCCTGGACGCTTACAACTCGACCGGTAAAAATGATTTCTTTCGCTAATTGCAGGCCAACCATGCGAGGAAGCGTAAAAAACATGCCGCTATCAGGAACTAGGCCTATTCGTCCGAATGAAGCCCGGAAGTAGGCTTGATCCGAACAAAGAATAAAATCGGCGGCAAGCGCCAAGCCAAAGCCTGCACCAATTGCCGGGCCATTCACAGCTGCTATAACAGGCATTTCGAGATTCATTAGTAGTTGCACCCAGTCATGAAGCTGGTAGATCCGGCGTCTGTCCCAGTCTGCGCTGCGTTGTGTCTGATTCAGATGTTTGAGGTCGCCTCCACTGCAAAAACTGCCATCCATGCCCGTTATGACAAGCGCACTTAATTCTCGATCATTGGATAAGATGCGCAGCAGGCGGGTAAAGTCGTCTTTCAGTTCATCGGAAATTTTATTTCGACTTTCCGGTTTGCAAAAGGTAACCAGCCCTATGTTGTCAATGATTTCGAATCGTAGTGCTGTATATGAATCTGACATGAAAGATCCTTGCTATCAAGATTATTTTTGTGCCAAACCTGCTGCTTTTATTACTTGGCCCCAGCGCTTGGTTTCACTTTTTTGTAACGCTGCCAGTGCTTCAGGAGAGCCTGGGTAGGGAAGAAGGCCAGCATTGCCAAGAAACTGTTTGCCTGCGTTAGACTCCATCGCGTTATTAATCAGCCCGCTTAAGGTTTGTACCGTTTTAGGCGGAGTCTGCGCGGGTGCCCAGACAGCCAGCCATGAGAAAAAGTTGTAATCTGGAAATCCCGACTCTGCGATTGTTGGAATGTCTAATGCGGATTGCAGTCTTTCATTGACGGTGACGGCCAATGCAATAGCTCGACCTGCACGAGCTTGAGCGAGTCCATTGACGGCATCGGCAATATAAAAGTCAACATGGCCCCCAATCAAATCTGTCATGGCTTGAGCGCCTGACTTATAGTTGATATTCGTGGCTTTGAAATTTGCCATTAATTTTAATTGTTCCACACCTACTCTGCTGGCAAGGGCAGCGCTGGCATAAGTCATTTGTCCAGAGTTTGCTTGTGCATAGGCAATAAAATCCTTGAAGGAACGCGCCGCCACTCGCTCGGGATTGATGAGAAGGACATAGGGCACGCGGGCATAGGTGGTAACCGGAGCAAAGTCCTTATCCGGATCAAACGGCAGAGTTTTATACAAATGAGTATTAGCTGCATGCGTGTTATTACCAGTAACCAGCAGCGTATAGCCATCGGGTGCAGCACGTGCAACATGGCTTGCCGCAATGTTTCCATCTGCACCTGGCTTATTTTCAATAATTCCCGCCTGACCGGTTGCCTCATGAATTCTTTCTGCAAAGAATCGCGTTATTGAGTCGGAGGCCGAGCCGCCGGCCGCTGCGCCGACAACAAACTTGATAGGTTTTTCTGGCCACGCAGTTTGGGCGGTTGCCGTTCCTGAAAAAGCAATTAGGAATGAGGCGCTGATTAGTGTGGTTATCTTTCTTGGGCTCATGCTGTCTCCTTGTTATCGAATTTTGGTGATTAGCTTGTTAAGTCAGAAACGCTTACTCCAAACGGGAAATATGCTCCATTATCGGTGCGCATCGCATGAATGACTAACAATATTTCCAAAGGAATAGATAAGGAATGCTTAAGAGTTTGCTGCCTGAGATTTACCAGCGCGCTGTAGAGAGAAGCGGGAGGCTTGAGTGAAGCAGTTTCATAGAACGGCTTCAAGCGCGCACGCTCAAGATATGCGCTGGGCGAAAAAAGCACTCGCCAGCTTCAGAATTTCATTGGCCTTGCGCAGCTCCCGATTCTCGCGCTCCAGTTCCTTGACGCGTTCCCGTTCAACCGTGGTGACCCCATCACGCATGCCGGTATCCACTTTAACGAGTTCTCTGTATTCCCGTCTCAACACATCAATCTCGAAATAAAAAGCCCCGCAATAGCGAGGCAAAAAACCCTTGCTCCAATATATAGCCTAAGCTATAATTAGCCTATACCAAGAAAGGGGAAACCATGTGCGCGGTGAACTGGTCAAGCAAGGCGAAAAAGCAACTGCGCAAGATCAACCGCAAGGAGCAAGGCACGATTATTGATGCCGTGGACGAATTGGAGCAATTCCCCAATGCCAAGAACGCTATTGCCCTGACCAACCACGAACACGGATACCGCATGCGCGTTGGCAACTATCGAGTCTTATTCGATGCTGACACCGAAGTCAGGATTATCGAGATTCAACAAGTCAAAAAGCGCGACGATCAAACTTACTAAGCAGGAGCCCAATATGGGTATTAACCACACTATCCTCGAAGTCAATGGCAAGCCGGCCTTCGTTGTGTTGCCCTACGATGAGTACCTAAAGCTCACCGGCGAAAGGAACCCCTCTGGCCGCATCCCAGCCGATGGCACCACTCCCCACGAAGTCATGCGTCTGTGTGTCAAAAACGATTGGAGCATGATTCGCGCCTGGCGTGAGCACCTGGGCCTAACGCAAGCAGAAATGGCGCGGCGTTTAGAAATTCGCCAGCCCAGCTACGCCGCCATGGAATCTACTGACGCAAAGCCAAAGAAAATTACCCGGGAACGCATTGCCGCGGCGATGGAGATTTCGTTAGAACAGTTGGACTATTGACTCAAAAAATAGCCCACCGAAGTGGGCTGATAACGGGCAAGAAGCAGCTCAATTGAGTACGCAAATAGGATTATTGCTACTGACCAGCAAACACCAGTCTTAACTCTTCTAAAAAGGAGAGCGTGATGCCAGTAGTCACGCGAAAGTCACGCACAAAGGAAAAGGGCTCACAGTGAGTTAGACTGTAAGCCCTTGATTTCCTAGTATAAATTTGGTCGGAACGGAAGGATTTGAACCTTCGACCCCTTGCACCCCATGCAAGTGCGCTACCAGGCTGCGCTACGCCCCGAAATCAGAAAACCATTCATTCCTGATGATTCCCCTGCTGGTTAATACCTAAGCAGCGAAGAACAAAATTCTAACACAAATTTTGATTGCAATGTTATGCCTGCTTGCCCTCGACTAATTCCATCTGAAAATCACTCGACAAAACAGCCTGACACGAACAGTACTGGCTTGGCGTTCTTGAGCTTCAAGCCTTGGCGCCAGGGGTGGCGGATTACGGCTCCCTACCCTACCTGGAATTGTGTTTCAGGATACCGGATGCGGCTACGTTTGCGAGTCGCCAGACTATAGATCAGGGTTAAAGGCCCTAGTCTTCCGGCAAACATCAGTACCGTTAACAAGGCCTGACTGGGAATCGACAAGTTAGCAGTCAGATCACGACTAAGACCGGTGGTACTCAACGCCGATACCACCTCGAACAACAGGTTGATAAATGACTCTTTTTCAAAAATAGTCATCAGCAACACCCCGCCAAAAGCCAGCGCGCAGGTTACCAGAAGCAGCGCAAGGGACTTCTGTACCGTATCGGGAGAAATCGATCGGTTCAGCAGCACCACTTCTTTTTTGTGGCAGATATATGAATAAACAGCGGCCAGCAGTACGATGAATGTACCCAACTTGATGCCGCTGGCAGTGCTCAACGAGCCTCCCCCTATGAACATCAGCAACATCATGACAAGGGTGGAACTATCGCGCAACTGGGTGATGTCTATGCTGGTAAAGCCTGCGGTACGCGCCGTAACGCTTTGCATCCAGGCGGCCAGAGCCTGGCCGTGCAATGGTAAATCACCCAGTGTGGCGGGATTATTGAGTTCCAGCAGCCAAATGGCAATGAAGCCGGTCAGGTTCAGGCCCAGCGTACCCAACAATATGACCTTGGTGTAGGGCAATAACGTTGACCATCGTCTTTTATGCCCTATGTCGCCCAATACAGAAAACCCGATACCTCCCAGAATGATCAGGAAAGAAATAACAAAAATTGTGACGGGATCACTGACAAAACGGCTCAGGCTCCCGGGGAAAAGTGAAAACCCAGCATTATTGAACGCAGCAATAGTATGAAAAATAGCGCGATATAGTGCAGTAACAAAAGGATAATCGCGCCACCACCACAGAGTCAGTATTGCCGCAGCAATGGCCTCTATGCCTAAGGATATCTTGATCACCAGAAAAGCAGTGCGCTGAATTTTCGAGACACTGGTCTGATTGAAAGCCTCGAGTGCCAGTGCCTGATGTTGCAGGCTCATTTTATGCCCCAACGTAATGGCGGCAACTACTGCAAAGGTCACAAAGCCTAGTCCACCAAGTTGAACCAACATCGCCAGCACAATCTGGCCAAAATGAGTCAGTGCCAGGGCCGGCTCAATAACCACCAGCCCCGTTACGGTGACCGCTGAAGTAGCCATGAAAAACGCTGAAAACAGGCTGATTGGATGTTGAGTTGCCACGGGCAGCCATAACAAGATGGTCCCCAGCAGTATCAAGGCCAGGAAACCCGCCGCCAAAACCACGGGAGGGCTTGCTTGTAACAACCCGGAGCGCTTGATCCGTTTGTAAGATCGGTAGGTATATAGCGGGTCCCAGTGGCGCATGGTTTAAATCAGCTTGGGAGCAATGGTTTTAAGGGTTCCCAACTGGCCCAGCATGACAAGTATATCTTTTGCCTGCAAGATAAAATCATTGCCTGGGTGCACTGTTACCTGGGTTTTCCGCTTGATCAGCAATACGTGTATGCTTTCTGGCTGGCCTTGCATAATCTGGCTTAAAGGCAAGCCTTCCAGGTGGTCATTAACCATGATCTCAACCACAAACTCGCCATTTCCTATGGAAATATAATCATTCACCATGGGATAGCTAAGAGCTTGCGCCACTCGTATGCCCATTTCTTCTTCCGGATGCACAATACGGGTCACCCCAAGCTTGTTCAGGATCAGGTGCTGGGCATGCGAAGACGCTTTAACCCATAAGGTTTTTACGCCTAAGGTCTTAAGATGCACCACGCATAACAGGCTGGCCTGGATGTCTTCCCCTATGGCTACCAGCACCACGTCATAACTGTTCAGACCCAGCTCTTCCAGGGCAGCATGGTCGGTGACGTCGGCGATAACGGCATGGGTCAACTGGTCGGCATACTTGTCAACGATTTTTCCGTCAGTGTCTATACCTAACACTGAATGGCCCATTTTCATGAGCTCCAGCGAAGTGGCAGAACCGAAACGGCCCAGACCGATCACGGCAAATTGTCCCATGTGGTTTCCTTGCTTGATGCCCGGACAACCAGGCCAATAACATAGAAGAATGGTAGCTTAACGCAAATTCTGGTAAAAACCCTTATGGACTTGAGTAAATAGCGCCGGATTCTGCCGTTTTCGTGCAGACTAGGGTTAACCTTGATTTGAATAGTGATGCTAAATATGGTTAGTTTGTTTGATCCCATTCAGTTGGGTGCCGTTGCGTTACGCAACCGAATAGTCATGGCTCCCCTTACACGCATGCGTGCTTCTACAGGGCGTGTTCCCAACGAATTGATGCGTACTTATTATTGCCAGCGTGCCTCTGCTGGACTTATCCTCTCGGAAGCCACTTGCGTTTCGCCGCAGGGTGTTGGTTATGCCGATACACCCGGAATCTGGAATAGCGCGCAGATAGAAGGATGGCAGAAAATCACCGAATCCGTGCATGCCAAAGGCGGCAAGATATTTTTGCAGCTCTGGCATGTAGGCCGGGTATCCGATCCCGAACACCTGAATGGCGAAATACCAGTGGCGCCCAGCGCCATTGCCTGCGAAGGCCATGTCAGCCTGTTGCGCCCCAGGCGCAAGTATGTCGTGCCACGCGCGCTGCATATTGAAGAAATCCCCGGTATCGTGGCCGACTTCTCGCTCGCAGCCAGTAATGCACGCCTGGCTGGTTTTGACGGGGTTGAGGTTCACGCTGCCAATGGTTATTTGATCGACCAGTTCCTGCAGGACAGCACAAATAAAAGACACGATAAATACGGCGGCTCGGTTGAAAACCGGGCGCGCTTGCTACTGGAAATTGTGGATGAATGCATAGGCATCTGGGGTGCTGGTCGGGTAGGTGTGCATTTGTCGCCACGCGGTGGCTCGCATTCGATTTCAGACTCAAATCCACGTGTGATATTCAGTCATGTCGCACGTGAATTGGGCGAGCGCAGATTAGCCTTTTTATTCATACGTGAAGCGGTAGGCGACGGCGGCCACACCAACGAACTCAGGCGTTTGTTTGGCGGACCGGTTATCGTCAACGAACAATACGACTTGGCGATGGCGCAACGCGCACTTGCCGACGGCGAGGCCGAAGCCGTTTCGTTTGGCAGAGCTTTTATTTCCAACCCCGATCTGGTTGCCCGTCTAGAGGCAGGCGCCGAGTTAAACGATGCTGACCTCAGCACCTTTTATTCAAGCGGCCTCAAAGGCTATACCGATTACCCCACCCTTGATCTTGAGAGCACAGCTTTGCAAGCAGCCTGCTCTTGATGCTGGCGGCGCTAGAATAAAAGATTGCAACAAGCACAGCATAATGCTGGCTTTTTGAATACCGCATGGTGCCGCGCTTCTAAATAACCATCCATGCTTAACGATAAACTGGCATAGCCAGGGAGGCCGGATGAAGGCTTTAATTATTAGCGTAGCAGCCGTCGCACTGCTGTCAGGTTGCGCCATGGGTATACAGCCTGGCGGTGAGTCTCCCAGCGTCTCTTATACAGTGCCGCGCAGCTACCAGACGGTATATTTACGTGCGCAAAATCAAGCTGGCGAGTGCCTGCTCGGCAAGAAGCAATACGACGTTTACGCACAAGTCGACCCCGCCATGCAAACAGGCCAAGTATTGGTACGTGGACCCATGCAAAGCGTAGTAGTTGCGCGTACTGACATTGAGGCGATTGATGCCAAGCATACTCAGGTAACGCATACCGTATGGGGGCGTAGTCCTTGGGACCTGAAAGCCCTGGATGCCATGCGTGAATCGATACGTATGGATACGTCGATTTGTGTGGCGTATAAGTAATTGTCGTCTTGGTGTTGGTTTCTATGACGTTGTCTGGGGTGGGTACGGGAGCCTCGCCAGGGGCGCAGCGCGTGAAGCCGGAATAACCCGCGCCACAACCGGCTTCGCTTAAGAAACAAACAACGCCCCCAACTTTGCTTACATTAGCCGGGCTTTTACCTGCGCAGAAACTGCCGACATATCGGCACGCCCTGCCAACGCGGCTTTCACGATGGCCATGATTTTCCCCATGGCAGGAGCGCCAGTCACGCCCTGCCCGCTGACTTCGGCAATGGCCGCGCTGATTATTGCCTCGACCTCTTCGGCCGGTGCCGCTTGCGGCAGAAACTCTTGCAACACGACTAATTCAGCCGTTTCTTGGGCAGCGGTTTCTGTGCGCCCCGCCTTCTCGAAAGCCAAGATAGATTCACGGCGCTGTTTGATCTGCTTTTCGATAATCGAAACAACTTCCGCATCACTAAGATCGCGACGCTCATCAATTTCTTTCTGTTTAACAGCAGCCTGCAGAAAACGCAGCGTCCCTAGACGAGCTGCGTCTTTGGCGCGCATAGCGGCTTTTACGGCATCGGCAAGCTGAAGCTTGAGCGTATTGCCCATAACAAAATCCTTAATAAAGACTTTTATTTTAACTCAGTGCGCTACAGGAGATATTCTTTGCCGCTACCGGCTATTTGCCCTAGTCCGCTGTTAAATCCAATTAACACTTAAAGCCGATAGAGGACTACACCTTCTGACGCATGTTTGCATCGGCCACAACTTTTAAGATATCTCAAATCATTTCGTTTCTTGAACAAAAAGTCAGGAATGTAACGATAAGCGGCAACAGCAAATAGCTGGAAAACATAAGAAATTCTGTTACCACTGCTGCCGCTGGCCTTACTCAACAATAACAGCAACTGCAATGGGGAGGAGATGTAATGCGCTTATTCGCCACCGCGGGATTCTCGCTCGCCCTCTTCCTGCTTTACGCACCTGCTCAAACATCGTCGGCGACTGAAAATGGCCAAGCCGATGGTGCAACAGTCAGAAACAGCCTGTCAACACCCAAGCTGAACAACAGCCTGGCCGGTTCCTTTAATACAGGCAGGATCACTCAAAGCCATGGCTGGGGCTGGCTGGATTACATAAACCGGCACCAACAAGCTGGCCACGATTTATCAAACCGGTGGCATGCATAACACCGCCACCATTAATCAACCCTAAGCTGTTAGTTGTAGTAAAGGCATAAGTTGTAAACAATCACGAACAGGTACGGTGCCTGTTCGTGATCTGAAAGAGAGGGAAATCCCTAGTGATACAGCGGCTTATCTAGCCTCTTTACGATAAGTAAATACTTGCCCAATAGATCGTAAATCGATACTATATATATGAAGAAATATCCAATTGGATAATTTTGTTTCATTAAAAATGAAACTAGACAAATGGCTGGATACACAACGGAAATGGGTCAAAATCGTTAAGCTTTTCCCGACCAATCATTAAGCCAAAACGACGCCCGGTTCCAGTATCTCAGTCACCGATCGACGCCTGCATCACAGCGACGAGGAACCCAGGAAAAAAGCATGCCGGTCATTATTGTCGTCGAACCACACTCCCTGCTACGGCTAGGTATCCTGCAACTTTTATCAGACATCGCACCAGACGTTCAACTCGAAGGGGTTGATTGCGTTCACCTCGATCAAAGACCAGACTCATTCCGTAATTGTGATCTGCTATTGTTATCGATTCCTTCAATAGAAGACATCCATGACATAAGCTTTGCCGTTGATCGGGCCTATTCTCCCAAAGCCATGCTGCTGCTCTCGGAAAGCAGCGAGATGCCTGAATCAATAAAAGGCTTGCCATCATCTGTTGCCGGATACGTACCAAAAAGCGCTCTGCCTGAAGTACTACAAGCATCAGTTCATTTAGTGTTGGCCGGTGGGACTTGCTTCCCCCTGCGTCCCAATACGCAACAGACCTCACCCGCGATGCTGCCCATCTACGAACCGGTGAAGTGGCCCCCGTCTCCCGAGGCTTCCAATAAAAATGCTCCTGAGGCCAATTCAGAGTGTCAGATGCTGGGGCTTACACCCCGGCAATACGAGGTACTAGTACTATTGGCGCGCGGCTACCCCATGAAAACAGTAGGCCGTTACCTGAATATTTCGGTAGCTACCGCCAAGGCCCACACAGAAACCTTGTATCAGCGCTTGAATGTACACAATCGTAATGCGGCCGTATACGCTGCCGTATCACGAGGGGCAACCTTAGGCTGGGCGTCAATCAGCGGACCCAACCAAAATGGCGCCGAACATTCCCTCAAGCCTGATGGCGTGGTTGGCCGACAAGCAATAGATGTCAATCTGACTGCGCTCACCAGCCAGCAAGGCGCCAATGCCAGGTCCTGACGGCAAACCGGCCTGTTGACTATTCAACAGGCCGGTTTATAAGAGCTTAGTCGCTGATTACAACAACCCCATTTGCAAACGCGCTGGCTCACTGATCATTTCGCGGCTCCAGGGTGGGTCCCAGACCAGGTCAACAGTGACTTCGTCAACACCATGTATGGCCAGCAGCTTGTTGCGCGCTTCGTCGGCTATAAAGGTCCCCATGCCACAACCGGGGGCTGTCAGTGTCATCTGGACTTCAATGCGATACTGGTCGCCGCTGATCGGCAAGACCTTGCAGCTATATACCAGCCCCAGGTTGACGATATCGACCGGAATTTCCGGGTCGTAGCAGGTAGCCAAGACGCTCCAGGCGTAATCTTCAATGGATTGCGCACTGACTGGCCCATCGTGTATGTGTTTTTGCTCTTCGGTGACCTCGAACCCCAAGGCATCGCCATCGATGCCTTCAATGCGGTACAAATTACCTTCTACGATCACGGTGTAGCTGCCACCCAATTGCTGCGTAATCGTGGCCGAGCAGCCCTCTTCGATGGTTACCGGCGAACCATAGGGCACGGTTACCGCCGGGCAATCCCGATTTACGATGACTTCTTGTCGTCCATAACTCATAGTGTGCCTCTTATTCAGTGCGAGCCGTGTCCCTGGCCTCGGTAATTGCGTTGTGCAGCGTATGCCAGGCCAAGGTGGCGCATTTCACACGCGCGGGGAATTCACGCACCCCAGACAAGACTTCAAGCTTGCCAAAGTCTCGGCCTTCGGGACGTGCTTCGGTAAGCATGATATGCATGTCATGAAACAGTGCTTCGGCTTCAGCAACTGTCTTGCCTTTGACGGCTTCAGTCATGAGCGATGCCGATGCCTTGGAAATGGCGCAGCCATGGCCCACAAAGCTGACATCTTCAATGATGCCGTTTTTGAGCTGGGCATAAATGGTGAGTTGGTCACCGCACAAAGGGTTGTGCCCATCGGCCGTATGGCTGGCGTCGGGTATTGCGTGAAAATTGCGAGGATGACGGTTGTGATCGAAGATCACTTCCTGATAGAGCTCGCGTAAATCGCCGTATTGTTCAGTCATGCTAGCGCCCGACTCCAAACAGTTTTTGTGCTTTGTGCAGGCCAGCCATCAAGGCGTTGATATCTTCCTGCGTGTTATACAGTGCCAGCGAAGCTCTGGCCGTACCCGGTATGCCGTAGCGGGTCATGAGCGGCATGGCGCAATGGTGGCCTGCCCGTATGGCGACCCCTTCGGTATCCAGTATGGTGCCTAGATCGTGGGGGTGTATGCCATCGACCACGAAAGACAATATGCCCGCCTTGCGCGCTGCCGTGCCTATAAGGCGTATGCCTGGCAGCAGCGCCAGTTCGGCAGTGGCGAAATCGAGCAGGGCCTGTTCGTGCCTGGCAATGGCTTCCAGGCCAACACCCCGCACATAGCGTATGGCTGCGCCTAGCCCTACCACGCCGGCAATATTGGGCGTGCCTGCCTCGAAGCGTTGAGGCACATCAGCATAAGTGCTGCGCTCGAAACTGACGGTATGTATCATGTCGCCGCCGCCTTGCCAAGGAGGCATGTCTTTCAGGATGTCGTAGCGCACATACAAAGCACCGATACCAGTTGGGCCGTACAACTTGTGGCCAGAAAAGGCGTAAAAATCACAAGCTAGGGCTTGTACGTCGACAGCCTGATGCGCCACAGCCTGCGCACCGTCAACCAGCACCTTGGCGCCGGCCTCGTGAGCCAATCGCACCATATCAGCGATAGGGTTGATAGTGCCCAGGGCATTGGAAATATGGGTAACACCCACCAGCCGAGTACGCGGCCCAAGCAAAGCCCGGTATTCGTTCATGTCCAGTTCGCCGCTATCGGTAACCGGAACCACTTTCAACACAGCACCGGTGCGTTCGCACAGCAACTGCCACGGCACAATATTGGAATGGTGTTCCATACCGGTGATAAGGATTTCATCACCCTGCTTCAGCACCGACAAGCCCCAACTGTAGGCCACCAGGTTGATGGCTTCGGTGGTGCCGCGCGTAAAGACGATTTCTTCATGACGAGCGGCATTGAGCAACTGGCGCACTTGTTCGCGCCCCTGCTCATATAGATCGGTGGCATGCTGCGACAGCCAATGCACACCCCGATGAATATTGGCGTTGGACTGCTCGTAGAATTCGCGTTCGGCATTGATGACCGCAGCCGGCTTTTGCGTGGTTGCACCATTGTCCAGATAGGCCAGGCGGCGGCCTTGCACCGGCCTGGACAAGATGGGGAAATCAGTTGCGCAATTCAAGGAAAGTGCGTGGTTTGCTGTGGGCAAAGGCGCGTTCATGCAAGCTCCCCCATGCCGACGCCGCCGGGCAACAGGCCCCGTATAGCCTGAGTGACGCGCTCGCGCACCGAAGGGATATCAATACGTTCCAGGGCTTGCGCGGCGAAGGCGTAGGTCATGATGTTGCGCGCATGGGCTTCGTCCATGCCGCGGGTACGCAAATAGAACAAGGCGGTTTCGTCGAGTTGGCCTACCGTGGCGCCATGGGCGCATTTGACGTCGTCGGCGTAGATTTCGAGTTCAGGGCGGGAATCGGCCTTGGCCATGCGCGACAGCAGCAGGCTGTCGGAACGCTGTATGGCATCGGTGCCGTCGGCGCCGGGCGAAACCAGTATGCGCCCACCAAAAACACCACGAGCAGTGTCGGCCAGTATGCCGCGATAATATTCGCGACTTACGCCCTTAGGCTGCTCGTGCCCAATGACTGTGTGGTGGTCTACATGGCGGCGACCATCGACATAATACAGGCCGTTGAGCAAGGTTTCGCAATTTTGCCCTGTAAAGGCAGTGGTGATATCGTGGCGCGCCAAGCGGGCTCCGAATGACATCGAGTGCGAATTGAATACCGACCCCTTGCCTTGCTTGACATCAAGTACGCCAAAATGAAAGGCCTGATCGGTTTCTTGCTGCAGCTTGACATGCGTAACATGGGCGTCGGGCGCCAGATTCGCACGGGTCACGGTATTGGTCAGTGTGATGCTGCTGCCCTGCCCGACATAGTGTTCAATGATCTTGGCCTGGGCGCCGGATTCGGCGTGAATCAGGTTGCGCGGAAAGCTTGCTGCCTGATCACTGACAGCGATAAACACCAAGTGTACGGGCAAGTCGAGCACAACGCCGCGCTCGAGGCTGACGAATGCGCCATCGCTGACCAATGCCAAGTTCAGCGCGGCAATGCTGGACCCTTGCAATTCAGTGCCAAAACCATCTTCTACCTGATCAGGGGAGTCGACCAGCGCCTGCGACAAGGCGCGCACCTTGGCGCCCGCCGGCAAGGCGCCGATATCGGAGAGATCAGCGTTGAACTTGCCATCGGTAAAGACCAGCCAGTGACCGGGTTCACCCTGGCGAACTTCTTGCGCCAAGGCTGCCGCTGATGCATCGGCAGCAGGCAAGAACGACTGCTGCTCCAGCATGGCCAGCGAAGTATGACGCCAGCTTTCTTGTTTGGTGGTGGGCCAGCCTTCGTCGGCAAAGCGCTCGATGGCACGCTTGCGCATGGCGGCGAGCCAAGGTACGTTGGCACCTGCCAAACCCTGCTCGCGAGCCGAGAATTCGGCTACCCAGGTTTGTGCAGTGCTCATGCCGCGGCTCCTTTGCGTATGACCGCCGGTTCGGTTACCCAGCCATAGCCGCGCTCTTCAAGTTCCAGGGCCAGTTCACGGCCACCCGAGCGCACGATTTTCCCACCTGCCAGCACATGTACGAAATCAGGCACGATGTAATCAAGCAAACGCTGATAGTGAGTGATCACGATCAGTGCACGTTCAGGCGAGCGCAGGCGGTTGACGCCATCGGCCACGACCTTGAGCGCATCGATATCCAGGCCCGAGTCGGTTTCATCCAGAATAGCCAGCTTGGGTTCCAGCAAAGTCATTTGCAGGATTTCATTGCGTTTTTTCTCGCCGCCTGAAAAGCCTTCGTTCACCGAGCGATACAGGAACTCTTCCTTCATGCCCACGGTTTTCATTTCGGCTTTTACACGCTTGAGAAAATCCATGGCGTCGAGTTCGGGCAAACCCTGGTGACGACGCACAGCATTGACCGCCGCCCTTAAGAAGTAGGCGTTTGAGACTCCGGGGATTTCTATGGGGTATTGAAACGCCATGAACAGCCCCGAGCGAGCACGCTCTTCGATGGGCATGTCCAGCAAATTTTGGCCCATCCAGTCAACCGAACCGCTTTCTATGGTGTAGCTTTCACGGCCGGCCAATACTTGCGACAAGGTGCTTTTACCCGAGCCGTTGGGCCCCATGATGGCATGTACTTCACCCGCATTGACTGTTAAGTTCAAGCCACGCAAGATCGATTTATTTTCTACCGAGGCGTGCAAATCTTTAATATTCAGCATTACAAACTTCTCCTTAGCCTACGCTGCCTTCCAGACTTACGCCGAGCAGGTTCTGAGCCTCGACTGCAAATTCCATTGGCAATTCCTTGAAAACCTCTTTGCAAAACCCGTTCACGATCATGGATACGGCGTCTTCAGCCGACAAGCCACGCTGCATCGCATAAAACAGTTGGTCTTCGCCTATGCGTGAAGCAGTTGCTTCGTGCTCGACGACAGCGGACGGATTTTGAACCTCAATAGTGGGGAATGTATGGGCGGCGCAACGCTTGCCTATCAGCAGGGAGTCGCACTGCGTGTAGTTGCGCGCGCCTTCCGCCTTGGGGGTCACGCGCACCAGTCCGCGGAAAGTATTGCTGCCATGACCGGCGGAAATCCCCTTGGAGATGATGGTGCTGCGCGTGTTGCGGCCCATGTGTATCATTTTTGTGCCGGTATCGGCCTGCTGCCTGTGGTTGCTGAGCGCTACCGAATAGAACTCGCCAACGGAGTCGTCGCCACGCAGGATGACGCTGGGGTATTTCCAGGTAATGGATGAGCCGGTTTCGACTTGAGTCCAGGAAATGTGCGAACGGTCGCCACGGCAGTCGCCGCGCTTGGTAACGAAGTTGTAAATACCGCCCACGCCGTCTTTATCGCCGGGATACCAGTTTTGCACTGTTGAATACTTGACCTTGGCGTCGTCCAGGGCAACGATTTCGACCACAGCCGCGTGCAACTGGTTTTCGTCGCGCATGGGCGCTGTACAGCCTTCCAGGTAGCTGACCGACGCGCCCTCTTCGGCAATAATGAGCGTGCGCTCGAATTGGCCGGTATCTTGGGCGTTGATACGGAAATAAGTAGACAATTCCATGGGGCAACGCACCCCCTTGGGTATGTACACAAAAGAGCCGTCGGAGAACACGGCGGAATTCAATGCGGCGTAAAAGTTGTCACCGACGGGCACAACCGTACCCAGATATTTGCGAATAAGTTCGGGGTGTTCGCGAACCGCTTCCGAGAACGAACAGAAAATAACGCCTACGTCGGCCAATTGCTTGCGAAATGTGGTTGCCACCGATACCGAATCGAATACGGCATCGACTGCCACGCCTGCCAGGCGCGCGCGCTCGTGCAGAGGCACGCCCAATTTTTCATAAGTGCGCAATAATTCGGGATCGACTTCGTCGAGGCTTTTGGGGCCATCTTTCTTTTTGGGCGCCGAGTAATAGCTGATATCCTGGAAATCAATACGCGGAAAACTGACCGCGGCCCATTCAGGCAAGTCCATGGTGAGCCAGTGGCGATACGCGGCCAGGCGCCATTCGAGCATGAATTCGGGCTCGTTCTTTTTGGCCGACAGCAAGCGTACGGTATCTTCCGACAAGCCTTTTGGTATGGTGTCGGACTCTATGTCGGTGACGAATCCAGCCGTGTACTCGCGATCTAGAAACGAATCGAGCTGGTCGTCTACGCTTACAGGCTTTTCAGCTACGGTATCGTTTTTTTCGGTTACGGTGTTCATTCAGGAAAACTCCATGTCGTGTGCTGCGCCGCTTGGGGTTCTAAGCTTGGGATCGGGCAGAGGCTGGGCAATCAGTGGAAATTCTAGGGGGGTGGGGCTGAGCATATCGGACACACTGACATTTTCCAGCGTATGGCGAATGACAGAGTTAATACGCTGCCAATTGGTGCGTATATGGCAGCCTGCTTCAACGCTGCATGCACCCGGTTTTGAGGTGCATTCAGTCAGGCCAAACGGCTGTTCTTCAAGTGCGTCTATAATGTGCGCGATACTGATATCGCAGGCAGGCCGGCCCAGCATATAACCGCCGCGAGAACCACGGCTGCTATTGACCAGTTCATGCTGGCCCAGCAGCTTAAGCACCTTGCTGACAGTAGGCTGGCCCAGGCCCAACGTGGCGGCGATATCAGCGGCACTGAAAACACGGTCAGGCGAGCCTGCCATGTAGGTAAGCACCAAAGTGCCATAGTCAATGATTTTGCTGATACGCAGCATCTGCGCGGTCCCTCAAATTGGTGAGTCAGGGCATATAGTACCAAATCGGTACTATATTTGTCAAATCACACAATCGCGCTCAATCCAGATGATGCATGCCTGTTTTCCTCAGTTGCTGGCCGGTGAGCTTTCTTCGCCCTGCCCGGCTTGCTGCAGCGCCCACATCTGGGCGTACCTGCCCTCTTGCAACAGCAGGTCCCGATGCGAGCCGCGCTCCAGCACCTGGCCATGATCCAGCACAAGTATCTCGTCGGCATCGACTATGGTAGACAGCCTGTGGGCAATGATCAGGGTCGTTCGGTCACGAGCAATTTGCGCCAGTTCGACCTGTATGGCCCGTTCTGTGCGGGTATCAAGGGCGCTGGTCGCTTCATCGAGAATAAGTATGGGCGGGTTCTTCAGTAGTGTGCGAGCTATAGCCACGCGCTGCTTTTCGCCGCCGGATAACTTCAGGCCGCGCTCACCTACCTGAGTTTCATAGCCTTGGGGCAAATTCATGACAAAATCATGGATGCTGGCTGCCCGGGCCGCCTGGAAGATTTCCTCTTGGGTGGCGTCAGGGTTCCCATAAGCAATATTGTACAAAATCGTATCGTTGAATAGCACGGTATCTTGCGGGACAATGCCAATATGATGACGCAGGCTGTGTTGGGTGAGGTCGCGGATATCGACGCCGTTGATACTGATGGCTCCGGCATTTACATCGTAAAAACGGAACAACAGGCGCGACAAGGTGGACTTCCCCGCCCCCGACGAGCCCACCACGGCCAGGGTTTTACCCGCCGGAATCTCCAGGCTGACATCAAACAATATCTGGCGATTCTCTTCATAGCCAAAATCAACATGATCGAAGCGGATAGCGGCCTGCGAAGTTGCGAGTTGCCGGGCGGTGGGGCTGTCGGCAATTTCCTCGCCTTGCTCCATCAGGCCAAACATACGCTCCATGTCGGCCAGCGCATGCTTGATTTCACGATAGACAAAGCCCAGGAAGTTAAGAGGGGCGTACAACTGGGTGAGATAGGCCGACACCAGCACCACGTCGCCAACTGACATGGTTTTGTCGACCACCCCTTGCGCCGACAGCCACAGCAATAGCGTGATGCCTATCGTGATGATGACACCCTGCCCCATGTTCAGGAAGTTCAGCGATATCTGGTTTTTTACAGCCGAGTCAACCCATTTCCCCAGGTTGGTGTCGTAGCGATGGAGCTCGTAGGCCTCGTTGCCGAAGTACTTGACGGTTTCGTAGTTGATGAGGGCGTCAATGGCCTTGCTGTTGGCCTTGCTGTCCAGGTCATTCATGCTGCGCCGATAAACCATGCGCTTTTCAGTTACGAACAAGGTAAACAGCACGTATGTGGCAATGGTGCCCAGCGTGACGATGGCGAAGCTGAAATCGTAACGCCACAGCAAAATAGCCGCCACCATGCCGATTTCGAGCAGGGTAGGCAAAATATTGAACACCATGAAGTTAAGCAGGAAGCCTATGCCTTTGGTGCCGCGTTCGATATCCCGGCTTAAGCCGCCGGTTTGGCGTTGCATGTGAAAACGCAAGGACAAAGCGAACAAGTGCTTGAAGAGTTGCGCGGCGATGCGCCTTATGGAGCCTTGGGTGACTCTGGCAAACAAGGCGTCGCGCAGCTCGCCGAATACACCCGAGGCAAGGCGGGCGAAACCGTAACCAAGCAAGGCGGCAACAGGAAGCACCATGAGCGTTGCCGGCAAGCTGAGCTGATCAACGATGTCTTTCAGGAACAGGGGCAGGATGACACTGGCCACCTTGGCGGTTACCAGACAGGTCAGCGCGGCAATGACACGCCATTTGAATTGCCAGACGTAAGGAAGAAGCGACTTGATGGTGTGTATGTCATTGCGGCGCGCGGGGGCTGGGCCCCTGTGGGTGAATCTCATGATGCCTGCATATAAAAAATGTAGGTCAGATTAGCGTAATCCGACAAAACTCTTGTAGCGAGAATAATGCGCCAGGCAAGAACGATATCATGCCGCTGTGTGAGGCGGGAAAATGACATTGAGTCGACACAGTATCTTTTTCTTACTTAAACATCCTTCCGATGACGACCTGGGGCCTGAACACCTAATACAATAGGCGGCCCGAGGAACTCCGGAGACCACATGGCTGCCACACCATTTGATTACGAAACCGCGCTGCTGGCCTGTGCAGACGGCGACCAACATGCTTTTCAAAACCTGTACCAACACGAGTCTCCGCATATGCTGGCCTTGTGCCTGAGCATGCTTTCACAACGCCGCAGCGCCGAAGAACTGGTACGCGACACCTTCGTATCGATCTGGAAAAACGCCCAAAGCTACGATCCAGCCTTGGGAGCGGCACGCGCCTGGATCTATAGCATCATGCGCTACAGAGCCTTGAACCGCTTACGCCAATTGGGTCGGCTACGCTCTGCCGATGCGGTATGGAATGACAAGCTGCCCGCCAGGCATGACAGCGCTTCACAATCCAGCCTGGCGCAGGTCATATCGAATCTCGATGCATCGCAACGCCGGCCCATCCTGATGGCGTTTTACAACGGCTACACCTACGAACAGATCGCCACGCGCCTCGAGACGCCCGCCGCTCAAATCAAAGCACGAGTCCAGGAAGGGTTGCGCATGATCCAGGAGCAACTCGCAACATGAGCAGCACATCCATCACTGTTGATGACAACACCCTGATTGCAGAATACACACTTGGCCTGTTGAATCTGCAAGAAACAGCGCAAGCACAAACCCTGCTGGGCTCCAGCCCCCTGGCCGCCATGAACGCCCTGAAATGGGAAAGCTGCTTTCTGGAACTGGTTGATCTTTTACCTCCCGCCATCCCAGGCCCGCAGCTATTGCGCGAATTGCAAGCAAGCCTGGGGCATGCTGTTTCACCTGCTTCCAGCAAGCCAGCCATGGTCATGCCAGCAGCACCCATGGCGCCAGCGCCAGCAATTGTGAAACCGAATGAAGACGACACACTCAGCGTTGCCGCCGCCTTGCGCACGCCTGAAAAGCCTCCGGCTCAGGCAGACAGCAGCCAGGCCGCCACACCCGCCCCCACAACAAGCCACGTCAACGTAACGGCAGGCCAGCCCACGAAGGCGATCAAAGCCTCGCCTAAGCCTGCTGAAAAAAGCAGCATCTGGCTATGGCGGGCGGCAAGCGCTGTATTTGCCCTGATCGCCATCGTGCTAGCCGTTACCGCGGTTCAACCCACAGTGCCGCCCGTTACTGTGGTTGAAGTCGCCCCCACCCGCGCGGCCATCATGCAAGCACCCGGACAAAGTTCGACCCCTGGCTGGGTACTGACCCTGGACCCAGAAGGCAATATCCTGATGCAGCCCAAAGTACGCACTGACATTCCTTCCGATGCGTCGGCACAGCTTTGGACTCACAACCAGTTGGCGCCACAGCCCCGTTCATTGGGGCTGATTGACCCGAATCGGCCTGTTACCGTGCCGGCGAGCCTGATGGGTGAAGTAGCGCAGGATCAGATCTTTGAGATAACCCAGGAACCAGCGGGCGGATCAACAACGGCAAGCCCCAGCGGCCCCATTTTGTTCATTGGGCGCATGGTCACTTTCGGGAAACCCGCCCTGGCGCCATCCGCAAGCGACCCCGCCATTTCGGCCGAGCCATCAGGCAGCTAGCACACCACTACATTGACCGCCAGGCCCCCGCGCGAGGTTTCTTTGTATTTGCTGCGCATATCGGCGCCCGTCTGCCGCACGGTTTCTATGACCGCATCAAGCGACACATGATGCTTGCCATCGCCTAGCAAGGCTAGCCGTGACGCATTGATGGCTTTGACGGCACCCATGGCATTGCGCTCGATACAGGGAATTTGAACCAGGCCGCCAATGGGATCGCAAGTAAGGCCAAGGTTATGTTCCATGCCGATATTGACGCATTCGTCTTGTACAGGAAACCAATAGTTGCACATAGATCAAGCAATTCCTGCCCCGTTGAAAAAGGATACGGCATGGGCGCGTGCTGAGGAACGGTCTCGTCAGTGTTGATCACATCGAGCGCTCGAATGAAACCACCCCCTATGGATACATAGCGCGCGGCGCGCATGGGACCCACTGTATGGGAACTGGACGGCCCTATGCCTATCTTGAAAATATCGAATACCGACAGTGTCATGATGCGACCTATGTGGGAATAGCCCATTGACGCATTACATCACAACCTGGCAGTCGTTTCATGGTTGTTTTTGGCACAGTCAGTGTCAGATTACGCACCTGGCAGCGCTAATCCGACCGGCGAAACACCTCTTGTGCGACATCGCGAAAATTACGCACGGCGGGAATTTCAGCAAATGGATTCCAGGCCAGTGAAATTCCTATGGCGGCACTGGCTGGCATATCTGACAAACTGATATAGGCAATATGCCTGCTGGTGAAGCGGCGGCTAACCGACGGGACCAAAGCAACGCCCAACCCCGCCTCAACCAGGCTGAGCACGGTCTGGACTTGAACCGCCTCTTGGGCAATACGCGGCGTAAACCCGCATAACTGGCAGGCGTGGATGGCCGCCATGCGCAAGCCAGCGGCATCGGCTGCGGTATATAGTATGAAACCCTCTTCCGACAGGTCGCGCAGCCTTAGAACACGGCTACCCGCCAGAGGATGCGTCTTGGGCACGGCTAGCACCAGGTTTTCAACCAGTATGCCGTGCAGCAAGGTACGCGCATCGGATGAAACCGGAACCCGGACAACACCCACATCCAGAGTCTCTTCGCCAAGCTCCTGCATAATGCGAATCGAGGTTGCTTCCCTGAGCACCAATTCAACGCCCGGGCTACGCTGCCTGAAGCGGGTAAGCATCCTGGGCAGGATTTCATGGGTCGCGGAACCAACGAAGCCAACACGCAGCACCCCGCCGTCGCCAGTGGAAGCCGCCAACGCCGCCTGGCGAAACAGCGCGGCGTGAAACAAAGCCCTGCGCGCGTCTGCCAACGCAGCCTCGCCGCTTTCAGTCAGGCGAACGCCATCTTTGCCGCGTGTGAATAAGGGCACGCCCAGTTCCGATTCGAGTTTTCTGATGGAAACAGAAAGAGGCGGCTGGGACATATGCAGCTTTTCCGCTGCACGGCGAAAATTCAAGGTTTCGGCTAGCACTACAAACTGCTGCAAATGGCGGAAATCCATATAGTTATTCCAATGACTCCAGGATGGGCAATACCAAAACAATATCAGAAACTTCAAATATAATATCGGATGATCAACTTATCATGCTCTTATCCTATTCATATTCGTTGCGCCAGTCTGCACAGATACCCGCTTGCGGCTGGCAAGCACGGCCTGCAAACACACAATAATTCAAGGAGAACAACAAATGGATCTCGGTCTAAAAGGGAAATGGGCGATTGTGTCTGGCGCCAGCAAGGGGCTGGGGTATGCCTGCGCGCACGCATTGGCGCAAGAAGGCGTCAATTTGGTGCTGACCTCTCGCACAGCAGCCACATTGGCTGAAAGCAGCGCCCGAATCAAGGCCGACACTGGCGTACAAGTCATTGCGATTCCCGCCGACATAAAAACCGAGCAAGGCCGCAAACTAGTACTTGCTGCCGCGCCTCAGGTGGATATCCTGGTCAATAACGCCGGTGGGCCGCCACCTGGCGATTTCCGCGACTTCTCAAGAGACGACTGGATCGCTGCACTTGAAGGCAATATGCTTTCGCCCATAGAAATGATCAAGGCCACCGTAGACGGCATGATAGAACGCAAGTTTGGCCGCATCGTCAACATTACGTCGGCAGCGGTAAAAGCTCCCGTCGACAACCTGTGCCTTTCTAACGGCGCGCGCTCGGGCCTGACTGGCTTCACCGGAGGGGTCGCACGGCAAATAGCAGGCCACAACGTAACCCTGAATAACTTGTTGCCCGGCAAATTCGAGACAGACCGCCTGCGCGGCAACAACGCCCAGCGCGCCACCGCAGAAAACCTGCCCTACGAGGAACTCGTCAGTCGCCAGATCAAGACCATTCCTGCAGGCCGGTTTGGCATCCCCGCCGAATTCGGCCACGCCTGCGCCTTCCTGTGCAGTGCCTACGCTGGCTATATCACAGGCCAGAACCTGCTGATCGACGGTGGCGCGTATGCAGGAACGCTGTAATAATCCATGTAAAACATAATAAATATTGGCCCCGGCGGGCTGGGCAGAACGAACACTTGCTGCAACTGTTACCGCTATGCAGTTTCTTGCGAGCCGTTCATTCTGGCCAACTGCACTGGGTCAAGATAGTAAGCGCCAAAATCCTTGATATCGGGGCACCCTAAAAGCGCCAGATTGCGGTCGATTTCAGTACTGAACATATCAAGAACCTTGGCCACGCCCTGCTGGCCTGCAACTGTGGCTCCGTATAGCGCAGGCCGGCCGACAAAAACCATGCGCGCGCCCAGAGCAACGGCCTTGAGCACATCGGTGCCGCGACGAAAACCGCCATCTATCATGACGGGAAATGGCTCGGGCACGACCGCTTTTATTCCGGGCAATGCGGTAAGGGCGGGAAGCGCGCCGTCCAGTTGACGCCCGCCATGGTTCGAAACAATGATGCCATCCATGCCTCGATCCACAGCCTCGATGGCATCGTCGGGATGCAAAATGCCTTTAACGACAAGCTTGCCTGGCCAGCGTTCACGCAGCCAACTTAAGTGATCCCAGGTAAGCAGGTCGCGTCCGCCACGAAAACCCTGCTTGGGTTCCCTTGTAATGGGCGGACCGATTTCTTCGTAAAGATTGGCGAGGCGCGGAATGCCCTCGTTGAGCAAGGTTTTAAGAAATACCTGATACGACCATCTGGGATGCCGGACGCCATCCCAGAATAAAGGCCAGCTTGGGCGAAAAGGCAATGTGAAACCATTGCGTTCGTTGTTTTCCCTGTTTGCCGCCACTGGCGTATCGCTGGTCACCACCAGGACGTCGATGTCAGCTTTTCGTAAACGATCAATGATGCGTTCGAGCCGTTCGGTATCGCCAGGAAAATACCCTTGGTACCAGGTGCCGCCGCCCGTGGCTGCCTGTATGGTTTCCAAGGGGGTGTTGGATACCCCGCTGAGGACAAATGGCAGGCCTTTGGCGCGAGCCGCCTTGGCCAGTTCCATATCGCACTGCCGACGACAAATGGCAGTAATGCCCATAGGCGCGATGCCAATCGGCGACGGATAGCTACGATCCCATAGCTGTACCGTTTGCGAGCGCGCCGCAACACCCATCAGGCCGCGCGGCCGAAACATAAGCTGATCGAAACACTGCCTGTTGGCGTTTACGGTCAGGCCGTCTTCGGTACCACCCACGACGTAACCATAAACGGCCCGGGGAAGCAGGCGGCGAGCCGCCGCTTCGAAGTCAGCAACGGAAAAATACGAATCCAGATTCATTGATGCTTACTTAGTGCGCAGCGGCACAGGCATGACTGGATGCGGAAAGCTTGGCGCAAATAAACGAAAGTGCAGAGTGTTCCGGCTGCGCCAGCAATGCCGAACCCAGGCGGCTGCACCAGTAGGTTTCAGCGCCTTCGGCAAGCCGCCATTCGCGCAGGCGCCGTGTATATAACTGCAAATCGTATTCTTCGGTGATGCCTATGGCGCCGTGCACGGCATGACCGATATCGGCAATGATAGGAGCCGCCTCGCTGGCCCGGGCTTTACCAACTGCCGCCAACAAAGGACTAGGCGAACAAGCAGTGCTTTGGCAAGCCAATTGTGCCGCCATGCGGGTTGCCCATGTGCGCTCGGCCATAAGGCTGATTTGGCTTTGAACCGCCTGAAACCTGCCGATGTTCTTGCCAAACTGACTGCGCTGATTGGCATAGTCCAGCGTTAATTCGAGTACACGGTCGCTTACGCCGGCCATCAATGCCGCATAGCCTGCAGCAGCCAATTCGCTGAGGCCACTTGCAGCCTGCGACGAGGCTGAGATCTTCACTGCGCCCTCGGGCCATTTTTCCCAGCGCAATGTAGCGGACAAGCTGCCATGTACTTCCGCTTCCTGGCTGGTTGCGCCAGCCACCGGCAGCAAGGCGCAGTAGTCGCCCAAGTCGGCCAACACCCAGTGCGCAACCCGCCCGAAGGGAATCGTACGCCCTTCAATGACGCCTTCATCAAGACGCATGCCCAGGCCCGCAATGGTAATGGGTCCGGATGGCGCTGCGACCCCGGCGGCGGCCAGCCAGCCACGCGCCAGCATGGTATGTGCGAACGGCAGCGGCACCGCATTGCGCCCTGCCGATGTCAATATGGGAAATACTTGGTCCAAGGTCAGGCCGGCGCCATCCTGGGATTCTGGCACCAGGGCGTCGAGAAAGCCGGATTCTTCAAAAGACTGCCACATTGCGGTGATGTCTGAACCATTTTCAATGGCTCGTATCGCCATCGGCGTGGAGATTTCGCTTAACAGACGCTCAACTGAATCGGAAAATAGATTATCCATAAATATTCCTTAACGCAGGCCGAGGCCGCGCGCGATAATACCGCGCAAAATTTCACGTGTACCGCCGCGCAGGGAAAATGACGGCGCCAGTTGTTCGAGGTAAACCAGCGTCCGGAGCAATGGCGCAGGCACGGCAGAGTCGGGCAAGGAACCGAGGCAATCGCCTATTAGCCTGGGTATGGCCTGTTCTATTTCAGTGCCCAGATCTTTGACCAGGGTAGCCTCGATGGCGGGGCTTTCCCCGCGCACCAGCTTGGCCGTTAACGAGATCGACATGGCCCTGAGCACAGCCAGCCAAGACACGACCTGGCCCAATGTTGCCGTGGTTTGCGCATCGTTGGCGCCACTGGCCCGACAGTGATCCAGCCAGCACTCGAGCAGCACCATGCTGGAATACAGACGTTCCGGGCCGCTACGCTCGAAAGCGAGTTCGGCGTTGACCTGGGCCCAGCCGTCGCCTTCGGTTCCTATCAGGGCATCTTCGGCACATTCCACATTTTCAAAGAAGACTTCTGAAAAATGCGCGTCGCCGGCCATGTCTTTGATGGGCCGTACGGTTACACCAGGCAACTTGAGGTCAATAATGATTTGCGACAGACCTTTCTGGCGGTCGCCCGCTTCGCCCGACGTACGCACCAGCGCAATCATGTAATGGGAACGATGCGCGTTGGTGGTCCAGATTTTGCTGCCGTTAAGTGTCCAGCCCTTGGACGTGCGCACTGCACGAGTGCGTATGCTGGCCAAGTCAGACCCTGAGTCGGGTTCGCTCATGCCTATGCAGAAAAAAGCTTCCGCCTTGCAGATGCGGGGCAAGTAAAACTGTTTTTGGGCTTCGGTGCCATATTTGAGGATGAGCGGCCCGCTTTGCCTGTCGGCGATCCAGTGTGCAGACACTGGCGCGCCTGCCCCCAGCAGTTCTTCTGACAATACAAACCGGGCAAATGGACCTTTGGCGGCGCCGCCATATTCGGTCGGCAGGGTAAGCCCAAGCCAACCACGGTCAGCCAGCTTTTTGCTGAAGTCGGCATCAAACCCCATCCAGGAACGGGCACGGATATCGGGCGACAGCCCTTCTGTGGTTTCCTTCAGGAAGGCTCTGATTTCGCTGCGCAAAGCTTCGTCTTCGGAAGGAATTTCAGTTAATTCTAGCGTATCTATCATGATTGCAAATATGTGTCCCTTGACCATCAGCCATAAATCTCAACGCGAAGTGGTCTGTGCGTTGCGGCGCCTTGGTAGTTAACCGCCAGTTGACACTATGTGCGCTTAGGCACATGTATGTCTAATATTATTTTCTTTAAATGCGATACGAAATTAGTATCACATCAAGCAAATGCCATATACAGGAAGCCTGATGCGCGCCTTTGCTGGCTGCCGGGCAGTGTCGAGGGTGGCTTTTTCTTGGAGGCCGGTTGAGCGAATGTGAACCGATTAGGCTCTAGGTGTTTTTGCCACAAGGATGTGTCGGATTACGCTACGCTAATCCGACTTACGTCATTCAACAACCCACGTTATGCGCTTTGGGTTTGATCCAGCGCCTCGGAGAGCATGTCTTTGATGGCGGTAAGGTCGCCGCGCAGGCCTTGGAGCTCGGGGCCGGTAAGGCGCACGGCGGCGTCCTGGTCATGAGGAACATCGTTCATGTCGCCCAGGCGGTTGCGCGCGCCACTGATGGTAAAACCTTGCTCGTAGAGCAAATCGCGTATGCGGCGTATCAGCAAAACTTCGTGGTGCTGATAGTAACGGCGATTGCCGCGCCGTTTTACCGGCTTGAGCTGCGTGAACTCTTGTTCCCAATAGCGCAGCACATGCGGCTTGACACAGCATAAATCACTTACCTCGCCTATCGTGAAATAGCGCTTGGCAGGAATCGGAGGCAAGATGACAGGATTTTCGCTAGTGCTCATGGATAGATAAGAGGCCAATTAATAAACAATAGGTATTCGTAAAAGCAAGTTGGGCATGAACCCCGCCAGCGCGGTAGACAACAATGCTACTCGGCGCCGGAGCCCGGCTTGCCGGTGTGCTCGACCACGCTCTTGAGCTTTTGGCTGGCGTGGAAAGTGACTACCCTGCGGGCCGCGATAGGAATGACTTCGCCGGTTTTTGGATTACGGCCAGGACGCGGCGGTTTGTCGCGTACCTGGAAATTGCCAAACCCCGACAACTTGACCTCGACACCGCGCGCCAGTGAATCACGGATTTCTTCAAAAAAAGTATCGACAATATCTTTGGCTTCACGCTTGTTCAGGCCGACGCGGTCAAACAAGAGTTCAGCGAGCTCGGCTTTGGTCAGGGTGCGATCCGTATTCATTATGCTTTTAACTCCTTATGCGCGCTGACGCACGCCATGCGCGCCAACCAGCGCTTGCAACAAACTGCTGATGCATAGTTCAACCGTGTTGTCGTCCAGCGTGGATTCGCGGCCTTGAAGCCAAAAACGGAACGCCAAGCTTTTTTCCTGGGTTTGTGCAGATTTATCGCGCCACACGTCGAACAGTTTAATGTCTTTTACTATTGAAAGCTTAGCATCAGATGCAATTGCCTGGGTAAGTGTATTCAACAAATCCTGATACGATGCATCTGCCTTGGCCCATACAGCCAGATCACGAATGACAACGGGCTGACGAGACAGTTCGCTGGGCGCTGGCATTTTATTGAAGGAAATGGCTGCTGCATCGATTTCAAAAACCACCGGCGCATGAGCCAGGTCACATTCCTGGGCCCACTTGGGATGAATTTCGCCTAGCCAGCCCACGGCCTTGCCATTCAGTTCAAGACGTGCTGAACGGCCTGGATGCAAGGCGGGATAAGTATCAGGTACACAGCGCAACTGGGCAGCTTGCGCACCCAACAGGGATTCGAGATCTTTTTTGACGTCGTAGAAATCGACCTGACGGGTCGGCAAGCCCCACTGCTCGTCAAAGGCTGGCCCCCACGCCGCGCCAGACAAGTACTGCGGCTGGCTCACACCGGCGACCATCAGTTCGCCATCGGCAACCTCGGCATCGCGCATAAACACGCGGCCCAGTTCAAATACACGCACCCGACTTTGCTTGCGGTTGGCGTTATGCACGATATTGGCGAGCAAACCGCCTATCAGGCTGGAACGCATGACCGCCAACTGGCTGGCGATAGGGTTAAGCAGCCGGATAGGGTTGGTGTTGCCTGCGTAGTTGCTTTCCCAGGCCTCTTCCACAAAGGCAAAGTTGATGACCTCTTGGTAATCAAGGCCGGCCATGCGCGCACGCAAGGCATGAGGCCCACGCAACGCTTCAGGGCTGACATGCATATTGGCCCTGGCAACCGGAGGCAGATCGGGAATACGCTCAAAGCCGTAAATACGCGCCACTTCTTCGATGAGGTCCTCTTCAATGAACAAGTCGAAGCGATAGGAAGGCGGCGTTACGGTAAACACCTGGTCTTGCACCTGGAATGACAAGCCCAGGCGAGTGAATATCTGTGAAACTTCTTCCTGCGTTACCGGCACGCCCAATACTTTGTGGCAACGAGCCAGGCGCATTTGCACCGGCTCGCGCTTGGGCAGATTAATGATTTGGTCGTCCAGGGGGCCAACCTGGCCACCACAGACATCAACCAGCAAGCGCGTCATGAGTTCCAGGTGCTCTGGGATAGATGCGAAATCAACACCGCGCTCGAAGCGGTGGCTGGCTTCGGAACTGAATTTATAACGGCGCGGGCGGCCCATGATGGCCTCGGCCCACCAGAAAGCGGCCTCTACGTAGATATCGGTGGTGTCCAGCGTAACCGAAGTGGCCTCGCCACCCATGATGCCCGCCATGCTTTCCACCGTATCGCCCGCGGCGATAACGCCCACATCGGCATCCAGCGCTATGGTCTGGCCATTAAGCAATTCCAGGGTTTCGCCCGGCTTGCCCCAGCGTACTGTTAAGTCACCCTGCACACGCTGCAAGTCGAACACATGTGTGGGGCGACCCAGTTCCAGCATGACGTAATTGGAAATATCGACCAAAGCGGAAATAGAACGCTGACCAGCCCGTTCGAGGCGCGTTTTCATCCAGATCGGCGTTTGCGCCCTGGCATTCACGCCACGTATCACGCGACCAGCAAAGCGGCCACATAGGTCAGGAGCCTGAATCTTGACGGCAAGGCGGTCGCCCAGGGTGACGGCAACGGGTTCAAACGCGGGCAGCGTCAAGGGGGCGCCGGTGAGCGCGGCCACTTCACGCGCCACGCCCAGTATCGACAGGCAGTCGGCGCGATTGGGCGTCATTTTGATGGTGAAGACGGTGTCATCGAGATCGAGCAGTTCGCGCAGTGACTGGCCGACAGGAGCGTCATTGGCCAGCACCAGCAAGCCATCGTGGTCTTGCGACAAGCCGAGTTCGCGAGCCGAGCACAACATGCCGGCGGATACTACGCCGCGCATCTTGGCTGTGCCGATTTTCATGCCGCCGGGCAATTCAGCGCCGACACGAGCCAAAGGCACCTTGATGCCAACGGCCGCATTGGGGGCGCCGCAAACGATTTGCAATGGCGCGCCAGAGCCGTCATCGACCTGGCAGACGCGCAGTTTGTCGGCGTCGGGGTGTGCAGCTACTTCAACAATATGGGCCACGACAATGCCGCTGAACGGCGGCGCCGCCGGAGCCGTTTCTTCGACCTCGAGACCGGCCATGGTCAATTCATGCGACAAGGCATTGGTATCGAGATCAGGATTGACAAAAGCGCGCAGCCAGGACTCAGGGAATTGCATAGGGTACTCGTTGGATTAGCGGTTGAACTGGCGCAGAAAGCGCAGATCGCCTTCAAAGAACTGGCGCAAATCGTTGACGCCGTAGCGCAGCATGGTCAGGCGCTCAAGGCCGGAGCCGAATGCAAAACCAATATAGCGTTCAGGATCAAGGCCGAAATTACGCACCACCTGCGGATGCACCTGCCCGGAACCGGAGATTTCCAGCCACTTGCCCTGGTTGGGACCCGAGGTGAACATCATGTCGATTTCGGCCGAAGGCTCGGTAAACGGGAAGAATGAGGGGCGAAAGCGTACCGACAAGTCGTCGGTTTCAAAAAAGGCACGCAGAAAATCGGTATATACGCCCTTCAGGTCGGCGAAGGAAATATCTTCGGCGATCCATAAACCCTCGACCTGATGGAACATGGGAGAGTGGGTGGCGTCGCTGTCGACCCGGTAGGTGCGCCCAGGAGCGATCACTTTGATGGGGGGTTTGTGCATGCGTGCATAGCGCACCTGCATGGGGCTGGTGTGCGTGCGCAACAGCAAAGGCAGACCTTGCCCGTCTTGCATGTCGACGTAAAACGTATCCTGCATGGAACGCGCGGGATGGTTTTCAGGATTGTTCAGGGCGGTGAAGTTGGTCCAGTCATTTTCGATTTCAGGGCCGTCGGCCACATCGAAACCTATGGAGCGGAAAATGGCCTCAACGCGCTGCCAAGTCTGGATGACGGGATGTATGCCGCCAATTCCCCTGCCCCGGCCTGGCAGGCTGACATCTATGGTTTCCAGCGCCAGCCGCTTATCGAGTTCGGCCTGCGCGAGTTCGGCACGCCGAGCAGTAAGCAGCGCTTCTATGTGCTGCTTCAGTTGATTAATGCGCGCGCCTTCTGCCTTTTTTTGCTCGGGGTCCAGCTTGGCCAACCCTTTGAGCATAGCGGTAAGCGCACCCTGCTTGCCCAAAAACCTGGCTTTGGCGTTTTCGAGCGCCGCAGCGTCGGCAACTTGGGCGAATTGTTCTTGGGCCTGGATGACCAGGTCATCAACCGGAGGAGTCATATAGTCGCTTTTCCAAATACAAACGGAGCCCATTTGAGCCCCGTTTGTAGCAATACAGAATCGAATTCGATTAAGCAGCCAAAGCAGCTTGTGCTTGAGCAACTACGGCTGCGAAGCCGGCCTTATCGTGCACTGCCATGTCGGCCAGTACTTTGCGATCCAGTTCGATCGAGGCTTTTTTCGTGCCAGCGATGAACACGCTGTACGATACGCCCAATTCACGGCAAGCCGCGTTGATGCGTGTGATCCAGAGGGCGCGGAACGTGCGCTTTTTATTGCGACGGTCACGGTAGGCATATTGCCCCGCCTTCATTACCGCCTGTTTGGCGATCCGGAATACATTACCGCGGCGACCGCGATAGCCTTTTGCAGCTTTAAGAACTTTTTTGTGACGAGCACGGGCAGTTACGCCGCGTTTTACGCGTGGCATGGTATGAGATCTCCGTTAATCAAGCGAAAGGCAACATTGCCTTGACCGAGGCGACATCAGACTTGTGCACCGCGGTTGAACCGCGCAACTGGCGCTTGTTCTTGGTTGTTTTCTTGGTGAGGATGTGGCGCTTGAACGCCTGGCCCCGCTTGATCGACCCGCTACCACGAACCTTAAAGCGCTTTGCGGCGCCTTTCTTGGTTTTCATCTTAGGCATGATGTAACTCTGTTGTTTATGACTGCAGGTGACTGCCAAACCAAACTGGCAGTGCTTGCATGACCTGGCAATCACTTATTGGGGTTTGCTTGTTCGCAAGACTAACTATTTGCTAGTAGCGAATTTGTTCTTGGTTCTTTTCTAAAAGAGCTAGAAAAGCCCTTGATTATACGATGATTTTAAAGTGCGTGTCTACTAGACCCATACTCGATACGCTGTTGCCATGGCGCCGGGTATCGTGGCCGCGCCAAGATAGTTTATCTGTGTGCCCGGCATACCAGCCACGACGTTCAGCTTCCCCAAGGCTGCCGATACTGTATGGCTTCCGCAATGTGAACGCTTGCAATAATTTCTTCACCCGCAAGATCGGCCAGGGTGCGAGCCACGCGCAACACCCTATGCACCACCCTGGCCGACCAGCTCCAGCGCAACATGCTGCGATGCAACAGGCCTTTTGCCCCAGCCTGCAGGACACAGTATTGTTCAATTTCCGGCACGCTCAGCGCCGCGTTCAGCTTGCCCTGGCGGGCTTGCTGGCGCTGGCGGCATAACAGCACTCTGTGGCGCACTGGTTCAGAGGCTTCGCCGGGCGGGGCTTCCATCCAGGCAGCATCGACTGCAGGCAAGGCAATTTGCAAATCAACCCGATCAAGCAAAGGACCTGATAATTTGTCCCGATATTTTTGCACACGATCAGGGCTGCATGTACACGATATTTTCTTGTGCCCCAGCCAACCACAAGGACAGGGATTCATAGCCGCCACCAACTGGAAGGCAGCGGGAAAGGTAAGCGTCATGGACGCCCGTGCAATAGATACTTGACCGGTTTCCAGCGGCTCGCGCAAGGACTCAAGTACGCGGCGCTCGAACTCGGGAAGCTCGTCGAGGAACAAGACACCCCTATGAGCCATGCTGATTTCACCCGGACGTGGACGCATGCCCCCGCCTACCAAAGCGGGCAACGAAGCCGAATGATGCGGCGCACGAAATGGCGGCAAGTCGGTAAAGACGTATTCCTGCCCATTGATGCCAGCCAATGCCGCGACTTCCAGCGCATAATCAATGCATAAACGCGGCAACAAACCAGGGAGACGGTGCGCCAGCATGCTTTTACCCGTACCAGGCGGACCAGCCATCAGCAGGCTATGGCCACCGGCAGCAGCCACTTCCAGAGCTCGGCGCGCCTGAGCCTGGCCGCGCACATCAGACAAACAGGGCAGCGTATGCGCGGCCAAGTCGCCGACCGGTGCTGGCGCGTGTGCAACGGCCAAAGGCGCCCTGCCCGCGAAATGTTCGACCACATCGAATAAGCTGCCTGCCGCCAGCACCACCAGGCCCGGCACCTTGGCGGCGATGCCCGCGCAATCGGGCGGCATGACCAGATGAGCACCCGGCTGGCTACGGGCCACGGCCAGCGCTATGGCCAGCGGCGCACCCACTGCCACGATGGCTCCGGTGAGGGAGAGTTCACCCGCAAATACATAATGCTGCAGTTCAGGCATGCCAGCCCCGGATTCCGGCTGCACCTGCCCCGATGCCAGCAATACACCCAAGGCGATGGGCAGATCGAAGCGGCCGGATTCCTTGGGCAGATCGGCAGGAGCAAGATTGGCCGTGATACGGCCAGCGGGAAATTCAAAGCCGCTGCTGATGATGGCCGAACGCACACGTTCGCGGCTTTCACGCACTCCGGTGTCAGGCAAGCCCACGACATGAAAAGCTGGCAGGCCTGGCCCTACATGCACCTCGACCCGCACGGCAAAGCCGTCCAGGCCGCAAAGTGCCCGGCTCGCCAATATAGCCAACGACATAGCATGCTCCGATTTTCAAGGCCTCTGCGACCCAATGAATAATTCCATTTCCAAAGCTATCGTGAACGCAAAGACGTAACACGCACAGTACACATGTACGGCAAGCCAAGCCGCCTAAGTACACGGTGGACTTGGAAATGAAATAAGGAGTATGCAGCGGCGCGGGCCACCATGACTTACCCGTGCTTCGAATTATCCAGGAGGAATACTACGTAGAAACGTGGTCGCATAAGCCGCGCGCAATGAACTGCGTGGCGCCATCTTAGCCCTTAATCACACATGAACTGATTCCCGACCTGCACCAGCTTGCATTGCGGAAAAGCGGAAATGGTATCGGCATAAAATTTAAGCGTTGCCTCAATGCTTTGCTGACGCATCGTGGGTGATCTCCACCCCTTGCCCGTAAGAACAAACACATGCGTCTTTACACCGGGTTTGGCATTATTGACGGATTTCAAAAGCTTTTCGATCATCCCTTCGAAGAACTCATTGTATCCCCCGCGCCTGAAGAATTGACGGGTCTGCTCTGGAAAAGACAGCTGCAAAAAGTGGCGAAAACTGCAGGTGTAGGCATGTGAATCACTCATGCGCTTGCATTTTTCTTTTTCCACTTTCATCGAATCCAACCGTATCGGCATGAGCCGATCGAATGGCGGCGCACCGATTTCCACGGTCGTGGGTGAAAGCATGCGCCCGCCACCCGCCGTCATCTCACGCATGATAGCCAGGCCAATTTCCTGATCATCCGGCTCGGTATAGGACTCGGGCACAGTCAGCGGCAAACGCCCCGGCGAGGCCATCAGTCGGTTTTCCCGTTTCGAATGATTCAAAGCGACAAGGGCATAGTGACGCTCAAGTTCCAGCTCCCTGGCTTTGATGCTTAGTTCATTTATGCGTTGATCCAATGCGGCAAAAATCAGTTGGCCCTCTTCGGAGCCGGCATCAAACCGTCTGTCGATGTACTTCCCCACTTCCTTACCCAGAGCGCCAGCCTGCTCCCCTTCCTTGATCAAAGCCAGCAAGTCCCTGCGACCCTTGCTCAAATCTTGTTTTCGGAGCTGCTGAAATTGTTCCTGGAGTGCGATCACGGAAGGATGATCCTTGAAAGATGCAAAAGAGGACTCGAACTGGGGCATCCATGCCAGCCCCCATGCCAGCGCCTCCAGTCCTTTGCCTCTTGTTTTCAGGCGCGCTTGCTCTTGCTTGGCCAATTGTGCAAGCACCTTGTCCCGCTTTTGTTCCAGGCGTAAGGTCTCGCGCCGCCCCGCATCGGGCGTATTGTCCTCCCAAAGCTGACCAGGTTTTAGCTGCACAGCCAGATCCGCCAGCAGCGCAGGTGTCACTTCGGCCTTCAGCAATTTTTCCACCCGTTCCCTCAAGGCGGGCTCAGCGCTTTCCCGGCGTTGTTCAACCACCTGCTTGTAAAACGCCTCTTTTTCACGCGGCCACATATCACTGTCGCGACCCGCGAGCGTCCGAGTGAACTCCACGATTCCATCATAGGTTTGCAACCCTGCATCCTTGGCCTGAATTTCTTTCCACGTGGCGACTCGCCAGGTCTGATTTTCCCGTGCGCTTACAACGAATTTTTTTATATCCACGACTCCGACTGTGGTATCAAAAATAAAGCGCAAACCATTCCGCTTTTTTGAGCGGGTTGATGGATCCTGTTTCGCCCGCTGCAGGCAGAATGACACTTCCGAGCCTATGGTTCTGAGCTCTTTGTCCTGCAAATCGGTGTACACCTTTCCTACAACGGACTTGAACCGTTCGTCCGTGAACAAGGGGTGAAGCAACTCGACGGGCGATGCATTACCGCGATATGCGGGACCGGGAAAGGGGACTTCATCTTCAAGCTGGTTTAACCAAGCGATGGCGCGGTCGCAAAAACCAGCATCTATGAGTTGGGAACGCGCCGGGGGATTCGGCCGGATGGCCGGGACGCGCGCTGTGGGCTTCGACGGGGTGGGCTGTGCGCTTGCATACTGAGAATAGGCTTGCTCCGCGGTGGTATCCGGGACGCGCTTCAGTTCCGTCTCTCTGCAAGTGTGGATATGCAGCGACAACACGTTTGCGCTCCCGCTACGGCTCACCAGCCTGCCCCTTACTTTGACTGTCATGTAGCCTGGCGGCATCGTATGCGCCACACCCGGCACGAGATCGAATGATTGGTCGGCAGTGTTGTAAGTCCCTTTCATGGGGAAGTGCCCGGGAGCAATACGTCTTGCACTGCCTTTGGGCTGAAACACGAACTCCGCCTGCACCTTGCCAGGTGTTGTATGCTTAATGATAAACGTCAGATCAGTTGGGCTCGGACATGCATATGTACCCTGCCAGGCTCCATCCAGCTCTGCGGCGCCGGCTGCGCCTGCAAACATGCTGGAGAGCGCGACGACGCCGGCGAAAAATGTACAGACTGCGGCCAACGGCAAGAACCGGCAGAACAAGGCGGATGGCGTCATCATGGCAATTCCCCTGTAGAGTCGGGGTCAGCATAGGCCAAACACCGAGCACCATACAAGGGCCAAATAGCGGAGCTGACGCCCGTTGCACCTTTAGCAAAACAGGGCTAAAACCCGCTTTCACGTACCAGCACACCAACCAGCCACTGCCCGCCATCCCACAGCAAGCTGCGGTGTTCGCCTTCGATACGGACGTAGCCACGGCCTGCTCGCACAGTGGGCGGCGGTTTGGCCAAACGCAAGCGGACGCGATACAAGGCCTCTACCGGCATACCTTCAAGTTCGGCGGCGGCCTGGGTGGGAATCGGCCCGCCGTAGCGGCCATCCAGCATGGCGTGCGCCAAGCGCTGGCTACGCGTTGAGTCAACGAATAACACTTCAGCATCCATAGGCGCCGCCTGAGCTTGCGGGAAATAGCGTGCCGTTGCTCCGGGATGAACACGTGCTACGTCGCGTTGTTCGACGTAAGCATCCACCACCCAGGAGGATGGATCAACCAGTACTCCCAATGGACTGCGCACATCGACCCATGTTCCCACTTTGACCACGTCCGCCACATCGACCCACAGCCCTTCGAACTCGGCTGCTGTACGTAGCCGCGCCTCTTCTTCCCGCAAGGCAATGAGTTCAGCCTGCTGCTCGCGATGCTGCCAAATGATGGCCTGGCGCCGCACCACACCAACCTCATCGGCCATCAGGCCCTGCAGCCTGCGCTCCAGCGCCGACAAGGTGGCCTGGATGCCGTCCCTCCTGGCTGTCAGATCGGGCGCGTCGAAGCGCACCAATTCCTCGCCCATGCTTACCTTGCCAGACTGTCGAAGCACAGCAACCCTGGCCGGAACCGGCGCGTAAACTTCTTGCTGACGGGCCGGATGCGCTGCAGCGGGTGCCTTCACATCGAAGGCCCAAGGCATTGCCAGCAACACCAACAAGCTCGCGGCAACAGCATAGAAAATATAACGACGGGTGGCCGCCACCTCGGGCCAACGCTCTTTCCACACAACAAGCTCCCTCCATACCGGGCGCAGAACAAACCAGACAATTTCCACGATCAACAGAAAAATGCCCAGGACTTTGAAAAAGAAGGTGTAGACCGCCCAGGCAATGGCCAGGAACACACCCAACCGATACAGCCAGGTGGCGAAGGCAAACACCGTCAGTATGCGACGCGTGCGCGGCTCAAGCTGTTCGGGGTAGGGATCGGGCAGCCCCAATAGGCCACGGCGCAACACCACGCGCGCCATAGCGCCGGCACGTTCGTGCAAATTAGGAAAATCCAGCACATCAGACAAAATGAAGTAGCCATCAAAGCGCATGAAGGGGCTAACGTTCAGCGCCAGCGACAGCACCCAGGCCGTGGTCGCCAGGTAGAGCATGGACTGGCGCAATGTGCCGTCATCCAGCAAGGCCCAAACCAGGGTAGCAAGCCCCGCCAAGGCCAGTTCCACACTGATGCCCGCCACTGAAATGGCCAGCCGCTGGCGAGACGAACGCAAGCGCCAGGATTCACCCGTATCCGTATACAGCATGGGCCACAGCACCACGAAAGCCACTCCCATGTGAGCCACCCTGAGTCCCTGTCGGGTCGCAACCAAGGCGTGGCCCATCTCATGCAGCGTCTTGGACACCACTAACGCCAAGAGGAAGCCGACGATGCCCGCGGGGCTCACCAGATCCATCACGCTGTGCGTGAAGACATCCCACTGCTTGGTCACCAGAACCAGGCCCAGCCCCGTGGCGCAAAGCAACAATATCAACGCCGTACGGGTAAACAAAGGAGCAACCCAAGGCAATAGCCATAAAAGCAAACGATCCGGCCGCAGAAGCGGCACACGCACAAACAGATAATGATGCAGCCACCAGTTCCAATGGCGCCAACCTGGCGCATTAGCCTGCTGCTTTAAGCGCTCTAGCGCTTCGGCGCCCGGTCGCAGCAGCCGATTCTGCTCGAGGAACTGCGCAAACTCCTGCACCAGCGACTCGTCTACTGCCAGCGTCGTTGTTGCCGCAACCTCGGCCGCGATGCGAGCCGGTTCGCCTGGCCAACGCAGCAAACATTCATACTCCAGCCAGCCGATGCGATAAAAGCGATTGTTGATTGGGTCTTGGATTACCCAGGTCGGTGCGCCGTCACGCGATGAACCAGCCTCGTATAGGCGCAGATCCTCGCGCAGCGGCAGCCCCTTGCGCGCCTTCCCGGCAGCGGCAGCCTCGGCAACCTGACTTACCATCCCGTCCACTCACGCACAGTCGCCAGCGGGCGACGCAGCAGGTAATAACCCAAGCGTACCTGCTCACCATACAGCTTGGCCGTGCCACGCAGGCCAATGCGTACCTGGCCAGCGTCCCCTTCCTGGAAAACCGCCCGCAGGCGATAACTGGCAATGCCGTCGGGCGACTGTACCGCCTGATAACTAGTCTCTGTCACACTGCCTTCCAGGGGCCGCAGAGGCCGCACCGTAAGAAAGAACCTAACACTCGCGCCAGGTTCAAGACCAATGGCATCAGCCACGGGCAGATGAATCAACATACCAGGCACATCGGGATTGGCCAGCAGCATGATGCGCTCACCTGTGCTCACGGGGCGCCCTAACCAATCATCCGGATCACCGAACACCGCAATACCATCTTCTCCGGCCACTACCCTGACCCGCTCCAGCTGAGCCAGTACAGCCGCCAGTTCGGCACGGCGCTCATGCGCCCGACCGGTCAGCAATGCCAGTTCAGCCTGGCTCGCCGGATCATGGAAGGCTTTCTGCGTTGCCGCGATCAATTCCGCATCCGCCACGGCGACTGATTCGCGCGCCACTTCATAGCGATTGCGCAGCGTCGTGTCGTCCAGCGAGAACAGAGGATCGCCGACTTTTACAAGCTGATTGGGCCGCACATGTACCGTTTTGATCACGCCATCGAGCGGGGCCGCCATAACGCGCGCATCCAGCGACACCACCTCGGCTGGCGCCAGCGCGGTTTGACGCACAGGCAAGAATGCCGCTACCAGTACCGCGCCCAACAATGCCAGCCGCAAGGGTTTTTTCCAGTTGCTGAGACGCCGACGCCAGGTGCGGCGCGACACACCTGCCAGCAACTCCCAGCAATAGCCCCAACTGCCAGCCAGCCGCGTCAGCGCGCGCTCTTGCCATTCTTTAGGCGGAGTATCAAGCAGGAAAATCACCCAGCCCAACACCTGCCCTGATCGCGCGCGCAACGGCAATACATAGACACCTTGCGTCCACCACTCCCGCCAGCCATCCTGTATAAGCTCGGGCATGGCTGCGTCCATAGGCGGCACGAACCAGCCAGGTTTGTCAGCCACATAGGGATGCAGCCAGGCCCAGGCCCGGCGCAGCCAGACCAGATAAGGGCTGTCTTCTGTTGGCTTGGCCAGCCCCGACACTGCCAGCAAGCGCATACGGGCGTCGCCCCGCAACACCAAGGCCTGACGAAAGCTCAGCAGACCATAAGACTCATTGGCAATCGAAAACGCCAGTTCAGGCAGGCTTTCGGCTGCTCGTGCCCGCGCTTCCAGCGTTTCCAGCATTTCAGAGAGTCGGGCGCTCATTGCTGCACCTCGTGGACATATCCACGGCCCGAACGACCACGTCCGCGCATCAGGCGGCCTTGCATGCCAGACATGCGGCCATCACTCTTTGGCCGCAGCCGTCGGCAGGCGGGCGATGCCGCTCATGCCTGGAAGCAGCTCGCCTGGCGCCTCATTCAAGCTGGCTTCCAGTTCAATGGTCTGCGCCACGGCATCGATACGCGCGTTGACTGCCGACACCCGCGCCACATAGCTGCGGCCTGTTTCCAGAATATCGACCTCGATGGGCATACCTATTGTTATCTGCCGCAGCATGCGCGAAGGCGCGTTTAACCGCAGCTTCAAGGGGCCGTCGCTGACCAGCTCAACCAAGGGCGCGCCAATGTTGACCCCCTGGTGCGGCTTAACATGCACCTTAACCACTCGACCATCGAAGGGCGCTCTCACTACACAGTGCGCCAGTTGCGCCTGCGATACCTCGATGGCGGCAGCGCTTTTATGCACTTCGGCACGGGCCATTGACACTTCCAGGTCGCCCGCTGCTTTCAGTTTGTGCAACCGCTGCTTGACACCCAGGGTTTCGCGCGCGGCCGTGTTCTCGGCCCGTGCCATCTTCAGGCGCGCTTCGGATTCGTTGCAATCGAAGCTTACCAAGGGTTGACCGGCCTTGACCGGCGCGCCCAGGCTGGCGTCCAAAGCCACGATACGCCCCACTATCTGGGATGCCAGCGTCGTTTCCAACTGGGGGCTAAGCAATACGCGAATGGCATTCGGATCCTGGAAGCCCGATGCAGGGGCTGAAGCAAGCGCAGGCAACGGCGGCATGGCTGGCACCGAAAGACGATCGGAACCCTGTGCCGCCGCCGTGCCCAGACCCAGCATCAACAGCACTGCCATCAGTCGGCGGTGCGTAGCGATTTTGCCACCCGCGAGCGGGCGGCTGTCTACATGACTATGATTCATAGGTTTTATTGCGCCTCTCGCAGTCCGACCCGGACGACAGGCAATGCAGCCGGCGCAGGCGCAACGGTGGAAACCGCGGGCGCCGAGGCTGCAGCGCGCGCACCCGCACCGAAGACTTCCTGCTGCCACTGGCGCGTAGTGTCGGCAATAGCGTTAGCCAGCGTCTTGACATCGTGGTCTTCCACCGCTTCGGGCAAGACATCCAGGCCTACCGAGTTGTAGAGCCGGCCCCAGGCAGCCTGTGCGTTAGAGTACGACGCATAGCGCTGGTATTCAGCCAGCAGAGCACGAGCCTCGGCACGGATGACTTCCAGCTCCGACTGGAAGCGGCTATGTTCGGCGGCTTCAGCGTATTTCAGAAGTTGCTGGTCGACACGCAGGCTTTCCTGGGCGAAATCAAGTTCGGACACAGCCAGGCCATAGCGCTGGATACCCACGCGAACCTGAGTCAGCACGGCCATGGAAAGCGCCATGCGGCGCATATCGTCAGTCTGATTCTGGTGCGCATGCGCACGCTTAAGCGCAGGCCACTGTGTCAGCTTCAGAATATTCCACGACAGACGCAAGCCAGTATCCACCCAGTTGGCGTTGTAGTTATAGGCGTTGGAATCATAATGGATGCCGGCATCCAGATTGAGGTTGGGCCACAGCAACAGCTTGGCCGCCTTGATATCGTTTTCCGTGACGCGCTTGCGATACCACTCTTCCATGATTTCCGGACGGCGTTCCAGGGCCATGGTTTCCAGCATATCGAAGTTGGTGGGTACTTGCGGCAAGGGCTGCTCGGCTTCGTCCGCCAAGGTATAAGGTGTTCCTGGCGCTATCGACATCAGCGCACTCAGTTCAGCACGGGCCAACTCCAGATCCTGGCGACGCAAAGTCAACAGGTTCACGGCATCAAGCAAGGCCCGTTGATAGGCCAGCACTTCCTGGCGCGGCATCAAGCCCTGGCTTTCTATTGCGCGGGCATGTACCAACGCTTTGTTTACCCGCACCAGCAAGCTGTCGACACGGCCCAGCAGCTTCTGCGCACCCAGCGCTCGCCAGTAACTGTTACGCACGTCTTGCATGACGTTTTGTATGACTTTGCGACGGCGCTCCTCGGCCATCAGCACCTGGTCGGCTTTCTGCTGGGCACGGTAATAAGACACCCCAAAGTCCAGCACATTCCATGAAAAAGTCAGGTCCGCCAAGCGCCGCTCACGTTCTTGCGAGGTGGAAGGACGCAGCGTCTGGATACGATCCTCAATGCCGATGGATTGACCGCCAGAATCATTATTGCGGTTGACGTAGCCCGCACTGGCCACGACTTGCGGCAACATCTCGAAGGTAGATACATCATGCAAGCTCTTGGAAAGCGCGGTTTCCATCAGCTTAAGCTTGTAGTCCAGGTTGTACTTCAGCGCGCGCGCCGTGGCTTCATGAAAACCAATGGGCGCCGCGATGGCTTCCTGGCTGGCGTACATCTGCAGGCGGTCTTGCGCCACACGCGCCTTGATCTCATCGTCGGTAAAAGCCACGGGCTGGATGGCGCCGCAGCCCGCCAGAATCAAGAAAACACAAGACACTGCTAATGAGCGGACAGGAATCTTTCGGCCACGCGACGGGCTGGACAGAGTTACAGACATAGTTTTAGCTTCTTCTCGGATAAATGGAAATAACTGTGAAATCACGACAAATCCTTGGGAGCATGCAGGGCTACAGGCAAGCGCCCGCTGCCACCGCGCAGTTGCTCGCTGAAAGACGGCGCTGCGTGGCTGATCTGCCTGGCCTCCGCAAGCTGGTTATCTTCGGTAGTGGCCGGCGTCAGCGTGAGATCGTCGGCACTGGCTTGCTCGCCGGCATCTGTGCCGCCCTGGCCATCACCCACAGCCGCTTGGTCTTGCTGTGGTTCGGGCCGAGCTTGCGTGGGTGCAAGCGCAGTTGGCAGAGGCGGAGCCAAGTCAGGTATTGGCAGCTCACCATCGGCGCCCAGCCCAATACGGCCCAAGCGGCCCAATACCACAGCATCAATGAAGTCGCTCTGGCCTTGCGCGCTGCGCACGGCATGCTCCACGAACAAGTTAGGATCCTGACCCAGCCCCGAACCTATCGATACACTGCCCACCACGCCGGGTTGCGACCAGAAGGTGTTGGACTGCGAACGGAAATCCGTTGCCCGGCGTTCGTTCTGTGCTTCTTGCACCTCACGGTTCACATAGACAATGGGGTGGAATGGCAGCGCCACGCGCGGCAACTTGTTGTAGACGCCGCCATCAAAGAACACACTGGGGTCACGCACCTGATCGCCACGCACCGGACTACGTGCGTTCAAAGCAGCCTGATGAATTGAAGATGACCCTGCCGAGGCGGACGGAGAGAAAGTTGTCCCTGTCCCAGGATTCGTCGGATAGTAATAGCGGATGTCATCCTGGGGATCAACAGGCTGCGGAGTACCGGGGCCCTCGCCAGGCGTACCGCCCCCGCCTTCCGGATCGATCGGGCTCACTGGCTCCGACGGATCAACGGGATCAGCCGACCCCACGACGATGGTGACCACAGCCTTTTCCGTGACTCCGCCACTGGTCACCGTATAGGTAAAGGTATCTTCGCCCACGAAACCGGGGCTGGGCGTGTAAGTGATACTGCCATCGGGATGCACCGTTACCGTGCCATTGGACGGGCCATCACCCGGCTCCACCGACACCTTGGGGTTGTCGCCTTCAAAGCTATCGTTATCCAACGGGTCGATGACAACGGGCACATCCACCGTTGTCGTCGTGCGGTCATTCACCGCATCAGGCACCGGCGTAACGGTAATGGTCAGCGTGGACGTATCCGTGCTGCCCTTGCCGTCCGTTATGGTGTAGCCAATAGGCGGCACCGAACCGTTCCAGTCAGGCACCGGCACAAAGGTGTAGCCGCCATCCTTGCCCAACGTGATCGTGCCCACGCCGGGAATATCCACCGTACTGCCCGGCGAATAGGTCTTGCCTTGCACCGTGAAGTCGGTCACCTCGACGGGATGCCCATCAGGATCGCGATCATTGGTCAGTACATTGCCTGTAGCCGGGGTATCTTCCGGCACGGTATTCATGTCGGGCTGGGCCACAGGCGGCTGGTTGGTTACCGTGATGGTGACCGTAGCCGTTTCCGTGGTGCCGCCGCTGGTTACGGTATAGGTGAAGGTGTCTTCGCCTATGAAGCCAGGATTGGGGGTGTAGGTGATGGTGCCATCGGGGTGTACTGTGATCGTGCCGTTGGAAGGACCATCGCCTGACCCCACCGACACCTTGGGGTCCTTGCCTTCAAAGGAATCGTTATTCAGCGGATCAATGACGACGGGTACATCGACCGTCGTTGTCGTGCGGTCATCTACCGCATCGGGTACGGGTGTGACGGTAATGGTCAGCGTGGATGTGGCCGTGCCGCCATTGCCATCGTCTACGGTATAAGTAATGAGCGGCACCGAACCGTTCCAGTCGGGAACCGGTGTAAAGATATAGCTGCCGTCCTCGTAGATGGTGATGGTGCCCACGTCGGGGATACTCGTCGTGCCGGGTATGCCGGGCTTTACCACAACTGTCGTGTCGCCCACCACAAATTGCGTCACCTTCAAGGTATCACCTGCGTCCGGGTCGCTATCGGGCTGATCCCCCGGTCCACCATCCTTGATCACGTTACCCGATACAGGCGTGTCTTCCGGCGTCGTGCGCACATCGGGGTTAGCCACCGGATCGGAGTTGCCGTATATGGTGATGGTCAGCGTGGCCATGGCGGTATCGCCATCGGCATCGGTGATGGTGTAGGTGAAGATGTCGGTCAGAGGAGCGTCACTGCCCTTAAGCGCCTTAACGTCTCGATTTTCAAGATTGAGTTCGTAGGTGTACTGGCCATTGGCTCCCAGGATCAGCTTGCCATATTGACCCGTTATTCCATCAGGACCAAGACCCGAACCGTCGATCGGCACGTCTCCTGCATTGACCAGTTCACCCACGGCCACCCCGGTAACCGGGCTATCAGGATCACGGGGCCGATCTGCACCGATCTCGTCATTGGTGAAGACGTTGCCTTCCGCTTCGGGCTGAGAACGCGTTACCCCGTTCCCGTCATGCTCCGCCTGCGGTGTGTCGTCGATGATCTGGATGTCGAGCGTACCTGTACCTGGATCACCCGTCTTGCCGCTCACTTTCAAAGCTATGGAATCAATCTTGTCATCGCCGTTAGCAGGATCGCTGTGATCCACCCGACCCTTCAAGGTATAGCGATACTCAATCGTACCTTCGCGCGGCGCATTCGGGTTCTGGCCTTCTGCAGGCTTAAAGCCAATAATTTCTAGCGTGCCGTGTTCGGTAGTGATGGCGATAGGACTATTGCTGGAAGCGTTCTTCAGCTTGTCCAGCGTGATGTTCTCACTGCCTATCGTCACCGAATCTATGCCGCTGTGAGCCTTGACGGTAATATTGCCTGTAACAACATCGCTGTCGTCGTCATCGCTACCAGAACGCAAGCCCTTTTCATCGACGGTGTTGTGACCATTGGCATCAACCGTTCCGTTATGGTCTTCAGGCACGATAGATGATGGCTTTGGTTCAGCACCCGTTATGGTAATGATGAGTTCAGCGGTAGCTACCCCGTTACCACCATCGCTCAGGGTGTACTCAAAGCTTTCCTTCAAATCTGGATCAGTCTTACCCTGACCATAAACATCGGGGTTGTTCTTGTCCAGGTCATACGTATAGGTGCCGTCAGGATGAACGGTCAACACGCCGTATTTACCCTGGATGATGACATCACCATCTTTGACTTCGACAGATGAGGTGTCATTACCGTGACCGGGCGTCTTGACTTCGATATTGACGATTTTCAGATCACCGTAGGGGGTATCCGGGTCGCTGTCTGGCGTACCAGTGGAGCCAGCACCCTCTCCATCGATCGACGTGCCCGCGATCAGATTGCCTGTAACCTTGTCCTTTTGATTGGTCAGTGTGTTTTTATCTTCAACTGCCGTGGGCGGGTCGTTAGCTGCGATCAGAGTAATAGTGCCGGTAACCACAGCACTCAGAGGACTGGGGCCGCCTGCGTTCTTGCCTGCCCCCTGAACGTTATTGCCATCACTAAGCGTTACCGTGAAGTCCAGCGAACTCCTGGAGCTGTCCTCCCCCTTGAGGTTGGTAGGATCGTCAGTGGTATGAACGTAAGTCACTGCAGCCAAGATGGCTTGCACCTGTGCGGTGGTGGCACCTTCGGTAAGCTCTATGGTCAACATGCCCGTCTCGGCGTTGTAAACAGGCGCGCCGTTCGTGACATCCATGCCATCCATCGGTGCTACGCTCAGCCCATCGCCTGATATGGGGTTGGTCAGCTTTACTTCGATCTTACCTGCGCCGAAGATGTCTTTATTGACACCGCCAATACCATCCGTCGTGCTCAGGTCGTCATCGCCCACTTTGACATCAGTAAGCAGCTTTACTTCAATAGCATTGCCGCTACCTGTAACACCGTCTTTTTCCCATGCCTCGACTTCTATACCCGTCGTTTTATCGCCAACGGTCAAGGTGGGTGGGTCGTTCTCGGGCGTCACTTCCACAGTCAGCGTCACACCAGCTTCGCTATACGGCGTGGTTCCACCGGCCTTATCGTCCGCAACATCAACTCTGTCGCCAGACTTCGCTGTGCCTGTGCCGTCTATCAAGCGCACAGTCACAGAAGCATCAGGCGTGCCGTTATAGTTTGCATTCGGTACAAAGCGAAGCTGGTCGTTAGGGGTCAGCACAAAAGCACTGCCGTCTGTGATGCCATCCGGCAAATCCGTCCAGCCTGAACCATTATCGTACTGCCAGGTACCGTTTTCAGAATCACTCACACCGACAATCGCCACCCCGGCGAAGCCGTTTTTGTCGGAACCACCCGCTACCTCATCGGCGTTGTCGTTGAAATATTGCTTGAAAAGATCTTCTACTTTATTAGGCTCGACAGGATTCTGTTTGTCTTCGCCGACAGTGATCTTAGGCTCATTAAGGTCCTTATTGATCGTGGGCGCGTCGTTGATCGCATTCACTTGTGTGCCCAGCGCGACCGTATCAGCACTGTAGAGGCTGGTATTACCTACACCACCGCCTGTGGTGATGTTTACTACCTTGCCAGATATCAGATCCTCGACCACGGAAGAAGTGCTATCACCGTTATCGTTATTTTCCACCAGCCGCACGGTCAGATCGCCCGGCGTACCGTTCCAGTCTTTATTGGGAACAAACTGAATAGCCGTACCCTTATCAAGCAACAGGGCCGATCCATCACCTACCGTTGTGGGGATATCAACCCATTTCGAAGTCAATCTGTCGTAGTACTGCCACTTGCCATGATCACCAAGGGCGTCATTACCAACCACAGCCACGCCCCAGAAGACGTCGGGCTTCGTGCCATCTACTGCATCAACGCCAGTACGACTGGGATTATCAATTTGGTCGCGGCTGTCGTCGAAATACTTGTCGAACAAGTCAGCTACTGTATTTTTCTGGCCCGGTGTAGGCGCAGCAGAATTACTAAAATCCTCATCTACTGCTGTCAGGATTTCTTTGGCCCCTGTTTGCCCGCCAGGTAGAACCACCACTGGTGCATCGTTGGTTGGTGCCACGGTAAACGTCAGCGTGCGCTCTGTGATGATGGCAGGCTTGCCACCGTAGTCCCCTATTTTAAAGCTATTGCCGTTCTCCGAAGCCGGGGGCGTGGGGGGAGTAACACCCGTATTGCCTCTGTCATTCACCGTAACCTTGAAGTCAAAACTGCCGTTCCAGTCATGATCCTGGGCATTGTCACCCGCTCCATCCACGTCAGGCAGATTGATGATAACGCTGGACATCCAAGCGTTAATTTCAGCCAAAGTACCGCTCAGGGTGATGGTTTTGTCGCCATCACTTAAAGTGCCATTATCATTATTTGCGAAAGTAAATCCATCCGGCAAGGTGACTGTGACATCCAATATGTCATCGGGTTGCGCGTCCTGATCGTATATGGTCAAGCCTTTCAACGTGACGGTATTCTTGTCAACCGTTTCTACATCAGTCAGCGTGTTCTTGTCTGATTCGTAATCGCCATTAATACCGATTACAGCCGGGTCATTCTGGGAGGATATGTAAAGATCGCGCGTGGCACTGGCCACGTTGAAGATACCGAAATCCGCAGCCTTAGTCTCGCCGTAGACATCGAATGTGTTGGCAGAAACCTCAGGCAATGGGTCAGTGCCTTGCTGGTTTACCGCGCCACCATTGGCCAGAGGCTTATCATTACCACCCGTGCGTAGCACCCACTCGTCGTTAGCATTCTTTTCGTACAAGCGATCATCAACGATGACTTCCAGCTTGTAATTGCCGTCTAGGTTTGAGTTTCCGGCGTTGACAAACTGCACTTGCAGATTGTCCAGATAAGCTTGTACCTGTTCCAGCGTGCCATAGATACGCAAAACCCCGCTTTCGCCCTTAAGAACCTTGTCCAACTCAGCGCCTTGTGCATTGCTCGAGCCAAAGCTGATGCCCGAACCAATATAGGCCTGCTCATTCAACGGCTTGCCATCCTTGTCGGTGATCCGCACCGTTACCTGGATCTTGCCATTTTCTTCACCTGAAGGCACGTCATAACCATCATTCGCGTCCACATCTGATAACACGAACTTCCCGGCATCAAACGGTTCAGCCGAATCAATGGTCAGCGTCCCGCCTTCTGGCTTAGCAATGCTGGGCGCGTCGTTAACGGCATTGACGGTAAGGGCGATGGTTTTTACATCGTCGGCATTTTTAACGCTTTCATTGCTGGTACTTGCCCCTTCATTACTACCAATCACCGAGCCGCCCGAGTCAGGGCTACCGGAATTGACAAATCCCTTCTCGGACAAAGTCACTGTTAAGGTAACGTCGCCAGCGACACTCTCCCCATTGACGTCATGGTTGACGTCCTTGGCTGTGGTGTAGAAAACGCCCACGCCACTAACAGTAGACTTCAAATACGCATCTAAGTCGGCCTGAGTGCCGGTCAAGGTAATGCTGCCACTGCCATTGCCGCTGACAGTGACGCCAGATGGCAGGCCACGGGCATCCAAAGTACCGTAGAGAGCGTCGTTGTCGCCTGTAGAAATCGTTACAGTAAGCGGAGTCTCGAAAGTGGTTGACTCGCGGTCTGTCACCGTCCAGCCATTACCTGTAATCTTGTAGGGCACATCTTCGTTGACGGTCAACGGGCCGGATACGGCAAGCTCAGGCTTGTCGTTCACCGAGGATACCCAGATGTCTTGGTGAGACACAGCTAGGTTGAAGCTGCCTTCTAGCGTGGTGGTAGAATCTATCGTCCATTTGTACTCTGTTACATCCACTACCGGCAAACCATCTTTGTGGTTTTTATCACCGCCGTTGGCGATAACGCCAGCACCACCATTCCGGTGTTTACCATCACTGTCAAGGCGGTCATCTACTATCACCTCCAGCCTGTAAATGCCGTCAGGGACAGCTCCAGAAAAGCCAACTTTCAGCCCCTCCAGCGCTGTATTAACGTCTTTAACCGACCCAGTCAGTACAAGATAACCGTTAGTGCCAGATTGAAGATTACCCATCTCTAGGGTGTACTTATCAGATTCTATCGGTTTGCCGTCCTTATCAACGACCCGAACGATGACGGTGACTAGGTCTTTCTCCCCTTCAACCAGATCCTTTCCAACGGGCAGATCCTTGTCCGCCACTTTGAAGCCTGGCACGGCTGTAAGTATCTGATCATGCTTACCATCCACCACAATAGGCGCTGATGGTTTGGCAATGATCTCGGGCTTGTCGTTCGTGGGCTTGATTTGGATTTCAAACACGGACGACTTCGGTGTTGTTCCGGCTTCATTAGCGCCTGCACCGGCATCGTTAACCCGGAAGTCGCCATCGCTCACCGTATATTCAAACGTATCGGTGTGGCCTTCGCCGCCGTTATGGACGTATTTGATTAGACCGGCGTCCAGGTCGGCCTGAGTGAAGATCGACCCCTCTTTCAGTGCTACGCTACCCTTATATAGCTGGCCATATTCGGTGGCTTTGGTGATGCGATACTGAGTCTGGGTTTCAGTGTTATCTTGGTCGGTGTAGATCAACTGCCCATAGACATTGCCGGGACTGCTGGGATTCTTACCCCAGATAATGGCTTCCTGCCCTTCATACAAAGCGTGGTTGCCTGTCAGATGCTGCTTATTGTTGTATACAGGAGCATCATTCACCGGTGCAATGGTAATGTTGATAGTGGTTTCAGCACCTTTACTGGGACGATTGGTGTCGGTAATGCCAGTGCCTGTATTATGACCAGCATCCCCTGCTTTCAAAGAAACATTCTGGTTATCATAAGGCTGGATTTTGAACGAGTCGGTGAATTCTTCACCACCGTCATGCTTATAACTCAGTTTGCCGCTATTCAGTGCTTCTTGGGTAATGGTATCGCCCACATTAAGCGGTTCTTCACGACCCTCAAGATATAGCTTGCCGTGCTCAGGCAAACCGGTCACAACAAACGTCAGAATGTTTTTGTTGTCGTAGCCATCAGTATTTGCACCCTCATCGCTATCCGACAACACGATATGCGGCAAGTTTTCGCCATTAATAACCACTTTTTCGCCTTCCAGCACATTGATAGTGTGGCCCTGGCTAGCCGATGGCGTGTCGTTTTGTGGAGTTACCTTAATCGTGACAAAATGCTCTGCCGAACCGGTGGTGATGGTCCCATTGGAAACGGAGAACTGGAACTGATCATCAAAGTGTTCACCTCCCCCGTGCTTGAAAACCACACTCCCATCGATAATGTCTTGCTGGGTAAAGGAGTCAAACTGCGTGAGTGCGACAGTACCTAGATATAAGGTACCGCTACCCGGCACGGTTTCCAGACGATAGACGATCTCTTTGGGTTGACTGACGGTATCAGTCGTATTCAAGTCGTCGGTCGTCAGGGTATAGCCCAAGCTATTTCCGCTGTTGCCTGCACCTTCTAATATGATGAAGTTTTGATCCCCAGCTACTGTGAACCCTGTTGCAATGCCGGGCAAATCGGGCAGATCTTCCCCCCCGACTCCTCCCGGCGTGCTAGCAGGCACCTTCACCTGAAAGCGGAATACCTGTAACTGCGCATTGACTTCAGGCCCCTTGTAAATACCGCCATCACGCTTCGCGCCATTACCCGCACCATCGAACAAGATGCTGATGCCACTGTCCTTAACAGTGAAGTCGATGTAGTCAGTACGCTCGTCACCACCAGTGCCAAATAAGTGATATTCAACCTTACTATCAATCACATCCTGATAAGTAAAGCTTGCACCCTTGCCATCGCCACTTACATTCAGAAGCTTTCCATCCACCGTGAAATAGCCTGATTTCGAAACGTTACTGCCGGTAATGGTAAACACCAGATTGGCGTTAAACGAATCGCTGTCTTTCAGAGGCAGCATCTCTTTGGTAATGATGATGGAGTTGCCATCCTTAGTAGCTGTCCCATAGTCCAGCGTCCCCAGAGTGATCTTGCCATCATCACCAGGTGCAGGCATGCCCACACCTTCACCGAAGTCAAAATACGGATCGTCATTATTGTCCAGAATCGTGATCGTAATGGGTACTTCCTGCGCAAGAATAGCTTCGGAACCAGCCCCACCGCCCGCATCCTTCACCTTAATGACAAAACTGTCTTGCCCTTTTTCACCTTCGTCATGTGTACTGCGTGTACCGCCAGGCTCATGTTCATCTGAATAAAGATAGGTGAGCAGACTCAAGTCAGTAATTGGCGTCTTGTCGCCAATATTATTTTCATCCAGCTTCTTTTCACCGTAAAAAAGCGTACCGTATTTGGGCAGCTCGGTAATTTCGTAGGTCAAATTACTGTCGTCCGAATCAACGCCCACTATAGCTCCGCGATCACCACCAATCACCGGTAATTTGCTATCAAGGCCTAGGCTAACACCCCTGCCATTCGGACCAGGCTCGCCTTCAATAATGACTACACCGCCAGAAACACTGGGGGCCTGATTGACAGGAATGAGTTTAATGAAGACTTCCTGCCCGGTCAGGCGGCCGCCTGCGCCATCATCGATAGTAAATTTGAAAGATTGCAGCGGAGTGGCGGCTTCGCCATTAGCGGGAGAAACCTGCTTGCCGGTAGTAACATATTTGAGATTAGCCAGATCTTGAACGGAAAGAGTCGACCCTATAGCCAAGGTAACCTCATGACCATTACCAAGCGTCAACACTAGGGAACCGTGTGTGGGATCGGGAATAGACTCTAGCTTGATGATGACTTGTTCGGCCAGATTATCGGGGTCAGAAATACCAAGCAAGTCGTGGATGAAACCGTTGCCAACTACTTCTGGCGCTCCAAATGAAAGGACGCCGCCCTTACCGTCAGCCAGAACCTCCAACACCTCAGCTATGGTTTTTCCGTTTTGGCTCACAGTCGGCGCATCGTTCTGCGGTGCGATTTCTATGGCTTGTGTTCTTGTAACGAGAACTCTTTCCACGCCTTCGCCGTCAAACGTACGAAAGGTCAATGTAATGGAGTCGCTATCTCCCGTTTGAGATTGTTCCGTTATTTTGTATTGATAGCGTATGCCGTCCAGCCAATCGTTCACCTCAGCAGCGGTGCCGGTAAAGGTCAAGGGCAAGCTTCCATCAGTGTGACTAAGCGTTCCCTTGCCAACCCCGCCAACTTCCACCGTGATCTTGCCACTACCCGTCACTTCCCAGTCTTTCAGTACTTTGATAGGCTCAGCGTCTTTGGCAGGGTCGTCATCCTCGCCCACATAGACAACCTTATCGTCTGCCGTATTCTCTGCCTTGCTGACGCTACCCTCTTCAGGCAGGCTGTTCATGAGGCTGAACTCGCCCATATTAAAAGGTGCAAAGCCCCTAGTGCCATCGTCAGCAGACGGCGACGCCATCATTGCTCTTGCTGGCATTGCTGTTGGTTCAATTGTTTGATCTGCTTCGCCAGCATCAGCGCCTACGGCATTCCAACCAGCAATAGCTTCGTCGTCACCGCTGATAGGATCAGTCAAGGCGGGGCCGGTGCCCTCGTCGCCTTCGGTAATCACGATGGGATTGCCATCATCCCCGAACAAGGGATTTTGCTGCTCCTGATCCTGCCCCGATTGCGGCGTTACGGCTTCTTGCTGTGGATCATCCGCAAAAGCATCCACCCCGGCAACTGCGCCTGCCCCATCGAACAAGATCCTTGGCTCTAACGCCAACAACATGCTTTTGGGCTTCAAGCCAGATAACGGTTGCGAATGATGGCGAACAGACTGACTCGTAGTGCGGGACATGAGAGACTCTTGCAAAATTGGGTTACACAGATTGCATGAGTCTACTCACAATGAAGTAGAACAAAAGGCCGAATTAGGACTGTTTTTTGATATTTATCAAATCCAATTGTTAAGGATTAAAAACAATGTAAATTAATTGCTTAAAAATTAACAAATCGAAATAAAATCAAACACATAAATAACAAAATGCATCTTTAGGTCTTTATATGTAAGCAACGAAGTAGGGCTATATACTTACAAAAAAATTTCATTTTAGGCAAAATGGCGCTTGCTTAATGGTTTTATAGGTCGAGTTCGGACGAGACCTGTAATCCGACCTACGGGTTCAATGACTTTGTTTTAATCGGGCTTATTGGCCTGCCCTTCCAGAGCCTGGATTTTTTCTTCCAGAGTGGCAATGCGCGCCATAGATCTTTCAAGTAGGTCGGCCTGTACGTCGAATTCTTCACGGGTGACCAGATCCAGCTTGCTGAACGTTTGCGCCATCATCGCTTTCATGTTGCGTTCAATATCGGCTGCCGGGCTTTTGGCAATAAGGTCGGATACGTTCTTTTGTAAGTCTTCTATCCAGTTGTTGCGATTGATCATAATGGGCTCCATCCAAGTTAGTTAATAACGTAAGTACCATTCGCCCTAATCTTACCTACTCGATTTTAATATTGGCTTCTTTTATGACTTTCGCCCATTTCTTGATTTCGTCATCAAAAAACTGAGCGAATTCTTCTGGGGTGCCTGGCATGGGTTCGGCGCCGGCTGCGGCCATTACAGCCCCAATGGTGGGGTCTTTCAAGACGCCGACCAAGTCATGATTCAATTTCTTGATGATGTCTTGCGGCGTACCCTTGGGAGCCATCAGGCCTGTCCAAGTATAAACGTTATAGCCAGGGACGCCGGCTTCGGCAATGGTGGGAACGCCGGGAACCAGTGCCGATGGCTCGGGGTTGCCCACACCCAGGGCAATAATATGGCCCGACTTGATAAACGGCAACGCCGATGGCGCATCGGCAAACATCACCTGCACCTGCCCACCCACAAGGTCTTGCATGGCTGGTGCACTGCCCCGGTAAGGAATATGCTGAAGCTTGACGCCAGCCATGCTATTGAACAATTCACCCGCCAGGTGCGTACCGCCCCCTGTGCCCGACGAACTGAACGACACTTTACTTGGGTTTTCTTTAGCGTAGCTAATCAGTTCCTTCACCGTTTTTACCGGCAAGGACGGGTGCACGACTAAAATGATGGGGAAGCCTGCAACCGACCCTACAGGTTCAAAATCAGCCTGTATGTCGTAACCCAGGTCTGTGCGCAAGCTGGGCAATACTGAATGATGTATTCCGGGAAAGAAAAAAGAATAACCGTCCGGCTTTTCTTTCAGTGCTATGCGGGCGCCCACGATACCGCCAGCCCCTGCCTTGTTATCGACAATGGCAGGCTTGCCCCACTTTTCACCCAAAGGTTTGGTTACGAAACGGGCTACCGTATCAACCGGACCACCCGCAGGAAAGGTAACAATAAAATTAACTGCGTGCTGTGGCCAAGCAGCGTCAGCCGCCCAAACCGAAGCCAGTGGCGCAGCCAAGCCCAACACACCCAAACCCATACCTGTCACTACTTGACGGCGTTTTATCTTGATCATGGAAATACTTCCTATAATAGATTTTTATGGCGAAAAAAGCGTTATCGGGCACTTGCACAATGGCTGCGTTACTTGTTGGGTTATACGGCGCTAACGATCGTAATCCTCCCTACGGGCCTACCCCCAGAACCGGCTAATTATCAATGGCATCCAAGGGGTAGATAGGACGACGGACCTTCTTGAATTTAAGCTTTGAATAATCAGACGTGGTGATGCCGATGCCATCGCTTTCGATCGCTTTGGCAACGATATCACCCAGCCCTGCCCGCCAGTGCACCCGACTCTTGATCGCAATGTATTTTTTGCTTCGCACATCAATGCCAAGCGAAGAAAAGTAACTGATATCAGCGGGTTCTGTTCTTTCCGAAATAAGCACCACCAAGATACCGGCAACATCGATCACAGCCGTTTTCCCAATAGGAATTATCATCCCTGTTTTCATGGGGCCATGAAGCTTGATCTGACCATCGTGCAGTGTACGAACCCGTCCAGAGATCGTAAGCGGTGGATTATCTTCACCGGTAGCTACAAATTGGGCATGGCCACCTATGGTCAATGTGACCGTTGCACCCACCCCTGCTTTCGCCGCGGCTTCTACTGCCTGCGGGTCCCGGATGGCAAAGAAAACGGCATCAGTGAGCCCTTGCCGGATCATTTCCGCAAGGACAACGGTGGTGTCCATGGGACCGCCTGAACCGACGTTGTCGCAATGGTCAAGGATGGCAACGGGAAAATCGGTGGATTGCTTGGCCTTCGTAATGCTGCTTTCCAGCGGGCTGGGCTGATAATTAAAGCCGGCACGCTCTTCCCAAGCCTGGGTAAGCAACCTGTCACAAATGCTATCCGCCAAACCCTGATCACCATCGGTGACGACAACCACCGAAAGCCCTGCATACTCAATATCAGCATGTGGAAACCCGGTAAACAGCGACGCAGCCAAACACTGTTCTTTTTCAAGATCTATGCATGCCGCCTGCAATGAGCGGTTGGGGTTCTCGTGAGTGCCTTGCCGCATGATATGTGGCAGCATAGGACGAGTACCAAAGGCGATGGTCGGTTTTATTTCCCCACGCAATGTTCTGATCAACAGCCCTGCGCAACGCTGCCCCGCCTCATTCATGTCAACGTGCGGGTAGGTGTGATAGCCGGTCAACACAGTGACTTTATCCACTAGCGCGGCATAATTATTGGCGTGCATGTCCAGCGTGACGCCTATCGGTATGGTGGAGTTAATTTCCCGTAAACGTCGCAGTAGTTCGCCTTCGCCATCTTCAAACTCTTCCGCCACCATGGCGCCGTGCAGTTCAAGCAGAACCCCATCGTAATGCCTGGCAGCCAGCGCATCAGTAATCAGGCCTACGATTTGCTCATAAGCCTCTTTTGCGACAACACCGCTGGGCCAGGCATTTGCAGCAACGGCCAAGTCAAACGAGATATTCTCGGATTCCAGGTAATCGATATGGCCCCCTATGCTGGAGCCTGTGCCGCGCCTGCTACGGACTGCTTCCTCGCCGGTTACGGGAACGTCGCGGAATCCGAAGAACTCGGGCAACCGAGTCTTATCGGATGAAAAAGTATTGGTTTCGTGACTGAAACTTGCCAGCAGTAAATGCATAACCCCCCCTCGATTAAAACTGTATGTAATGAAAACATGTACAAAAACTGCTTGGACGCCCCTGCACCTGCCCAGTCTTATTGCTGGATCAAGCGAGCCTCAGAATCGAGATGGCGATTTGAAGCTGGCACCCACAGCCAGGCCCTAATTCCATATATCAACCAGATCAACTTTGACTATACATTGCAGATCTTAATGATTGAATATAAAACATTGAGCCGAATCATTCTGGTGGCTGAATCAATGCAAGACAATATACAGCCACACGGAAAGCACATGACTGTACTGCTGGTTTTTTAGAAACCGTATAGGTTGTGGGTGGCGGCTGAATGATGATTGGACAGATTTGTCCGTATGGACAACTTCGCGTCGGACAGGTCAAATTAATTAACATGAATGGCGCTTACTTGGCATGCTCGTAGGTCGGATTAGACGCTTGCGCGCCGTAATCCGACCTACGATATCTTAATTATTGGTGGGTGGGGTGGTGGCTGTTACGCCATTGCCTACTTTGTCCTGGATAGCTTTGTCGGCTTTGGCTGCGCCCTCTTTAATGGCGTCGCCTATCTGGCCGGCTTTTTCAGCGGTTGCATCTTTCAACTGTTCAGCTTTCTCGGCAACGGTGTTGGCAGCTTCCTTTACAGTTTCTTTGATCGATTCACTGGAACTCGACGGCGACTGCGTGGCAGGCGTATCGGAAGAAGGTGCCGGAGCAGGGGCAGGTGCTGGCGCGGGTGCAGGGGCCGGCGTCTCGACAGGAGCGCTGCCGGTAGCAGGCGCGCTGGTATCTTCGCCCTTGGAGCATGCTGCAAGCAGGCTCATGGATGCAATCATTGCAATAACGGCAAGATGTGTGCGGGCTTTTTCCATGGTATTCCTCATTAATTCTAAGTCGCAATACGTTTTGCTGATCCGGTGCGACTGACGGCTCAACAGCGAGCTTGTTACAACTGGCTTAGTAACAATTCTAGCCACAGAAAGCACTGCTCCTAGGAACCTAGTGTAAACACTGATTTCAATAATATATTCTTTAAGTTCTTTCTTTTCACAAAAGCCTTTAGGTATCAGTGGTAGATGCTTGAATAGCTGCTGGGCTCAGCCATACATCAAGATACAAATGACCCGAATTACACAGAAACTATTACAGTTTTGTGCAGATGCAAACCAGCAAAGGTTGCGTATTGGTGCGAAGTCGCCAAGATATGCACCAATTTGAGGCACAGCGTATGGCACTTTTTTGGAGTCATGGGTGTCGGATTACAGGCTTCGCCCTAATCCAATCTAGATACCCTGTTGAACTCGTAGGTCGGATTAGCGCCCCCAGACGCGTGATCTAACAAAACAACATCCCAAGCAGTACGCCCAAAACAAACACTTGGCATGATTTTTGCGTATTTCAGGTTGTCAACCTTACCTGGAACTGCCATGAAAATGATCACCGCCATTATCAAGCCTTTCAAACTCGATGAAGTTCGTGAGGCTTTATCGGATATCGGTATACAGGGAATGACGGTTACCGAGGTCAAGGGCTTTGGGCGCCAGAAGGGGCATACGGAACTCTACCGGGGCGCTGAATATACGGTCGACTTCCTGCCCAAACTGCGCCTGGAAATGGCTGTAGCCGATGACCAGATCGAACTGGCGATCGAAAGCCTGTGTGCAGCGGCGCATACGGGCAAGATAGGCGACGGCAAGGTGTTCGTTACCGCTATTGAGCAGGCAATACGCATACGCACAGGCGAAAGCGGCGAGCACGCGCTCTAGCGCCCCACCCCTACTATGCTGCTGGCGACCTCCAGCGCCTTACTCTTTGCCCCACCACATCCTGGCGCCACTTGCCCTTGCCGCCAGGCTTGCACTGACTACTTTGGAGTAAAACATGGATAAAGCCGATTTCGCGTGGGTTAGTGTTTCTACCCTGCTGGTGTTATTGATGGCTGTGCCAGGACTGGCGTTATTTTATGGCGGTCTGGTCCGGGCCAAGAATGTGCTGTCCATCCTGATACAGGTGATCTCGACGTTTGCGCTGGCAATAGTGGTCTGGTTCATCTACGGCTATTCGCTGGCCTTCACCGAAGGCAATGCCGTATTGGGCGGATTTTCACGGATAGTATTCGCTGGCATGTTTGATCTGGCCTCCAGGAAATTCGAACTGTCAGGCAGCATCCCGGAACTTGCCTTTGCCGCTTTCCAGGCCACGTTCGCTGGCATCACTTGCGCCTTGATTGTCGGGGGCCTGGCAGAACGAGCTCGATACTCCGCCATCATGCTGTTTACGCTGATCTGGCTGAGCTTTGCCTACCTGCCTATCGCCCATATGGTTTGGGCTCCCGATGGCTGGCTGTTTTTGCGCGGCGCGCTGGACTTTGCCGGCGGCACGGTGGTGCATATCAATGCCGGGGTGGCCGGCCTGGTGGGCGCCTACTTCATCGGCAAGCGTGTGGGCTATGGCCGCGAAGCCATGCAGCCTCACAACCTGCCCATGGCCATGACGGGCGCATCGCTGCTGTGGGTGGGCTGGTTCGGCTTTAATGCAGGCTCGGCGCTCAGCGCCAACGACATCGCTGCTCTGGCCTTCTTCAATACCATGCTGGCTACTGCCGGAGCCGTTCTTGCGTGGCTGCTGCTTGAATGGAAATACAAGGGAAAACCGTCATTGCTGGGTGCAATTTCGGGCGCAGTGGCCGGGCTGGTGGGGGTCACGCCGGCGGCGGGTCTGGTAGGTCCTGGCGGCGCCTTGTTTATTGGCCTGGTAACCGGCACGGTCTGCTTTTGGGGCGTGAATGGCTTGAAGCGTTTGCTGAAGGTCGACGATAGCCTGGATGTTTTTGGCATACATGGCGTGGGCGGCATCGCAGGTGCGCTGTTGACAGGGGTATTCAATGCTCAGGCGCTGGGTGGGCCAGGCCTGGTCAGCGCCTGGATGATTCCACATCAATTGGCCATACAGCTTGAGGGGGTGCTGATTACAGTAGCCTGGTCGGCGACAGTGGCCTGGATTGGGTTTTTTATTGCCGATAAAGTATGCGGCTTAAGAGTGGGCGCCGATATTGAACGTGAAGGGCTGGATATTCACGCACATGGGGAAACGGCTTACCATTACTGATGAGTTTTTGCGTGGGTTGTCGGATTAACGCGTAATCCGACACCGCTATGTATTTGACAAGGCGTCCAGGTCAATACGTTCAGCGCGGTTCAGGGCCGAGGCCACCTTGACGCGCAAGGCATTGGAATGGGCCTGCCGAACTTCTTTTTTCACGTCCAGCAATTGCTGGGGATGCATGGAGAATTCCGTCAGGCCCAGACCCAATAGCATGCGGGTAACGCGGGAATCCCCGGCGATTTCACCGCATACCGCCACAGGCTTGCCAGCGCGCTCGGCGGAATTGATGGTGTGGGCAATAAGGCGCAACACCGCCGGATGCATGGGGTCGTATAGGTCGGCCACGTCGCTGTCGCCACGGTCTATGGCCAGGGTGTACTGAATGAGATCATTGGTGCCTATCGACAGGAAATCCAGAGCCTCGGCAAAAGGCTCGATGGCAATGGCCATGGCGGGAATCTCGACCATGGCGCCCAGTGAAAAATTGCGCGCATAGGGCACCCTTCTGGTTTCCAGTTCCTGGCAGGCAGACTCTATGGCCTGGCGCGTGGCGCGAACTTCGTGCATGTGCGAGATCATGGGTATCAGGATGCGCACATGGCCGTGTACTGAAGCGCGCAGCAAGGCCCTTAGCTGTGTGGCGAAAATTTCGGGGTTGGCCAGGCAATAGCGTATGGCCCGCAGGCCTAGTGCCGGGTTGGTGGCCACGGTAACGTCGCCATCCAGGGTTTTATCGGCGCCCAAATCCAGGGTGCGTATGGTCACGGGTCGACCCGCCATGGTTTTCAACACCGACGCATAGGCTTCATACTGCTCGTCTTCAGAGGGTAGATCGGGACGGCCCATGAAAAGGAATTCGCTGCGAAACAGGCCTATGCCATCAGCCCCCGCCTGCATAGCGGCAACGGCTTCTTCGGGAAGCTCGATATTGGCTTCAAGCTTGATTTGTATGCCATCCAGGGTAATCGCCGGGGCATCGCGCAATAACGCCAGTTCGGCGCGCCCGCTTGCATAGGCGGCCTGGCGATTGCGGTATTCCTGGAGCACTTGCGGTGATGGGTTGATCAGCACCGTACCGGTCAGGCCGTCAGCCACCAGCATATCGCCGTCGCGCACCAGCATGCGTATGTGGCCCAGGCCCACCACCGCCGGCACATTCATGCTGCGCGCGACAATAGCGGTATGCGAGGTAGGGCCGCCCAGATCGGTTAAAAACGCTGCAAACCGGCCACCGCGCAGGCGCAGCATGTCGGCGGGCGAGATATCGCGGGCAACCACGATAAGCGGGTCATCGTAATTGCCGGCATCGATATCGGGCAGCAAGGCGGTAGAGCCCGACAGCACACGCAAGACCTTTTCAATGACTTGGCGGATATCGGCGCCGCGCTCGCGCAGATACTCGTCTTCCATGATGGAAAACTGTTCAGCCAGCAACTGCCCCTGCGTGGTCAGCGCCCATTCGGCGTTGTAATGGCGCTCGATGATGAGATTGCTGGTTTGCTGCAACAGCATGGGATCGTCGAGCAGCAAACTGTGCACGGTCAGCAAAGGGCCAAGTTCGCGCGGCGCATCTTCGGGCAGTGCGCTGACCATAAGCTGGAGCTCGTCGCTGGCTGTGCGCAAGGCGGCTTCAAGACGCCCGCATTCTGCCTTGATGTCGTCGGGAGCTATGCGGTAGTGCGCGACTTCGAGGGCTGCTGCGCTCATGATGGCCGCCCGGCCTATGGCATAGCCCTTGACCACGCCCTGCCCCTGCAGGCACAACATAGCGCCCAGCCCATGGTTATCGGAAATGAGGTGCGTGGTCATGGCATGGAACGCTAATTATGACAACCGAAAAGGTCGAACTATTCCTGTTCGCCGAACTTGCTGTTGAACAGGGACTGGATATCAAGCAGCGCCTGTGAAGCGTCGTCGCCGCTTGCATCGACCTTGACGGTAACCCCCAAGCCGGCGGCCAGCATCATGACCCCCATTATGCTTTTTGCATTCACCCGCTGCGCACCGCGCGCAATGAAGATTTCACTGCTGAATTTGCCTGCCAGCTGTGTAAGCTTGGCTGCAGCGCGAGCATGCAAACCCAGTTTGTTGCTGATGACGATATCGATGGATGGCATAAGACCCTTTTCTTTATTTAAGCAGTCACAAAAAACTGGGGAAGGCTCAGCATGCCTGATCGGCGTTGACTATTCCCCGCAGCGCCCCGATACGCACACTTTCGCTTAGTTTATCTGGATTTTCCTGCTGATCGGTCAGAGCCTTCAATACCATGCACAAATTGGTGCCGGTGATAAGGTGCACCACCTGCCCCTGATCGGTAACCTGCTTGAGGGCCTGCTTGGCGATATTGAAAGGCGTAGCCCCGAATATATCGCAAAGTATCAGTGTTGCCTCGTTGCCGTGCTGCAAAAGCTGCCGGGACAAGCTGGCAACCAGAGCTGCAGGGTCGGCATCGGGGGCGACATCAATAACGCTCAAGTCCACCTTCTGGCCCAGAACATGCCCAGCGCATGCCGCAAAAGCCGAGCCCAACGGCTCGTGCATGACCAATACAATGCGAGTCATTCAAATACCTGCTGCCTGCTCAAGCGCCGCTGCAAAGCAGTCGGCCACGTCAAAATCGGTTTGCTCGGTGATTTCCACGAAACAAGTCGGGCTGGTAACGTTGACTTCGGTAATGTAGTCGCCGATGACGTCCAGCCCCACCAGCAACAAACCCCGGTCAACCAGTTGCGGCCCTATGGCATGTGCGATTTCGAGATCGCGCGTGGATAAGGGCTGCGCCACGCCACGGCCTCCCGCAGCAAGATTGCCGCGAGTTTCCCCCGCCAAAGGAATACGCGCCAGGGCGTAAGGCACCGGCTTTCCGGCAATCAGCAAGATACGCTTGTCGCCATTGATGATGTCGGGAATATAGCGTTGCGCCATGATGGTGCGCGTGCCATTGTCGGTAAGGGTTTCAAGAATGACGCCCAGGTTATGTTCATTTTCGCGCAAACGGAAAATACCTGTGCCGCCCATGCCGTCCAGGGGTTTGACGATGACATCAAGGTGTTTGTCGTGAAAGGCGCGCAAGCGCGGCATATCGCACGTAACCAGCGTTGGTGCTGTAAACGAGGCAAATTCGGTAATTGCCAGCTTTTCGGGATGGTTACGTATGGCCGCACCGGAATTGAAGACCTTGGCGCCTTGCGCCTGCCCGTATTCCAGCAAATGCGTGGCATAGACGTATTCCATGTCGAAGGGCGGGTCTTTGCGCATAAGCACGGCATCAAACCCGGACAGAACGGCGTCGTGCGCCGCACTGCGTTCACGCCACCAGGCATGGCCATGCAAGTCGGCGCCGTCGACCAGGTCAATACCGGTTGCCACAACCTTGACCACGCCTTCGTCGATATACAGATCGGCCTGATGGGCCACACTTAAGGAGTGCCCCCGGGCGGTCAGGGCACGCATCATTGCTACTGACGAATCTTTATAAGCCTTGAGGGACAACAAGGGATCAATAACAAACAAGACGTGCATAGGACACCTGCATGCGCCCGTCTGCGAGGAAAACCCGGCAGACGGGAGTTTTTTAAAGGTTCAGGATCAGGCAGCGTCGCCGGACTTGCCTGGAACCGCTTTTTTGCGCGGCGCCAAAACCATGACCATTTGACGGCCTTCCAGCCTGGGCATGGCTTCTACCTGACATAGTTCGACGAGGTCGTCGCGTACACGTTCCAGCACACGCATGCCCAATTCCTGGTGCGCCATTTCCCGACCGCGAAAACGCAAGGTGACTTTGGCCTTGTCGCCTTCTTCGATAAAGCGGCGCAAGTTGCGCAACTTGACCTGGTAATCGCCTTCGTCGGTTCCGGGACGGAACTTGACTTCTTTTACCTGGATGATCTTTTGCTTGGACCGTGCCTCTTGTTGGCGTTTTTGTTCTTGATACTTGAACTTGCCATAGTCCATCAACCGGCAGACCGGAGGCTCCGCATTGGGTGCTATCTCGACCAGGTCTACTTCGTGTTGTTCAGACAGAAGGATGGCGTCGGCGGTTTTGACAACCCCTAGCTGTTCACCTTCTACTCCAATAAGACGCACCTCGGGGACGCGGATTTCACCATTGATGCGATGTGGTTTTTCGGTTGCGATGTCTAAGACTCCTAGAATTAATAAAAAATCAGGCCTTTACTGGCTTACCCGGCATTACGCCCGGGAGTTGATTTCGTTTTGCAGGCGGGTGGTGAAATCGGCCAGGGACATTACCCCCAAGTCGACTCCGCCCCTGCCGCGTACCGCCACTTTACCGGTTTCGCGTTCTTTTTCGCCTACCACTAGAATGTACGGTATTTTTTGCATACTGTGTTCACGGATTTTACGGGTGATTTTTTCAGCACGCAAATCGGAGCTGGCCCTGAGGCCCTGTTTTTTCAGGCTTTTGACAACTTCGGCGGCATAATCGGCTGATGGCTCGGAAATACAGCAGACCACAGCATGCTCGGGCGACAACCAGGCCGGCATGGCGCCCGCGTGATTTTCGATCAGCATACCTATGAAACGCTCGAACGAACCCAGTATGGCGCGGTGCAACATAACCGGTGTTTTACGCTGGTCAGCGGCGTCGACGTATTCAGCGCCCAGGCGCTCGGGCATGGAAAAATCAACCTGGATGGTGCCACATTGCCAATGACGCCCAATAGCGTCTTTCAACGTATATTCAATTTTGGGGCCATAGAAAGCCCCTTCGCCCGGAGAGACCTCGTATTCGCAACCGGTGTGATCCAGGCTGTCCATAAGGGCTTGCTCGGCCTTGTCCCACACTTCGTCGGAACCAATGCGCTTTTCGGGGCGGGTTGCCACTTTATACAGTATCTCGGTAAAACCGAAATCGGCATAGACTTTTTGCAGCAAGGCGGTAAACGCCACGCACTCTTGCTGCAACTGGTCTTCGGTACAGAAAATATGGCCGTCGTCTTGGGTAAACCCACGCACACGCATAGTGCCGTGCAGCGAACCGGAAGGTTCGTTACGATGGCACTGGCCGAATTCGCCATAACGTATGGGCAATTCCCGATACGAATGCAAGCCGGAATTGAAAATCTGCACATGACCCGGGCAGTTCATGGGTTTTAGGCCATAAGTGCGGTTTTCGGATTCGGTGGTGAAGATGTTTTCGGCGTAGTTATCCCAGTGGCCGGTTTTCTTCCACAGCGACAAGTCGAGTATTTGCGGCGCCTTGACTTCTTCATAGCCATTATCAACATACACGGCACGCATGTATTGTTCAACCTGCTGCCATAAGGTCCAGCCTTTGGGATGCCAGAAAATCAGCCCTGGAGCCTCTTCTTGGAAGTGGAACAGGTCGAGTTCGCGGCCCAGCTTGCGGTGATCGCGGCGCTCGGCCTCTTCGAGCATGGTCAGATAATTGGCCTGTTCATCTTTGGAAGCCCAGGCTGTGCCGTAAATGCGCTGCAGCATTTCGTTTTTGCTGTCGCCGCGCCAATAAGCGCCAGCCACTTTCATCAGCTTGAACACTTTCAGGTGGCCGGTAGATGGCACGTGCGGGCCACGGCACAAATCAATGAAGTCGCCCTCGCGGTACAGGCTGATGGACTCGTTGGAAGGAATGGACGCAATGATTTCGGCTTTGTAGTGTTCGCCTATGCCCTTGAAATAAGCAACGGCGTCGTCACGCAACCATTCTTCGCGCGTTACCGGCTCGTTCTTGCGAGCGAGTTCAGTCATTTTCTTTTCGATGGCTTCCAGATCATCAAGTGTGAACGGACGCTTATAGGAAAAGTCATAATAAAAGCCATTGTCAATGACTGGCCCAATGGTGACCTGAGCCTCGGGAAACAGCGACTTGACAGCATACGCCAGCAAATGAGCGGTTGAGTGACGGATCAAGTCCAGGCCATCAGGGTCTTTGGCGGTGATAATGGCCAATTGCGCATTGTGTTCAATGACAAAGCTGGTATCAACCAGCCTGGGTTCAGCATCACCCACCGTGACACGGCCGCCCAACGCTGCGCGGCCCAACCCGGTACCTATCGAGTGGGCTATATCGTTGACAGACACGGGACCCGGAAACTCGCGCTGCGAGCCGTCAGGCAAGGTAATTTGAACCATAGGTTGTCCTGAAAATGCAAAAACGCGGCATAGGCCGCGTTTTGGGTTTTTTGATTTGCTTTAGACTGAACAATACGCGGCGACAGCTAAACACAACAGGTCGGGGTTCGCGTAGTGCTGGAGTTCATATAATCCAAAAATGAATAGTGTAATCGTGGTGCTAGTGTAACACTCAACAGCGCAAAAACCTTTATAAGGCACAAAAAAACCCGCAAGCAACACAACTTGCGGGTTTTTACGTTTGTTTTTTGCACCCGGCTTTTACGACTTATGCAAAACCACGAAATAATTCTGGTAGGCAGTACTGGATTCGAACCAGCGACCTCTACGATGTCAACGTAGCGCTCTAACCAACTGAGCTAACCGCCTAGAAAGAACAGCATTCTAACCTGTTTATTTACAAGGTGTCAAATTGGGGCTTGCATCTGGCTATTGCGGCGGCCACTGCATCATATTGATTGCAGGATATCTTTCTCGTGATCGTCGATACTGCTGCCTATGAGCCGGCCATCTGGGGTCCAGACGCCCCACTCCGGCAAGGTGTTCAGGCGTGTGCCGGTAATGACGTAACCACGGCACTGAATTACCCTGCCAGCCTTGATATCGACGATAAAAGCCAGCCCGCCTCCACGCGTTACATAAACCCCTGTTTTTTTAATTGTTGAAATAGTAGCCACTTTTTTCCTCCTGGCCGTTGCGCTGTGAACCCGAAAAACCTGCGCTGGCGATCAATTACTTGAGGATTGCATGCTATTGGCATGCCGTCACTACCCAAACGAACGGTTTTTTTACCGCGTCTGGCATCTACACTCTGTAGGAACGCATTATGCGCTGACTGGCCATCCTTTTTGTAACGGCGCTTGGCGAATTGTGCAAGCACGATGCCAAACAAAGGCTATGTCAGCGTCAGTAACTATATAAATACAAAGGCATTTCCAAGACAAGCGTCAAAATACGTGAAAATCAGCTTGAGACTTAAATTATTATGACTGACAATATCTAGTATGACTTCCTTACCGATTTGCCCAGCCTGTAATGTCATTTGGCGAAAAACCGCCAACGCCTTGCCTCATCCACACTTGCAATTAATGGAAGTTCATTCGCCCGCAGAATACGGCGGCACGCTCAAGCGACAATATCGTTGCAGTACATGTGGTGCGCAATGGCTACGTTACACAGACAACCATGGTGCGGAAATTAGCTTGGAGCTATTGCCTTGAGGCAATCTGCGCTCCTGGATGAACGCCACGGCTTGTTTGCCGGATTACACGCTACGCGCTAAACGCCGCGTACAGCAGCCATGAACTGCGCTATCTTCTGGCTGGACTTCACCCCTGGCGAGACTTCGACACCACTACTGACATCGACCGCATAAGGCCGGACTGCCGCGATACGCTCGGCCACTGAGCTGGGATTCAGGCCGCCGGCAAGCACCAAGGCCTGAGTGTTGCAAGCGGCTTGCACCGACCGCAACAGGCTGCTATCAAGGACCAGACCGCTGCCTCCGTAGGTATCGCTATAGCTATCGAACAGCCAGGCACTGGCTGACTGATATGCCTGGCAAGCCTGCAATAAGCCTTCTGCGGTATCCAGACCGGGCGCGCCCACGCGAAAAGCACGCATGTACCGGTGGCCGAAACTGGCGCAGTATTGCGGCGACTCATCACCATGAAACTGCAACAGATCAGGCTGCACTAGCCGGATGGTGTCTTGCACCTCTTGGACAGTTGCGTTGACAAACAAGACCACTACATTCACGAAGGCAGGCACGGCTGCACGCAACGCGCGGGCCTGCTCGATACTGACCGCACGTGAGCTTTTGGGATACATGACCAGCCCGATTGCATCGACACCTGCCTGCACGGCGGCTTGCACATCGTCAGGCCGAGTCAGGCCGCAGATTTTGACACGGGTACGAAATGGTATGAGCATAGTGGCACAGTCTAGTTATTTGAACGCCGCCCCGGCGTCATCAGCATCGGTATTGGCGTTATCGCCATAGCCATCCGAACCATAGGTAGCTTCGGCGCCAAACTTGATGGTGGACGGATCAACCGTAGACACCTCGTCTTTGTAATGTGTAACCATGCCGGGAAACACCATGACAGCCGCGACCATGGCAACCTGAATACAGATAAACGGTACCGATCCCCAATAGATTTGACCAGTCGTTACCTTGGGAATCAGTTTTCCGGTAACACGATCGTGATAATCTTCTTTGGGGGCGACAGAACGCAAATAGAACAACGCAAAACCAAACGGTGGGTGTATAAATGACGTTTGCATATTGACTGCCAACAATACACCGAACCAGATCAGGTCTATGCCCATTTTATCGGCCACCGGCCCCAGCAAAGGAACGATAATAAAGGCCAGCTCGAAAAAATCAAGGAAAAACGCCAAGAAGAAAGTCAACAGACTGACAACGATAAGAAAGCCCCATTCTCCGCCAGGCAAGCCGATAAGCAGGTGCTCGACCCACAAGTCGCCATTGACGCCGCGAAAGCTCAGACTGAATACGGTGGACCCCACCAGGATAAAAACCACGAAACAAGACAGCTTGGTCGTGGTGTCCATGGCCTGCTTCAGCAGCGCAAACGAAAACCGACCACGCGATACCGCCATGATCAATGCCCCTACCGCACCCATGGCGCCGCCTTCGGTGGGTGTGGCCACACCAATGAAAATGGTGCCTAGTACCAGGAAAATGAGAAACAGCGGCGGGATCATGACGAAAGTAACCCGCTCGGCAATTTCAGACAGCAGCCCCAGGCGCAAGGTTTTGTTGACCAACGCAATGACCAGCGCCGTAATGCCCCAGCCCATCAGAATAATGACCACACGCTCATCGACGGGTATTTGCGCATGTTCGCTGAAATAATACTCGGAACCGAAATAGGAAACAGTAGAAGCAATGACCGTAAGAATGGCAAGCGAGCGCAACCCGCGGCTGCCATCGGGCTTGACGTAAATACGGGCTTCGACTGGCAAAGCCGGCGCGCTGGCAGGCCTGAGCAACGACACAATCACTACATAAACAATATAGGCAAACGCCAACAGCAGGCCCGGCACCATGGCGCCCCGGTACATATCGCCTATGGAACGCCCAAGCTGGTCAGCCAGAATGATAAGCACCAAGGATGGTGGAATAATTTGCGACAAGGTTCCCGAGGCGGCAATAACCCCAGCCGCCAGGCGCCGGTCGTAGCCGTAGCGCAGCATGATGGGCAAGGAAATCAGGCCCATGGAAATGACCGAGGCCGACACCACTCCGGTGGTCGCTGCCAGCATGGCGCCCACCAGCACCACGGCAATGGCCAGCCCGCCGCGTATCGGACCAAACAGCTGGCCAACAGTTTCAAGCAGATCTTCGGCCATGCCTGAGCGTTCGAGTATCAGCCCCATGAGCGTAAAAAACGGCACTGCCAGCAAGGTATCGTTGGCAACTATGCCAAATACGCGCTGCGGCAAGGCCTGGAACAAGGCGGGTTGCATCAGATCGAGTTGGATAGCCACCAGGCCATACAGAATACCGTTGGCGGCCAGTGAAAAAGCGACGGGAAAGCCCAGCAACAAAAACAGGATCAAGTTGATAAACATGATCGGGGCCAGGTTATCGATAAAAAACTCCATGACTAACGACCCTTGCTTGTTGTGTTTTGATTAGTGCTTTCTGGATTCCCGTCGGCCATCATGCGAATTTCATCAGCCAACTGTTCTTCAGCGCTTTTTTCAGCGATGCGGGCGGTGGGGTCGGGGCAGATGCCCATTAAAAACCCTATGCATTTGATCAAGTGCGACAGCCCCGCCAGAATCAGTAAGCCAAACCCGACAGGAATCAACAGTTTTGCCGGCCAGCGTATCAAGCCCCCCGTATTGGACGAGAGCTCGTGCAAAACAAATGATTCGTAAAAATAGGGCAAGGACAGCCAAAAGATAAGCATGCAAGCGGGGAACAAGAAAAACAACACCCCAAAAATTTCTATTATTATTTGCGTGCGCTTGGAGAAGCGTTGCGACAAGACGTCGACCCGTACGTGCTCGTTACGCAAGAAGGTATAGCCTGCCGCCAACAGGAAAATGGCGCCGAACAAATACCACTGCAATTCCAGCCAGGCATTGGAGCTGACGTTGAATATCTTGCGTATGGTGGCGTTGGTGGCGCTGACCAGCACCACAACCAGGGTCAACCAAATTACAACCTGCCCCACCCTTTGGTTTATGTTGTCGATGATTTTCGATATAGCCAGTAAGAATTTCATGAGTTCCACTCAGGTGGGTGACAGCGCCTTCGACTTTGTGGCTGCGTAACGAGCAGGCTTTTGGCACACAAAAGCTTACAAGTATAGACGATACGCTAGGCTGGAAACGGCCTGAATTCTATACGATTCAACAGTGCCGCACCCTTGGTGTATGCCCTTGGTCAAGGCATAAATGGACTTAGTCCCAAATGTGAAAATATGGCCTGGCTGGCCAGGACGAGGGGCAGTTGAAATTGAGGCGGATAATCAGCCCCTATCAAATACAGGCCGTCGGGTGCATACGTAGGAGCGGCCTGGCGGCGATCACGTTGTGCCAACAGGGTGTTGATCCAGGACGGGGCCTGCTTGCCCTGCCCTATGTACAGCAATGCCCCCATCAGGTTGCGTATCATGTGATGCAGGAATGCATTGGCCTGGAAGGTAAACAGAAAAAAGTCACCATGCTGCGCTATATCTAAAGACTGCAGTGTACGTATGGGACTGGCCGCCTGGCACTGGGACGAGCGAAAACTGCTGAAATCATGTTCCCCCAGCAAGCGCTGGGCGGCGTCGCGCATGTGATCCAGATTCAAGGCATGGTAGCACCAGCCAACACGGCCATGCAGCAAAGGCGAACGCACCCTGGCGTTGCGCACCACATACAGATAACTGCGCGAAACAGCCGAAAACCTGGCATGAAAGGAATCAGGCACAACTTGCGCCCACTGCACTGCCACACTGTCTGGCAGCAAGGCATTCAAGCCGCGCACCCAGGATTCCAGGCGCCTATCGGCCGTGGTGTCGATATGCACAACCTGCCCCAGCGCATGCACGCCGGTATCAGTGCGCCCTGCGCAAATGGTGCCTGCTGGTTGAGCCAAAAAGCGTTTCAGGGCTGATTCAAGGCTGTCTTGCACCGTGCGCCCGCCCGGTTGTGTCTGCCACCCTTGCCAGAAGGAGCCATCGTAGGCTACCCCTAAGGCCATGCGCGGCATGATCAGCCTTTTCGGGAATGCGGTTCGTTGGGCAATGCCTGCTCTAAATCAAGATTGATCTTGTCGAGCTTTTCTTGAACCATGGCTTCGGTAATGAGCCTGCCGTGATCATCGCCATCGCGAGCCGCGTTGGCCCGGCGAAGTATCCAGGCAATGATCAGCACGATCAATGCCAGCAAGCCAGTAATGACACCCAGCATATGCTCTTGTATCCACGACACGGTTTTTTCTGCCTTAGTTGAAATAGGTTGTGCCACGCCGTTTGCCCGACTGGCATCCGACGCGGCAGCATTGTTGGGAGTGTTATTGGCTGCAACCGCAGCAGCCCCAGGCGCCGCGTTGCTTGCCGCAGCGCCGCCAGCCGCAGGGGCGGGCTGTGTATTGGCCGCTGGCGCGCCAGGCAAGCCATTGCTGCTGGCAAGCATACCAGTGCCCGTGCCACCGCTGCTTGCGCTACCGTTGCTGGTTGCACCTTGCGCACCCGTGCCAGGCGCTTCGGTAGATGGGCTGCTGGCGCCGCCAGTAACCGCATTGGCCGCATCGGCCAGCGATGAGCCCAGACCTTTCACGCCATCGACCAACAGACCCGTGGCGGCTTCGCCCTGGGACTGCAATGCCTGGTTCAGGTTTTTTACATTTTGCTCGAGCTGGGATACCCGGGCTTCGGCATCTTTGATGCCTTTTTGCGTAGACACGCGGTTGTCGGCCTGCTGATCAGGCAACGCGCCGCCCTGCGCACCGGCTGCGCCCGAAGCGCCCACCACCCCTGGCGCCTTGCTTGCGCCACCAGCGGCGCCCTTGGCCGGCTGGCTGCCGGACAAGCGCAATTGATCGCGCGGCCCCACTGCGGGCGCAGATGCCAGCGGCGTACTGTCGGATGAAACCAGCCCCCGGGCCGCTGCACCTTCTTGGTGTACCACAGTGCCAGCCTGGCCTGCAGCGCGTTGTCGATACAAAGCGAAAGCCTGCGCCTGCTGCTGAAAAATCCGTCGGGCTTCGCGGTCGGATATGGCAGTCAGCCCAGCCATATCAGGCATGGACAACATGGAACCCGCTTTGACGAGATTGACATTATGTTCAATGAAAGCCTGGGGATTGGCCCGCTGCAGCGCGATCATCATTTGGTAGACCGTTACGCCAGGTACGGCATGCCGCCGCGCCACAGCGAACATGGTGTCGTGCGACCTTACCCGCAGTGTGCCTTGTGAAGCATGCAGGCCAGCAACAGCAGGACTGCCGGCTGTAACCGTGGTACCCGCGCTTTGCTGCGCAGGCGCGGGCGCTGCCTGCCGCAAGTTTGCGGCACCTGCCTGGGTCAGCAAGCTGACCTGAAAACGCTGCTGGCCTGTTGCGGTTTTGACATCGAGCAGCAGATCAGCAACCGGCTTATCGAAGGGCTGGGTCGAGCGCACCTGTATAACCTTGGTGCCAGCGGTAAAGCCATCAACCAGGCGGGTTTGCAAACTGCCCAAGTCTACGGGGGGCGTCAAGCCCGCCTGCGACCAAGCCCCAGCCGGAGCCGGCGACACTGAAATGGAACGTAAGTCGTCGGCGCTAAGCTGGGTAACGGGAACATCGATGCGCAAGGGTTGCCCCAAGGCGGACACAATACGCGTATGCCCAAAGTTTGCCGCCTGCGCCGCCGAACATGTAAGCAAAGCCGCCGCCAGTGCTCCGACCAAAGGCTTAGTATTCAAGACTAACGCAACAGACGGAAACACCCAGCGGGACAAATACATGTTTACAGTTCACCTAAAGTAATGCGCAACATTCTGCGTAGCGGTTCAGCCGCCCCCCATAATAGCTGATCGCCTACGGTAAAAGCGCTTAGGTACTCTGGCCCCATAGACATTTTACGCAAACGGCCTACAGGGATATCGAGCGTGCCGGTAACCGCCACTGGCGTGAGTTGCTGCATGGTGGCATCGCGTTCGTTGGGCACGACCTTGGCCCACTGGGAGCCTTCACGCAAGATATCGCTGATTTCATCGAGGGGGACATCGCGCTTCAGCTTGATGGTTAGCGCCTGGCTATGACAGCGCATGGCGCCTATGCGCACACACAGGCCGTCGATGGGCGTGGGTGCCGTACCAAAGGCTTCGCCGCGCCCCAGGATTTTATTGGTTTCAGCCTGACCCTTCCATTCTTCGCGTGTCATGCCGTTGCCCAGATCTTTGTCTATCCAGGGAATAAGACTGCCACCCAGCGGAACGCCAAATTGATCACGGGGAAGATTGGGGTCTTGTTGCGTTTGCAATACGCCGCGGTCGATATCGAGAATGGCCGACGCAGGGTCATCTAGCTTGAGCTTGACTGCCGCATTGATCAGGCCGAACTGGGTAAGCAGTTCGCGCATGTGCTGAGCCCCGCCACCCGAGGCAGCCTGGTAGGTCATGCTGCTCATCCATTCGACCAGGTCGTTGTTGAACAGGCCTGACAAGCCCATGAGCATGCAGCTTACTGTGCAATTGCCGCCTATGAAATTTTTAACGCCGCGCTGCAATGCGGCATCGATGACAGGGCGATTGACCGGATCAAGCACCAGAATGGCGTCATCGTTCATGCGCAGGGTGCTGGCGGCGTCTATCCAGACGCCATCCCAGCCTGCCGCCCGCAACTTGGGATAAACGGCAGAAGTGTAGTCGCCGCCTTGAGCCGTTAGAATAATGGGCAATTTTTTCAGTGCGTCGATGTTGTAGGCATCTTGCAAAGGGCCTGCGCCATCGGCCCAGGCCGGCGCTGCCCCACCCGCATTGCTGGTGGAAAAAAACACCGGCTGGAACAAGGAAAAATCATTCTCGTCGCGCATACGCTGCATGAGGACCGAACCCACCATGCCGCGCCACCCGACCAAACCCACTACTTGGCTCATGTTGCTGTCGCTTTAAAAAAATAACAATCGGATCTGAAACATTATTTTAATGCTTTCAGTATGGCATCACCCATTTCACTGGTGGAAACTTTGGTGGCGCCAGCTTCGTAAATGTCGGCTGTACGCAAGCCTTGCTCGAGAACAGCCTGTACCGCCGCTTCAATGCGGTCAGCCTGGCCGGCTTCTTGCAGGGAATAACGCAGCATCATGGCGCTTGACAGTATGGTTGCCAACGGATTGGCAATGTTCTGGCCCGCGATATCGGGGGCGGAACCATGGCTGGGTTCGTACAAACCCTGATTGGACGCATTCAACGAGGCCGAAGGCAGCATGCCTATGGAACCCGTCAGCATGGCGGCTTCATCAGATAGTATATCGCCGAATAAGTTGCCCGTAACAATGACATCGAATTCTTTGGGTGCGCGCACCAGCTGCATGGCGGCATTATCGACATACATATGCGAGAGTTCGACATCTGGGTATTCCGCAGCCACGGTGATCATGATGTCGCGCCAGAACTGCGAGGTTTCCAGCACATTGGCCTTATCAACACTACACAGTTTTTTGCTGCGCTTTTGCGCCGCCTGAAACGCCACATGAGCAATGCGCCGCACTTCGGTTTCAGCGTAATGCATGGTGTCGTAACCCTGGCGCTCACCCTTGTATGGGCCACTTTCCACCTCGCGTACCCCGCGTGGCTGGCCAAAATAAATATCGCCAGTCAGTTCGCGCACGATCAGGATGTCCAGCCCGGACACCACTTCAGGCTTGAGCGAAGAGGCATTCGCCAGTTGGGGATACAAAATGGCAGGCCGCAAATTGGCGAACAGGCTCAGCGCCTTGCGCAGGCCCAGTATGGCTTGCTCGGGGCGAAATTCGCGCGCCAGCTTATCGTACTTCCAGTCGCCTACGGCGCCAAACAGGATGGCGCTTGAATTCTTGGCCAGCTCCAGTGTGGAAGGCGGCAAGGGATGGCCGTGGAGATCGTAGGCTGCACCGCCTACAGGCGCTGTATTCAGTTCAATGTCTAGGCCTAGCGCAGTCAGTACACGCACAGCCTGTTCGGTAATTTCAACGCCAATTCCGTCACCCGGAAGGACAGCAATTTTATGACTCATTATTTTTCCTAGATATGTTGCTTTTGCGCAACAGAAAAGGGCTGCGTTACCGCGGCCCTTGGCTTTATGGGTGACTGTTATTTGTCGGATTAGGGCTCAGGCCCGTCATCCGACAATTAATCAGCCTATGGGGTTGGCAGCCAGCCAAGGATGGCGCGCCAGCCTTTCGGCTTCGAAAGCGCGAATGGTATCGGACTTTTCGAGCGTGAGCGCGATCTCATCGAGGCCATTGATTAAACAGTGCTTGCGAAACGGTTCGATATCGAAAGCCAGTTCACGGTCGTCTTGAGTAATAAGCACCTGACGCTCAAGATCGATACGCAATTTGTAGCCAACAAACGCCTTGACCTCATCAAACAGGCGGGCAATTTGCAGCTCGGGCAAGATAATGGGCAACAGGCCGTTCTTGAAGCTGTTGTTGAAGAAGATGTCGGCATAAGACGGCGCAACCACAGCCCGGAAGCCATATTGCGTCAGCGCCCAGGGCGCGTGTTCGCGGCTGGAGCCGCAACCGAAATTCTTGCGCGCCAACAAAACCGAGGCGCCCTGATAACGCGGCTGGTTCAACATGAAGTCTGGATTAAGCGGACGCTTGCTGTTGTCCATGCCTGGCTCGCCATGATCCAGATAACGCAGTTCGTCGAAGAGGTTTTCGCCAAAACCGGTGCGCTTGATGGATTTCAAAAACTGCTTGGGTATGATCAGGTCGGTATCGACGTTTTCGCGGTCAAGCGGCGCTACCAGGCCATGATGGGTCGTAAATGCTTGCATGATGGCTTCCTATCGAAAATTTCGCACATCGACAAAGTGGCCGGCGATGGCGGCTGCGGCTGCCATGGCTGGGCTAACCAGATGAGTACGCCCACCCTGCCCTTGCCGTCCTTCAAAGTTGCGGTTGGATGTTGACGCACAGCGCTCGCCGGGTTCCAGGCGGTCGGCGTTCATGGCCAGACACATGGAACAACCTGGCTCGCGCCATTCAAAACCGGCTTCCAGGAAGATTTTATCCAGCCCTTCTTGCTCGGCCTGCAGCTTGACCAAGCCTGAGCCTGGCACCACCATGGCTTGCTTGACCGATGCCGCCACGCGCTTGCCACGCGCAACGCTGGCTGCGGCGCGCAGATCTTCGATACGAGCATTGGTACAAGAACCAATAAAGATGCGATCCACGAAGATATCGACCAGCGGTGTATTGGGTTTCAGGCCCATGTACTGCAGCGCACGCTCCATGCCGCTGCGGCGTACGTCGTCTTTTTCTTTGTCGGGGTCGGGTACGCGCGCGTCGACCGACAACACCATTTCGGGCGACGTGCCCCAAGTGACTTGCGGCATGATTTCACGCGCATCGATATTGACAACGGCATCGAATTTGGCGCCTTCGTCGCTATGCAGCGTACGCCAGTATTGAACGGCCTGGTCCCACATGGCGCCTATGGGTGCGTAGGGGCGGCCACGGAAGTAGTCTATGGTTTTCTGATCGACCGCAACCATACCCGAGCGCGCGCCGGCCTCGATGGACATATTGCAGACTGTCATGCGGCCTTCGACCGACAGTGCGCGTATGGTGCTGCCGCCGAATTCTATGGCGTAGCCAGTACCACCTGCCGTACCGATTTTACCGATGACGAAAAGAACCAAGTCTTTGGCCGTGCAGCCGAAAGGCAGTTCGCCCTCGACGTTGACGAGCATGTTCTTGTTTTTCTTCATGAGCAAGGTTTGCGTGGCCAGGACGTGCTCGACCTCGGAAGTGCCGATGCCAAAAGCCAGAGTGCCCAAGGCGCCGTGCGTGCTGGTATGAGAATCGCCACAAACCACGGTCATGCCTGGCAGGGTCGCACCCTGCTCTGGCCCAATGATGTGGACAATGCCCTGGCGCTTGTCGTTCATGCGGAATTCGGTAATGCCGTATTTTTCGCAATTGGCGTCAAGGGTTTCAACCTGCAAGCGCGAGATGGGATCGGTAATGCCTTCGGCGCGCGCCGTAGTGGGTACGTTGTGATCGGCCACGGCCAAGTTGGCGCTGACGCGCCAAGGCTTGCGGCCAGCCAGCTCAAGGCCTTCGAAAGCCTGGGGGCTAGTCACTTCGTGGACCAGGTGCCGGTCGATATACAGCAAACAGGTGCCGTCGGACTCTTGGTGCACAATATGCGCGTTCCAGAGTTTGTCGTATAAGGTTTGTGCCATGAGTGCTCTTGGAAATAGGTAAAAAAGAAGCCTGGTGTCATTATGACACCATGAAAATCTGGCACAAGGCTATTGCTTATACTGGTATCAACAGTGATAGGGTAATGGTTTGGCAGGCTGGCCCAAGGGTTAAAAACGGGTGCTTATTGCAGCAATCACGGTGCCAGAATCGGAAATGACCGGCATCCATGCCCATTTATCAAATGTCGTGCACGGATGCGATATGCCCAGAATGACTTTATCGCCAACTTGCGGTGTCGCGGCATCTTGCGGAAACCGCAAATAGGCATGTTGGTCGTTCAGCGCGAAGATAGTCCAGCTTGCGGGCGCTGCCTGTTTCTGCGGGCTGCCTTTAGGCACATGGTGCGCCACCACTGGCAAGGATAAATCATAGGAAATATCCCTTTTTCCGCAACTTAAAATCGCCAGGCCTGGCTCGGGCACCGACTGCACCATGGTCCAAACCTCAAGCGCGGGCAACAGGCTGTCTTTCAAGCCCGTGCGCTGCTCGACATTGCGCAGCATCTTGGAATAAAAATCATGGTCATGGGTCACATAACAACCCGAGCGCAGTATGCCGGCAACCGGTTTTGACAGTGTCATTTTCAAGCCCGGCACGACCAGGTCAAAAACAGCCGAACCGCCTGCGCTGATAATAATTTCCGGATTTTCGAAAAGATCGTGCTTATCGCATGCTTTAGCGACATGCTCCAGGCTGGCCATCAGGGCGCCAACCTTTTTACTGTCTTGGTCGCTATTGCACTGCGCCAGGCCACCTTCGTAGCATTCTAGCCCGCCCAACACCAGATTGGCAGACGCCTTGATGCGCTTGGCCAGGGCCAAAGCCTGTTCGGCATTACGCACCCCGGTCCTTTGGCCATTGACGCTGACCTCGAGCAGGCAATCAAAGCGCTGCGCGCTGGCACGGCGACTGGCCCAGGACTCGATCAGCTCAACCTGGGCAATGGAATCGACCAGAAACCAGATACGCAGGCCAGGGGTCTTCCCCAGCAGATAAGCCAAGGCATCGAGATCGGCATCATTGACAACCTGATTGGCGATGATGACACGCTTGGCGCCGGCTTCCAGCCCGGCGTTTACCTGAAATACCGTGGCAAAAGTCAGGCCCCAAGCACCCAGTTCAAGCTGGCGACGAAACAATTGCGGCGACATACTGGTTTTGCCATGCGGCGCAATGAGGATATCGCGTTCGGCGGCAAAGGCCTGCATCCAGCGCAAATTATGCTCGAGTTCTGTTTCTTTAAGAACGGCGAGAGGATAGGGCAAGTCGTCGTTAAATACATTCCAGCCACGGCTGCCGATATCTTCGATGGAACAAGGTTCAGCGGTCAGTGGAAACCCCTTGAAACCGCTATTCAAGTTATTTTTGATATTCATGTTTTCCCTTACTCAGGTCGGATTATGCGTTTGGCGGCGCTAATCTGACCTATTTCTTGCCTGAAGCCTGTTGATACAAAGGCATGACTTTTGCTGCCGCCTGGGTCAAATCGGCAGACCGGCTTGCCGGCGACGGATGGGTGGACAAGAATTCAGGCTGCGCGCTGCCTGATCCCAAGGCCCCCATTTTCTGCCATAGCGTTACCGCGGCTCTGGGGTCATAACCTGCACGCGCGGCAAGTTCCACGCCTATGCGGTCAGCTTCGGCTTCGTGCGTACGGCTATTGGGTAAGGTAAACATTACCTTGCTCAGGGCCCCACCCAGATCAGCCGTAGCACCCACCCCGGTTACCGCAGACAGCACAGACAAACCGATATTGGTGGCCATTTGCTGCGATACCTGCTCGCGCGAATGTTCGCGCAATGCATGCGCCATTTCATGACCAATAACGGCGGCAAGTTCAGCATCGCTAGGCTTGATCTTGTTGATCAGGCCGCTATAAACCGCCATTTTCCCGCCAGGCATGCACCATGCATTGACTTCGTCGGAATCCAGCACGTGCGTTTCCCATTTCCAATTGACCGCATCAGGACGGAAAACACTGACCTGCCGTATCAGTTTCTGGGTGATCGCCTTGACACGCTGTGTTTGCGCCGCATTGACATCAAGCGCGCCTTGCGCCCTGGCCTGCCCCATCAGGGTGGTGTATTGCTGCGCGGATTCCTGTTCCAGTGCGGATTCCGACACCAGGCCCGACATATACTGCTTGCGCTCGACGCCTACCGAACCCGAACCCGTGGTCTGGACCGCCGCGCAACCCACCAGCACAATGGCTGAGCAAGCCAGGCCCAAGCTAGCAAGGTAGCGGAAAACCGCGGTTTTCTTATACATGTCATTTCCTTTCAAACTACCATTAGGCTTAACCTGCATGGCGCCTAATTAACACTGTATGCTCGTCGGATTGCGCACTGCGCGCTAATCCGGTCTACGTTAGCCGCATTGTGCACGATGGCGCAAAGCATGGTCCATCAGCACAATAGCCAGCAAAGCCTCAACGATAGGGGTCGCTCGTATGCCCACGCAGGGATCATGACGCCCCAGGGTTTGCACTTGTACCGGCTCGCCCGCCTTGTTGATAGAGCGACGCTCGATTCGTATGCTGGAAGTGGGCTTGATGGCAACCGACACGGTAATTGCCTGCCCTGATGAAATACCGCCCAATACGCCCCCTGCGTGGTTGCTCAGGAAGCCATCAGGTGTGATTTCATCGCCATGCTCGGACCCGCGCTGACTGACACAAGCAAAACCCGCACCTACTGACACGCCTTTTACCGCATTCAGCCCCATCATGGCATGCGCGATATCGGCATCGAGGCGATCATACAAAGGCTCGCCCCAACCCGCCGGCGGGTTTTCAGCCACCACTTCTATACGCGCGCCTATGGAGTCGCCATCACGGCGCAACTGATCCATGTAGGCCTCGAGTTCGGGCACGATATGCGCATTCGGTGCATAAAATGGATTGTTGGGGACTTCGTCCCACGATGCAAACGGTATGTCTATGGGCCCAAGCTGGCTCATGTAGCCGCGTATTTTTATGCCATGATGCTGCGCCAGCCATTTCTTGGCGATGGCGCCAGCGGCAACCGTAGGCGCTGTCAGGCGCGCGGAAGAGCGCCCGCCGCCACGCGGGTCGCGATCGCCAAATTTACGGCTATAGGTGTAATCGGCATGGCCAGGGCGATACGTATCTACAATGTTGCTGTAGTCTTTGCTGCGCGCATCGATATTGCGTATCAGCAAGGCAATAGGCGTACCTGTAGTCAGGCCTTGGTAGACACCAGACAAAATTTCAACCTGATCAGCTTCCTGCCGTTGGGTTACATGGCGCGAGGTGCCAGGGCGGCGCCGGTCAAGTTCCAGCTGAATATCGGCTTCAGTCAGGGCCAGTCCGGGCGGACAGCCATCTACCACGGCGCCTATGGCCGGACCATGCGATTCACCAAAATTAGTGACGCAGAAAAGCTTACCAAGAGTATTACCGGACATAATCTATTTTTCTATTTAAGGCTAAAACATATGCAGTGCGGCAAGCTGTACCAGCCCACGCCCTGCCATCTACAGCCGTGATTCTAGTAAAGTTTTTAAAAACAGGGGCAGCCTCATGAGGAGCAACTGACTTCCAGTTGGCAAGCCCATTCCGGCGCCCTGGCCGAATAGGCCTCGTAGCCCGGCTGTTCGACATAAGGATGGCGCAGTAATTTAAGCAAGGTGTCAATTTCGCCAGAGTCGCCTTTTGCTGCCGCCTGTATTGCCGCTTCCGCCAGATGATTACGCAATATATACAAGGGATTGGCACTGTTCATTTGCGCAATGCGCTCTGGTTCAGGGCGCCCTTCTTGTTGCAGGCGCAGCATATAGCGATCCAGCCAGGCGCTGGCTGCCGCCTGGTCATTAAAGCTGTCGATAAAGGCCTGGGCATGTTGCGGCGCGTTAGCCAGCTCACGAAAGCTTAAAGTAAAATCAGCCCGCTGGCCATGCAACAAAGCCCACCAGTCGTCGACCAGGCTGGCGTCGTCGGGTTGCCAGTGCAATAGTCCCATCTTTTTGCATAGATTGCCTTGATAGGTTTGCAAAAAGGCAGGTTCGAAATGAGCCAGTTCCGCTTTAAGCGCCTCGGCATCGATATCCAGGCCAAGCAAGCTGCTGGCCAGGCGATATAGATTCCAGTGCGCTACCGAGGGCTGGGCGTTCCAGGCATAGCGGCCCTGATGGTCGCTATGATTGCAAACATGGTTGGCCTGAAAGCCATCCATGAAGCCATAAGGGCCGTAATCGATGGTCAGGCCCAGTATCGACATATTGTCGGTATTCATGACGCCATGGCAAAAACCCACGGTTTGCCAATTTGCCAGCAACTGTGCGGTTTTGATGGTAACGCTGCGTACGAAGCGCAATGCGGCACTGTTGGGTGTGGCGGGAGCGCCGTCTTCTATTATGCGGCATTCGGGATAGAAATGATCGATGACGTAATCGAGCAAGGCGCGCAAATTGTCAGGTGACGATGACCAGTGCTCGAACGAACCAAAACGCACAAAACTGGGCGAGACCCGCGCTACGATGGCCGCGGTTTCGACAGTTTCGCGGTAGACGGGGTCGTCGGACACCACCAGAGCCAGGGCGCGCGTGGTAGGGATGCCTAAGCCGACCATGGCTTCGCTTGCCAGGTATTCGCGCACCGAAGAGCGCAGTACAGCGCGACCATCGCCCATGCGGGAATAAGGCGTGCGCCCCGAGCCCTTCAATTGCAATTCCCAGTGCCCCGCAGGCCCCACGATTTCACCCAGCAAATGAGCTCGACCATCGCCCAACTGCCCTGCCCAAACACCAAACTGGTGGCCGCTATATACAGCGGCCAGGGTATCGCCGCCTGGCAAAGGCTGTGCCCCTGACATGACTTGCAGGAAGTCGTCTTGAGTCAGTGCGGCCTTGGACAGACCCAGCAACTGCGCCACATCGGGATTGGCATGCAGCAGTCGGGGCTGCGTCAGCGGCTGAGGCGGCACGCGCGTATAGAACGCGCTGGGCAATTGCGCAAACGAATTGACCACCTGCAATTGCTGTATTGAGGCTTTCATATCAAACCCCTACGTATTGTGCGTGGTGCGCACCGCGTTCTGTTTGGCTGCCCGCTTGGCAGGCCTGAGGTAAAGCACGGCGCACAGGTAAAACGTAAACGAAAAGAGAATTTCAAAACCGGCCATCAAGGCCGACAAGGAGGAAGGATCGGACCACGCCCTGACCACGCCCTCCATGAAATAAAGCAAAATCAGCATGGCGGCCCATTGCATGGTGTAGAGCTGGCCTTTCAAGACGCCGCGCAAAGGCAGTAATAGCGGCAGAACTTTAAGCACCAGCAAAGTGCCGCCAGCGCGCAAAGGAGCGATTTTAAGCTCCCAAAGCAAGCATAAAGCAATAAGCGCGATCAGCGAAACCGAAGCGCCATAGCGCAGAACAGGATTTAATTGCGTAGTCATACTGGTATTATGACTCGAAAGCGGCACACACTGCCTGCTGAATGCCCAGGAATGTAACGGCTCAAGCGACACGACCATGAATACACGCCACGACAGTGCCACTGCCCAGTTACCGAATCATCAAGATCCGGCACTATCGACGATGCCCGAACCCACCTCGCAAGCGAACCAAATCGAGGCGCCGCAAGCAGCCTGGAGCAATGCGCCCAAGATCATGCGTTTTGCCCTGCAGCGCGCCGCTGAAAAAAAGCTGACCCAAGTGGCCTCCAGCCTGACATTCACCACTGTACTGGCCATCGTACCGCTGCTGGCTGTGGTGCTGTCCCTATTTACCGCCTTTCCGCTGTTTGCCGAATTCAGGGTGGCGCTGGAAAAGTTCTTAACCACCAGCCTGATGCCCCCGGCCGTATCCGACAACGTCATGCTTTACCTGAATCAGTTTGCAGCCAAGGCCTCGAGCCTGACGGCGGTCGGCAGCCTGTTTCTTATTGTAACGTCTGTCATGCTAATGATGACCATAGACGAAGCCTTCAACGATATCTGGCAAGTCAAGCGGCAGCGCCCACTGGGCCAGCGCATATTGGTGTATTGGGCAATACTTTCGCTAGGCCCTATTCTGGCGGGCGGCAGCCTCTGGGCGACTTCCGTCCTGGCGCGCGAATCGCTGGGACACATGCAAGAACTGCCCGCCGCCGCGAGCATTGCGCTTTCTTTAATCCCCTTGATTGCAACAGGGCTGGGGTTTACCGCGCTGTTTGTTGGGGTACCCAATCGTCGGATCTTGTGGCGCGATGCGCTGGCAGGCGGCCTGGGCACTGCTGTCGTGCTTGAAATCATGCGCACCGGCTTCGCCTTTTACCTGGCCAAATTCCCCTCCTATACCGTTATTTATGGCGCTTTTGCAACGCTTCCCATTTTCTTGCTATGGCTTTATTTATCGTGGCTGGCGATTTTGTTGGGCGCCACTGTGGCGGCCATATTGCCCGAGCTCAAACAGCGACGCTGGGACCTGCAGCAATACCCAGGCGCCGCCTATGTTGACGCCGTACGTGTACTGCGGGTCTTGTGGGCGTCTCGGGGCGCCCAGCCGCCCGGTTGCAGCCTACGTTTTCTTGCAGCGCACCTGCAACTTCATCAAGACGAACTGAGCACGGTGCTGAAGGCGCTCAAGCAATTGGGCTATGTAGCCAATACCGAAGACAAGAATACTGAGTCATGGATACTGGCCTGCGACCAGCGCCAGGCCAGCATAGGTCCTTTGCTGGACGCACTGCTGCTTGACCGCAGCCAGCCTGGCCTTATAGATGAAAATTTACTTATCAACGCTACGGCACTTTCGTTGACACAATCCGCCCCAAAACTTGAAGATCTCTTCAAAGGCCGGCTAGCACTACCCGAAAGCATGCATATAGTGCAAAATGCCTATATCGTGTCACCAGGGGACACTCAGGAGGAAAACCATGTTGAAAGTCAGTGAAATCTTACGCGTGAAGGGGCACACGCTATACACCGCCACGCCTGACATGCCCATTTTGCAAGCGCTTGAAACCATGAGCGAACAAGATATTGGCTCACTGGTCATTATGGATCACGGCGAGCTTGCAGGCATGCTTACCTTCCGGGAAATCATTCGCCATTTGCACGACAACCACGGCGACACCGGCACACGTACCGTACGCAGCATCATGGACGACGCGCCAGTCAGTGTTTCACCCAACACCAGCGCCGACGAAGTTCAGCGCCTAATGCTCAAAAAGCATGCGCGCTACATTCCCGTCTTGGACGGCCCTACGCTAATGGGGGTCATTTCTTTTTACGACATGGCGCAAGCTATTGTTTCCGCCCAGGCTTTCGAAAACAATATGCTCAAGGCCTATATACGCGACTGGCCATCCGATTCCGAAGCCGCCAGCTCGTAGCCGCTGTCGCTGGTGCGCAAGACCAGGTCGGACCAGGCCTGTTCTATAAGGCGCGGATCATTACGATTTAACTGCGTATGATCCGACAAGGTGCGTCGCCAAAAGCGCGCACCATTACGCCCGTTCATCCAGCCCAGCATAGAACGCACAATCAGGCGTAGCGGTACGCCTGATTCTATTTGACCCGCCGCATAGTGCACCATGGCTTGAACTACCTGCGCAGGTTCACGCAGCGCCAGCGTTGGGTGGCAGGCGCGGGAAATTTCCGCCAGCACGCCAGGGTTGTGCCAGGCCGCCCTACCCAGCATGACGCCATCGAACTGCTGCATCAAGCTTGTGGCCTGATCGACTTCAGTGATGCCGCCATTCAGCACCATGATGCAGTCCGGGAAATCGGCCTTCAGGCGTGCTGCAACGTTATAGCGCAGCGGCGGTTTTTCACGATTGTCCCGAGGCGACAAACCCTTGAGCACGGCATTACGCGCATGCACAATAAACACGCGGCAGCCAGTGTCGTAGATTTTACCGACAAAATCACGCACGAAATCGTAGGAATCGTTGTAATCCAGCCCCAAGCGGTGCTTGACCGTAACCGGAATGGACACGGCGTCTTGCATGGCCTTCATGCCATCGGCCACAAGATCGGGCTCGGCCATTAGGCAAGCCCCAAAAGCCCCGCGCTGCACACGCTCGGACGGGCAGCCGCAATTCAGATTGATTTCGTTATAACCCCATTGTTCGCCCAGGCGCGCCGAATCAGCCAGCGCACGGGGATCGCAGCCGCCCAACTGCAAGGCCACAGGCGCTTCAGCGGGATCAAAATCCAGAAGCTTGGTATGCTTGCCATGCTGCAGCGCCCCTGTAGTGATCATTTCGGTGTACAGCCTGGCCTGCGGCGCCAGCAGGCGATGAAAATACCGGCAGTGCCGGTCAGTGACGTCTATCATGGGCGCCACGCACAGGCGCCAGTCGGCGCTTGGGGAAACAAATGGTTCGGTCTTCACGTACAGTTCAAGTTATTAAACAGAACGTAGATTGTAGGTCTTGTAGGTCGAATTAGCGCGCAAGCGCGTAATCCGACATCAGGGCGGCAACACAGAAGCAACACAACAACACCAAGGCGACACTGCGGCAAGGCACTCAAAACGCAATTATGCAACGCGGCCTGCCTGAACAACACCGGTGTGTTTACCAGCATTGCTTGTCAAATACGCTATTTTTTTACAGGCGCGGCTTGTCGAATTACGCGCTTCGCGCTAATCCGACCTACAATCAAGCGCCCGACTTTACGGGCTTTTTATTTATTCGCGTTTACCCCAAGCAGAGTTCTTCACGTATGGCCGTTTTTACCCCTGTCAGCGACAACGATGCACATGAGCTTTTGACTCGTTACACGTTGGGCGAGCTTGTTTCCCTGCGCGGCATTACCGCCGGCATCGAAAACACCAATTACTTCCTGACCACAACACAGGGTGAGTACGTCCTGACCCTGTTCGAAGTGCTGACCTCGGAACAATTACCGTTCTATATCGAGCTCATGCACCACCTGGCGCAACAGCATATACCAGTGCCGCAGCCCCAGACCCTGCGCGACGGCACCCGGCTGACCCAGATGCACGGCAAACCCTGCGCTATTGTCACCCGTCTGTCGGGCGGATACGAGCCCGACCCTAGCGCGGCGCATTGCGCCCTTGCAGGGAAAACGCTGGCGCAAGCGCATCTGGCTGGGAAAAGCTTTCATATAAAGCAGCCCAACTTGCGCGGTCTTTCCTGGTGGCAGCAAACCATACCAAAAGTACTGCCTTTTTTAAGCAGCGAACAATCCGCCCTGATACAACAAGTGCTGGCAGAACAGACAGCGTTCGCTGCAAACGACACCTATAAGGCGCTGCCATCCGGCCCATCTCATTGTGATCTGTTTCGCGATAACGTATTGTTCGATGGCACATTCGAAATGCCACGCATGGGCGGTTTCATCGATTTTTATTTTGCCGGCTGCGATGCCTGGCTGTTCGATGTGGCGGTCAGCGTAAACGACTGGTGCATAGAACGCCATACGGGTGTATTCGATAACAATAAGCTGCAGTCCTGGCTGGCTGCCTACGCAGCGGTACGCCCTTTTACCACCCACGAAAAACTTGCCTGGCCCATATTGCTGCAGGCAGCTGCCTTGCGTTTCTGGGTGTCGCGCTTATATGATTTTTATTTGCCGCGTCCAGCCCAAACGCTCAAGCCACACGACCCCAGGCACTTTGAGCGCATTTTGCACGAGCGCCGCTCAAGCACGGTGCTGGCTCTTCCCTAGGCCGGCCCGTTATCATAGAACCTACTTTTATTTACACTGCACCACAGACATTTACCGCATCCCCAGGAACTCCTACTTACTATGCAAGCTGCCATCCTTCCCATCATGTCCGGCTGGCTCTGGATACAAGACGGATTCAAGCTCTTCAAGCGCCAGCCCATGGCCATGTTTTTCTGGAGCTTGATGACGGGATTCTTTATTACCGTCAGCTACCTGATTCCGCTGCTGGGACAAATGGCGCTTATTGCTTGTACGCCCCTGCTCACCTTCATTACCCTATGCGCCTGTCGCAATATTACCAATGGTCAGCCCATGCTGTTACCCATGTGGCTCGAGCCCTTGCGCGATATCAATACTCGCAAGCGCCTGCTGGGCTTGGGCTTCGCCTATCTGGCCTGCTGTCTGGCTGGCGGCTTTATTGCTACCCTGCCTTTCATCGACAGCCTGATGAGCGCGATAAACAGTGAAGGCGCCATAGACGAAGACGCGCTGATATCAGCCATGCGCGGCCCCTTTATCACCTTTGGCCTGCTGTATATACTGATTTCAGCCTTGTTCTGGCATGCGCCCGCCCTAATCGGCTGGCACCGCATCAAAATGACCCAGGCGTTGTTTTTTTCCATGGTGGCGTGCTGGCGCAACAAATGGCCCTTTCTCGTGTATGGCGCCAGTTGGGCTGCAATTTTCTTCGCCGTGCAAACAGTGGGCTCTTTCTTGAGCGCGCTGGGGCTGACGCCCGGCATGGTACAAATTTTATTGACGCCAGCCAACATTATGGTTGCGGCAGTGCTGTACTGCAGCTTTTACCCAGCCTATATCAGCGTATTCGGTGCGAACTACCCAACCGAAAATTCGGACCAGGCTGCCAATTTGTAAGTAGGGTTAGGCGCGCCAGCGCCTTAATCCAGCAAACAACGCCAGCCGTATTTCCCTTGCATAATCTGGGTGGGCTGCGCAATATCCCGCAGGCAGCTCTACAACCGACGCAGCCTTCCAGCAAAATGCAGCACGGTTGGGCTGTATGCCATCAACCCGCTTTATCTCTATGAAAGCGGCATCCAGGAACACCACATCAATAGCATAGGCCAGACCAAATGTATGAATAGCATTGCAAGGCGACAAATGCAGGCCGGTTCCACACGGCAAGAAGCGCCAGGCATGCAAACCGCGCAAACGAGTCCAAAACCCATGAGCCGTATACAAGACTAGCCCCGCCGCAGCCTTGTTGCCGACACCCCTGCTCCACTTACACCACCGCGTGCCTGCATGGTTCAAAATTCTGCCCCCATCAGCTTAATCGCAATAGGAAAACCTATAATCAGAAAGGTGCACGGAAATATACAAAACACCATGGGAAACAGCATTTTCACGGGTGCCTCCAGGGCCAGCTTTTCAGCCCGCAAGAAGCGCTCGACACGGCGCTGTTCAGACTGCGCACGCAGCAACGGCCCCAGGCTCATGCCCAACTGATCTGCCTGCGCCAATGCCGTTACCAGGCTGCGCACCGCCGGCAAGCCTGTACGTGACGCCATGTCATTCAAGGCCTGCAGGCGCGGCATGCCTGCACGCATATCGGCCATGGCATAACGCAGTTCAGTTCGAAAATGCCCTTCAGGCCCATGAGCCGCTGCCTGCTGCAAGGCTCCCTGTAAATTAAGCCCGGCTTCCACGCATAAGGTAGTCATATCCAGAAAAAAGGGGAAGTCGCGCAGCATCAGGGCCTGCCGGCGCAAACCAAGATCGTGCAGCCAGCGCCTGGGCCACCACATTAGCGCTAGCCCCGCCAGCAGGCCAAGCAATGCGCCTTGCCCCAGGGCGAATTCTTCGAAGAACAACAGATACACCGATGCAGGCACCAAAGCCGTCATGAAACATACACATTGCATGGCAACGATATGCTCAGGCTGACACATCGGCCCCAGGCCAGCCACTTGTATGCTTTGCCCAAGTTTCTCGCGGTCGCGCCATGAAATAAACGACCGGCACCAAGGCGCAAGCACGACCACCCAGGGCCAGGCCAGATTCAACAGCGAACCACCAAAGCGGTCGACCGGCTTTTGTTTACGCCCGGCAACCGGACGGGTGACGACCCAAACCAATAAGTACAGCGATGATCCCGCCGCCACACTGCTGATCCAGAAAAACATGGCTGGAGTTCCTCATACTTGAATATTGACGATACGCCGTATAAAAAATATCCCTACCAATTCCAGCCCCGCAATGACCCCCATGACCATCCAGCCCAAAGGTGTCTGCCACAATACCTGCATGGACTCCGGGTCGAGTTGGCTCAACACCGCGCCCAGCACCAAGGGCAAGCCAGCCATGACCCAGGCTTGCATGCGCCCCTGCGAGGTCAACGCACGTACCCGCCCCAGCAAGTGCAGGCGGGCACGCAAAGTTGCCGCGATGCGTTCCAGGGTTTCAGCCAGCCCGCCCCCGCTTTGTGCAGCAATTTTCAGCGAGGACACCACCAAGCCAGTACCCTCAGTAGGCATGCGCTGGTAAAGGCCAGCCAAGGCCTGCTCCAGCGAGACGCCCATACGCTGTTCACGCAGCACTAGCCCGAACTCTTGCGCCAGCGGTATCGGGGACTGGGCAACGATATGCCGCAATGCCGACTGCACACCGGAACCCGCACGCAACGCACCAGCCAAAGCCTGGAGCAAATCTGGCAGTTGCTCGTCAAAACGCTGCAAGCGCCGCCGCTTTAGCAGAGCCAGGGTGTACTGAGGCATAATCAGCACCAATCCGCTCGCGAGCACTGCCAGCCACACCGAATCGGAAAACAGATAAGCCACAAGCAGGATGAAACCGCACAGCATAAGGTTAGCCAGCCATATCTGGGCGGGGTCCAAAAATAGAAAAAACTCGCTCATACGCAACACAGCCTCTTTTTTGAAGGCGTTGCGATAACGCTCATAAGCCTGACTGATCACCCGCAACAACAGCCAGCTTGATATAGTGGCAAAGACTACGACGGGAATCAAAAACACGGTCATCATGGCGGGCCTCTGGATATCAGTGCGCTGGCAACTGGCCCACTGCCGCAGCAGGATCGCCAAGAGTAAATCCCTCATGCAGGGCATGAGCCGGCGTTTTCTGGTCAAACCAGGCTACCGGTAAACGTGCCAACCCGGCTTCGTCCTGGAAACATTCCGGAACCACTCCGCAGCCCGAAAAAAATGCTGGCGGACCTGGCGTATAACGAAACAGCTCTTGTATTTGTATTCTGCCGCTTTCCATACCAGTGACTTCAACAATAGAAGTGATTGCCCTTCTTCCGTTGCTGAAACGAGCCTGCTGCACAATGAAATCGATGCTGGATGAGATATGCTCGCGTACCGCCGCCAAAGGAATATCCATGCCTGCCATCAGTATCATGGTTTCCAATCTGGCCAAGGCATCGCGAGGGCTATTGGCATGCAAGGTGGTCAACGACCCTTCATGGCCTGTATTCATGGCTGCCAGCATATCGAACGCTTCACCGCCACGACACTCACCGATGACAATCCGGTCGGGTCGCATGCGCAAGGCATTGCGCACCAGGTCGCGTATATCGATTTTTCCGCGCCCTTCAAGATTGGCGGGCCGCGCTTCCAGGGACACCAGATGCGGATGATTAAGGCGCAGTTCGGCCGCGTCTTCTATTGTCACAATACGTTCGCCGCTGGCTATGCTGTTAGACAAAATATTCAATAAGGTCGTTTTTCCAGACCCGGTTCCGCCAGAGACGATCATATTTTTCTTGTGCTGTACGCATGCCGCCAGAAAATCGCGCATGGCTTCGTTTAGCGCCCCCGCGCGCAACAAGTCCTCCATGCCTGGCCTATTTTTCGGAAACTTCCGTATGGTCAGGCTTACCCCGCGCAAGGCAAGCGGAGGAATGATGGCATTGACCCGCGACCCATCTTGAAGACGCGCGTCAACCATGGGCGAACTTTCGTCTATCCGGCGCCCCAAAGGTGACACAATGCGTTCAATAACACCCAACACTGCCTGTTCGCTGCTGAAAGCGGTGGCATGACGGCGTAATTGACCACCCGATTCGACAAAGATTTCGTCATGGCGGTTCACCATGATTTCGGTGATAGCGCTATCGGCCAGCAAGGGCTCTAAAGGCCCCAGGCCCACCGCTTCATTGACCACCTCCAGCAAAAGAGCCGCCCTGTCGATACTTGCAGGCAATTCAGGGTCGTTGACGATAATATCTTGCATGACGGCTAGCGCTTCACTACGCAATGCGGCGTCGCTCATGCTGGCAATATCCCGGCGGCGCAAGTCCAGGGTGGCAAGCAATACACCGTGCAAGCGTCGGCGATGCTGCAGAAGAGTCTCTAAGACATATACTGGCTTATCGTCCTGATTTGTGTGCGTTCGATCGGGTACCGGCGAAGCCGCTAACCCAGGATAATCTTCATCTGCCTGACCTGGCACAAGAGGTGCCACAATACCCGAAGATAGCGCGGGCTCGGCGGTAAGCGCCTGGCCGATTTCACGCAGTTGAATAAGACAAGGTCCGATCAAGATTTGATCACCCGCACATAACGGACCATAGCGGGTGACTCGCTGGCCATTGACCAATGTTCCGCTCAGTGCGCCAAAATCCTCGAGAAACAGACCACTTGCGCAACGCTCCACCCTGGCATGGCGCTTGCCTACTCGCCAGGCTTTCAGGCGTAAACCACATTCGGGGCCACGGCCGATTTCCAATGGCAATGCAACACGCTTGCTATCCATGGTGCCGTCTTCAAAACGCAAATCCAGTTCCAGCATGGCTTACTCCAGAAAATCGTGCTGATTTAATCCCGCAGAGGCAAGCCCTTCAGGCGATGATGGGATGAACGGCTGGCCACCATCTTCCCACTGAGAGCCCAAACCCGCCCAGGGCGTCCAGTAGGCATGTGCATCTGGCGGCAGTGCATTGGGCAAGCTGGCATCTGCACGTACCGGCTGATTTATCAGGGGTGCATCAGGAAAAACAGCATCAAGAATTGCCTGCCCGCTTTGAGTGCGCCGCATCAGATCAGGGTGATCGGGCGCAACCACGACCGGCGTCACGAATATGGCCAGTTCGGTTTCGTTGCGCTGGAAGCGTGTCGACTTGAACAAGCGGCCCAGAACAGGGATATCGCCCAGGCCCGGCACTTTATCGACATTGCGCGAGTCGTCGCGCGATAAAAAGCCGGCCAGCACCAGAGTCTGGCCCGAGCGGACATTGAACTCTGTTGAGGCACGCCGTGTTTTTAGCGAAGGACCATTAGGAACAGAAAAAGACGCATCGACTGAGCTGACTTCGACTTCAATACGGGAACGTACGGCACCATTACGTTCGATCTGCGGCGTGATTCTAAGCGACACCCCATAAGGCTTGAATACGGTATTGGCATTGCCGTTGGCATCGACAGTGGAATAAGGAACTTCACCGCCAGCCAAGAACTCGGCGGTAGCGCCGCTGCGCGCCAGCAATTGCGGCTGAGCAAGCACGGCCGCCATGCCAGTTTGCGCCATGGCATTGATACGCGCCGACAATAAAGCGTTGATACCAAAATAACCAGCGGCTACCGTAGCGGGAAACGCCATGGGCGCCACAGTTTCACCGGGCCGGTCTGCCCAACGCCTGGAGCCGCCATCCCATGACGCCCCAAGGTTGAGCCCCCCGCCAGTAACCGGATCCCAGCGCACGCCCAGTTCTTGCAGTTGCATGCGCGGCACTTCCACCACCTGCACATCAAGCAGCACCATGCGATCCCAACCCACCTGACTGGTGAAGTCAAGCAGTTGCGGATAGCGCTTGCCCAATGCAACCACCCGCTCACGATCATGGTCAGATAAATCTTCGCCTTCCACCATAAGCTTGTCGCCAACCACTGATACTCGCGCATTGGGAATACGCTCGAGTACGCTGCGTAATTCTTTTTGAGTCTGGCGCGTACCCTCTGGCGCGACCTCGACCTGATATTGATGGCGCTGACCATTGGCCGACCATATCTGCATGGCACTGGAGCCTTCATGGCGAGCAAAGACGATGACTTCTTTTTCGTCGGTCGTGACGGCGTTAAGCACATGGCCATCACCAACAGCGACACGGGCGACATCGGGAACAGCCAACACTTTGACTTCGCCCACTTGCAAATTCAGCAAGGTATCTTGCCGGGCGGCAACGCCGACAGGCAGATGCAATATCGATAGCAACAAAAACTGAAAACAGGCTTTTGCGTTCATGACCACCGCCTATTCAAGCAAGATGCCTGGCTGCGGCGCCGACGCGCCGGCCTGCCCGTAGTCAGGCAGCAGGTTTTGATTTTCAGCCAGCGACTGCATCCAGGCACTGGCTAGCGCAGGGATATACGGCAAATCAAAAACCCCTGCCGCCTGCCCCGAAGTAACCAACTTGGGCGCTAGAGCCCGTACATTGCGCACAGTGTTATTGCCGTAAATGACGGGAATCTTATTGCTGCTGGCAACAGGCGGTGGACTGTTGACCCCCAGCAAACTGGCCAAGTCGCCCCGCACCGCCTTTTGCGTGGCTTCAGCATCGTGAGGATGACGCAAGACGGCGGTAATTGTGCCGCCCTGACGAGCTGCAACCAGCTTTACGGCGTCTTCGGGGGCAGCATCCAGCGTAACCGTGGCGTAGGCTCCTTGCCGCAACTGTGCGGCATCTTGCACATGCTGGGTATTCGTGCCTGTGGCCAACACCAATACCCCTTGCAGCAATGGCGCGGTAATACGACGCCGCTGATATTCAAAAGATACGTATAAATCAATAAGATCGCCTGGCTGCAGCAGCCCGGAAACAGAATTAATGGCATCCACCGGCATGGTAATGGCCCGCCTGCCGGCGGAAAGATAGGTTGAAAATGCTGTTTGCTGCTGGGCCATGGCGTGCGCGGGCAGCACGGGATCGCCGGCCCGCAATGGCGAACGTAGTACTGTGCCGCTTAGCTCGGCAAAGCGCTCAGGCGACAGGCTATCGCTGGACGCAGTTGCGGCTGGAATGGGCCGTACTGCAAGATGTTCAGTGCCCAGGCGGGTGCCAGCGGGCAGGTCGTAGGCAGCCACGACACGCTCGACCATGGGCACCCTGGCCTGGGCTTCCAGGAGTTGAACGCGGCTTTGTATGTGCTGGCGTGCCGCCCAGGCCGCGAACAGGCCGGCAAACAGGGCCAGAAACAACATCGCAGTAGCTCGATTGAACGCAGGTAGGCGCATGAGTATCCCTTTACGCTAGATCATTCGGCAAGGTGGACAAACAAAGAGGTCCCGTCGGCGCTGGCATATGGAAATAGCAACAAGCGAGCCTGGTTGCGACGCCAGGCACTGGCTCCTGCCATATCAGTAAGGGTTGGCTCGCTTGCCCAGCCATCGTCGCGCAAGCTCTTGTCAAGGTGGGTCGCCAGGTCTTGAGGGCTCAAGGCAACACTGTAAATATGCTGGGCAACGGTTTGGGACTTTACTTCCAGATTTTGCCCGAACTGTTTCCTGGCGTAAGCGGGCAGCCACTTATACGGGGACGCTCTGTTGGAATCTGCCGAACTCGCCCCCGCAGCCTCTAGATACAGCGCCGACACATACCCCCCTGCCCCTTGAGCCATGGAGTCGATTTCAGCCAGCCAATGCCAGCCTGATGCAAGTCCCGACAACACGATTTTATTTTTGACCGTCAACACCCGCTGAAAAACATCAGCATGAACAGCCAAGGACTGTGCCGCCCGAACAGCCAGGCCTGGCGACGAGAACGACTTTATATAAACCGGTACACCCGACAAATGCATAAGTTGGGCCTCGCCCCATCTGAGCGGCGAGGCCTCAAGCGCTGCCAGACGGGCCTCTGCCGCCTGAGCAGCCTGCACAGGCAAGGCGTGACAGGCTTGAAAAGCAGGCAGCAGCAACACACCCAGCATCAATGCTGGCACACGCGAAACAATGATCTTGCGAACACAGGCAGCCTTCATTACCCAAAAATGAATTTTCATAATGCCCTCTCAATTTCTTAGATGCGATTCAGGTACGTGACCCGACCATGGCTCCAGCCAATCGAATACCGGCTGGGGCCGGCCCCAGCCGGCATCAACTGCCGTCATGGCCGATGCTATTTTTTTGCCATGCACATACGAACTATTGGCGCTATTGCTCCAGGCTAGCGAAGAATTGGCTACGGTTTGCTGGACAGCCATATCGTCAGCGGCGTGACCCGCCCCGGTAAGCAAGGACGTATGCCGCTGTAACAACAGGTTCTGGCTGTCGAAATAAGCCAGGCCATCAGCAGGCAAGTTATTGTGCAGTGATGCAAGCCCAAGCCGGGGCGCGGCGCTAAGCTGTACCGCCAGCACACCGGTATCATCCAGGCGCCAGTCTTGCCGCAAGGCCTGCGCATGCAACAGCGCACCGCCCGGCTGGGCCTGTACGGCCAGCGCAGTTTGCCGATGTGTCTGCACATCGATCTCGTCAAGCGCGGAACTGAGCAAACGCTTGCCACGACGATCAGACCATTGATGCGCCGGCCCAGAAAAAAAATGCCGACGCATGTCATTTTCGATATTGGCTTCAAGATTGCGGCTTAAGGAAAATGCGGCGTAACGGCTGGCGTGGCTTGCCTGCAGCGCCATATCCTGGAAGCGGGCCAGCCACGACACACCCACCCACAATGACATCAGCGCCAGCAGAACTACCAGACCTTCGACCAGCGCCTGGCCTTGTTGAAGCAACACCTTGCTTTTCGCACGGGACCGCATTGCCAAACTGGGGAGCTGGCGACTTTTAGCGTGCATCATGGCTGGCCCCGTGTGTCTGTGCCAGAACCGCCGTGTGCCGCCAACCGGGCTTGCCAATAAGGGTAAAATAAATTGCTGTCCTCGAACCTGCCATCGGGGCGCGCCTGTGGCCGATCAAAAAAAGTTTCAGCGGCGCTATGCGTATTGATGGTCAAGCCCTGAGGCCCCGGGCGCCTCAGGGTCAGGCTGAAATACAAGGTCGTATCACGACGATGGCTGGCAATATCAAAATAAGCTGGCAAGCCGCCGCCCTGCCAGCGCTGCCTGCCTACCGCCGCTTTAGAGTTCGCCAATGGATTATCGCTGCCTGCGGCGATATCCCAATCGGTGGCTTCTTTTACCCAACGCCAGAAATCTTGCCCTGAAAAATCATCGGGAGGGGTTTCCACATGTGGCTCGGACATGGCTTGCGATGATGCGCTGGGTATCCAGCCCCAGCCCATTGCATATTCGCGGTAATAGCAACCGATAAATTTATTAGAGCGCAAGGCATGATAGGACTGCGTATCCAGGGAGCGCCAAAGGCCGGACTCTTCAAGCTCGGTAGTGCCGCGCCGACGCAGTTGATGTCGCAATGCTGGACACCTGGCATCGACCGACCATGGATTGGATACCGTATGGTTGCGTGGGGATAAAAAACCGTACAACTGCGCAATACCCTGGAGGAAAGGCCGCAACTGCCGTCCCGAATAGGCTTGTACGTAACCTGGCCAGCTATCGTGGTCGAGAACAAGATCAAAAACAGTTGGCGACGAAACGCCCGGATAATTACGGGCCAACACGGCCTGCATGGCCGCCCACCGCACCTGCGGCAAGCCTGTTGCAACACCATCTTGCACCGTATTCAGTACGTTGCGCACGGTGGCATCGTGGGCGGCATAAGCCTGGCCCAGGTCGCCCTGCGCGGTAGCCAGGAAATCAAAGCCGGCAGCCTTGCGCGCGGCAAGATAGGCGGCGCCATGTTGCGCCCCGAACATCATGCCGATAAGATAAGCGGGTGGGTTGCCGCTAGCCAATTGGCGAGCCTCGGTGCCGCCCAGCGAAGCCCATGACCCAAGCGTTACCAAATGGGCCATTGCCACCTGATGCCCGATTTGCGCACGGTTAATATAAGCCAGCATATTCAAGGCACGCGCCTGTATCAACGCCCCACTGTAGGCCGTAGCATCCAGGGCATGCAGTTGGCGGGCTTTGGCGGCCACCACCTGCCCTAAAGCAAAGTAACGAACGAAAACCACTATGGCCACGCCCGCCAGCAACATGCCCAGCACCAGGGCTTGCCCCTGTTGCGCACCTGCCTTGCTCGAACGAAGATCGCTAGCCATTATTGCGCCCCGGCATTACCGGTGAAAGACTTGAGCGTTTTAGCGGCAGTTTGGGCCGCCGCAGCTTCTGCGGCGGTTTGCGCCATGCGCGATTGCTCGGAGCCGTCTTCGCCGGCAAGTTCCTTGGCCATGGCGGCAGTCTGGGAACGCACCACCTGGCCGAACAACTGATACACGGCAATGGCGGCTACGGCGACCAAGGCAACGACAATGATGTACTCGGTCATCCCTTGCCCGCACTGTGTATATTTGGATTTTTTCACGCTGTTCTCCTGACTGGTATTCAGGATTGCAGTGTGGACGCGGACGCGCTTGCAAACAATTCGGAGAAGCCGAGGTGGGCGGATTGAGCCACGCTGGTAGATGAAAAATATAACGGAGAGTTATCGATTTATTTTATGACGATGCTTTATCGGATTACGCGTCTGATAGCGCGAATCCGACGACGAACTACGACATTGAATACAGGTTGGATTCGCGCGAAGCACGTCATCCGACATTCTTTCATCTACCCCAGGATCAAATAAACACCCAAAGCCGCCAAACTGCTGAACAAGCAGCGGCGAAAGACTTGAGGAGACAGTGACTGGCGCAGCAATTGGCCGATATACATGCCTGCCAATGCAGGAATCAGCATGACAACTGACGCACCCGCCGCATGAAAGGAATAACTATCGTTCAGCCACAGCCCCGCCGCCAAGGCCAGCGTGGAAACCGTAAACGACACGCCCATGGCCTGTATCAAGCCATCGCGCCCCAGCCCCAGAGCTTGTAAGTAAGGCACGGCCGGTACAACAAACACGCCTGTTCCCGCCGTGACCAAACCCGTTAACGCACCCACCAATGGCCCCAGCCACTTTTCCGTGCCTACCGGCACAGTCAGCGGCCTGCCGAACAGCCCCCAGGCGGAATAGACGATTAGCGTCGCTCCCAACGCTATCGATGCCCATGCCCCGGCGGGCGCACCGAGCGCCAAGGCCCCCGCCAAGGTCCCCAGCGCCACACCCAATTGCATGCCGCCTATTCTGCGCAATAAGGGCATCAGCAAGGCCAGCGGCCGTGTCTGCCACAAGTTAGTCACCAGTGAGGGAATAATCAGCAACGCGGCGGCGTGTGCCGGCGCCATGAATAACGCCAGCAAAGCCATGGAAATAGTCGGCAAGCCCAGGCCCACCACACCTTTGACAGCACCAGCCAGCACAAACACACCAACCACTAGTACAAGCAAGTCCGGCGTCATGCCGGCTAGCGCTTCGGTAAACGTCATCATTGCGGGCGCCTGACGGGTTTCCAGCCCATTGCAGCTATCAGATAAGTATGAAATATCATGCCCAGCCTCTTAGAAACTTAAATTTGCAACCATTCTGCCTTGAATCCGCGGCCGTGGAAATCAGAATTTTGCCCATCCAGCCTCAGTCAGCCCTTAATACGCATGGCGCTGACTTTAGGTTTTTATAGATCAGATTACGCGCCCAATGGCGCTAATCCAACCTACTATCTTCGATCTCGTGCTTAAGTAAGTACCATTCCATCAAACCCCACCAGTACGTTATCCGGCAATTCATTCTCATGCTCCATCAGCCAGGTATCAAAATCATGACCAATATGCGTCATAACGGTTCTCTTTACCGATAGCGATGTCACCACACCCAGTGCGCGGGCCAGGTCATTATGGTTGCGCGGCGTTTGCGCCAATGGCGGATACGAACAGTCCAAAACCAGCAAAACCGGCACCTGCGCAGCGTTGCCCGTGCCTAATAAACGTAATTGCATACTAGACAAGAATAGTCATGAGGAGGAATGCGGCCCATCGCATCGCGCGCCAGCGCCTGCCCCAATGTTAGATGAACATACAAAGCCTGAATCACAAGCTCAACATTGCCTGAGTTATCTATCACCTGCACTGGCCTGCCATTGACAGGCGCATCCAGCTCCGCAAATTGCGCATTACGCTCCATGCGCATCTGGATTTGCCCGGCGCTTTCCCGGCCTCGGCACGCAAGCGGCGTACTTGCGGGTTAAGCTTGCCATCCGCCTGCAGCGGGCGGCCCAAAACTTCTATTTCGCTTGCTCCTTTGCCGTCACTGCAAGCCAGACCGGACAAATGGCGCAACAGCGTCGACTTGCCTGACCCGGAAGCGCCTATCAGCGCCACCATTTCGCCTGGCCGAACAGCCAGCCCCAAATCGAACAACACCTGTTTGCCACCAAAACTTTTATTCAAGCCACTAACCCGGATCACTGAGTCCATTCCTGTATCCCCAAAAAAGCCAGACGACACAAACCGTCTTCGATGTCCAGCATCTTAAAGACGACATATGACGTGGGGATTACGCTGGAATGACAGTTTTATGACACAGGCCCTGTCCTATTCGCGCCACAGATATAATCTTGCGACAAGGCAAAAGCCAGCAAGTAAGCTGGCCCGCTACATAAATAACTTAAAGGACTACTAAAGATGCAACCCTTAGCGTTTGATCACTTGGTTTTGATGTTGAGGGATCGCCTGACAGAGCTGGCCCCCCGCTTTGAACAAGACGGATACACCCTCACCGACCTGGCTATTCATAACCTGGGCTCGATCAACCGCCTGATCACCCTGGACAGCACTTATATCGAACTGCTGGGCTGGCCAGAAAACAAGCCGCCGGCACGCAAGGAAATTGCCGATGTACCGCAAGGCCTCGATGCCCTGGTGTTTCGTACCGAAAATGCTCAGCAAACTTTCGACTATCTAAAAAGTCGGCAGTTTGCCGTCAATCCGGTTCAAAGGCTGGAGCGTCCGCTGGAACTGAATGGCGCAACGCATATGGCGCGTTTCGACACCGTCAGGTTTTCAGTACAACCCATAGCAGGGCTAAGAATATACTTCTGCCAGCATCTGACGCCCGAGCATGTATGGATGGAACGGTTTATGCGGCATGACAACGGCGCAAAAAGCCTTACTGAGATTGTCATCGATGCCCATCAACCCGAATCGGTTGCGCAAACCCTTGCCACCCTAACCATGGCCAGCGCCGATAAAAACAACAATGACTATACAGTTACATTACCCAACCTGAGTCTCAGGATTCGCCACAATGCGGTAACGCCTGAAGCAAAAGTCACTGGCGCCTTGCTGGCCGATAACAAGGGTGTTGTCCAAAGATTTGATACGCGGCTGAGCTGAATGGCGCTTGTATTACGGGATATGGAATTACAGAAAAATCCTGGCCAATCCCTTGGTTACCGCATCAACGATCTGATCCTGGCGACGCGAAATATGTGCGGTAATCAATTTTTCGGCTGCCGCGTAATCGCGTTCCTGCATGGCATCCAGCAAGATGCTGTGTTGCCTCTGTGTTGCGTCACGGCCCACCGTGTCCATGGAAATCCAGCGTATGAAACGGATGCGCTGGTGTATCCATTCCATTAGTTTCACCAGTTCGATATTGCCGCTCATTTCGGCAATTTTCAGGTGAAAGCCTTCGTCCAGTTCGACCAGTTCCTTGACCGGTGCCGACTGCTCTGCAGCGTGACTGCGCTCGCAGTAATGCCGCAGTTCTTGGATTTGCTCGTCGGTGGCGCGCTCTATCGCGTAGCGACAGCATTCTTTCTCGAGGGCCAGGCGTGCCTCGTAGAGATTCTTCATTTCCTGCACATTCAGATTCTTGCGTACATACCCGCGACCGGTATCGTCCAGAAAACCTTCATGCGCCAACGCCATCAGCGCTTCACGGATGGGAGTGCGGCTGACCCCCAGCCGCTTGGCCAAATCAGCCTCGTTCAGCTTTTCGCCCGGCTTCAGCTGATAGGAAATGGCCATGGTGCGCAACTGCTGCAACACTTGGTCTCCGCGCTGCCCTCGCGCTAAAGAAATGACTTTGACGTCCATTATTCCCTTGCCTTTTGACAAATCCACTACAAAATCCAATCCAATGATGGAAAACACGTATTCAACACAGTATTTAACTATGTATACTAACTTGAATACTTAAATTCGTTTTATATATCAAACGCGGACTTTATCTGCATCCGCCCAACCAAAAAGGATTTTTGATGTCAAGCAAATTAAACGGCGCGGACGCAGTCGTTCGTATGCTACAGCTGAATGGCGTAAAACATATATTTGGCCTTTGTGGGGACACCAGCCTTCCTTTCTACGACGCCTTGGCCCGTTTGGACCACGGCATGGAACATATTTTAAGCCGTGACGAGCGCAGCGCCGGATATATGGCAGATGCCTACGCTCGCGTCACCGGCAAGGTAGGCGTATGCGAAGGCCCTAGCGGCGGCGGCGCAACCTATTTGCTACCGGCACTGGTCGAAGCCAATGAATCATCAGTTGCCGTGCTGGGCATCACCACTGACGTATCCGTGGTATCGCGCGGGAAGTTTCCGCTTACCGAACTGGACCAGGAAGCCATGTACCGTCCACTGACAAAGTGGAATACAACCATCGATCTTGCCAGCCAGATTCCAGGTGCATTCCGCGGCGCATTCCGCGCCATGACAACAGGGAAACCCGGCTCCGCCCATATTTGCCTGCCCTACGACATCCAGAAGCACGAGGTTGATCCGACCGATATATGGGCACAAAAGGAACACGGCACTTTCCCCGCATTCCGCTCTTGTGCTGACCAGAACGATATAGAAAAAGCAGCTGAAAAACTGGTTGCTGCGCATTCACCTGTCATTATTTGCGGTGGCGGTGTGGTGCTTTCCTCGGCATGCAGCCAGCTTGAAGCCTTGGCGGTCATGTTGAATGCACCAGTCTGCACCACGGTCAGCGGCAAAGGCAGCCTGGCCGACAACCACCCCCTGAACGCTGGTGTGGTGGGTTCCAACGGCGGCATACTCTCAACTCGCGAAGTGGTAAAAAACGCAGATCTCGTGCTGTTTATTGGATGCCGCGCAGGTTCTACCACTACCGAACACTGGAAATACCCCGGCAACAATATCCCCATCATTCATCTCGATTCGGATCCTTTTGTCATCGGCGCCAATTACCAGACCAAAGTCGGCCTGGTCGGTGACGCCCAGCTCAGCCTGACGGCCCTCAATAATGCCGTGCAATCGCGTATTGCCCACCGTCCCACCGACTGCGCCGACGGCTACGCCATTGTCAAAAAGGCCAGAACCGAAAAGCAGGCTTTCTTTGCTTCCCTGGCCGCATCGCTCGACACCCCCATCAAACCCGAACGCGTTGTCGATGCGCTAAACCGCATGTTGCCCCCAGAAGCCATCGTGGTTGCCGATCCTGGCACCCCCTGCCCTTATTTTTCCGCCTACTTTAACGCGCCCCAATCCGGCCGGCATTTCATCACCAACCGTGCGCACGGTGCACTGGGCTTCGCCATGGCTGCGGGTATCGGGGCATCGATCGGGCGTCCCAATGCCACCGTCGTCTCCGTCATGGGCGATGGCAGCTTCGGCTTTACTTGCGGCGAACTGGAAACCATAGGCAGGCGCAACATTCCTCTGAAAATGATCGTGTTCTCGAATTCGGTTTTTGGATGGATCAAGGCCAGCCAGAAATCAGGCTATTCTGAACGGTACTTTTCAGTCGACTTCAATCGCACCAATCACGCCAAAGTCGCCGAAGCCTTCGGAATCAAGGCCTTTCGTGTTGAAGACCCAGCCAAACTGGACGACACAATAAAGGCTGCACTCGCTTTCGACGGCCCTGTATTGATCGATATAATCTCTCAAGAACTTCAAGACACGGCAGCACCCGTCAGCCAATGGATGGGCTAAACCCAACAGGCCATGCCGTTTTCGTACAAACCTGAAACGCATGGCCATATATCAATAGTTTGGCTTTCAAGCCAGCAAGCAAACACTACAACAAAGGGACAACCAATGACCGGACACTCACGCAAGACAAGCTCAGCAGCCTCGCTGCTAAAAATTGGGGCATCATGCCTGCTGGCGTTTTCACTGACAGGCATAGCCAGTGCCGACGATGCCCCCATCAGACTGGTCGTGCCCTTCCCGCCTGGCGGCAGCACCGACATCGCATCGCGCATCATTCAGCCCAAGCTCGCCGAACTCCTTAACCGGAATGTTATTGTTGAAAACAAGCCGGGGGCAGCTAGCCAGATCGCAACACAGTACGTTGCACGCTCCAAGCCCGATGGCAACACCCTGCTGGTCAGCTTCGACACACATGCCATCAATCCTATCATCAAGCCGGATCTTCCCTACGATACTTTCAAAGACTTCCGGGGCATTGCGTTTGCCCTGCGTTTTCCATTGGTCATAGGTGCATCTGAAGCGACTCCAGGCAAGAATCTAAAAGAATTCCTGAATGTCGCCCAGACCCAGCCTGGCAAATTCAGCTATGCGTCAACAGGCGCGGGCTCGTTGAATCACCTTGCCGCCGAAGATCTTAAACGCCAGGCAAAAGTCGACATTCTTCACGTTCCATTTGGCGGGGGCGGGCCAGCTGTGCAAGCGGTGCTGGGCAATGTCGTCAACTTCACGATGCTAAGCTACGCGGCCACGAAAGCACAAATTGCCGCTGGCAAGATCAAGCCTCTGGCAGTAACAGGCAGCAGCCGGCTTGCCGACCTGCCCGATACCCCCACCGTACAGGAGTCTGGCTTTCCCGGTTATGAAGCCTACTCGTGGATAGGCATTTTCGCCCCAGCGGGAACTCCAGACGCCGTCGCCAATAAGCTGACTACAGGTTTTCAGCAAGCTTTGAACGACAAAGAGGTCAAACAAAAGCTGACAGCCCTGGGTTTTGAAGTCATAGCCACCGATGGCCCCAGCGTGGATAAATACACCGTGGAACAATACAAGCGCTGGAGCCAGTTTGTGAAGGAAACGGGCTTGTCATTAACGAACTAGGGTAGTTGATGGTGCTTGTCTGGTTCTAATGACATTTACCTGGTTCTAATGGCGTTTACCTGGTTCTAATGACGTTGTCTGGTTTTTATGACGTTGTCTGGGGTGGGTGTAGCTCAGTGCGGCACGGCGTGCTTGTTTCCGCGTCTGCCTCGTACAGCCGGGCGTCGGCCGAACTCGCTGCGCTCAAACAACGGCCGCCGACACCCCCCCGGCTTCCCTTCGTCAGCACGCGGCGCACGCCTACCGCCGCACTGAGCTACACCCACCCCAGACAACTGCGCAATAGAAAATTGGCCGGCCTGACGGCCTTGCAGCCTGAAAAGCTGGTTTTACTGGCACTGTTGGTTAGTGAGGAGTAGGCTAGTCCAAACCTCGTTGATGCAAAAAGTCGGGTGTGTCGGGGGCTGTGCAGGCGCCTTGCGCAAGCCGTTACGGTCAGCGCCATCGAGGAGGCAAGGCCGCGGCTGTCTGAGCCCGGCGCTTGTCGGACCACTGGTCCGACCGGGCGAGTTCCGCGGACGCCTCGATGGCGCTGACCGTAACGGGAACCCCGCCAGGGGCGCAGCGCGTGAAGCCGAAACAGTCCTCGACACACCCGACTTTCGCAAGAATAAAAAAACCCGCATACAACACACCCCATAACGCAAAAAGCGCCTGTATTCAAACACAGACGCTTTTTTAGTACAGCCCCAGAAATACAAGGCTGCAAGCTGGATTGTTTACTTGGTGGCTGACTTGGTAATGGCGTTACCTGCCTTGCTGATATCTTCGCCAGCGCCGGCGACGGTATTGCAACCAGCTAAAGCGAAACAGCCCAGCAGGGCCAGGGAAGCAAGAATTTTAGTAGCCATGTTTTTCCTTTCGGGATACAAGTATTTTTAATAACAACCTGACCAGATTCTAACGCAAACTTAAGCGATTTTCACTTGAAGTTCGCCCAGTCCCGCCACTGCCCCGACCAGCATATCGCCCACCACGACAGGCCCAACTCCTTCAGGAGTTCCAGTGAAAATAATGTCGCCAGCCTTCAGTTCAAACAAGCCTGACAAATAGGCAATGGATTCAGCCACGCTCCAGATCATTTGCGACAAGTCGCTGGATTGTTTTACCTGACCATTTACGCTTAAAGAAATTGCGCCAGCATCCAGGGTCCCAAGCTGCGATCTAGGATGCAAAGGCCCTATAGGCGCCGAAAAATCGAACGCTTTGCCGACTTCCCAAGGGCGTCCCAGTTTTTTCGCTTCGCCCTGTAGATCGCGACGCGTCATGTCGAGGCCTATGCCATAGCCCCATACGCATTCAGCGGCCTGCTCAAGTGTCAGGTCGCGCCCGCCCTTGTCTAGCGCCACGACCAGTTCGATCTCGTAGTGCAGATTGCTGGTCTTAGGCGGATACGGCATGACGCCCGTCTGGCCGTTGGCCACATTCAACAAGGCGTCGGCGGGCTTGCTGAAGAAGAATGGGTCTTCACGGCCGGTAAAGCCCATTTCCTTGGCGTGCTCGGCATAGTTACGGCCTACGCAATAGACCCGGCGTACTGGAAACACGACGTCGGAGTCGGCCACGGGAATGGCGACGACGGGGTGCAAGGGAATGAGCGTATTCATTTAATTTCCACCACTAACGTAGCGCTTTACCCCATCGACAATTTCCTTGAGCGCGGCTTCCGGACCTTCCCAGCCCTTCACCTTGACCCACTTGCCCTTTTCGAGATCTTTATAGTGCTCGAAAAAGTGCTGGATACGGGCGAGGTCTTCGCTAGGCAGATCCTCTGGCTTCAAGATGTTGCGGTACGGAGGGTAAAGCTTCTCGACCGGCACGGCCAGCACCTTGGCGTCGCCGCCGGCTTCATCATCCATGTGCAGTACGCCTATTGACCGGCAGCGAATGACGGCGCCGACCTGTATCGGAAAGGGTGCCAGCACCAGGACGTCAACCGGGTCGCCGTCATCGGATACGGTCTGGGGAATGTAGCCGTAGTTGCATGGGTAATGCATGGCGGTCAACATGAAACGGTCGACAAATACCGCGCCAGACTCTTTGTCGACCTCGTATTTGACCGGATCCGCATTCATGGGGATCTCGACGATGACATTGAATTCGCCAGGAAGATTGTCTCCGGCGGGTACGCGGTCTAAGCTCATGCTAGATTCAGCCTCAAAATATAAATGTAAAAAAATTAGTATTTGTCCGTACCACGATGCGGCCGGTCAGATGTTTGCGACAAATCGACACCCGGAATCGGGGCGCTGTCAAAGTATTGGTCAAAATCAGTGTGTGGCTCTGATGTAGCAGGCGGATTGCCGGATGACGGCTTGACGGTAACCGGCACGGGCTCATGCGAGTCGTAGTCGGTAAAGCCGACAGCACTGGCAGCAACGGGCGCCACTGGCGGCTGCTTAACCACATGGGCCTCGGGCAGGCTTTCAACGTCGATCAGGGTAGGATCACCGCGGGTATCGGCGGCAGGCAAAGCCCGGTTCACCGGCAGTACAGGCAAAACACCCGCCACGCCCGAAGCCAGGCGCCAGTGCTTCATGGCATCGGCGGGACGGCCCAGGCGGTCGTATAGGTTGCCCAGCAAGGCATGAATACGCATATCGCTGCGGATATTCATGCTGCGCACCAGATAATGTTCACCCTGCCCCCACAATTGGCCGATCAGGCACAAATTGCCCAATGCGGCGAGCAGCGACGAGTCTTCAGGATGAGCCTTGAGCCATTCTTCGGCCTTGCTGAGCCGGCGCGCGACGAGCTCGGGCGGACATTGAGCATAAGCGCTGAGCAGGCGTGGTTCCAGGCTGACAGCAATGGCTGCTTCAAGAATTTTCGACGCTTCGTCGTAATTGCCCTCGGCCTCTTGAATGGCGGCTCCGGCAAGTGCGATATCAGGCAAACTGCGCTCTTCAGACTTCAGGTCGCCCCAAATGGACTTGAAGCCATCGGCCCCCGCCGCATGCAGGCGCGCGGATGCAGCCGTTTCGATAAGCTGCATGGCCTCGGCCTTATCGATTACGCCCCGGCGCAACAGCAAACGCGTGAGCTCGTAGACGCGATCGTGGTTGCGCAGTTGCCTATGGGCCCTCAATAATAGGCGAGTGGCATGAAAATAGCGCGAACTGGCGTCTTGCAAAGGCTGCAGCAAAACCAGGGCGTCTTGTGGACGATTCTGATCCAGGTACATTTCAGCGGCCACCGTGGCTACCGCTTCGTGTAGCCGTGGGTCTGTGCCTGCGCTTTCCTTGGCCAGCGCCAGCGCCTCGTCGCGACGGGCGAACTCGCCAAGATGATGCGCCGCCCGGGCCGAAGCCAGTCCAGCCAAGACCCGGCGGCTGCTGGAGCGGCTGCGCCCCAACAACTTGGCAAGTTCTTTTTCAGCCTCGGTATAACGCCCTTCCAGCACGTTGATCCAGCCGTTCTCCAGCAACTGATAATCGCGATTTTCAGCGCGTAGCTTGCGCCAGGAACGAAAACGCTCGGGGCCGCCGGATATCCAGGCCAGCACCCGCAACAACACATACAAAATAACGAAAATCGCCAACGCCAGCAATACCGCCAAGGTCAGCGAAAGCTCGATGCGCCAGGGCTGAGCCACGATCAGTACATTGCCGCTGTGATCGCGCAAGACTAGCGCCAGCCCTACGGCAGCGACAAATACCAGTAATGTCCAAAACCATGTTCTCATTGCTTACCCCTGTTGCGCCGCTGACGGCTTGGCAGGCTCTGCGACAGGCGTGTCGGCGGGGGTTGCTTGTGGTGCATCGTCAGGCTGCGAAGGCGCCTCGACCTTGGAGCCGACTTCATCATGCGGCTGGGAAGGCGATGCACTGGAAGAACCTATGGCGCCATCTTGCGCAGATTTGGCACTGGCTTCGCGCAATGCCTCGATGGCCTGCAAGCTATTGGTGACGGTAGGCAACCTGACCTCGATGGACGTGTCAGCCATTTGACGCGCCAGTTTGAGAGCCTGGCGGGTCTGTTGCGCCTTAGGGTCGTAGCGGGTTTCCACTGCCTTGAGCACTGCCTGGGTTTCTGCGTGCCACACCTTGGGTTGGCGCATCATGAGCGCCAATTGCGCCGTCATAATGCGCAAGCGCAGGTTTTCACGAAAACGGGTAGCCTGATCCGGCGACATCAACAAGGCGGTTGGGTCATCAACCCGGCGCACCGTAATGAACTGGCCGAGATCCTGACGTATTGACGACCAGGCGCTGCCAGACCAATGCTCGGCGGTATCCAGTGCTTGACGCCACCACGGGGAGTTGTCATCGGCCGGACTGCCGTTGCCCGGCGCAGTACCCGTTGCAGGAACCGAAGCTGACTCAACAATGCCCGGTGCGGCGTCGTCAGGCACCATCAGGGAGGCCTCGCTGACCAGCGCGCTTAATTCATCAAGCTGCGTGGACAGCAGTGCGATATCGACGGTGGATGCCGCTCGCAAGCGATCGAGATCGCCATTGATGGTTTGCAACAATGAGGCCAAGCCAGGACGATTGGCGCGCGCCAGTTGCGCCTGTGCGGTTTCCAGTGAAATGATGGCGTTGGCAACATTGCCGCTGAGTTGCAACTGCTGCTGCGCAATGGTAAGCAAATGGTCGACATCGTTGATTAGAACCAGATCAGAGCCGCTGTCGGTAAGCGTGCGAAACGCCTGCTCGAGGCTTTCGACCTGGCTTTTCGATTCGATGAGCGAGCTTTCTAGGGCAGCTATTTGCCTGGCTTGCGCTTGCATCTGCGCCAAGGCTAGGCGGGACTGCTCGGCAGCCTGATTGGCGGCGCTGGTGCCGTTTTGAACCTGTTCGACCAGACTGGCGCTGGTTTGCTTGAACTGCTGTTGCTGATACCACAGTGCCGAGGCCAAACCGGCCGCGATCAAGAGCGCGACAATAAATGCCGGCGCCAGCACAGAGCGTGATTTTTTAGGGGCCGCAGCCATTTGAGGCTTGCTATTGGTGGCAGTCCCAGCAGAGGCGGAAACGCCTGCGGCGGATGCCTGAGCGGCTTGTGAGATCTCGGGTTTTTTATCTGTCATGGCGAGATTGTAATCCTAGGAGCTTTTTAAGGCGGAGCCATCTGGCCTATGGCTTGAAAAATGGCGTCATCACTGGGTGGACATACTTTTACCATTAGCGGCGCAGGATTGCCAGCCGCGCTAACGGCGGATTGTAAACGGCTTGCTATTCGTTCATGTATAACAATAAAACGCGATCTGGCCCAGGCTGATTCCAACCCAAGACGCCTGATATTGGCGCAAACAGCGTCGACGCTTTCGCTGCTGGTCAGCAAAAAAACGCAGGATTCAGGTTCTGCCAACGCTGCCGCCAGCGCTTTGGCCTGGATATCTGACCATTGCGCCGCCTTGCGACCATACAACGATAAGCGCCGGACCTGCATGCCGGCCTGCTCACATTGCTTGCCCAGCCATTCACGCCCCGATTCTCCTCTGACAATCAGTGCCCGTTTCATGTGAGGCAAGCGCGCTTGCAAAAGCGCCCACAATGCTTCCGAGTCCTGATTGCAGCTTTCAGCATCAGGGTGCAAGATTTGTGCCCGACTGAGCAAACCTGATGCATACAAAGGCTGCGCGCTGGCCCAGCCCACCGTGGCAGCCAGTGTACCGTGGGGCCAGGACGCACGCCCTGATTGCTCGGCCAACTGATCGAGATAAAAACGAACCGCGTTGCTGCTTACAAAGACGACCAGGTCGTAATCGCGGGGCAAAGGCAATTGTTCGGGATCGCTTTTTAGCGGATGTATCAGCAAGGCGGGCAGAGACAGCGCCCGCCAGCCTGCCGCGTCCAGCCGCTGTGCCAACAGTTCATTTCTGCCCAAAGGGCGAGTCAGGACCACGCTGGCTTTCATGCTTGCGACAAGCTTAAAACGGCCGCCACGTATCAGGAGGCCGAACCTGGGGCCAACAGCCTGGACAAGATATCCTTGGCACCTTTATTCAGGAGCTCTTGCGCGGCCTGCTCGCCCAATTGCAAGGCCGAAGCCAGCGGCCCCGACGCATGCGAACGTATGATGTTTGATCCATCGGGCTCGGCTACCAGCGCGTCGACGCGCAGCGTGCCGCCTTCGAGTTGCGCAAAGGCGGCCAGTGGCACCTGGCAAGAACCGCCCAGCACGCGCGAAACCGCGCGCTCGGCTATCGTGCAGGCCGTTGCCTCGGCGCAAGCCAGCGGAGCAAGAATGCGATGCATATCAGTGCGTTGCTCTAGGATTTCTATACCCAAAGCCCCTTGCCCAGCAGCGGGCAGGCTTTGTTCAACAGAGAGCAAGCCGCATATGCGGGATTCAAGCCCCAAGCGTCGCAAACCGGCTGCAGCAAGAATGATGGCGGCATATTCACCACGATCAAGCTTGCCCAGACGCGTATCCAGATTGCCACGTAAAGGCTGGATTTTCAGCAAGGGGTATTGCTGCCGAATTTGCGACTCGCGGCGTAGGCTGGATGTACCCACGATTGAACCATCCGGCAAGGCATCGAGAGAGGCATAATCGTTGGATACGAAAGCATCACGCGGATCATCGCGTTCCATGATGACCGACAAGGCAAACGGACTTTGCATATCGACCGGTACATCTTTGAGCGAATGCACGGCCAAGTCGGCACGCCCGTCGAGCAGTGCGGTTTCCAGTTCTTTGACGAACAAGCCTTTTCCGCCAATTTTCGACAAGGTGCGATCCAGGATCTGGTCGCCCCGCGTGGTCATGGTGAGCAGGCTGACTTCGCATTCAGGATAAAGCGCTTGCAGCCGATCACGCACATGCTCGGCCTGCCACAAGGCAAGCCGGCTTGCACGGGTTGCAATAACCAGCTTGGTGGGTGCTGCAACCATGATCTAGCCCGCCAATTGAGTAAATACGATGGCAAGCACGATGCCGATAATAGCCAGAATGAACAGGCCTTGTAGCAGCGACAAACCAGATTCGTCGGGCTTTTTACGGCCCGAGGATTTAAACAGACCCATTTACAGCTTCCTTGCTGGCGCCTTTGCGACTGGATATCCATTTGCCCAGCCCAACCACCAGAATTGCGCCTATGACTTCTGCGGCTATCTTGATTGTACTAGGCTGCACACCCCAGCGATTCTCAATGAAAATATCGGTTACCAGCATGCCACCGGCGATCCAGCCCAACAAAGCGGCGCCCAGGGTAACCACCAAAGGGAAACGATCGATCAGTTTCAAAACAATGGTGCTGCCCCATATAATAATAGGCACGCTCAGTAACAAGCCGAAAATCACATAGCCCAACTGGTGATCAGGTATGGTGCTTTGTGCTGCGCCGGCAATCGCGATGACGTTATCCAGGCTCATGACGAAGTCGGCGATAATAATGGTCTTGACTGCGGCCCAGATGGAAGCGCTACCCTTGATGCCATCATGCGCATCGTCATCGGGAACCAGCAGCTTGATGCCGATCCAGAGCAACAACAACCCCCCGGCGATCTTCAGGAAGGGAATACCCAATAAGGTCAGCGCAAAAGCGATCAGGACGACGCGCAATATAATGGCGCCGGCAGTCCCCCACATGATCCCCTGGAAACGTTGCTTGGGGCCCAGATTACGACAGGCCAGCGCAATAACGACAGCGTTGTCGCCGCCCAGCAAAATGTCGATCATGATAATCTGGAACAATGCGCCCCAGTGTAATGTTTGAATAAACTCTACCATCTAATTTCCTGTTTTTGCCTGAATGGTAATACCCCTCAGCGCGGCGCCGAGGCATGGATATAGCGGCACATTGTAATTCAGGTTTTGGTCGGCTTGCTGTTTTAAGCCTGAAAAACATGACCCTGTGCCTGGTGGGTTGCGTACAGGGAAAAAGCCTCCTGAGGGAGGCTTTTTTATTAATGCACGTTACAGCACCGACTTGAGCAACTTGCCCATTTCGGAGGGGTCGCGCGTTGTACGCATGCCGCACGCTTCCATGATTTCAAGTTTGGCATCGGCCGTATCGGCTCCGCCGGAAATCAAGGCGCCGGCATGACCCATGCGCTTGCCGGCCGGAGCCGTAACGCCCGCGATAAAGCCGACCACAGGCTTCTTCATGTTGTCTTTGGCCCATTCTGCTGCGTTGACTTCGTCGGGGCCGCCGATTTCGCCGATCATGATGACGGCATCGGTATCAGGGTCGTCGTTGAACATTTTAAGCACATCGATATGCTTAAGGCCATTGATGGGATCGCCCCCTATGCCAACTGCAGTCGACTGGCCCAGGCCAAGTTCGGTCAGTTGTGCAACTGCTTCGTAGGTCAGCGTGCCTGAGCGGCTGACTACGCCTATGCGCCCCTTGCGGGCGATATGGCCGGGCATGATGCCGATTTTCAATTCGTCGGGAGTAATCAGACCGGGGCAATTGGGGCCCAGCACCAGTGTCTTTTTATTCTGGTCGCGCATGCGGTTACGCAGTTCGAGCATGTCGCGTACTGGTATACCTTCGGTAATGCAGATGACCAGGTCCAGATCGGCATCGACCGCTTCCCAGATGGCTGCCGCAGCGCCCGCTGGTGGTACATAAATAACCGAAACGGTAGCGCCGGTTTCAGACCTAGCGTCTTTGACGCTGCCGAAAATAGGTACGCCTTCGAAATTTTCGCCCGCTTTTTTGGGGTGCACGCCAGCAACGAATGCAGCCTTGCCATTCGCGTATTCACGACACATATGCGTATGGAACTGACCGGTTTTACCGGTAATTCCCTGAGTAATGACTTTGGTGTCTTTGTTGATCAGTATCGACATTTACAAATCCTTGGCTATATTTCTTATTTGGCGGCGGCAACGACTTTGGTCGCGGCTTCAGCCATGGTGTCGGCGCTGATGATAGGCAAGCCCGACTCGGCCAGCAATTTCTTGCCAAGTTCTTCATTGGTGCCTTTCATGCGCACGACCAGTGGCACGCTAAGATTGACGGCCTTGCATGCGGCGATCACGCCTTCAGCAATAACGTCGCAACGCATGATGCCGCCAAAAATATTGACCAAAATGGCTTTTACGCCATCATTTGCGAGCATGATCTTGAAGGCTTCGGTGACTTTTTCAGCCGTTGCGCCACCACCCACGTCAAGAAAGTTGGCCGGCTCGCCGCCAAACAGCTTGATAGTGTCCATGGTGGCCATGGCCAGGCCTGCGCCGTTGACCAGGCAACCGATATTGCCTTCGAGCTGGATGTAAGCCAGATCGAATTTGCTGGCCTCGACTTCAGCCGGGTCTTCTTCGGCCAGATCGCGGTACTCGACAATTTCAGGGTGACGGTACAAGGCGTTGGAATCGAAGTTGAACTTGGCGTCGAGGGCAATGATGTCGCCCGAACCGGTCAGGATCAAGGGGTTGATTTCAGCCAATTCAGCGTCGGTATCCCAGTAGACTTTGTAAAGCTTCTGGAACTCGGCGGCAGCTTTGGCCACCGAGGCATCAGGAACACCTATGCCACGCGCCAGCTCGGCGGCTTGGGCATCGGTCAGGCCGGTTTTGGGGTCGACAAATACCTTCAGAATTTTTTCAGGTGTTTTTTCAGCGACTTCTTCGACGTCCATGCCGCCTTCACTTGAAGCCATGACGCACACGCGCTGCGTGCCGCGATCGGTAACAATGCCAACGTAGTATTCTTTTTTGATATCGGCGCCTTCTTCGATGAGCAGGCGGCCTACTTTCTGGCCTTCAGGGCCGGTTTGATGTGTGACCAGTTGCATGCCCAGGATTTCGGTTGCCAACTGACGCACTTCTTCGATGGAGCGACCCAGCTTGACGCCACCGCCCTTGCCACGGCCACCCGCGTGAATCTGCGCCTTGACCACCCACACCGGACCGCCCAGCTTTTCAGCGGCTGCAACGGCTTCGTCAACGGAAAAAGCAGGAATTCCGCGTGGAACAGTTACGCCAAATTGCTTCAGCAGTTCCTTGCCTTGATACTCGTGAATTTTCATTTATTACCTGTCAGAACGTAAAGAATTAGAGAGAAACGCATGCGCCAGTGTCTTGAGGCATACCTGCCCGCCCGATATAAACCACCTATTCGTGCTTTGCCTTGGGGGCCGCATACCATGTGGGATAGATCTCTTGTACAACCGGCCCATCGAGCCTAAGGGCATGACAGCCTTCAAGCTGGAAGGGGCGCCGCGTTTTGTCGCCCACGGACGCCGCCTCGCGTTCTTTGCGGCGTTGATTTGCCATGGTCTGGATAGCGACTGTAGGCAAGAGATAAGACAGCTCGGTCATGTGGCTGCAACCGGCCGTTCTGCCGTAGCGGTCTTTGACCACCTGACGAAAATTGCGCAACAGATTCATGCCAACCATATCCTGGTAATCGGGAGCGATGGCAGTGCAATTTTCACCATAGGGGGCTGCATCGTAGCCAGCAACAGCCCCTGTGATCGTAAACTGATCATTAATGGTGACGCGCATCAGCATATGATGGATGGGGTCGCCAGCATAGCGAGTGGCCGTGCCGCCCATGATGGGGAAATCGTAAGCCTTGAAGTCAATAAGTTCGGCTTCGAGATCCCATTGACCGTCCTCCCGGACGTAGGTGTTGACGCGAATCGAGCGCGTATGCAGGGGTTCTCGGGGTAGTTCAGGAGGAGGTAAAGGCATTTACAAAGAGGTTATATAGCGGTAAACCTGTTAAGTATAGCGCAGAGCCTGGGCCGCACTGACCATTTTTATTAACGCTGCTTCTGTTTCCGGCCAGCCACGCGTCTTCAGGCCGCAATCGGGATTAACCCAGAGACGTTCGCGCGGCAAGCGGCTGGCCGCCTTTTGCATCAGGGCGACCATCCAGTCCACGTCTGGCACATTGGGCGAGTGAATATCGTATACCCCCGGCCCGATATCGTTGGGATAATGAAAATCCTCAAAGGCGCCCAGCAGCTCCATGTTGGAACGCGAGGTTTCTATCGTGATCACATCGGCATCCATGGCCGCAATGGCCTCAATGATGTCATTGAACTCGGAATAGCACATGTGGGTATGTATCTGGGTTTCGTCCTTGACGCCGCCAGTCGACAAGCGAAAGCAATCAACCGCCCATTCCAGGTAACGCGCCCAGTCAGCACGGTGCAAAGGCAAGCCTTCGCGGAATGCTGGCTCATCGATCTGGATCACCGCGATGCCGGCCGCCTCCAGATCAAGCACCTCGTCGCGCAAAGCCAGGGCCAACTGTCGGCAAGTCGTTTCACGCGGCTGATCGTCGCGTACGAAAGACCATTGCAACAGGGTCACCGGGCCGGTCAACATGCCTTTTACTGGCTTGTCGGTCAGTGACTGCGCATACGCCGACCAGGCCACTGTCATGGGAGCGGGCCGTGCGACATCACCAAAGATGATTGGCGGTTTTACGCAGCGTGAGCCATAGCTTTGCACCCAGCCGTTTTGTGTAAAAGCAAAGCCGCCCAACAGTTCACCGAAATATTCGACCATATCATTGCGCTCGGCCTCTCCGTGCACCAGAACATCCAGGCCTATCTTTTCCTGGAAGCGCACGACATGCTCTATTTCTTTACGCATGGCGCTTTGATAGGCCGAGTCGCCGATAACGCCGTTCTTCCAATCGCGGCGCGATACGCGGATTTCAGCCGTTTGGGGAAACGAACCAATCGTCGTAGTTGGATAAGCAGGCAAGCTCAATTTTTTCTGCTGCACGGCAATGCGTTGCGCAAACGGCGTACGCTCGCGCGCCAGACTGGCGCTGGCGGCGAGACGAGCCTGGACAGCGCTGTTGTGTATACGCGGAGAATGCGCCTTGGCCTGCAGTGCTACGCGCTGGCGCTGCAAGACGGCCAGGGTGGTTTGCGCAGGCGCAACCGACACCGCATCGGCAAGCACAGCCAGTTCATCGAGCTTTTGCATGGCAAACGAGAGCCAGCTGCGCAACTCGGCATCAAGGTCTTGTTCAGCCTCCAGGTCAACAGGCACATGCAGCAGTGAGCACGAAGGCGCCAACCACAGCCGATCACCACGCTGGGCCAGCAGCGGTGCAACCAGGGCGCTAGCCTGATCAAGGTCGGTGCGCCATATATTGCGCCCGTCTATCAGACCCAGTGACAACACCTGATCTTTGCTTAACACAGCCAGCACATCATTAAGTTGATCGGGCGCTCGCACCAGATCGATATGCACGCCATGGACGGGCAAGCCCTGCAATACCTGGACATTATCCTTCAGATGCTCGAAGTAGCTGGCAAGCAATACCTTCACGCCGCTATTGGCCAGCGCCTGGTAAACGCGCGGAAAAGCCTCTTGCCACGAAGCAGGCAGATCCAGCCCCAGGATGGGCTCATCTATTTGCACCCACTCAACGCCCAAGGCCTTGATTTGCAGCAAGACGTCCTGGTATACCGGCAGCAGCTTATCGAGCAGGGCCAGCTTGGCGCTATCGTTTACGCTGTTGTATGCATCGCCCTTACCCAGCCACAGCCAAGTCAGGGGGCCGGGAATCACGGGCTTTACACGGTGGCCCAGCGCCTGGGCTTCGCGAATCTGGTCGAATAGATAACTGCGCGCAATGCGGTAAGACTGCTGTGGCACGAGCTCGGGCACGATATAGTGATAGTTGGTATCGAACCATTTGGTCATTTCACATGCGGCCGCAGGCGTACCCTGCGGGGCTCGGCCACGCCCCATCCTGAATAAAGTATCCAGGCTCACGTCACTCTTGTCTGACTGTGCAAAACGCGCTGGCACGGCGCCCAGCAAGGTAGTCCATTCCAAGATATGGTCATACCAGGCAAAATCGCCAACCGGGACAAAGCTTAGGCCTGACTGAGCCTGCGCATTCCAATGTCTTGCACGCAGCTCGCGGCCAGTGCCTTCAAGCTCGTCAGCCGATATTTTTCCCGCCCAGTATGCTTCCAGCGCGCGTTTCAGCTCGCGCTGTACTCCGATGCGGGGAAAACCTAAGTTATGAGTAATAATCATGATGATTCTTTATTAAATGAAAATTTTTCCTGATAATGTTATTGTGCCTACAAAACTACTTGAATCAAAATCAAATGCATCATATTTAAAATGAAATAATTTCATATTAATTAAGGAACGCACTATGCTGGAAATACGCCACATGGAAACCCTGTGCGCCATACGCGAAGCGGGCAGTCTGCAGGAAGCGGCTGAACGCCTTCATGTAACTCAATCGGCCTTATCGCACCAACTACGCGACCTGGAAGTGCGGCTGAAAACACCTTTGCTGAATCGGCGTACGCGCCCTGCCCGGCTTACAACGGCGGCGTTGCGCATACTGGCGCTGGCCGACGAAGTGCTGCCACGGGTCAAGGCAACCGAACTTGAGCTTCAACGGCTGGCTGCCGGGCGCACTGGCCGGCTGCACCTGGCTATAGACTGCCATTCCTGTTTTCAGTGGCTGATGCCAGCTCTGGATGCCTTCCGTCATGACTGGCCCGATGTCGAACTAGATCTGTCGGCGGCGTTTTCATTTGCCCCCTTGCCCGCTTTGCTGCGCGGGGATCTTGATGTGGTCATTACTTCGGATCCGCAAACCATAGAAGCGGTTGAATATGTGCCCTTGTTCCGCTACGAGTTGGTGCTGGCGGTTGCGGCGGCCAACCCTTTGGCGCAGCACAAATATATAGAACCAGCGCAACTGGCGGATCAGGTTTTGATTACTTATCCGGTGGAGCGCCAGCGCTTGGATATTTTCACGGCATTCCTTGACCCCGCCGATATTGAGCCCGCCGCCATTCGCAAGGCCGAGCTTACGCCCATTATTGCGCAGTTGGTTGCCAGCCAGCGCGGCGTAACGGCCCTGCCCAGTTGGGCCTTGACTGAATATGCCAACCAAAGCTGGCTGCGCATTTGCCGCTTGGGCGCCCAGGGAGTATGGCGCACCTTGTACGCGGCAGTGCGCACGGAAGATATGCAAGCCGATTACCTGCAGGCCTTTCTGAAACAAGCCCGAGATACGTGCTTTAAGACCTTGGAAGGCATAAAAGCGGTGCGTGCTTGATATGCCATTGCTGTGTTGCTGATTCGACTTGCGAAAACCTTAAACAAGTGCCATTCGCGCTTGTATGACTTGGTTAAGGCCTAATCCGACTGAGGCTGGTCGCCCAGGATGCGCCGAAGGCAGTCGGCGGAGAAGCCGCGCGAGGCCAGGAAACGGAATTGTTTGGCATAGGCCTTGGCGTCGGCCGGAGCTTGACCGTATTTTTTTTCCCAAACAACACGAGCGCGCTCGACTTCGGTGCTACGCAACTGCTGGTTTAGCTGCGCGATGTCTTCGTCAGGCACACCGTGCTGGCGTAGTTCCTGAACGATACGGCTAGCCCCCTGGCGCGAAGCGCGCCGATTGACCAGGCTTTGCGCAAAGCGTTCATTGGAGAGCCAGTTTTCGCGTTCCAGGCTATTTAGCAATTCTTCGAGTTCGGCGGCATTGCTGGCATGCGGCGCCAGCTTACGCTGCAGTTCCAGGCGAGAATTTTCGCGCCTGGACAAAACACCTATGGCACGCGCCTTGAGACTGAGCCCCTTCTTTTTAGGAGAGACGCCTTCGGTGTCGCTAGTGGACAGCGTTTCGAAATCGTCAAGCTCGGAATCCATGCCTGATACCCGCAGTTATGCAACAGCATCGTCTTCGGGAGCGGGGGCGGACGCCGCCAACGGCTTGGTAGTCGTAGAGGCGGCTTGAGCAATGACCCCAAGCTGTTCGCGAACCCGATTTTCGATTTCGAAGGCCATTTCCGGATGTTCTTTAAGGTATTCGCGGACGTTATCTTTGCCCTGGCCTATGCGCGTGCCGCTGTAACTGAACCAGGCGCCGGCCTTGTCGACAATGCCAGCCTGTACGCCGAGATCGATGATTTCGCCTTCGCGCGAAATGCCGGCGCCGTACATGATGTCGAATTCAGCCTGTTTGAAAGGCGGCGCCACCTTGTTCTTGACCACTTTGACGCGAGTTTCGTTGCCCACGACCTCGTCGCCTTTTTTGATGGCGCCAATACGCCGGATATCGAGCCGGACCGAGGCATAGAACTTGAGCGCATTGCCGCCCGTGGTGGTTTCGGGATTGCCGAACATGACACCGATTTTCATGCGGATCTGGTTGATGAAGATAACCATGCAATTGGCGCGCTTGATGTTGGCAGTAAGCTTGCGCAAGGCCTGGCTCATGAGGCGAGCCTGCAGCCCAGGCAGGGAATCGCCCATGTCGCCTTCAATTTCGGCCTTGGGCACGAGCGCCGCGACCGAGTCGATAACGATGAGATCGACTGAGCCGGAACGCACCAGCGCATCGGTGATTTCCAGGGCCTGTTCACCGGTATCGGGTTGAGAAATAAGCAGATCGTTCAGGTTGACGCCCAGCTTGGAGGCGTACTGGACGTCTAGTGCGTGCTCGGCGTCGATGAAGGCGCAGGTGCCGCCAATTTTTTGCATTTCAGCGATGACTTGCAGGGTAAGCGTGGTTTTACCCGACGATTCAGGACCGTAGACCTCGATAACCCGACCACGCGGCAAGCCGCCAACGCCCAAGGCAATATCTAGCCCCAACGACCCGGTGGAACACACCAGGATGTCGTGCTCGACCTTGTCGTCGCCATAGCGCATGACCGATCCTTTACCGAATTGCTTGTCGATTTGGGATAAGGCGGCAGCCAGTGCTTTGGCGCGCTCGGTAGCGGCTTTGCTGTTTTTGTCGTCCATGTAGGGTCCTTGACTATAGCGAAAATGAATAAAAGCGCGATGACGCGACGATAGTAATGAGGTGAATTATTGCATCAAATTGTACTGTATAAATAAACAGATATCCAGTGTGTCACATCGTTATCCATGGCTGCTCAGGTAGAACCACCCATGCCAGAATGGATGTCCCCCTATACGCCAACAGCAACAACGACCGACATGCGCATATTAATTGCCGAGAACGACAGTATTCTTGCCAATGGACTTTCTTGTTCACTATGCCATGACAGCTATGCAGTTGATGTAGTCAGCGATGATTCCAGCGCAGATTCTGCCTTGCAATGTCAAAGCATCGACCTACTGCGCCAACGCAATACCCTCCATCCGTGCTTATTTTAACTGCTGCCACCCGTACAACGAAGTCCGGGTTTCAGGCCAACGTCAGGCTGGCGGATTAGAATTCAAGATGCAGAAAGAGCTTTCGCCTTTCTTACCCGACGTCTGATCCCCCGGCCGGGCAAAGGCGGCGGCTTTTTTTGCCTCCATGAGTTTGTCAGGTTACGCTACGCTAATCCGACCCGCGATCAGCCAAGGGTGGAAATGGGCTTACAATCGTCGCTCACTACTCCTACTGGCCGGCGCTTGCGACATGCAGCGCAGCTAACGTGCCAACAACTCAAGAAGACATCAAACATGTGGTTCAAGAATCTCAGAATATTTCGTCTGGCCCCTACATGGTCGTGCACCGCAGACTCGCTGGAAGCCGCCATTGAAAAACAGGCTTTCCAGCCCAGCGGCAGCCAAGATATGCAAAGCCTGGGTTGGGTGCCGCCGCGCGAAAACAGCGGACTGGTACATGCGCTGGACGGCCAGTTCCTGCTTAGCCTGCGCGCCGACAAAAAACTGTTGCCCTCGACCGTCATCAATCAGGTAGCCAAGGCCAAGGCGCAAGATATCGAAGAGCAACAAGGCTTCAAGCCGGGCCGTAAGCAAATAAAGGAAATCAAAGAACAGGTCGCCATCGAGCTCTTGCCCAAAGCGTTCAGCGTCTATCGCGACACTCGCGTATGGATAGACAGCAAGAACCACTGGCTGGTCATAGACGCCGCCGCGGCTGCAAAAAGCGATGAAGTGCTGGGCATGCTGGCGAAAGCCTTTGACTCCTTCCCCATTGCGCCACTGTATGTGGAAGAATCCCCGGCCGCAGCCATGACCAACTGGCTGGTCAGCGACGAGCCGCCATCGGGGTTCAGCATAGACCAAGACACCGAACTGCGCTCCACCAGCGAAAGCGGCGCCGCAGTGCGCTATGTGCGCCAAAGCATAGAAATCGAAGACGTGCGCAAGCACGTGGAAGCCGGGAAGCAATGCACGCGCCTGGCCCTGACATGGGCTGACCGTGTATCGTTCACGCTAACCGACGGCCTGGACGTCAAGCGGGTGAGCCCACTTGATGTCCTGAAAGAAAACCAGGATGGCGGCTCGCATAATGAAGACGAGCAGTTTGATTCCGATTTCACGCTAATGACCGGAGAGCTGTCACGTCTGATCGCGGATCTGGTGGAAGCACTGGGCGGGGAAAAGAAATAAAAACAGCTCAAGAAAACCGATAGATTGAGGTTGCTTTTGCTTTTGCTTTTGCGCCGTTGTTTGGGCCAGTTCCGCTGTGCTGCTACGACTGTGGTGTTGATTGTCGGATTAACGTGACGCTGTCTGGCTCTGGTGATGTTGTCGGTTTCTGGTGATGTCGTCTGGTTTTTATGACGTTGTCCGGTTTTTATGACGTTGTCCGGGGTGGGTGAAGCTCAGTGCGGCACGGCGTGCTTGTTTCCGCGTCTGCCTCGTACAGCCGGGCGTCGGCCGAACTCGCTGCGCTCAAACAGCGGCCGACGACACCCCCCGGCTTCCCTTCGTCAGCACGCGGCGCACGCCTACCGCCGCACTGAGCTTCACCCACCCCAGACAACTGCGTAACAGAAAATTGGCCGGCCTGACGGCCTAGTGGCCTGAGTAGCAGGTTTTATTTGCACTGCTGGTTAGTGACGTAATACTGCTCCAAATGTCGCTGATGCAAAAAGTCGGGTGTGTCGGGGGCTGTGCAGGCGCCTTGCGCAAGCCGTTACGGTCAGCGCCATCGAGGGGGCAAGGCCGCGGCTGTCTGAGCCCGGCGGGTGTCGGACCACTGGTCCGACCGGGCGAGTTCCGCGGACGCCTCGATGGCGCTGAACGTAACGGGAACCCCGCCAGGGGCGCAGCGCGTGAAGCCGAAACAGCCCCCGACACACCCGACTTTCGCAAGAACGACAAAACCACACACACATTGAATCCGTACTCGCTTTTGAGGCAATCACGATTATCAATGACGCGCAAATAAATCAATCCATGCCGTGAAAAACGCTGTCATCCGGGCCGATATGCGAAGGCGGGCTCCAGGTAACGTCGCGCAGAGAATGCTGCACCAGCCCCTCCACGCCCAGCAGCACTGCAAAAATCGCCATGCGCACGGGGATGCCATTGTCGGTCTGCCTGAAAATGGCCAGACGCGAATCATGGTTTAAATCTACGCTTAAATCATTGGCGCCTTCACGGCTATCGCGCGGCAAGGGGTGCATGACGATGACATCAGGCGGGCAGCATTTGTCGACAATGGCCTTATTCACTTGAAAATCAGGCGTAAAGCCTTCTAGCTCTTCGGCGGCAAAACGCTCTTTTTGCACACGTGTTGCATAAATCACATCGGCGCCCATCAGCCCCTCTTCCAGTGAGTTGGTCTGTTCTATGGTGTGGCCATGCTTGCCGGTTTGCTCGAGTATGTAGTCTGGCATTTCCAGGCCGCGCGGCGATATCAGTGTGAATTTCAGGCCACGATACAAGGCCAGCAGCTTGATCAGTGAATGCACCGTGCGGCCATATTTCAGATCGCCAACCAGTGCAATATGGGCGCCATCCAGCAGTTTCCCCAAACGCGAAAATTCGGTCAGTATTGTGTATAAATCAAGCAAAGCTTGGCTGGGATGTTCGCCCGGGCCATCGCCGCCATTGACCACTGGTATGTTGGTGGCCCGCGCAAACTCGGCTACCGAGCCTTTTTCGGGATGGCGTATGACCATAGCGTCGACATAGCCGCTCATGACGCGGCTGGTGTCATAAATGGATTCGCCCTTGGCCATAGACGAAAAGGTAAAACCAGTGGTGTCGCACACCGAACCGCCCAGACGACAGAACGCCGCGCCGAAACTGACCCGGGTTCGGGTGCTGGCCTCAAAAAACAAATTACCAAGAACGGCGCCTTCGAGCACCCGCGATACCTTTTGGCGCCGTGCAATGGGCTGCATCTGGTCGGCAATACGAAAGAATTCTTCCGCCGATTCACGCGTGAACTGATCAACCGACAGCAATTGATGCTTGCCATCGGCGGCGATGCGATCCCGCAGCGGGCCTGACTGTGCGCTTTGCGCATACTTTTGCAACAAGCCTTCATTCTCGACGATTTCAGTCACAAAACGGCTAACCACTTCAGGCATGCTGCGGAACTCTTGTGAGCCTTCAGGCAACAACCAAGTATCCAGGGCCCTGCGCTTGACGCCTATACGTACGGCAAAGATGTCACGGGTAAGATTTAAACGGCGCATGGCATCGCGAAGAAATACCTGCTGCGAAACGGTCATGGTGCTATCCTGAATATATATACGCAAAGCGTATATTTTATTTAGACAACTGCGCTTTGACGAGCTTTAATTGAGCTATGCCGACAAAATACAACATGCGCCCCGCCAATATCAAGGTAGCAGGGTCACGAAAGGCCGCAAGGTATTTTCCGCAGCATCATAAATGAATGCCAATGGCTCACCCGACTGCTCGATGAGCTCAACCCCCTGGTCGTCAGCGCCAGGGCCATCAGCCGAATTTTGATAGGCCAGGCTGGCCAGCCCCAGTGTTGCCCAGCAACCAAACACAAAAGCCAGCAAAGCCAGGCTATAGGCCACCATGGTGCAAAACAAGGGAATCCAGTGCGTGCGCCGTGCACGCCCCAGAACCAGTTGATTCAACAGGCTGGCCTGAACCGGATACGCCCAGAGCAGGCCAAGCGCCGACAATGTAAGCCCGCCCAAAAAGGCAGCCAATGGCAAGCGCAGCCACTGCGGAGCCAGTTCTAATTGGACTATGCCCACCCCCAGCGACAATACCGCCACGATACCCATGCCGTTTATCCAGGCCAAGAACCTGAACCCCAGCGTGAGCGTTGACGTCAGCGCCGCCAAAGCACGAGAGTGATCTGTTTGATTGATATCCATTTGCTTTCACTCCGCAGGCATGCCTGTATACGCTTATGATACCCGCTTGCCATTCAAAAAAAGCGACACTCGTAGTGGTGTCGCTTTTTATTGAATGGCCAGGCTCGCTTATTGGGCGGTTGCGCCTGACGCCGGCGCAGCAGCATCGCTTGCACCAGCAATGGCGCGCGCTGCAGCAGTAGCGTTTTCTTCAGTGCCTACCGCAAAAACAAGGTGGCCAGTAGTAACCGGAGCGGTGTAGCCCGGCGCCGCCATCATGGTGCGCCCTACCACCAGGGCCAGTCGTTTATTGGGATTTCGGGTGGTGATGTCAGCCACTTTCTTTTTACCTGCCTCGTTAAGTTCCAGCGCCAGCAGGCCTTCGCCTTGCTTGTTCGCACCGGCCTGGATGCCGCTTAAGTCGGCTCGGGTGATGACGGGCTGTGGATTCACGTAAAGCGTGCCAGTCTGCAGGTTGACGGGAGTCCAGCCGGATTGCAGAGTGATATCGGCAAGAAATACCGCAACAGGAGCCCCTTGGCGCTGCGCCTCTAGCGTTGTTTCAGGCTTGGCAGTAATAACCGCAGCAGGCTCTTGGCTTGCCGTCTTGTTGCCGGGCACAGCCTGGCAGGCAACCAGCAAAATCAAACTGGCGGGCGCCAGAATGCGGCCGAGCGTGCGTATGGTCTTCATGGAAACTCCCCAACGTATTATTCAGTGATCGAAAATTTTAACAGCTAGCGTAATTAATTTAGGTCAAATTCTGTCAAGTTGTAGTAATTTAAAACAAAATCATCTATTTAATGCTGAAAGCACGCACTTCCACCTGGACTTCATCCAAAACCACACCCCGTTCATCCAGCAATTGAATCTGATGTGATCCCGGCCTAGGCAGCCATGTGGCTTGCGCGCCGCTGGCCAGCACACGGTTGCCTATACGCCACGACACCTGCTCAGGCGTACCCGCAGCCATATTCCCCGCCTGCAGGCGAATGCCCTGTTTATCACCAGGTATGTCAGGATCAAGCGCAATGATCGTACCCGCAACAGGCGCAAGAATATGAGCGGCGCCACCCTCTGGCAAAACACGGTTCTGGGCTAGGCTGACGCGCGTTATTGCCGTGTCGCCGATAAAAAAATCTTTGCGAGACGGTTCGATATGTTGCTCGAAGCTGACTGTCTCCTGGCTAACATCCGACGGGCGGGGGGGCTGGCTACTGGCCACCTCACGGTGCAACCAAGCCATGATATCGTGCCACACCGGCCCGGCCCCCGACACGCCTGACACATCATGCATGCTGGCCCCGCCGCTATTGCCCACCCATACACCCACCGTATAACGCGCCGACCACCCCAGACACCAATTGTCGCGCATATCTTTGCTTGTGCCGGTTTTCGCGGCCGTCCAAAAGGGGGTCGACAAAGGGCTGTCCAGGCCGAAAGTACGAGCGCGAGCCTGACGGTCCGACAGCATGTCTCCTACTATCCAGGTGGCGGCGGGTGACATGATTTGTTGCGACAAAGGCGCTACCCGCGTATCTGACACATACTGCAGCGGCGAATACATCCCCATATTGGCAAGACTGCGATAAGCATTTGTCAGGGTAAGCAACGTCACATCCGCGCTGCCCAGGGCAAGGCTATAGCCATAAAAATCACCGGTTTGCTGCAAAGGCAGGCCCAACTGCACCAGACGCCGGGCAAACGCATCAGGCGTCACCATCAGCAACACACGCACTGCGGGAATATTCAAAGAAGCCGCCAACGCCGTACGCACACTGACCCAACCCGAGAAGTGCTTGTCGTAGTTTTGTGGAATATATAAACCGCTGCCCGTCGGCAGATCGAGAGCGCCATCATTCAATAAGGATACGGCTGTCAAGCGCTGCTGCTCGATAGCCTGCACATACAAAAAGGGCTTGAGCGTAGAACCCGCCTGGCGCAAGGCGCGCGCGTGGTCGACTCGCGCCGCGGCGGAAAGCCCGCCTGACGATCCCACATAAGCCAGTATCTTGCCGGTTTGATTATCCAGCACCACCACGGCGGCGTCGCTGACATTGTCCATGCCCAGCGCGCGCAAGTGGCGATCCGTGCTTTGCACGGCAAACCGCTGCAGGTCCGCATCGAGTGTAGTTGGCACCGATTGTCCAGGACTGGGCAGCGTAGCCAGGCGCGCCATGGCCAGACGGGCGTAATGCGGCGCCAGGCTGGATATCGCCACCCAGGGTGCAGATTTGCGGCGTAACACTTGAAGGAAAAAATCACCTAAACCCTTGCATTCTTGGGGCATGGCCAGCTCGACCAGCAAAGCGCACGCCCTTTTCTGCAATACGGGCAGCGACGCGTTGGGGCCGCGCAACAATACCGCCGCCAACGCGGCCTCACGCATATTCAGGCCGCTGGGGTGCTTCTGAAACAACACCCGCGACAAGGCGTCTACCCCAGTCAGCTCGCCCCGGAACGCGGCAAGATTCAGATAGGCCTCCAGAATCTGTGGTTTGCTCCAGCTTTCTTCCATGGCCAGCGCTTGCCTGGCCTGGTCAACCTTCTGCACGAGGCTGCGGCCATTCTGGCCCCGGCTCAGTTCCTGGTCGATGAACCCCGCCAACTGCATGCTCAGGGTAGAGGCCCCCCTGTGCTGCTGATGCAGCAAATTGCCCCAGCCCGCGGCAACTACCGCACGCCAGTCCACACCTTCATGCGTATAAAACCGCCTGTCTTCGGAATGAATGACGGCCCTTTGCAAAGCAATGGAAATATCGTCGAGTGCTATCCAGTCGCCGCGCCTGGCCTGAAAGTCAGTACGCACGCGTTCCAGCAATACCCCGTTGCGATCAAGCACCAAAACATCAGATGCCTGATAGCGGTCCTTGACGTCTTGGTATGAAGGCAAGATCGCAGCCGCATGCAGCACCGGGGTCAGCAAGGCAAAAACCAGTGCGCCAGCCCAGGTTTTGGTCATTTAATCCGCCCTTACCGTAAACCCCTCGGTATTGGGCAACTCGCCAAACACATCGGGCTGGTACATGGCTTCCATGCGCGTGGGCGGCAGCTGGAACTGACCCACGGTATTGAGTCGCACCGTATATTCCAGGGTCGATGCACCAGCGGGCAGGTATTCATAATAGGCTCGATAAGACTCAAAACTGCGCTCTATAAAGCTGGGACCATACCAACCCGCGGCTGCTTCCGTTTGCGTGGCAATACCTGAATCACGCCCCAGGCCACTGCCCAGTATGCTGGCGCCAGCCGGCACGGGGTCTGTCACAACAACCCAGGTGCTGGCGGATTTTGCGCTGATATTCAAGGTAACGCGGTAGACATCGCCACGCGACCACACCCCCGGAATGGACTGCGACACAGGCTTGATACTGCGCTGGATCTCGTAGCCCGCCACGACCGGGCTGGTTACCGGCACCGCCGCCATGGAGCTGACCGTTGCCCAGGACTGGCCCTGCCCCTCTTGCCCAATCAGCAATACATCACCAGTTGCCTTGGGCCAGGCCTGCAAGAAGTCATGAGCGCTCACGCCAGCCGTGGAGGGCATCGCCGACCAGTCAGCGGTTTGTTGCGAGCCTTGCGACAACAGGCTCAACCAGACACTGCCCGACACCGGCTCGCGCTCGAATTGCCGCGAAAACCTGGTTATTGCCAGCGTCCCCAGCAAGTTCGCCGTTGTTGTGCGCCAGGCGCCCTGGCGCTGCAGGCTTAGCAGGCCTTGCGCCAGCCGTGGCAGTTCCTGCTGCCATTGCGCTTGGTCGGCAGTGGTCAGTATCAGCTTGGCCAGGTTGGACTCAGGGCCCACCATTAGCCACCACCAGTCATCCCGCGCCTCGCCGCCAAACGCCATGGTCGTCCCCCTGTCGAGCAAGCGTGCCAGAATGATCTGCCTCGCCCGTGCCAACAGCTGGCCTTGCTGTGGGATTGCAGGCACACGCTGCAGCACAGCCATCCAGTCAATGACCGCGGAAGTGGGCCAGCGATCAGGGTCTATGGCTATGCTATCGAGCATACGAGGCTGAACCAAACCGTAGCGCGACAACGCCTCCAGCGCTACCAGCTTGCGTGCATCAAGGTCTTTCCGAGGCGCCCAGCGATTACGCACCAGCTTGCCCTGCGCAAAGGCCAGTAAGCCGCGCGTCATGGTTTGCCGGGTAGCGTCGGGAATGGCATAAGGTAAACCCAGGACCTGGGCCTCGTGGCTGACGGCCAGCAAATATGCCGTCAACACCTCATTGCCTTGGTACGCGCCGGGAAAATAACTGGCCAGGCCATCACCATCGAGATAATCAGGCAATTTATGCATAAGGTCTTGCCACTGCGACTGGCTGCGCAAGCCTATGGCCTTGGAAGCCACCTGCTCCAGGCAGGTATAGGGATAGTTGCCGAACCATTCACGCACACCGGGCAAGCCGCCAGCCAGGCTGGACTGCACATGCACCAACAAGCCACCGCGAGGTTCGCCATTGGCGTTGACCAACGCACCTTTGGGCGCGGATACCGGCAAGCTGGCAGGCGGCTGCCCGGCATCCAGCGCCAACAATGTTGCCTGACGCGTGCGCACAGGCACGGCCGACATCAACACTTGCTGGAAAAGCAAGGTATCGGAGGCTGCGGATACGCCCTGTTCGCGAGCATCCAGCGTCCAGGCCAATGCGGCCTTTTCACCCCAGGCATTGCCTTCCGGCGCCTCGATATCCCAGCTTACCGTCTGGGCCGTACCCGGAGCCAGACTGACGGCTTGTGCTGCCAAGCTTGCGCCCGGCACCCCGTGGCCCGTGTAGGCTGCAGAGACGTCCAGACGCATATCGCGTTGGGTCGAATTGCGTACCGTTATTGTGGCCTGATAACGATCACCCTCGCGTATCAGGGCCGGCAAGCCAGAAATAATCTGCAAGTCTTTGGTACTGGCGATACTGCTGCTGCCCGTACCAAAACGCCCGACACCGTAATCGGCCACAGCAACCAGCCTGAAGCGTGTAATGGCGTCATTGAGCGGCACGGTAAGCTGCGCCTTGCCGTTGGCATCCAGTTGAACCTCTGGCTGCCACAGCAGCAAGGTATCAAGCAGTTCACGCGTAGGACTTTTACCGCCGCCGCCACCGGCCGGCAACGCCTTGCGCCCATAGTGTCGACGCCCGACAATTTCCATTTGCGCCGTTGCTGTTTCCACACCATAGCTACGCATCTGGCGCATGGCCGACAACAAGTCCCAACTATCGTTGGGTGCAAGTTCCAGCAGCGCCTGGTCGACCGCCGCAAATGCCACAGTGCCGTGCGCAGCCGGCTTGCCGTCCGGCGTAGTCACTTCCAGGCTGACCACAGCCTTGTCACGCAACTGATAAGTTGACTTGTCGGCGCTAACCTTGACCCGCAGTTGATCTTGCTCGTCGGAGACGAAAATTTCAGCCAGGCCAAAACGAAACGAAGGTTTGGCCAGGTCCACGAACGCCGTGGGCTGCACAGAGCCTTCAGCCCCCTCTACAAAAGCGCCGTACCACGCCTTGGGTTGCTGCCATCCCCAGGTAAAAAAGCTATACCAAGGCACTTCGCGTACGCGTCCGCGCAAAGCCAGCACCGACACATACACATTAGGCCCCCATTGAGCTTCGATGGGGATGCGAATAGTGGGATCATCGCCTGCAAGCTCGACCACCTGGGTTTTTAGGATGCCTTCACGCTCAATGGCAACCAGCGCGGTTGCCCGACGAAACGGCATACGCACTTGAAATTGCGCCACTTCGCCCGGCTTCCAGGTTTTCTTGGCAGGAATGATATCGATGCGGTCATCGTTTTCCCCGCCAAACCACAAGTCACCCGCCCCCGTCACCCATGTTGTAGACAGCGCACGAGACTCCCGGCCCTGGCTGTCTTTTACCGTGGCGATCAACTCTATCGCCCCAGGCCCTTGCAATTCGACCGAGCATTCCAGCATACCTTTGGCGTCGGTTTTACCTTCGCAAAGCGTGCCCAACTGACGGATTTCAGTACGATTGTCGTAGCTGTAAAAACCGCCCACCATGCGTTTTCGCGTGGAATAAGTGGTGCGGGCCACCGCCTTGATTTCTATGGCCGCATCGGGTTGAGGCGTGCCAGAAGGCGCCAGAGCCAGACCACTAATGCGTAGCGGCTTGCCGGCCCGCACCCAGCTACCCGCGCGTATGCCGGCCTGCACCGCTGCTGGCCATACCGGCACTGACTGCGCCAGGGTCTGGACCTGGCCATTGGGATCGGCAAAGCTGGCTTCCAGTAATAGGGTCTGGGCACTGCGCACTGGCGGGACCGAGGCAATCGCCAGGCGCGCCCCGCCCTGTGCATCCAGCACCGCAGCCTGCTTGTCCAGGAAAAGCCGCTGTTTTTCCGTACCGCTATCGGACCCGCCATCATCCCTTTCAGTATCTGTTTTGTCTGGCGCCCTGAAAGAGTAATCATCATACTCAGGGAAGTTCAGGGCCCTGTCTTTCAGCACACCCGACACCCGCAGCGGCAACTGCCCCGCGGGCCCACCCGACACATACGATATCTGCACATCGGCGCTTAGGGCTGTTGGTGCAATCAGGGTATCTGCCCCCGTCTCATCACTGACCTTGAGCTGCCCCGTCAGCAACGGCAGCTTGAACTCTTCAACACGAAATTCGCTGCTGCCATACCAGCGGCCGTCTGCATCGGTAAGCTGCACCGTGTACACACCCAGCCTGGCGGTTTCAGGAATAGAAAACGTGCTGACTGCCGACAAGCCACCGGTTGCGGTTTTCTTCCAGGATAGCGGCTGTTCATAGCGCTGATCAGAGCCCTGGTGGTCGATAAGCAATTTGTCTGGTGGCGCCTCAGTCCCCGTCGGCAAGGCGTAGCCATCGCGCGTTTGAGTCCGCACAAAATGCTTCATGGACACGGTTTCACCGGCACGCAACAGCGAGCGATCAAATACCGTATGCGCAACCACGGTGGGCTGGGGGCTGTTGTCAGTGGGTACATTGAAGCGCCACGACTCTATGCCTCGGTTCCAGCCTGAAAACACGAAAGAAAAATCCGCCATGCCGCGCGCCTGCGCATGATCGGCCGGTATTCTTGCCGACACATAAATGCCGCTCAGGCCCGTATCTTCGCAATAATCGGGGGCATCCAGAGCTTGAGGATGGTGCCAGACACCCTGCGCGTTGGTACGGCCTTGCGCCAGAAGCTTGCCGGAACAGCTCAGGACAGCGACTGCCGCATCGGGCACTACCCGCCCATCATCCAGTGTCGTGACCCACGCCAGTGCGTCGTCGCGACCGGTTTTTACATGCACACCCAGGTTTGTGACCAAAGCCGCAGTACGCACATACATGGGTGCAGCCGATTCCAGCAACGATAGGCCCAGCCTGGCCGACTCGACCTCGAGAATGTGCAGGCCGGAGCGGGCCAGCGGCACACCTATCACTTCAAAAGGTCGTGGGCCGTCGGCGTCTATGCCTGGCAACACTAATTCAGTCGTGCCTGCCAACCCTTTCAACATGGAAAAGCCGCGCACATCGATATGAGGCAGATTCTCGGAGCGCGGTTGACGGTCGGCCATGATGTCCTGTACCTGGTTTGCCGTCCAATAGTTGTCATTCAGGCGCTGTACACGCGCAAACCAGCGCAACACGTCTTGGTCGTTTTGGGGCGAGTAATCGCTAATTTTCCCCGCTGAAACCGCCAGCTCGCGTGTGGCCAGTGCAGCTTCCACATTGCGCAAAGTCAGTGGCACGCTGGCTGGCGCCTGAGCGTCGCCCCCCACCGACACATTTGCAAAACGTTCCACAACGCCGAAAGGAGCAGCCGCAAACTTGACCAAAGGCGGGAAAGCAGCAGTTTTCACGGTCAGGGGAAACTGATTGGCATTCACCAGCAGGCGTCCGGCGTCATCTTTCAAGCCATCTGGCAAGGACAAGGTGAAACTGGCTTGCTCGGGAAACGGCCCCTGGAAGCGCAACACAGAAACGCCGCCATCATGGGTATCGTCACTGTTTATTGTCGGCACCCATTCCTGCTCTGCCAGCCTCAGGCGCGCCTTGACCGCATCGGCGCGGGCCACGGGGGCGGAAAGCGCCACGCTAAATGAGGATACTGGCGTGCAAGGCATGCTGGAGTTTTCACGCTGGCAACTGAATTCAGCCTTGAACGCGGTACGCACCGTATATTTCATCAGCGCCGCCTTGGTATTTGCCACCGCAGGGCGACTGCCCGCAGGCGTAGCCACGCCAGGCCCTACCTTTAACTGCACCCGCGCTTCTGCGGGCAGACGCCGCTTGCATTGCAGCAACTGCGTAGCCGCCGTATCGACGCCGGACTCTTGCCAAAAATAAGCAGCTTTCAGGATGGCCTTGCGCTGCTCGCCGGAAATCAGCCTCATTGGAACTGCCTCGCCCAAGCCTTCGACCAGGCAGTGGGTATTGGCCAGCAGACTATCCGGGTTAACCTCGCCATTGAAACGCAGAATAAACACCTGGTCTTCGTCTATTGTTGATCCGTAGGGGCGCGAGTCCTTGAGCACCGGCCCGCCGGTCTGGAACGTAAAGCTGCTTTTACCCACAAGGGCTTCGTTGGTCAGCGTACGAAAATCGGCCCTGACCTTGGCGGTGCAACTAACCCCTGGCCCAGGCGCCTGTGTAAATACATAAGTCCAACGCCTGGCGTCCAGCCAACGGCCCTTGCCTTCAAGATGGGGATCATTGCAAGCCACATCGATAGGCGCTGGCGCCTGTCCATCGCCAAAGGCCACGACATCCGTATCGAAAACCAGCTTGACACTTTCTATCGTAGCCACAGTGCCTTGTGGAGAAAACTGAGCTATCTTGCCCGCCCACGCCGGCGACATACACAATACCCACGCCAACACCGCTGTTTTAATTCGACTCATGCTTCTTCTCCAACCCCGTTTTTCCGGCCACGATACCACCGATGACGGAGCAAGTGAAGAACTCCGGCCAGCGCTATGCCCCGCCTGCTTCAGGAACCACCGAACCATGGACCATATGCAGGTACTGACAATGACGTTCGTATTGATCCAGGATATTGCTGATTACGACACCCTCGCTCCACCCCATGATGCGGTACGTCCATCCTGGCACTGAATCTTCGAGATGGTTCACCCTAGCTGAAGGACTAAGGCTCTTGCGGATATGATAGATAGCATTCGATAAGGAAATCCAATGACAGCCATTATTTTTGACACTGAAACCACTGGGGCCGACGAGCCGCAAATTATCGAAGCGGCCTGGTTGCGCCTAGACTCCCCCACCACCCTGAACGTGACCGAAGAGTTCGAGCAACGCTATCGCCCCACCCAACGCATCACCTTGGGCGCTTTGGCTACACACCATATTTACGACGAAGAACTAACTGACTGCCCGCCTCATACCGACTTCAAACTACCGCCCGACGTGCAGTACATCATCGGCCATAATGTCGATTACGACTGGAAGGTGGCAGGACAGCCTAAGGTCAAACGCATCTGCACGCTGGCATTATCTCGCAGCCTCTACCCCGATGCAGATAGTCACAGCCAGTCAGCCATGATCTACCTGATCGACCGGCCCAATGCCAGGAACCTGTTGCGTTCGGCGCACTCCGCGCTGGCAGACGTCCAGAACTGCCGATTACTGCTGGCCAATCTGATCAGTCTTTCCGGCCCCGTCGCCGACTGGGAAGCCTTATGGCGGCTGTCGGAACAAGCCCGCATTCCAAAAATCATGACTTTCGGCAAGCACAAGGGCTTGGCCATCGCAGACGTGCCGGCAGACTACAAAAGATGGTTGCTTGGGCAATCGGATGTCGACCCGTATCTGCGGGCAGCGCTTAAACGCTAGTACTTTTTGGAGATGATTGATACCGGATTACGCACCTGGCAGCGCCAATCCGGCTTACCAAAGCCCATTGCCTTGATGCTTGCAAAGCAATGGGCGGGTCAACAGCAAATTATTTCACGCTGTCATTCTTCAGGATCCAGCCCAGTTGGGTGCGTCGCCTTGTAAACAGAAAGCTCATGCTCGACTTGAGCGCGGCTTTCCGACTGGCCTGTGGCCGTTGCGGGCGGGTAAGATTCTTCACCGTTAATAACCTGATGATGAGCAACTGCCACGGAAAGCTCTTTTTTCACTTCCGCCCGGCTTTCCTCGTGCTCAGGGGCAACATAGACTGGATAGGGCGCTTCGCCATAAATCATCAGGCCGGCTGCTCGAGCTTTTTGCATTTGCTCAATTACCTGAGCACGTGTCGGAGAAACCGATGTGGCTGCATAAGCCGAGCCACCAAATATTGTTGCTGAAATCGCTAATGCACTAACTAGAATTTTCATATCAACACCTATGATTAAAAATCAATAAGAATCGGAATGGCGTGGACGTTTATTAAGTCAACCCTTCCATACGATGTGTTTTTATGAACTTAGTATGCGCCTATTTAATATCAGTACAAACCCTAGATTTGTACATATTTTGTATCCTTGAACGCCAACGCGCCTGCTCACGAACGAAATAGAAACCCACCCCCTATGTCGCTGTGTGCAATCAACGCTCTGAATGAGCCACCTGACTTATCCCCATCAACTGTGAATAACTCTAGGGATAACCCTAGGGCTCTTTACTCAAACCCAACAAGCACGCGCCCTGCCACCTATTGAGCGATTCGGAGCCATCGTAAAGGCAATTCTTAGCAGTTACCCTTTTTCGCCTGTCCAGGCGGGCAAAACCCTCCATTACGATTATCATGCGGATAACGGTCATGGTACCCATCTCTGCTGTCACGATGCCCTCGATCATGGATATATCCAATGCAACCAGACAGCATCGATATCATCACAGCAATCAATAACAGCCTCATCATTGTCCTTTCCTGTTGAAAACGACTTTGATTCTAGCGAGCCTCCATCTATCAGAGTCTTGCAAACAGTAACCGTGGGTTTCGACCTAAGCAGTATCGCTGCGGTTTTGGAGGAAGCATGAAAACCACCCCGCTTATGATGCTAATACCCCGCAAGCTGTGCTGATTCGAACTGTTGCTCACCGCATGCCTTTGTGTCAGAATTTAACAAAAACCACTGACAAATGACGAGCCACCAGGTTGACGCTTGAGGTTAAATCATGAAAGCCCTAAAAGCCATAATTCTCAGCAGTTTCTTTTTTTGGTTTGGCGCCAACGCCAATGCTTCCGCGCCAGAAATAAACCTCATCTATTTTGCAGCGGCGGACTGCCCTGCATGCGGATTTTGGGAGGCCACCGAGCTACCGAAACTACAGGCTTCCCCCCACTGGAAATACGTCAAATTCACAAAAATCGCTAAATCCATCAAGTCGCGCTTGCCCGGTGAGTTTTGGTGGCCTAAAGATGTCAAGCACCTGCACGACATCGTTGCTGCCAAATATAAAGAAAGCCGTATAAAAGGCGGCACCCCAATGTCCGCGCTGATCATAGACGGAAACGTGGTGTCTTACGGTTTTGGAAGCCGCAAGATAGCAGCAACGCATTTACTACCTCTTATTGGCGCCGCGCTTGAACCGCAACGGTCACAATAGCGCGCCACGCGCAACTCACGTGAGCGAGCAGTCAATCTCTAGCGTAGCGTTCGCATCCACCACCCGCCGATCTTGATCAACGAGCTTGATCTCAATGGCTCGTATTTTTTTGCCGTCAACGCGTATCTGCAACTGCCCCTCTGACTGCAGAGTCGTATCAGATGAGGCAAGCATCGAATCCACGCCAAAATTCACATCCAAAGCATCGGCGGTTGAGCTGAACTCTACATACACCTTCTCTCCGCCAGGGGCGACCCCTGCTCCATGCACTTCGATGTCATAGAAATCACCCTCTTTATGGATTCCACACAACTTAGGAACAAACGTAAATACGCCGCTGGAGGTTTGCAATGCCCCCGTGGGTTTTGCGTAAACCAAGCCAAAAGATGAGCCCAAAAAGGCGGCTATACAGAACAGTGGAATGAGTATCTTCTTGTGCATTGCTTCATCTGGTTCTATTAATTGCTTTGAACTAACGCGCTGTCTGAGATGTATGCCGTCTGGATTTCTGCGTCCGGCGTAAACCACGTACATTCGACGCGATTATGAGTCAGCCCTGTTTGCGTGACAGTCATGCGAGGGCCTCCGCTCTTTAACACCACAATATCGCCTACCTGGAATTTAGTCATACGCACCTCTTTATGTAATAAAGGGGTCAGTATGCCAGACCTCGACCTGAAAGCTCATGTCGCAGCAATCGGTCTATCCGGCCTCGCCTGACTTATCCCCACCATCTGTGCATAACTCTAGTGGATAACCCTAGGACATACTACCCAAACCCAACAACCACGCGCCTCGCCGCCTATTGAGCGATTCGAGGCCATTGGAGTTGTCATGAGTAAAAAATTGATAGAGCCAGGCTAAGACGCAGTCATCTGCGAACGCTGCGGCGAAACTTCGCCAATGCAGCCCGGTTCAAATCTTTCGCTTCCTGTTCAGCATAAGCCCTCTCTCCTGGCTCATACGAGCCTTCATGCATACAGCTGCTGCGATTCCACCTGCACTCGCTGCTACGGCCAGAGGCTTGATTACCACTAGCCGTGGCCTTGGCGCCTGTTTTCGTTGAACCTGGGCCAGTGAAAGTGCATCCAGAAATAAGCGCGCTCAGAAACAGCGCTATGCCGAATCGGCTAAACGATAGTATGTTCATTTTGCCCAGCCTTACAGAAATGCTCTAGCTGTTCTTATAGCATGCCGTAAGGTCGCTCAAACCGGCAGCCTTACCTCAGGCTATTCATCTATGGGGTCAATTGTGCGCTCAATGCGCTTGTCGGGAACGACCCACATAATGGCGACCGTGACATAAATAAGTTGGGCCAGCCAGTGGGCTGCGAACGAAGCGCAGATAGCGACAAAATAGAGCGCCGGGGAAAGCTTCCCCTTCCAGTCGGATCCAATGGCGCGCTTGAGCAAAGAAAACTTTCCGTCAGCCGCAATAATGCAACGCTGAAGAATGTAGAAGGCAATAGCCGCCATCAACAGCACGAACCCATAAGCCGCTGAAGGCAAGGATGCGAAATGGTTGTCCCCCATCCAGGCTGTCGTGAAAGGGAAAAGTGCTTGATCTGCTTTGCTCCTGGCAAAGTCTCAAAAAACGCTGCCCCGGAACGAGGCTATTAACAATAGGTAAAATTATGAAACCAATTTAAGGAGTTAAAATATGCTTATACGAATTGCAGCCCTTGCCGCCACAGCCATGATCGCTGGATGCGCTGCTACGCAGGCAACACAAAAAGGTTTAACAGTACGGCTTGTCACTGAAACTCCCGCGGCCGAGTGCAAGCACCTTGGTGAAGTCATTGGCTCACAAGGCAACTGGGTCACCGGCGACTTCACGTCTAACAAGAGCCTCATGCAGGGCGCCCGTAACGATCTTAGAAATCAGGCGGCGGAGATGGGTGGAAACTACGTTCTTCTTCAGGACACCAGTCACTCCAGGGCTTGGGGCAGTCTAGGAACAACCAGCTCCACGATTGCCGGACAAGTGTATAAATGCCCCTCACACTAGCGATCGACACGCCGAATCTCGTGCTATGTGCTAAACAGCCAGGCGGCTCTTACGATAGCGCTCCCAGAGCCTATCGTGCATTGGCATCAGGGTCACGTTACAGATCGGCTCAACTATTGCGGCTACGCCCCCCACCGCAAGTGAGCCGGTAAAGGCGTAAGTCACGACAAATGCAACGCCCATATGAAGACATAGCTGGCTAGCTTTGAAGGCAACAATTTGCATGATCAACTCCTAAAACAATGCTTTATTGTAATGAGAATCATTCGTATTGTAAATGCAGTTTTTTTAACTGTCGCCATAGTCTCGAGCTATTTCACTATCGACCGGCGCCCTCCTTAGAGGGTATTTTTACGCTTGGCGCTAGCTTGAGGTCGAGGCTATATGCTCGACATACCCAGCTTCTGATCGGCATGTCTGACCGCTGGGCCAGAGCCTTGCTTCATTGACTCCGACCACAACCGTACGCAATTACGATTGTCAGCTTTTGCCTGATACAGCGCCGTATCGGCGCACACCAGCAGCCGGTGCAGGCTATAACCTGCCTGCGTTGCTGCCGCAATGCCAATGCTGGTACTCGTGTGTATCAGTTCTCTGCCACTGCGCAAACCCAGTTCATGCTGAATGTTCGAGGCCAGAACGCTCGCCTCCTGCAGGTCCATACCCGCAACAAGAACCACAAACTCTTCGCCACCGATGCGGGCATAAAAGCCCTGTTCACCCACAGTATCATGCAGCACCCTGGCAAACAATTTTAATACCTGGTCGCCCATATCGTGCCCGTGCTGGTCATTAATTTGCTTAAACCAGTCCAGATCACACATCAGCATGGTTAGTTCTTTTTGTTCACTGGCAGCCGCATCGATTTTACTCACACCCTGGTCAAACAAAGCCCGCCGGTTCGGTATCCGAGTCAAGCTATCCTGCATCGATGCATGTAAATGCCGGTACTCTTCACGACCACGCACCAGTATCAAGGTAGTAAAGCCAATACAAATAACCATGATCATCATGGTAAAAATAGTCAGTGCTGCATCTGGGCGCTGCGACCAGAATTGAAAATCGCCAACCCACAAGACTGATCGAAACAGGTAAATCAGAATTTGCGCAACCAGCACCACAGCCAACGGCACTACTGCCTGTGCGTTCTGCCGCCAGGCGGGCCGTATTTCCCTAAGCACCAGCACAAAATAACTGCTAGCCAGTACGGCATATGCCAGGACCCGCCAAGCCGGCTCTGTCAGGAAACGGGGCCACAGGCACAGCAATATCCAGATAGCAGGCCCTGCCAGCACCAGCCTCCACTGCACCGTCTTGCCAGCGAACTTTCGTAAGGCAACCCAGATACAGCCATGTGCCAAAATAATCAGACTGTTACTGAGCCATACCACCAACAGCAACCACGGCGACCATAAACGCAATACCGTAACCAGCGCACCTAATCCGACTACGCTGAACCCTGTCGCTACCCACATCAAACAAGCATCGCGCCTGACCTGCAAGGCAGCCAGCGTCATCAGGGCAGACATCAAAAAACAAACAAAAATCGATGCAAACAACAGTGTTTGCGTATCAAGCTGACTCATAAGCGCGCCCCGCAATATGCTGTATGTAAAAATGCCACTGCGCCTGAACTTGCCTCGGTTTCACGTGCAGCAAGATCATGCTGCGTTGAAAGCCGCCTCCATTTGGACCAGCGTACGATAACCGATTGCGCTGGCAGTAAGCCGCTTCCAGGCCCTGGCGTGAAGCTCACCGTAGAACCCATACACGAGGATGGACACCAGTCCAAGACGTTGAAAGTAGACGTTTGGAAACGCCTGCTTCATATGCGATGCCCCTGCATTCCACCAAGATCCACGACCATTCACGCTCGAGCGCCACGCCTGCTCAAGAATCTGCAGCACCAATGGCAAGTTGCGCATGCGCTCCGCTTTATCCGCGATCTGCGACATTTTGCGCAAGCGGTAGGCACGCTGGGCAATGGGAATCTCTGCCGTCTGCGCCTTGAAGTTCTCTCGCTTAGTTATTTAGCTCTCTATGTCACGAAGCTCGCCTTTCAGCACCTCAAGCTCATCTCGCTCTCGCTGCAGCTTTCGCTCCAGCTTCCTGGTCTTGTCGATCCGACCCTCAGACTGCTTTTTCTGAATTTCCTCAAGAATTTCATCAATCCCTTTCTGCTGATCGACAATGTCCTTCTTTTTGTCAGCGATAAGCGCAGTATCAGTGCAGTTTTCCTTGACCTGTGACAGAGCCTTTTCAAGGCCTCGTATCCGGTTGCTGTTGCCTGCTTCCCTAGCGTCCTCCATCTGCCGCTCTATCTCGGCAGACTTTCGCTGGCAAGCTGGATTATCTGCCAAAGCAGGCGCAGCGAAGCAGCCCATCAGAACAAGTACTGCCAGTCTATTCATTCCCATCGCTGTACCCTTTTAGTGTAAAAGAGAAATAGTCATGGGAATGTTAAACGAAACCGGCTGAGCGAGTGCGCCGTAGAATGCGAAAAGCCCAAGCGGTTAGCATCCAACTGCAAGCCTATAGAACGCGCATAGTAATAAACGGTGCACGGTAGCGGGAGCTGCGCTGGATGACGTAACCAGCACCTTCATATAGTCGGCGGCGTGGAATAGCACGCAGTACCACAGGACGGATGACCCGCATCTGAATTGTGCAAGGTGGCTTCGGGTGAGCCGTCCGCTGGTATAAGCCCAGCCCGACTATATGAGGGTGAACGCACAAACTACTGCGATTTTCTAGAGATATCGATCTGAATCACATATCCATCGACCTCTGGGTGCTGCGAGACAGCAATCTGCCCCTCTTCCTTGTCATTGGAAAATAGCAGCCTGCTTGTATCGGCAACGTCTTGTATTTTATAGCCCGCCGCCTCAAGAGCGGATTTCCATCGAGGAAACTCCGATGCAGGATCGGCCTTAACGCTGACCTGCAAAAGGCGTATGCGTGAACCCAGCCTAGCATCCTGAAGCACCTCGTGCGGTTGTGGCAACGTAAGCCCAGCTGGCACCCAGTCCCTACCTTCCGGCTCGCTAGGAGCTGTCATTTTGACCGCTTCAGCTTTTGACTCACTCCCAGCTTCGGAATCTTGTCCGCAAGCAACAAGCAAAACCAAAGGGATAGCGGCGATGATGCTCTTCATGGAAATGTCTCCGTTAAGTCAATCCCCGTCTTTATACAACAGTCGCCATCTTGCGGCACCAAATAACCATAAAGGATAGACATGAGAAAACTCGCAGAGGTAAAGCAGCGCTTCGCGCTGGCAACAGTTGGAGACATGAGGTGGAGCGCCAGTGACGGCATCGTCTGGTTCGATGATGGCGATTCAGCGCTCATTGCTGACCCAGCGCACCAAAAGCCGCCCGTATTTCTTGCCTACGACAACTTAGGCGCATGGCCGGAACCGATAGCGCAAGAGGATGTGGCGAAACTTGGCCGAAAATTGCCAACAAGCCGGCGGCACAAGTCACCCCGGAAGAAATCGCCGACATGATGCTCCTGTTACTTGAGGCTGGTAAAGGTCGGACAGCCAACAAGTTGCGCTCATACGTGCGGGCAGCCTATGCCGTTGCCAAGAGCGCCAGAACCAAGCCCAGTATTCCCGTCTTGTTCAAAGATTTTAAGGTAATCCATAACCCTGCTGCCGAAACAAGCCCCGACAGCAGCAAAAACAAGGCCGACAAAAACCCATTGCTGCTTGAAGACTTGCTTACCTATTGGCAAACCATAAAGGCCGTGTCCGGCGGACACTATGCGCTTTCTACAGATGGCGGGAAAACGAATATTCATGCCACCACCTTGCTGCAATGGGCGCAGGACGCTATCCGCTTCCTCACGAAGATCTTTGAAATACGGTTTTTTTTCTGGCTCGCTAGGCAGGACCATGTTGTAGCTTTGCCCAGTAATAGCAACCATCGTCTGCTGAAAGTCGAACAAAATGGACTGGACGTAGAATTTGGCCCAATCGAAAGCCCATTTAAAGGCTGACGCGATGTTCTCTCCAAGCGTTCTGAAGCCGGAGCCTAAGCGCGCAATAGTCCCGAAGACAGCGTCATAGAGCATATCAAGCTCTTTTGCGGTATCGAGAAACGATTGCTCGAACGACGTAACAATGCTGTCGCCAAGCGAGCGGACACCGTCATCAGACACCCCAAGAAACGACTGAAACTGCTTGCCAAACTCGTCAACAGCATCCCACGCCTCAACCGCCTTAGTGCTGATTAAGTCCCAAGTGGTGCTGATGGCGGCAAAGTCTCGAGCAATAGCAGATATATCCACCTTATCCAGAGCATCGCCCAGCCCATCCATCGCATCCGTCATGATGTTGACGGCTCCGGTAGACTGATTCACCTTGCCAAAGAACGCCGTCAGCTTGTTATTCATGCGCTGCATGGCGTCTTCCATGGTCACAGGCATGTGATCGGCTTCTTGCCCCAGCCTTTCCATTTCGGACGTAACTTTCATCAGCTGAGTTACCGTCAGCTTGCCATCGGCAACTAGCTTTTGCAGTGCCGACAACGAGCCATTGGTAATGGCGTCTGCCATCGCTTGCTGAAGGCGCGGGTTGTAAGCGACGATAGTGTTGAACTGCTCCATCACCACTTTGCCAGTGAGGATCGATTTGGACAGCGCATCGATGACAGAGGACGATTTCTGGCTATCTGCAGCACTCACCGTCAGACTGTATTGCAGAGTCTCGACAAGGTCGCCAGCCTGCTTGGATGAGTATCCAAGTTGCTCCAATGACTTTGCGGTGCGAATGTACATTTCCGCGCTGTTGCCAAAGCTCTTGTACACGCGGTTGGAGATATCCAGCATCCGCTGCTGAACCTCGACAAAGTCACCTGTCCCCTTGGTGGCGATCTCAAGGCGCGAGGCGTATTGGCCCCACTCATCAGCCATCTGGATAATTTCGCGCACACCAAATGCGCCAACCACAATGGATGCATAGCTGTGAATAGTGGCAGTCAGACGGCGCGCTGCCGCATCCTGCTGCGCCATGGCAGCGGCAGCAGATCGCGCGCTTGCCGTGGCGGCATCGGTACCGGCAGCAGCCTTGCGGCCCCCGGCACCCACACCATCCATTGATTTCTCGGCTTTCCCGCCGACTACAGCCAACTCGTCCAGCCATTCTTTGGCTGTTCTAACTGGCCGGCTATCGATCAGAATGGCTAAACTCGCTAGCTCCATACCGCTCACCCACAAAAAAGGCCCGCCGATTAGGGTGAGCCAGAAATGAAAACGCCCCGCGTTCGCGAGGCGAAAAACTGTAACTACGCTAGGCTCAAAGCCGTTGCGCTTAATACGGGATTTCCGTACAATTCAACTCATGCGCACCGTCATCGAAACCCCCACTTTCCAGAAGCAGGCCGACAAGATTTGGTCAGAAGATGAAAGACTTGAATTCATCGCCTGGATTGCAGCCAATCCTGAGGCGGGCGATGTGATCTCCGGTGCTGATGGAGCGCGCAAGGTGCGCTGGAGCCGGTCTGGCGCTGGCAAATCAAGCGGCGTGCGCGCAATCTACTTCAACCTGACAGCAGAAGAAGTCGTATTGCTGGTAGCGATATACGCTAAAAGCAACCGCACCAATCTGAGACCTGCTGAAATTCGAAAGGTGACATGACATGAGCATCAAAAAAATTGATATCGAAAAGGTGGCCAAAGCCATCGAAGATGACGCCGGCGAAACATTTCCAGACCTACGCCAAGCGCTCAGTGAAGCAAAGGCAGGTATCGGCCGCGTGACCACCCCCGAACAAATACTGGTTCGCCAGGCGCGGCAGCGATCCGGTCTAACCCAGGCCGCTTTTGCTGAGCGGATTGCCACTCCAGTGGCCACACTGCGCGATTGGGAGCAGGGCCGGTTCCAGCCGCCAGGCGGCGTCATGTGTCTGCTACGCCTGCTTGCGAAGCACCCCGACCTGACACAGGAACTGGTTACTGCCTGATGGGCTGCCTCAAAAAAAACAGCCTATCGAAGTGGGCTGATAGCAGGCATGAAAAAGCCTCGCGGTTGGGCGGGGCTAGGTGGATGGTGCGGTCGTTCTGCGCCCCTCTAGCCCCCAGTAGACTGGAGCAGCACCTCAACCTCCCGAATAGTCAGCTCCGATTCCTCTGGCCGCACCGTTCGTTCGAGCCTGTAATCAGCCACATTCCTCCTCATTTTCAAGGTTTGTAGCTTGTGACCAAGCTCGCAGGATTGGGCGGACAGTGCCTCATTCGTAATAGTTGGGTTCTTCAGGCGATGGATTAGCTTATCGTGAACACCGCCCCCTCCGCGCGGCTCTTTGCCGCCATACGGAAGCCGGCTATGGAAATCCAGACATCGATGGTACGCGGCGTAGTAAGCGCGGCTGATGGCGGAACGATGATCCACCTCATCTTGCGCATATTCGTATGACGCCTTAGCCAGATCAATCAAATCACGTTCTGAAATACTCATCACGCAACCCCAAAGCAGACATGGAAGTCCGCCGGCATCTTGAGCTTGTTACCCGCAATTGCTTTTGCAAGCCCATCATTCGCCTTACAAACCACCAGAGGAGAGGCGTCAAGAAGATATTCTATGCAGACAACAGGCGGCGTATCTTCGTCGAGAATTGTGATGGCGGGCGATCCTCTCAACGATACGCCCAGCGTTTCGCATATTTTCGCTGCCAGATCTGTGCCACCAACAACATAATCAAAAATCAGCTTGGTTTGAGGCAAATTCGTCAAATCGTCCTTACCTCCCATCGCACTCTTGCCGAGCTTGGAGAGTCTAAACATTTGCTGAGCCGCAAACACTGAATGAAAAAAAGTCCCGTAAAGTCGAGCGACTTGATATGAGTTGGTTAATAGCAACTCCTTAATCTCATTAGCACTAAGGACTAACCCAGGCAAAGCGTGAAAAATACTAAGCTTTTCATTCACATCATCGCCTCGAGCAGATATCTCGGCCTTATTGCCCAAAATATACGGAAAAACCTTGGCAAGTCCATTAATGACAAGCTGGGTATATCTCAGCAGCGCGCCATCTAGCTCGGATATCCATCCTCGCTCTTCCTGCGTAAGCTGCATTACGTCCCCATGGGCTCCAATAAGCCGCCTTCGCAGATACTCTATTTTTGCTGAAAATATCGCGCCCGCACGAACAATCGAGTTAATTTCTGGCGAAGGGTCAATCAAAAGCTTCTTTGAGTCTTCTTGGATCCTTTGCAATAGCTCGCGCACGACGACACCAGGCTCTACTGAGTCCATCTCGGCAACTTCTTTCCGGCTTAAAACTTCCTCGGCTACGGCGAACATATGTTACAAAGCATTAGGATATGGGAATGTCATGTTAACCGAAGGCGACGGAAGCTCCTCTGAGGGAATCCCCTATATCTACTCGATTCAAGAGCGACATCATGCGGCGAACGACGCCGTTTGAGTGGTGAGTTAAATCTACCGCATGCCCGATGGCTGCATCGCGCAAGATCTCGTTCGTTGTTGGCATTACATTGTGCCCAGCGTCGGGCCTTCCTCGGCCACCGCAGCCAATTCATCGTCAGGCACAAGGTCCGGCGATAGAATGCCAATCCGCTGCGCCTGGGTGATAGCCGTTTTCTTCGTGATCAGCCCTCCTTGCTGGAAGCTCAGAATAAGCTGGCCAGCCACATCAGACAGCGATCCAGCAGCGAAGTCCTTAAATACCGAAACGTGACCGCCATCGCCCAGCTTGGCCCAGTCCGCCATGAACTGCAGGCACTGATCAATACTATCCTCGAACTGCTCGATAATACGTTGCAGCTCTGACTTGTTCGCCTCAGCGTCGTTATTCGCCTCCGTGGCAGACCGTTGGCCGGGCTGCGCAATCAGCAACTCGGCGCCAGTCTGGATCATTTGCCCCTCAAGCTTGTCCAGCGCAGAGAATCTGGCCTCTATGGCAGCGCCCGTATGCTCGACGTATTTCATTTCAGCGTCGACCGCCTCCGTCTTGACCGCGCTTGACGCGCCTACCGTCACCGCTTGCTCGTTTGGAAAGCCCTTCATAAACAGAATCGGAACCCGCGCTACATGCAAGATCGTGTCTTGATCGCTTTGGCTCTGCCAGTGCTTGACGTTCAGAAAGGCTAAATCCAGCAATGGGCTGATGCCCATCATGAAGCCCGTGCGCCGGCCATAGAAAGGTACGAAGGGGATGGCATCTAGGCTCGTTTCGCCCTGTTCAAGCAATACGTAATCCTTGCCCTCTTTCGTCTCTTCCCATAGCTCCCAGGCGCCACCCGTAACGATTTCTCGCGCCTTGTGCGGAAACTTCGCGCATATCTTGCCAAACTCCGATACGTGCAGGTATCGAAGCGTGCCGCCACGAAAGGAGGTGCTGACGTAGAGCGAACCGCCTTTGGCAAATACCAACTCCCCCGCTGCATCATTACGCGCCGGGTTGGCCAGCTTGATCTCGGCCGGCAGGTTGTCATAGGCGTACTTGATCTTTTCCCTAAACAGGCTCTTAGCGTCGTTCAAGGTGTGGGCAATCAAAGCGCACTTGGCTGACTCAAAGAGCGCCGCGTCCAACTGGATGATGCACTGCTCGGTGGTGAAGCCAAGTTGCCGGGCTTTCAGGATAATGTTGCGGGTGTGCAGCCCTTGGAAATACTCCAGCTGCTCGGATGTCATCCGAAACCGGACTTTCTTGCCCTGCTTATTCGTGATGAAGTAAAGATTATTTAGGCGCCAATGCTTATCCCGAAGCTTCTGCAAATGCTCCGGTTTCATAGTCACGCCTCGGTCGATAGATCATCCATGAGCAAAGAAAGTGTTTCGACAGTCGTGTCGCCCTCTTCAGTATCCGAGTTATAGGCCTGGCGCTCGCCCTTAATGACCTTCAGCTGGGCATCGACACCAGCATTCAGGGAGCGGGCAAACTCATTGTGGTTGTCGTTAGTCACTTCCATACTGTCCAGGGCGTCACATAGCTTGTTTGCTAGCCTTGCCAGTCTTGACTGAAACACGCAAGAAACGATGAGACAAGTATTGCTCACGGATTACGCCGATAAACTTCTGCGCAGACTCGTCAAGACTGCCGCCCGCTTAGCCCTGAAAAGGTTTTTGCAGAAGCGGCGCACAACATCACTCGGAACCAGTCGTTTCTGGGCAAGCCGGCTGAATACTGGCGCGATCTGATTGCCGATCGCGCCCAGGAAATCGCCGACGAAACCGACCCGAATGACTATGAGTTTTGGGGCATTCGATCTTTGGAGCGGACATGACAGACGACCTTTTCAATATGTGCGTGCTGTTCGCATTCCGCATTAATCCAGACCCCATCAACAACCGCGACCACCATCAGGCGCGCATCAACGACGCCCGCGAATCACTTGGCCAGCGCTACCTATGCCACCCGGCCAATCACATCAAACCAATCTGGAGGGGCCCATGTCAGCTAAAAAATACGATGGCGTAGGCGGGTTCGCCAAGGATACCTAACAGGCGAATGCGATCTTTACGATGTTGAGCGCCGGCGTGGCCACGATCTAAAGTCGTCATGGTCAGCGAAAACATTCCGAGGCTGGGAAGTAGATTGCATCGAAAAACTCTATGAGTGGCAGATGCGCGGATACATGATGCTGTGGGATGCGGAAGAGTGGGAGGTCAATTACGCGCTTGTGGATACGCCAGAACGCCTAATCGGCTTCGAGCCTATCCAGATGCACGTAGTCTCGCACATCCCTGAGCACCTACGCTTAACCACCTGGCGCATCAAGCGCGACTTCGACAAGGAGCACACCATGATAACCAAGGTCAAAGCGGCTCGCGAATACTACGCTGAGATTATCGAAGAATTTGACTGCACCCATAGAATTGAAATTTTGGAGGCAGCATGGGCGAAGCTATCGAAACATATAAGGCCATGGGCGACCACAAAAAGCGCCTTCGCGCCAAGTTTGGCGTCAATTGCCCGGTATGCACCCGGAAGCGCCCCAAGGCATACCCGTCGCTTTTATTGCCGCAACAACGTTGCCGGGTAGACGGCTATGTTGACCCCCGGCCAGAACTGACCGATCGAGAATATCAGGATGCATAGACATGAACGGCATCGACTTCATTATTTCGCAAAGCAATTGCAAGCCGCTGCCCGCCGCCCCCCGTATGACGCCTCCGGGCGGCGGCAAGCTAAGCGTTAGCCAAACTGCCGACATAGTGGCCCGGTTTGCTGCAGGCGAGAAAAAAGCCGATCTGGCGCGGGAGTATGGCGTCAGCATTCAGGGGATTTGCTATGTTATTCAAAAGCAGAAATGACGCGGGCTGTTTATAAGCGGATCATGTTTTAGTAATCGACGTACTGGCGCTAGCCATGACTTGCAGTCGACGCTTTGACTGCATGGTGCCCAGCAATCAGCCCAGGATTCCATACTCCGGACGATGAGGCACAGACATGCAGTGCTGACATTAAACATTTCCGATAGTCAGACAATAGAACCCTGAGGTCTTTGATGGTTTCAGCCCTCTTATCTGCAGCGTAATTGTCAGCATGAAAATATGCGGCAGACTCTTCCCATACGGCTGCAGAGACTTTAGATATTTCATCCGCCCTGGCTATTTTTGCTGCACAAAGCTCTGGAAGATGCGATATTGAGGCCAGTGTCTCTACGCTGGCATTAATAGCTAGCCTCTCAAGGTTGTCTGCTATCAGCGCATGCCCTCGACTACTCCACTTGCTGGTTTTTCCCTCTGCGACTTTCTCGTCAATATATGCCATAAGCATGTCTATCCTAACTTGACGGCGAGCCAAAGACACCACTAGAGACGTTGCGATCACAGCGCCTTTGGCGTCACGCTCTGAGATTCTAATGGTGCGCTCATGCTGCGCAATTTTTAAACTTGTCTTCACTCCTACGACAGCCATCACGGTGGCACTTATCGTTCCAATTGCAGTAAGTGCAACCCAAGGGCTTTCAGTACCCCACGGCCAGTCAGAGAAGATAGCTATTGCTGCAAAAGCAATGATCGCCACAACCGCAACCACCGGCCAAGCGCATGCCCGGCAGCCTAGTTTTTCCATCTGGATCAATACCCTCTCCCCACGCCCCATGACGCCGCGCGCGATCATAGGCGCGGATCACTGGGGCGGCAATCAATCCCTAAGAAGCTTGGCCGTAGTCACTGTCAGCCAAGTGACGACTGGCCTCGCTTCGCGCTGCATCCGCCGCTGACTCAGGGCTATTTAAGCCTTTGATTTCACCATGCAAACCTAGCTCAACAAACTTGTACCTACCGACCCATGCGCTGGGCGCCTCTTCCGACGTACTGATCATGCAATTATGCTCACCAATGAGTTCAGCGATGGGCTGGTAGTTCGGTTTAGACATATGCCCTCTCCTTTGCTAATGGAGAGATCATACCCCCCTCCAACCACCACAGGACCCGCCCGCTAATAACGGGCGGGATGAATATGCTCGCCAAGACGATGATTCACCCAGCGAACCACATTATCACCTGACATGCAAAAGCCACGGGCAGCCAGACCGAGGCAGCTATTGGTTGAACGGATACCGGCTGAACGGGACTAGCGTCTGGAACAATGACCGAATTGAAGTGCTCGGAGAAGGACTTGAGCCAAGACAAATGGAGTTTTTCTTATGAGCTGCACGAACTGGACGCATGAAGACATCGAAACGCTGACGAACCTCTACCCAGACCATACTGCCAAGGATATTTCTCTGATACTGGATCGCTCCGTCCCCAGTATTTACAGGATGGCCAGGAAACTGAACCTAAAGAAATCCGATGCGTTCTTCGCCAGCCCTGCCAGCGGTCGCCTGGACGGTGTTCGCGGGGAATCAGGGCGATTCAAGCCCGGCCTTACCCCATGGAACAAGGGCCAGGCCCACCCGTCACGCGGTCGCAGCGCTGAAACGCAGTTCAAAAAGGGTGAAATGTCCGGTGCCGCACAACACAATTACGTGCCAATAGGCTCTACACGCATAACCCGCGACGGCGCGCTTGAGCGCAAGGTGACAGATGACCCCGCTCTCTACCCTGCCAAACGATGGGTGCCAGTAGCCCGCCTGGTCTGGGAGGCCACGCACGGCCCTATACCGGACAGGCAAGTAGTGCGATTTTTCCCGGGATGCAGACAACTGTAGAGGCAGAAATCACTTTGGACAAACTGGAGTGCATAAGTCTAGCCGAGAACATGCGGCGTAACACTCTGCACCGCTACCCCAAAGAAATTACGGACGTTATCCGCGCTCGCGGCGTCCTTAACAGGAGAATCAATCATGTCGAAAAACATCAGTGATCTACGGGATGGCCTATTTGACGCCATTGCGATGCTCAAGGAAGGCAAGCTAACGGTCGAGCAAGCCAAAGCCATATCAGAAATGAGCCAGGTCGTGATCAATAGCGCCAAGGTCGAAGTGGATTACATACGCGCCAACAATGGCGGCGAAACGCCATTCCTTGAATCCGTCGGCAACGACAACTTGTCTCCTGGCGTAACCGGTATTACGCGCCACCGGATTGCTGGATAATCGCTGGCGGCATTAAGTAATCAATATTTCGTCGCCGAGAGCCAGAGCGGCGCGGATGATTTCTTGGTTTTGGAAATCTCACCGCAATAGTCATGCGTCGCAAATTTACTTCGTACGCGCTTCGCGGGAACCTCTGTCCACTTTGAGTCAAATGTCAAAAAAGCGCCGTCAACGTCTTTAATCTCGAAGCGGCTATCATCACGCTCAGCATAAGTGTAAATCATTGATACTGGCTTCTTGTCCTCATCCAGAGGCCAAGCGCAAGTCATTATAAAACGCGGCAGCTCATCCTTTTTAAATATGTGATTAGGCGGATATATCTCACGACTCAGCAAAACGCTTGATAAATTGGGAACGTATTCAGTATGGTTCATAAGAAATATCTCGCCAGAATCTAGCAGGCTAAATGCCGCCACTCCGCCATAGGGTATATCGTCCGTGTTTTCCACAGGAAAATGGAAAGATAGCCACCACGTGTATGGCTTATCCAAGGCTTTTTTAGGGGGCTTTAACCACTTGATTCCAGTTATTTGGCCTTGAGTAAAAGCCCCGACTGGTTGCTGCGCAATTGCCCTTGCTCCACCAAACCCCAGCGCAATCGTGACGGCTAACAGAATTCCGTACAACAAACCAACCCTGAATCGTTGATGCATATCGCCTCCGGAAGATAGCAGCCAAGCCGCCTGAATCTCGACTTTAGTCGCATGATCGGGATACGCCTACCAGACAATTGGCCCACCCCAACTTATCCCCACCATCTGTGAATAACCTCATGGACAACCTGGGGTCACTTCTCGCAAACCCAACAAACAAGCGCCCCGCCGCCTATTGAGCGATTCGGGGCCATTACCCATTGGATCAGCAATGAGCATCTTCATTTATGTAGCCGTCGTTCTGGCGGCTGGCCTGCTGGCGTTTTTCATCTATATGGGGAATATATCGACATGAGCCCGATAGACCATCTAGTTAAACAAACCAAGGACTTGCCGCTGCCGCCCCTATGGCCGATATCAGCACGAAAAACAAGAACCCCATCACACATGGTTAACGGCCCGCGCGTTCTCGCCATGCGAGATCTCGGACTCACAGACGTTGAGATCGCCAAGAAAATGAATCTAGCGCCATCGACGGTGGGCTCACACATCAGCCGATACAAGAAAGAAATAAGGGAAACATCATGATCAAAAGATACAGCATGGACCGCGACTACGCCAACAATATCGGCGTGCCTGGAATTGTTGAAATGCCTGGTGGTGAATATGTCCGGCTTGCTGATCACCAGGCCGAGCTGGCCCTGGTCGAGGCTATGGCTGCGACGCAGACGGTGACGATTGCTGAGTTGCGGGCGAAAGCCGATGCTACCCTCATTGATGAGGGTACCAAATCCAGATCTATCGACACATCATTCAGTCATGCTTGTGATGCGTACATGAGCAACAAACCCGCTTGTGGAGTCCAAAACGCAAAATATGAGACACAACAGCGGGGCACCAATATATATGTAGAGGCGCGTGAATGCGTCGAATGCAATCATATTGGCATCAACGATAGCGACGATAAAAAAGCCGCTTGCAACACATGCGATTGGGCTGGCGATAATCCGGGTGAGGATATTTGCCCAGGCTGCAGTCGGGCCGGAACGATGTCATCGGCCTGTCCTGAATGTGGCGGCAGGTACAGGCTTCTTGCTGATGCGCACATTTCAGCACAGCCCGGCCCGGCAATGGCCCCGCAAGACTGGATTGACCGCATGGCACATATGATGATCGATCTCTGCATGGACAATGACGCGGCAGCCGAAATCATGGCCCACGCCCGCAAGCGCGTTCAGCCAGCCAGCGGAGAGGATACGAAAGGCTCAATGCAGTGGGTCGAGCATAACGACATCCGTGATATTCCCGACGCGATACTCACCGATGCTGGCCTTGCTCTCAAGCAGTCTCAGGCTAGCGGGGAGGATGCATGAAACGCAAACCAACTGGCTTTATCGCGATCTGCCAGTGCGGCGTCATCACTGGTGCGATGGACGCAACCCGAACCGAAAAAGCCGATGCCGGCCGTATCTTGGGCAAATGGTTGAACGATGGTTGCACGGTAGAGCCGCGCTTTACAGGAACATGGATGGAAACGGTTTCGCCTTGCAAGTGCAATCAAGAACAGGGATACAAGTCATGAGCAATCTTAACTACGACCCTACCGACCCGGACAAAATGAAGCTCCCAGCGGGGGCATCGTGCGGTGGCTGTATACATATTTATCGGTGTAAGGCCATGTTCGGCCATAACGAAACAGATACGTATTGCGATTGGTCGCCATCTCGGTTTTCTCCTAAGCAGCAGGGAGGTGGCAATGCGCTTTGATCCCGCCCGCTTCGTCCGCTGCGAAGCCATCAGTAACGGCCAGCGATACAGGGTCGGATCAGGCGATGGACGTGCCAGCCAGTCTGGCGTAGCCGTCGCCATCATCGCGCTCAAACATTCACCGGGCTACGAGGTCGTGCTGCATCTGGACAGCGGCAAGCAGGACAGTTTCGCGCCTATGCAGTTATTCCCTGAGCTGGAGAAATTATGACCGATGCATACGAACCAAAACTGTCCTGTTTTGACCGCGACGTGGCGACAGGTGAAATGGAAATATTGCAGGACAACGGCCTGTATCGCCACCTCCGATTCAGGTTTAGCAGCGGGGGTTTCCGCTGGTTCGATATCGTGACGTGGCCCGACCGGCTTGTCATCACGGGCGACTGCGAGACATTCGCCTTTAGTCGGCTCGAGGATATGTTCGAGTTTTTCCGTAGCGGCGGCAGCCGGATCAATCCAGGCTACTGGCAAGAAAAGATTATCGATGGACGCGACCGTGCCAAGTCGTTCGACTGGGACACCTTCCGCGATGCGGCAATGGCCTGTTTTGGCCAGGCCACCGAAGATATGGAGGATCAAGAGCTTCGCGACGAGGCCCGCCAGGACCTTGAGGGCACGCTTGATGATAGCGATCCTGATATTTACGGCGCCGTTGATCTGATCCGTACCTATAGCTATCGACCAGGACCATGCGGCACGCCTGCTGTCTTTCAGTTTGATGACCCTGAGGGCTATCTGTCTGGTGAGGACTGGGATTACCACTACATATGGTGCTGTCGCGCCATCGTGTGGGCCATTGGGAAACACGACGAATCCAAGGAGGCGTTAGCGGCATGACCACCACACCCACCCTATCCCCACTCCCCGAGGGCCTTTCATTTCTTGACCCAAGGACTCGCAAGCTGATTCAGGCATATGCGCTTGCCGCCTACCAGGCTGGCAGGGATGCTGGGCTGAATGATGCCGCTGCTGCTATCACAGACCACCAGCGCGAAGGCCGCGAGTGGGTGCCGGGAAGCTTGTGGGACATACTTCAGAACGAAGCGGCGCAACGTGTCCGCTCTCTGATGGCTGCTACCGATCCGCCCCCGGCATGACCGAGCGCATCAATGAAGTGCTGATCACTACGGCCAAATATTTGAATCTACCCGCCCCCAGTGGCGGGTTTTTGATGGGAGGTATCGAATGCTGATATCAGTCAAGGATGCCGCTGAGCGCTTGGGCGTTTCGGCGCGCACGGTCTATGATTTGGCCGCTCCCGCTGGCCCGATTCCCTGCCACCGGATCGGCGCCCGGATTCTGTTCAACAAAGAAGACATAACGGAGTATCTGCAATCATATCGATATACAGAGACAAAGCGCGCGGTTGCTACATTTTTGAATTCGACCGCGTCATTGAAGGCCAGCGGGTCCGGGCTCGAAAGCTACTTCCGAAAGCGTGGACGCGAGCCCAAATTGACGCCTACGACCGCCAAGAGTCCGCGCGCCTCTACGCCATTGCAACTAGTGTCGAGCGCCCACAATACACAATAGAAGATGCGGTCACTAAGTATCTGCAAGAACGTGTCCCCGGCCTAAAGTCCGCCAATAACATAGAAAACGAATTGGCCCAAATGTTTTGGGCCTACAAAGACAGGCCGCTGTCCGAACTGCCCGAGGCGTGCAAAGAGTATGCAAGCAAGGCAAGAAAGGAGGTCAAAGATGCGGAAGGCAAAGTTATCGAGACGCTGCCATTAGCTGCCGCCACCGTCAGAAACCGCATTCGGTATTTAACCAGCGCTTGCCGCTACGGCTGGAAACAGCACGGCATGGGCGAGCATGACCCGGCGTCGCGCGTGATCGTCCCCGTTGTTCGTAACGAGCGCCGGTTCTTCATGGATCGGCGCGACATGCTAATTGTTGCCAAGGCATGCCAGTGCCTGGCTACACGGGCAGCGATTAGAATTGCGTTTTACAGCGGCATGCGGATTGGTGAGATCGTCGTCGCCACTGCTAAAGGCGAAACCTTTATGCTTGACGACACAAAGAACGGCAACCCTCGCCACGTCCCGATCCACCCCAAGATCAAGCGCGCAATTAAGGTTCCATTGCGTGATAAGTATTGGATGTCCAAGCGGTTCAAGGACGCAGCCATAGAGTGCGGCATGGAGCATTTAAGGTTTCACGGCCTGCGACACAGCGCGGCAAGCGCAATGATCAATACAGAAGTCGATCTTTATACGGTAGGGGCGGTGCTGGGACATAGGTCGGCGACTAGCACTCAGCGGTACTCGCACCTGGCCACAGCGTCATTGCGGAAGGCTTTGGGAAAAATTGGCAAGAAATCCCCCACCACAAAAACAAAGCGGGTTGCATAAACCTACGCAAACCCGCATGAATACTGGTGCCCCCCCGCAGAGTCGAACTGCGCACCAACGGATTATGAGTCCGCTGCTCTAACCAGGCATGAGCTAGAGGGGCCTGACCAGCCGCCGCTTTGTCTGTCTCCAGACTATTGTGTAACCAATCAACCCGTAATTATTGCATAAACCAAAAAAACTTGCCTGATGAGAGATTTTCCAAGGTAGCAGGCTTAAGCATGGGGTGGCTTTCATCCTGCAAATGGCTTGCCTATCACTTCCCTTGCCAGTGCCATCTTCAGCACCATCCAGCAATCCCATGTGCGCAAGAAACTATGCCTTGGAGCAATGGCATAATGAACCCCTTTCGAACAGATTGCGGCGCTCTGTTACAGCCTCTTTTCCATGACTTGCTTTCAAGACAGTATTATGAAAAAAACCACCATTATCAAAAGAACGTTAATTTCCATCGCCTTGTTGGCAACCGCCAGCGTGGCGCATGCGGCCTATCCAGACCGGCCCATCACCATGGTCGTGCCTTTCCCGCCTGGGCAAGCCACCGACATCTTTGCTCGCCTCCTGGCTGAAAAACTTGCTATAGCGGTAAATCAGCCAGTGATAGTTGAAAACAAAGCGGGAGCAGGCAGCAACATAGGAATGCAGTTCGTTGCACGGGCCAAGCCTGATGGCTACACGTTGGTCGTGGGTGGCAGCGCCGCCGCTGTCAACCAGACGCTCTATAAAAATTCCGGCTACAAACTGGCTGACGATTTCATACCGATTAGTGGCATTTTTTCTGTGCCGCTTATTTTCCTGGCCAACCCAAAAACCAACATCACGACCATTCAGCAGCTTATCGACCAGGCACGTGCCCATCCAGACCAGTTAGCCTACGCCAGCGCCGGTATCGGGGGCACACAACACCTCTCGGGGGAAATGTTCAAAGAAGCGGCCAATTTGCAAATCAGGCACATTCCCTACAAAGGCAGCGGCCCCGCCCAGGCTGACTTCCTGGGCAACCATGTCCCCCTGATGGTGGACTCTGTTACTGCCGCCCTGCCTCATCTGGAATCCAAATCTGCAAATGCGCTGGCCGTTACAACGAAAGAAAGGCTAGCTCAACTACCCGATGTACCCACCATTGCTGAATCGGGATACCCCGACTTTGAAGCCATAGGCTGGGCTGCCTTGTTCACTCCTAAGGACACGCCCGCAGCAACTGTCCAATTCCTGAACGAGCAGACCACTAAAATACTGAACACGCCAGAAATGCAGCAGGCCTTGCTAGGGCGTGGTGCACAGCCGATGCCGCTTAGCCTGGAACAAGGCAGGCAGTTTATTTCGGCCGAAATCAGCAAATGGGGCAATGCGGTAAAACAATCAGGGGCTCTGGTCGACTGATACATACAGCATGCGCGGCTCCGCCCCCCCCCTCTGGAAGCTATTTCGGCTGCCGCGCCTGACTCACCAGGGAAATCAAATCCTGGACAAAACCGGCAGTATGGTCAGCGGTGGCGCGATCTTTGCGTCCACCGCGAAATAGAATAATGCCAACAACAAGCAGCGCAATGCTGACCAACAGCGAATAAGCGGCCCATAAGGCAAGAAACATGCCGCTACCCAGAAAAATCCAAGAAAACCAGCCTTCGGCGCCATCTTCGCGATAGGCATTGAGCGGCTCGGACGCTGAATACACAATCTTGACCGGGCTGCCCAAGGTAGGACGTTTATTCGTTGTAATGGATGATGGCAATGTGTAGGTCTTGTCGCTGACAACGTAGCTATAGACCGGAGAATAGGCATGTTTGCCATCGGAGTCTCGCACACGGGCCACTTCGCTTACTTTACCCTGAGTCGACATGGCATCCGGATAGTCATCCGGCGACATGTACACCCCAACTGTAATAAACACAAACGCGCCTACTGCAAGAAACATCGAGCCAACCAAACTGGTGCTGCTGCGCGAGCCACGTACAAAACCGAATATACCTTCAGCCAAGAAAGCGGCCCCCATCGCCATTTTTGCCGCACCGCGTGCCGCCGGATCTGAGGACCAATTGGTTTTCAAAGAATCAAATACCGTTTTTATTTTCGATATCAACGCCATGCTTGTCTCCGTTTTATTTTCTACTGCCCGTGGCTTGGTCGAAAGCGCCGACACACCTCATCGGCCAGCCCGTTTATAACAGACAAGCCGCCAGAGAAGGTACTTAGGCGCAAACGCAGACAACACAGACATGTTATTTGCTCTGGAAGCACGAGCATTCAGCATGATCCGGCATCAACATTTATACGATCCGCTCAGCCACAGGGCATCATTTAAATGATGCCATCTGGCGTATCGGCCAACCTGCGCAAAATTCCTTTGCTGTCCAACTGGTAAACAGCAAGCACTCCTTTCACATTGCGCAACACCACATGGCTGACGCCATCGATAATCACTTCTTCACTACCTTTGCCAGGCTGGTCTGGCCCGCCTGCTTTCAGGTAGGCTTTAATAGCACGCTGTATCAAAATTTTCCCACTCATACTGATCTCTTTATAAAAACCCTGGCTAAAGCCCGTATCGCCAGCACGTGCCGAGCAAAAAAGAGAAGATCATAGCCCAACACAAACAAGCAATATGCACAAACCACGCCTAGGCTATGCAATGCGCTATAAAGGACATATGAAACAAGTGATCCATACAGCGGGTTCAAGACCCATTAAAATCTGGACCGACGATGTCGAGGCCAGTGCATTGCAACAACTGAAAAACCTGGCGCAACTACCTTTTATCGACCGTAACGGTGTTGTCTGCATGCCTGACGTGCACGCCGGTATAGGCGCAACAGTGGGTACGGTCATTGCAACTGACAAGGCCATTATCCCCGCCGCAGTCGGTGTCGATATCGGCTGCGGCATGAATGCCGTCCGCCTGTCGCTGAAAGCCAGCGACCTGCCCGACAGCCTCACCGCCCTGCGCCACCAAATAGAACGCGACGTGCCACTGGGGCCTGGCGGCAAGCATCGTCAAGAAACTGCGCCGGCCATCCCGGAAAGCCTGCTGGGCCGGTACTCGCAAATTACCAGCAAACACGCCGGCCTGTTCAACCAGAACGTCAGCATGCAACTAGGCACGCTAGGGTCGGGCAACCATTTCATTGAGATTTGCCTGGATGAAAACCAGGATGTATGGGTCATGCTGCACTCGGGCTCACGCGGCGCGGGCAACCTGATAGGCCGTTATTTCATTGAAAAAGCCAAGCGGCGCATGGAACAGTACTACATCAGCCTGCCCGATGGCGACCTGGCTTATTTACCCGAAGACAGTGACGACTTTCAAGACTACGTAGACGCTGTTCAATGGGCACAAGACTATGCCTTTGAAAACCGGCATGCCATGATGCAGGCAGTGATTGCCGCCATGCGCCGGCACATTTCCGTGGATTTCACAATCACTCGGGAAGCCATCAACTGTCACCATAATTACGTCGATAAAGAAACACATTTTGGCCGCCATCTGTGGGTGACACGCAAAGGCGCAATCAGGGCGCGTGCAGGTGACCTGGGCATTATTCCAGGGTCAATGGGTCAACGCAGCTATATTGTGCGTGGCAAGGGCAACGAGGAATCATATTGTTCTTGTTCTCATGGTGCCGGCCGAAAAATGAGCCGGACGGCCGCCAGGAAAACCTTCACCGTCGCCGACCTCAAGGCTCAAACCGACGGCGTCGAATGCCGCAAAGACAAGGCCGTGCTGGACGAAATCCCTGGCGCATATAAATCGATCGATGAAGTCATGGCCAATCAAACCGACCTGATCGACGTCGTCCATGTGCTTAAGCAGGTGCTGTGCGTCAAAGGTGCTTAGCGCGGCTGCGAAATCAACAGCTGCGCTACTGCGGCAAAGGCAGGCAGAGTCACGGCATCATTGGCGGCGTTACCGGCTACGGGATGCGAGGCATAGCGCACGATCACCATTTCGGCCTTGGGATCAATGTAAATCCGTTGGCCATGCACGCCACGGGCGGTGTAGGCGCCATTCTCGTCATGCGTAACCCACCACATATCGCGATAGCTCCAGCCTTTTAACAAAGGATAGCCAGCCTTGGCGAAAGCGCGCTGATCACCCCCTTTGCGGATGTCGTCAACGACCATTTTTGGAATGATCTGCTGCCCGTTGAATTGCCCTCCGTTGCGCAGCATTTCACCGAAACGGGCCATATCGCGCAGGCCGGCGCTCAGTCCGCCACCCGCAAACGGGGTTCCCGTCGAATCGACTGTCATATAGGCATCTTGCTCGGCGCCCATGCGGCTCCATATACGCTCCGAAAGCAGTTCGGCCACATTGCGCCCGCTGACACGCGCAATGATCCAGCCAAGCACGTCGGTGTTGATCGTTTTGTAGCCGAAGCTGCTACCATGCCGCCCCTGGGGCTGCACGGTTTGAAGATATTCGTAATAACTGCGAGGCCCAGCATACCCCTGCGGTTTAGGCAAGGGATTACCCGCCTGGGCATGTGCCCAGACTTCTGCCTGTGGATTGGCGTAGTCTTCACTGTACTTGAGGCCTGTCGTCATATCGAGCACCTGGCGCACGGTAGCATTGCCAAATGCGGAGCTGGCCAGTTCTGGCACATAATCCGACACATGCTTGCCGGCATCGATAAGACCTTCGGCTACCAAGGTTGCACCCAATACCCCTATCACCGACTTGGTGACTGACATGGCTGCATGCTGGCCGTCTTGTTTAAGCGCACCGAAATACCGCTCGTAAACGATGCGCCCCCGATGCAGAATCACGATGCCATCGGTATAGTTGGCCGCCAGCGATTCCGCCCAGGTCATGGGCAGGGTCGCGCCAACAGGCGTAAAGCGCAATGCATCAATATCCTCGCGCAGCGCGCGGGGCAATACCACTGGCGCGCCCAGCCCGCGCGAAACATTGATCGTTGGCATCAACTGGCGAAAATGGGCCACGCTCCAGCGCAGTGCCGGGAAACGAAAATAGCTGCCGTCCTCGAATCGAACGATACGATCGGCTGGCGGTGGTGCGCCCACCATCCAGCCCAGCTTGACCGGGTCGCTCGTCGCCGCATCAGGAAAGACCTGGCTGGTCGGGCTTTGGCTCTGCGCCCCATATACTGCAGTGCTCAAACTCAGCGCCAGGCTGCAAGCCCACAAGACTTTATGTTTTTTATCCATCGTACACCCGAGACGCCGTTAAATTCGTTGGTACAAGCTTGCTACAATTTACGCTTAATCACAGGCAATGTCCGCAAAGCAAACAATGATCACTATACAAGCAGCCAAGTTCCCCAACGACCTTGCCATAGTGCGCGGCCTGTTTTGCGAGTATGCGAAAAGTCTGAACATAGATCTGGGCTTTCAAGATTTCGACACCGAGCTGGCAACGCTGCCAGGCAAGTACGAGCCTCCCGCAGGGCGTATCATGCTGGCACTGAAAGGCTCGAATGTAGCGGGTTGCGTCGCGCTACGTCCTATTGACGGCAAGACATGTGAAATGAAACGCTTGTATGTACGGCCCAGTTGCCGCGGCGAGCAGTTGGGGCGCACACTGGCGACACGTATTTGCCAAGAGGCACGCGCAGCCGGCTATGCAAAAATCTGCCTCGATACCCTTTCCACCATGACAGCGGCCAGGCAGATTTATACCGATTTGGGCTTCAAAGCCACCGAGCCTTACGTTTTCAACCCCATTCCCGGTGCCGTGTTCCTGGCCCTGGATTTGTAAAGTTTTTTATGTGCTCAGTTTGATATGTGATTTGTTGGATTACGCGCCTGCTGCGCTAATTCGACCTACGAACCACAGCATTGACTGCAGATCAGCACAGCGTAATCCGCCCCCTTCCACACCAGCATCAATCAATGACCAGCGGTGCAAATGATTTAACCAAATCATCCAGCGCTTTTACCTGGGCCAGAAACGGCTCCAGCTTATCCAGGGGCAAAGCACTGGGGCCATCGCATTTGGCGTTGTCGGGATCTGGGTGGCCTTCCAGGAACAGACCTCCAAGGCCAACCGCCATGCCCGCTCGTGCCAGATCCAGCACTTGGCTTCTGCGCCCACCTGAAGCAAGGCCCAAAGGGTCGCGCTGCTGCAATGAATGGGTTACATCAAACACAATAGGCCTGTCGGCACAGGTTTTTTTCATGACATCGAACCCCAGCATATCGACCACCAGGTTGTCATAGCCAAAACACGTGCCCCGCTCGCATAGCAGCAAACGCTCGTTGCCAGCCTGCCCGAACTTCTCGACGATATTCAACAATTGCCCTGGGCTGAGGAATTGAGGCTTCTTGATATTGACCACGCGATTGGTCTGGGCAAGCGCAACCACAAGGTCGGTCTGGCGCGCCAGGAACGCAGGCAGTTGCAGGACATCGGCCACTTGCGCCACCGCCGCTGCCTGCCATGTTTCGTGCACATCAGTCAGCACGGGCACGTCGAAAGCCGTCTTGATTTTTTGCAAAATCTTCAGGCCTTCATCCAGCCCCGGACCGCGATACGAATGTATGGATGACCGATTCGCTTTATCGAAAGATGCCTTGAACACGTAGGGAATACCCAGCTTCTGGGTAACGCGCTTGTATTCCTCGCAGGCGCGCATGGCGAAATCTTCTGATTCAAGCACATTGACGCCGCCAAACAAGACGAACGGCAGGTGATTGGCGCAAGTAACTTGCCCGGTAATTGCTATGGTTTTCATGTTCAGCCAGCGTTTTGGGGGGTATTCATTTTATCGACAAAGTTTTTTGCCTGTTTCAGTGCATAATTGTAGGCTGACTCGCGGTCGACAAAAGTTGCGTCTTTATCAACTTCCAGAGCAGCCCACTGCCTGCCCGGAACTCCCGGACCACCGCCCGCAATACGAACACTGGCCAGGAAATGCCCTTTGGATTCGCGCGTAGTAATCTCGATCCAGTTTCGACCGTATTCAACTTCATCCTGTTCTTTCATGATGCGCTTTCACTGAGTTGAGGAGGAATCATCGTACCTCAAGTTGGCGGTTGCACGGCGGTCAGGCCGGCAGCGCCTATGCGCCATGCTTGCCCTTGATATCAAAATAGGCCTTGCGCAACATATCGTCGTCGTGCATGGCCTGAACCGTTCCGCTAAAGCCCATACGCCCGCCTGACATGGTTACCACGTGATCGGCCAGCGCAAGAAACCTGACATTCTGCTCTGCAATTAAAAGCGCCAGCCCCGCTTGGCGAAAACGCGCTAATACGGTAATGACTTCCTGTACAAATAAAGGCGACAGGCCGGCCGAAGGTTCATCCATGATCAATAGCTTGGGATTGCCGGCCAGCGCCTTGGCCACCCCCAACATTTTGCGCTGCCCTCCGGACAAGCTGCTGGCCAGCGCATGCTTGCGTTGTGCGATGTCGGGAAAAATATCGTAGAGCTCATTCATGCGCTGGCGCAAATCGCCGGGCGACATGAACAACCCGCCTATACGTATATTTTCATCAATAGACAGGCCAGGGAAGCAGCCCATTTCCGACATATACGAAATACCTGCCCGTACCCGCTTATCGGGACGTACATGCGATATATCAGCACCATTGAACTGAATGCTGCCACGCGTTTGGCGGATCAGGCCCATAATTGTTTTGATCAAGGTGGTTTTGCCCGCACCATTAACCCCAAGCAGCACTATGGTCTGCGCTTCATTGACGGCAAGCCCCGCCCCCCACAGCACCTGTACACGGCCATAGCCCGCATCGATATCCTTGGCGCGAAATAGTTCAGACCTCATGCTGGCTCCCAAGAAAGACATCTATTACCTGCCTGTCTTGTACCGCGTCTGCCAATACGCCTTCGAATATCCCCTTGCCCGCATTCAGGACAATGACCCGGTCGGTGACGTCCTCGATAAAACCCATCAGGTGCTCGACAACAATAATCGCCACGCCTGAACGCGCGATGGAATGAACCTGCTCCACCACATGAGTGAGTTCACCTGGATTGAAGCCGGCGGCAAGCTCATCCAGGCACAACAACACAGGTTTGGTCGCCAGCGCACGCGCCAAATCCAACATTTTCAAGTGAACACTATTCAATTCTTCGGCTTTGCGTGCCGCATGCCCGGTCAGATCCAGCAACTCCAGCACATAGTCAATATCGGCGCGCGTTGTTCCGCGCTGGCCATAAGTTGCGGCAATCTGTATATTTTCCTGGACACTTAACGAATGAAACGGCTTGGGAACCTGGAAGGTTCGATTGATACCAATGTGAACCAGTCTGTGCGAGGCCCAGCCACCGATGGATTTCCCCCTGAAGCGAACCGAACCGCCATCAGGCGCATACAAGCCGCTGATGACATTGATGCAAGTGGTCTTGCCTGACCCATTAGGGCCAACCAGCCCCAGGATTTCTCCGGGCCTGATCTGGAAGCTCACCCCATCAAGCGCGCGAAACCCGTCGAACTGCTTGACCAGGCCATCGACAAGCAGCAGAGGCGCGCTGGCTTTGACTTCTGGTTCAGGGGACATCTATGCCTCGACGCTGTAAAAGCGAGATCAGGCCCGTAGGCAAAAACAGGACGATCACAACGATAAGCACCCCATAAATCAGCTGAAAATACTGAGGTGCGGAAATGCCAATCAGGTTGTACAGACCGTACAGGAAAATAACACCCAGCACCGGGCCAGTGACGGTAGCGACACCGCCAAATAGGGCAAACACAATGGCAAACACACTGAATTCAGTACTGAATACCGTATCTGGATAAAAAGCCGAGATATACCACGCAAAATCACTGCCTATCAGGCCGGCGATCAGGGCCGAAATCAGCCAGGCTATCGTGCGCGCCCGCACGACATGAATGCCCGACATCGATGCGCTGACGGGATCATCTTTGATCGCCTGCAAGGCCAGACCAAAATTGGAATTGCGCAAATAAATGACCACCATCAGCGTGGCGGCCAGAATTGCCACGGCTACGCCATAACTAAGCGTAGGGTTGAATACATCCGACAAGCTGATACCATACGGACCTTTGGTGATGTTTTGGAGCGCCGGGTTGGAAACCAGCTGGTACAAAGCCAGCGCTGCAGCCAGGTTGGCAATGGCAAAATAAGCACCCGACAGCCGCAGCAAAGGGGTAAGGATCAGCCCCACCAATACGCTTGCTCCCCCCCCTATCAGCATGGCTGCCAGCGGCGGCGCATGCCAATGCATCACAGCCAAAGAAAACCCGTATGCACCAGCGCCAAAAAAACCCACAAAACCAAACGGCAAATAGCCGGTAAAACCATATATCACATTAATGCCCTGGGCCAGGGTCAAAAACACAATAAAATTGAACAGCATCAGGTGATTTGAATACCACAAGGGCAATAGCGCCGCCGCGGCCACCACCGGGACCAGTATCAACAAACAGTGGCGCGCTATTCTAGGCATTGCGCACCGCCTTGCCCAGCAGGCCGCTGGGGCGCACCAGCAATATCAGTATCAACAAAACATAAGGCAGCAGGCCGGCCCAGGAACTCAGGTAGGTTTGCATCATGATTTGTGAAATGCCATAAACAAGGCCACCCAGCACCGTACCCATGGGATTGCCTAAAGACCCTATGACTATCACCGCAAAAGACTGTATTGTCATGTCAACCCCCATGGCAGGCGTGACACTGCCCAACATGAAAGGTGCAAAGACACCCGCCAGAGCAGCCAGGGCCAGCCCCACGCCAAAGGCAATGGCTGATATACGATTGACATCAATGCCGGTTGCCAACGCTTCGTCGCGCTGCACCATGACCGCCCTGGTAAGACTACCCAGACGAGTGCGATAAAGATAAATATAAACGCAGGCAACCGCCAGCAGGCTGACCACGGCGCTCACCACCCATGCGGCCGGCAGGCTCTGGCCTAGAAAATGATAAGGTTGCGCGCCCATCAGGGTACCCGGCAGCGACTGCTCGCTGGGCCCAAACACAATGCTGGCCAGCGCCTCGATGATCTGGCTCAAGCCAAAAAACAATATGAAAGACAGCATTTCCGGGTCTTTAGCCTTGAGCAGCCTGGGCACCAACAGGTAATACAGCGGCCAGCCTACGGCGATGAATACGAGCACAGCAATCGGCGCCACCCATAATGGATGCAGAGCAAGCGAACCAAATAGCCAAATCGCCGCAAAGGCGCCCAGCATCAGGAAGTCGCCATGCGCAAGATTGACGATGCGCATGACGCCAAACACCAGGTTCAGGCCCAAGCCGATCAGGCAGTAATACAGCCCGAACACCAAGCCAGCGATAAGAGAATACTCAATCACTTGAGTTCTTCGGTTGCATGGGGGCTTATTTTGCCGGATACACTATTTTTCCGGTGGCTACATCCTTAGGGTAAAGCACAACAAACTTCGTACCACCCTTGCCATCCAGCACGACTTGCCCCAGCGGCGTGATGGCCCCGATCTGGGCGCCGGTTTCATCAATCTCGAATGGCCCGTCTATGGTTGTCAATTTGCCAGAGAGTTCGCTCATTGCCTTGCGCAAAGCCAATTGCTCCATGCTGTCGGTAATACGCAAGGCGCTCTCGACCACCAGGCCTGTGGTGTAGCCCGCCACTGCATTGAAGCCGAACTCAATTTTACTGTCGGCATTTTTCGCTTTCCAGGCCTTTTTATACTGCTCAAGATTCAAGCCAATCTGAGGTTTATAGTTGATATCGGAAGACGTTACATAAGTCGTGACATACTCCATCGCCTTGGCGCCCACCGTTTTGAGCAAATGCGCGGTTTCCAGCCCTGGATAAATATCGAATAGAAACTTGAACTTCACGCCCTCGTCTTGCAGATTGCGCAAAAAAGCAATGTCGTTGTTCGGGTAGCCCAGTTGAATGACGGCATCGGGGTTGCTGGCCTTGATATTGTTGATCAGGACAGAATAATTGGATGTTGTGGTCGGAACCCCCTGGTCATAAACGATTTCCAGAGGAGCGCCTGATTTCTTGATGAAATCACGAACTGCGTTCGCCTGTGTCGTGGTGAAATCATTAGTCGCGTACATCAGGGCAACACGCTTGATACCCAAGGCTGGCCCTTCGTTGGCCAGAAAGTCAGCCAGATGCTTGGGCCAGACGCTGGACACCGGATCGGCGGTCAAGACAATATAAGGGTTGTCCTTGGAAAAAAACGAGGCCCCTGTACCTGTCTGGTCTATCAGCAACATTTTGTGGTTGCGGGCCAGCGGCACAGCTACTGAAGTCAGTACCGACCCCGAATCCGAAATAAGGATGTCGACCTTATCCTGGGTAATAAGCTGGTTGTACAGTGTGCCGGCGGTTGCGGTATTGCTTTGATCATCGTAAGCGACAAGACGGATGGGGATTTTTTTATTGTAGGGCTTGATAAAAACCCCACCCTCGGCGTTTTTCTGATCTACCCAGAACTTGAGGCCGGTATACACCGGCATGGAAATGGCGGCAAAGCTTCCCGATGCGGCATAAAGCGTGCCTATCTTGATTTCGGAAGGTGCATCGGCCCCGTAGGCGCTGGATACAAGCAGAGCTGCCGCGATAAAAGAAAATAGCGACTTGTTAATCATCAATGTCTCCTGGTCAGGTTTTTGACGATCCCCACTGCTGTGTTAAAAGTAATCCTTGCTTAGGCCGCTGTCAATAACGCAATTGCCCCGACTGGCCCATAGGCACGCCTTGTTGTAGGCCAGTCGTTCAGTGATCGCCGGCGAACACCGGCTGTTCAGAAACGCAGACTTTATTGCGCCCGGTTTGCTTGGCTTGGTACAGCGCCGCATCGGCCGCCTCAAGCATGGATTCAAGGCCAGAACCTGGCCACATGCTGGTTGCGCCTATTGACACCGTAATTTGCAGCGAATTATCGCGCTCCAGTTGCACTTGGCCTGCGGCAACGGCATTTTTCAGGCGGTGCGCTGCATCGATGGCATCGGCTAAAGGTGTTTCAGGCATTAACACGACAAACTCTTCGCCGCCCACTCGGCCAATAATGTCTATGTTGCGTAACGTTTGCTGCACGATGTGGGAAAAGGCCTGTAAAACCTGATCACCCACCTTATGACCGTGCGTATCATTGATATGCTTGAAGTTATCGATATCCAGCATCAGCAGCGACAGCGACGAACCATAACGCCTTGCACGTTGCACTTCTTCTGTGCCCAGGTTCATGAAATAGCGGCGATTGGCCAAACCAGTAAGAAAATCATGATGCGCCTGGTCTTCCAGCGCACCCATCTGGTTCATATGCTCGGTCAGGTCGCGCCCGATGGCAATGATTTCCGTGATGCTCCCGTGCTGGTCGACAAGCGCCTTGGCCGTCCATTGCAGATGGCGAATGCCCAGGACTGTGCTTTCCTGTTGGGTAAAACTCACTGCATAAGGTGGGGAAAACAGTCTGCTGAAATACTCATTGAGCTTTTTGCGTTCGGCGGCAGCGACTTCTTTTTGGTAATGCGTACCCAACAGTTGCTCGGGCGTTGCGTCAAAAAGCTCGCAAAATGCCGGGTTCACGTAAATAAAACAGCCCGAGGCGTCCATTTTCACGACCATATCTGCGGTATTTTCAACAATAAGCTGAAAGTTATCCTGCGTTGCCCTAAGGTTGGCCGCCGAACTGGCCGTTTCATTCTCGAACCGATAGTAGGCACACTGATAAGCCGCCACGAGCACGCAACCCAAGCCAGATGTCAGAACAAAAAATATCGCCCGAGACAGGAGATCGCTGCGCCATAGCGAAAAAATATCGCTATTATCACGACCAACCGCAATAACCAGCGGCCTGTCGATTGTGAGCTTGGGAGGATTGATCGTGCGTTGGGCAACCATTTGCATGGCACTATCCATCACGGGTTCGGTGCCAGTCAATACCGTAGCCTGTTGCCCGCTATCGGTGTGACGTGCAAATAATGAACCTGGCCTGGCCAGGCTTGTGCCAATGGCGTTACTGCGCGCAGGCTCTGTCAGGAACACTTGGCCATCGGCGTGAACCAGCATGTCCCACATGGCGGGCGTATACAGTACCGACGTCATGAGCATACTCAAATACTCAGGGTCAAATGTAATGGTGACCATGCCCGCCAGTTCGCCATCTGGGCCTGGAACCATGCGAGTGATATTCATGATGTAAGGGCTCAGCAGGCTTCTGAAGGGCGGCGACACATACAATATGTTGGCGTCGGGCCGGTTCTTGACGACCTTGACGTACTCACGCCAGGAAAGGTCTTGGCCTATCAGTTCTTTGCGGCTGGACGCAACCATGGTGCCCTGGATATCAAGTATGCCTATGGTGCGTATGCCGGGCGTGGCGTCGATCAGCGCGGAAAAATAAGAGGATTGAGCGCCCTCTTTAAGCGTGAGCACACTGTCGCTGTCGGTGGTGTCCCTGATCAGCCTCTGCAAGATGAGGTTGATCGTGGATAACTGGAATTCTATATTTTCGGCAATTACCCTGGCCTGGGTGGATAAGCGTTCTTGTTCGCGTTCCGAGGTTCGCTGGTAATCGCGATACAGATTGACTGTCAATATGGAAAAGAGGACAAGCACCGCAACGCCCAGCCCCAGCCACTGGACCAAAAAAGGCCTGCTTATGATTTTGAGTGATGCCGCCATACACTGCCGCTCTGGGTCTATAAGCCATGACACACGATATTACACTCAAACACATGTCAGTTACTTGAAGGTCTTTTTGGATATGCCCTGGTTGCCACGATCAATTGTCGCAAGAGGAATTGGCATAGAAATCGTGCACGACATCCACCGCTTCCTGTGCGCTATCAACGATGGCAAACAACTGTGCGTCTTCCGGGGCAATCATGCCTTCTTCGACCAGGAACTCGAAATCGACAAGCCGCCGCCAGAATGCGCTATTTACCAGCACAATGGGAATACGCGGCATTTTTTTTGTCTGTACCAAAGTCAACACTTCGAAGAGTTCATCAAGCGTGCCAAACCCCCCGGGAAATGTCACCAATGCCTTGGCGCGCAGTAAAAAATGCATTTTTCGCAGGGCAAAATAATGAAAACGAAAAGCCAGCTCGGGTGTCACGAAAGGGTTGGGATACTGCTCATGCGGCAAGGTAATATTCAGCCCAACCGAACGCTCTCCGGCCTCGAAGGCACCCCGATTGGCGGCCTCCATAATGCCCGGCCCGCCCCCCGTCATGACAACCAGTTCGCACGGCCCTTCACGATCAAAACAGTGCGCCGCCATTTGAGCAAAGCAACGCGCCTCGTCGTACCAGCGCGACTGCTCGACCCGACGCCGGGCCTGCGCCAGCTTGCGCTGCAAGCTGGCATTGTCAGGTTGCGCCTGCAACTGTTTTTCTGCTGCCGCCAGCGCTTCTTCTGCCTCTTCGGGCGAAGCAATGCGTGCACTGCCAAACACTACCACAGTGGAATGCACCCCATGCTCACGCAAGGCATGCTCGGTTTTAAGCAGTTCCAGTTGCATGCGCACAGGACGCAGGTCGGGACTGCTCAAGAGCGCAAGGTCATCCTGGGCCAGCACATAAGCCGATCCGTCGATTATTTCTTTTTGCAGCAGGTTGCGGCCATTTTGATCAAGAACCACTTTCTTCATAACAAATTCCCAAAGATAAATCTTGTATAGGCCCACTTTACGACTGATCAGTCAAATTACCGCGAATGGCACTTACTTAAACAAGAGGTTGAAGATCGTAGGTCGGATGGTGCGCGCCAGCACCGTAATCTGACAAAACTCTTGTAGCAAGCATAATAGGCCAGCCAAGAACGATATCATGTTGACGTGAAGGAAAATTAACCTCGTCGTGCTAGCATGGCGATCTTGCCGGGCGGTAACAAAAAAACACCAATAAAACACACAGAACGAGTGAAACAGCATGAGCAGTTGGTTCAGAATTTCGCATTTATCAGCGGGCTTCATTGCCGTATTGGTGGGTTATAGCAGTTCGGTCGCCATTATTTTCCAAGCTGCCAGCGCAGCCGGCGCGACCCCCCCAGAACTAGCCTCCTGGATGTGGGCGTTGGGCATAGGCATGGGAGCAAGCTGCATAGGTTTATCGCTGAGCTACAAAACTCCGGTGCTGACAGCCTGGTCCACGCCTGGCGCAGCCTTGCTGGTTACCGGCTTGTCGGGCCTGAGCATGGCCCAATCCATAGGCGTGTTTTTATTTTCATCACTGCTGATAACACTGTGCGGCGTAACTGGCTGGTTCCAGAAAGTCATGCAATACATACCACGCAGTATTGCCGCAGCCATGCTTGCCGGTATTCTGATTCGTTTCGGTATGGACTTGTTCACATCCATGCAGACACAGTGGCTGATGGTCGGCCTGATGTTCATTACCTTCTTGTTGAGCCGCATATGGTTGCCCCGCTACACCGTGCCTTTGGCGCTGGTGGCAGGCGTGGCCTGCGCAGGCGTCCAGGGCCTGCTACACCTCGAAATCCTTGACTGGACGCCTGCCACTCCCGTGGTGATGATGCCTGAGTTCTCGCTATCCGCCCTGATAGGCGTCGGCATACCCTTGTTCATCGTCACCATGACCTCACAGAATGTGCCAGGGCTGGCCGTATTGCGCGCCAATGGCTACGAAACACCCGCCTCGCCGCTTATCAGCTGGACCGGCGCAACCGGCCTGCTCCTAGGTCCATTCGGTGGATTTTCGTTTAACCTGGCAGCCATTACCGCAGCCATTTGCATGAGCAAAGATGCCGACCCCAATCCCGAAAAACGCTATATGGCGTCAGTTTGGGCGGGTATTTTTTACCTGATGACCGGGCTGTTCGGCGCAACAGTGGTTGGTCTGTTTACGGCGTTTCCGGTGGAACTGGTAGCGGCGATTGCCGGGTTGGCCCTACTGGGCACCATAGGCAGCAGCCTGGCTGGCGCCCTGGCTGATGAAACCGACCGCGAAGCTGCCCTGGTCACATTCATCTGCACTGCATCCGGCCTGAGCTTCGTCGGCATTGGCAGTGCTTTCTGGGGCCTGGTCTTTGGCGTACTGGTACATGTGTTGCTCGGAAGAAGTAGCGCCGCATTACAACGCAAATCCGATCTACAAAAATCTTAAGCAAGCACCACATTCAGGTCAGCGCGAAGCTCGTGGTCAAAACAGATAAACTAATACCCATGTTATCGGCAATCTTCCTGGGCTTATCATGACTTTATCCATAGATTTGAATTGCGACATGGGCGAAAGCTTTGGCGCCTGGGAAATGGGGCACGACGCTGACATCCTGCCCTATGTCACTTCGGCCAATATCGCCTGCGGCTTTCATGCCGGCGACCCGACGGTGATGCGTAAAACCGTGGCGGCAGCCATTCGGCATGGTGTGGCACTGGGAGCGCATCCTGGCTTGCCCGATCTGGCCGGTTTCGGCCGGCGCAATATCGATATCAGTCCCGAAAACGCTTACGATATCGTCGTGGTTCAGGTGGGCGCTTTGGCAGGTGTTGCCGCCAGCCAGGGTGGCCGCTTGCACCATGTGAAAGCCCACGGTGCTTTGTACAACATGGCGACCAAGAATCCTGATTTGGCGCAGGCTATAGCCCAGGCTGTATACGATGTAGATCCGTCCCTGGTCTTTTATGCGCTGGCTGCCAGCATTCAAGTCGGCATTGCCAAAAAGACCGGCCTCACCGTTGCCCAGGAAGTCTTCGCCGACCGTACCTACCAAAGCGACGGCTCTCTTACCTCGCGCAAGCAGGCCAATTCCATGATCGTTGATCCGGAAATTTCGATCAGACAAGTTCTACGCATGATCACTGAAGGCAAGGTCGCTACCCTGCAGGGCGAAGACATCAATGTACAGGCAGATACTTTGTGCATTCATGGTGATCAGCCAGGCGCTGTCGTGTTTGCCCAGGCAATAAGAAAAGCCTTGGGCCAGAAGAACATCACCGTGCGGAAACCATAGCTATCATAAACATCCATCACTCAACGGAGTGCAAAAATCCATGAAAAACATAAAAGCATTCTGTTTTGACGTATTCGGCACCGTTGTCGATTGGCGTACGGGCGTTGCCTTTGAGACCGAAAAACTCTTTGCCCGACACGGCCTGAGCCAGCTTGATCCCTACGAATTCGCCGATACCTGGCGCAAACTGTATCAGCCCGCCATGGAGGCATGCCGCAGCGGCCAGCGGCCATTTACGCGGCTCGATGTCCTGCATAGGGAAAATCTGGAAGCTGCCCTGGCCCACTACAAGGTCAACCCCGCTGCCATCCCCCCCGCCGAACTTGCCCACCTTAATTCGGCATGGCACAGGCTAGACCCTTGGCCCGACGTCATCCAGGGTCTGACCCGGCTCAAGCAGCGCTATATCATTGCGCCGGCCTCTAACGGCAATATCGCCCTGATCACCAACATGGCCAAGCGGGCCCATATTCCCTGGGACCTTGTTCTTGGCGCCGAAGTAACCCAAGCCTATAAGCCGGCGCCACAGGCCTATACCCGCATGGCTGAAATCCTGGGCGTCGAACCCGCAGCCATTTGCATGGTCGCTGCTCACAATTCCGATTTGCATGCGGCACGTAACTGTGGCCTGAGCACAGCTTTCGTACCCAGAAGAACCGAACACGGCTCAGTGCAAACCACCGACCTGGAACCCAGCACAACCTGGGATATCATCGCGCTCGACTTCAACGACTTGGCGGATCAGGCGGGGTGTTGGGCTTAAAGCCAGTTGAACTGCTTATGAATCCTGAAGACCTCGAACTGCTGGTAACACGCACTATGCCTTATGGCAAATATAAGGGCCGCTTGATTGCCGATTTACCTGGAAACTACCTGAACTGGTTCGCCCGTGAAGGTTTTCCCAAAGGGGAAATTGGCCGCCTGCTTATGCTGATGCAGGAAATCGATCACAACGGCCTGGGGCCATTGTTGCAACCTTTGCGAAAAAAGCCACGCTAGCACCAGGTTATTAATTTTCAAAGAAAATGCAGTACTTTAAGATCTGTTAACAGACGAAGAAAAACATAGCGCTATTTAGATTAAACTTGCACACTTTTACCGCAGCAGAAACCAGCCCCAACAGCCCAGGTTTCTACCGTTGTTAATGTGCCATACCACCTTGGCGCAATATCTTCACCAAGGAATACCGATACCATGCAAGGCCTGCACCTTACCGCAGATCTTTATCTCTGCGACTGCGACTCCTCCCTGCTAACCAACGCCCAGATTCTCGCTGAGCTATGCCGCACGCACACCGCCGACTCAGGGCTTACCCTTGTAGCTGAGAAATGGCATACCTTTCCAGACTTTGAAGGCGAACCAGGCGGTGTTACAGGCATGCTGCTACTGGCCGAATCACACCTGGCCGTCCATACCTGGCCCGAACGCAATGGCGTCACGCTTGATGTTTACGTATGCAATTTCATGGGCAATAACTCAGCCAAGGCGGAACAGTTGATGCAGTCGCTCGAAGATGCATTTCGCCCGGGAAAAACGCAACGTCAGCAACTGCAAAGAGGCGACGAAAAGGGCCCCACCCAGGAAGGCGAACTGGTGCTCGAATCACTGAACCAAAATACTGTCTACGGCTTTCGTTTCAACCATCGCCTGCTGGCCAGGCAAACTGACTATCAGTATCTTGAACTACTGGAATCCAGCGAACTTGGGCGTACGCTGCGTCTGGATCAGCGCTTCATGACAGCCGAAAGGGAAGAATTCTTCTACCACGAAGCCCTGGTGCATCCGGCGGCGATCGCACACACCGAACCGCGCACAGCGCTAGTCATAGGCGGCGGCGACGGCGGCAGTACCGAAGAGCTGCTCAAACACCCCAGTATCAGCCACATCACGCTGGTCGAGCTTGATAAGCAGGTCATCGAGGTCGCACGCAGCCATTTGCAAAGCATACATAAAGGCGTCTTCGACGACCCGCGCGTCAACGTGCGCATCGAAGACGGGGCAGCTTTTCTCAAGCACACGACCCAGCGTTTTGATCTGGTTTTCCTGGACCTGACCGACCCCGATACTCCTGCCGGCCCGCTCTACACCAGCGAATTTTTTGCAAGCTGCCAACAGGTTCTGGCACCAGGCGGCGCCATGGTTCTGCACCTGGGCACGCCCTTTCACGAACCTGGGCAGGTGCAAAACCTGGCTGCCGCACTGAAATCCGTATTCGCCAAAGTCAATTGCTACGGTTTACATATCCCGTTATATGGCACGTACTGGGCGCTGGCCGTGGTGTCCGACACTCTGGACCCGCTAGCAGTCAATGCCGAACAAGTAAAAAACCGCCTCAGCACCCGTCGCATTGGCGACCTGCAATACTACAACCCGCAGGTACACGGCGCCTTATTTGCCTTGCCGAATTTTTACCAAGCCCTGGTTGCACCTGTTCGAGAACACGACGGCATCTAATTCGGATTGGCGTTTTTATCGCGGAGACTCTGTCGGATTACGGCGCTGACGCGCCTAATCCAATCCACGATTTTCATTCTAAAAGCCAACATAATTCAATATCAAATTCAGCAATTTTATTTTTAAACAATATATGTAGATAAAGGTCTACTATAAATACAGGGCGCTCGCCACGCGCGCGGCAGCGGAAGCCTCTGCGCAGCAAGGTCACGACCTGTTCATGTTCTTGTCGCCACCCCCCGTCTACGAAGACCAGGTTATCGATCATCGTGAAGTTTACGAAGAATGTGAGCACAAGCACGGCAAGCCAGTAGAACTTGCCGTGAAAAGCAGCTACAACCCCAAGACAAAAAAGTACTTTGCATTTTCCGACAGTTTTGTACCCGATCCGATGAACTGCCGCAAAGACCTTTGGGACGACGTTGGCATGGCCATGCGCACCGTCCTGTTCGCGTTTGGCGGCTCGGTGCAAGACGAACACAGCAATGTCATCCTGGATTCCAAACAAACACTCGAGGCCGTCAAGCTTGTCAAGGCGCTCTATGAAAACGCCATGACGGCAGAAGTATTGGCCTGGGATGCCTCATCGAATAACCGCGCGATGCTGGCCGGCAAGATATCGCTGTGCCTGAATGCCATATCGGTTACCCGTGAAGGCGAAAACAAGCATATTCCGGTTACACCGTCCATACAGTTGACGCAGGCACTAGCAGGCCCTGGTCGGCGCATGGGCATGGAACACGTCATGGACTGCTACGTGATATGGAAATTCGCCAAGAACATAGGCGGCGCCAAGCAGTTCCTGGTGGACTACATAGACAGCTTCCGCGAAGGCTTTCTGGCCAGCCAGTTTTATAATTTCCCCAGCTTCCCCAGCACGGTCCCTGATCTGGAAAAACTGATCTCCAACGATCCGAAGGCCCAGCCCAATGACAAGTACAAAATACTGGGTACCCTGATGAATCAGGCCACCAACGTGGGTTACCCAGGCTATGCCAACGCGGCGACCGACGAAATATTCAATACCTGGGTGCTCAACACCATGTTCGCCAAAGCCGCCATGATGGACGGCTTAAGCGGCTTCGGCGCTTTCTGGAAGGTCGTCGTGCCGCTGTCATCGGCGTGGGTGTGCCTACTTTTTTGGTGCGCGGCGACGTGTATTTCTGGGGTTCGCTCATGGGCGCCTGCCTGATCGTCAGCGTGCCCATCGCCATTCTGTACAACTTCTTCGTCGACCGCTTTGTAGCGGGGTTTACCGTGGGCGCGATCAAGTAACGGCCGAATTATGCGCTACACGCTAGGCTGATCTACATCAATCTCGGGTCATATCCATCGATTTTCTAGGGTAAACCTGCAACGTCTCTCTGCCAAGAATTCGATACACTTTGCTAGACACAAAGAAGACCGATAAACCATTACAGGATATCGGAGACAGAACTGCGGCAGCAAGCAGCCGCCGTGGGCTTAGATACAAAACCATGGAGATTTGAATGAAGTTCAAAGTAAAAATACTGGGAATGGTACTGGCTGGCGCCCTATGCGGGTCTGTTGCCGTCGCCCAAGATAATTCGCTTGGTTTGCCTGCAACACTGGCCTGGAGCGCCTATGACGTCGGGTCCGGAGGCTACAACCAGGCGGTAGCCATCGGCAATGCATTTAAGCAAAAATACGGCGTCAACCTGCGCATCCTGCCGGGCAAAAACGACGTATCACGTACTTTGCCCTTGCGTGAAGGCAAGGTTGCCTTTTCAGCCCACGGTGTTGGCGGCAGTTATATGGCGCAAGAAGGGACCCATGACTTTGGCCAGCGTCAATGGGGGCCGCAGCCAGTGCGTTCAATGTTGCTGAACAACTCGGACCAGGCGCTCTCCATGGTTGTGGCAGGTGATATTGGGGTCAAGACCCTCGCAGACCTTAAAGGCAAGCGTGTGGCCTGGGTAATTGGCTCACCAGCCCTGAACGAAAGCGTCGCAGCCAACCTGGCCTTCGCCAATCTAACCTGGGACGATGTCCAGAAAGTTGAATTTGGCGGATTCGGCGCCGCCATGGATGGCATCATCAACAACCAGGTTGATGCAGCTTTTTCGTCATCCATTTCCGGCAAAACCTATGCGGTTGCGAAGTCACCACGCGGCATGACCTATCCAGAATATGACCCCAATGACAAAGAAGCATGGAAGCGGATGCAAGCGCTTGCCCCGTTTTTCTTTCCTGTCATGGCAACCGACGGTGCTGACCTGAGCAAAGACAAGCCCATTGCTTCAACGGCCTACCCATATCCGTTCCTGATGACCTACGCTGATCGCAAGGCTGACCTGGTCAAGAAAGTCATGTATGCAATGACCGATACCTACGATGCCTACAAAGATGCAGCACCGGGCAACATTGGCTGGGCGCTTGACCGCCAAAAGCTGGATTGGGCCGCCATACCTTATCACGAGGGTGCGGTTCAATTCTTCAAGGAAAAAGGTCTTTGGGCTGCCGAGCATGACGCCAATAACGCGCGGCTGCTGAAACGCCAGGAAGTTCTGGCCACAGCATGGAAAGACGTCAATAGCCGCAAGCACGACAGTGATGAAGCGTTCAAGCAAGACTGGATGAAAACCCGTGCCGATGCGCTTGTCGCAGCCAGCATGGATCCTATTGTGCTTTCCTGGTAAGCAACCCGTTCAATCACTGAAAACGAGTCACGATGAGTCAAAGTTCACAAAGCAATGCTCAGCAAGAGCAAATAGCAGTTCCTGCTGGCGCAGCAGAAGAACAGACGCGGTTAAGAATCCTCGGAGGGTTCTGGAAAGCAGTAGTTGTTCTATTTGGTGCATTGGCAATTTTTCTGTCATTGAACCAACTGCTCAACTGGGGCTTTTTCATAGGATTTTTGCTACTCGATACCGCTTATCTGTATTCGCTTGGAGCCTTGCTCATCGGCCTGGTCTTTCTTTACGTTCCGGCAACCGAGGGTGCACCGCGTAACAGGGTGCCATGGTATGACGTTGTCGGTTTTTTACTGGCTACCGGTGTATTCATCTACTTCGCAGTCAATTCACACAGAATCATCTCTGAGGCCTGGGAATTTATGGCGCCTGAAACCGCGGTAGCGGTTTCAGTTATAGGTTGGCTTTTGTTGCTCGAGGCTACACGACGCTCAGGTGGAACAGCAGTCTTTGTGGTTGTGGGGCTGTTTTCTCTGTATCCGGTGTTTGCCGAGGTCCTGCCTGGCCCCATCAGCGGCTTGGGACAAGACTTCAGCACTACCATGGCCTACCATTTCGCCAGCAGTGAAAGCGTGCTGGGCATTCCCATGCGCGCATTTGGCGAGCTGGTGATAGGCTTTGTCATGTTTGGAGCCGTGCTGCAATTCACCGGCGCTTCAGAATTTTTCAACAACATCGCGTTCGCCTTGTTTGGCAAAGTTCGCGGCGGGCCAGCCAAAGTTGCTATCATGGCAAGCGGCCTGATGGGCTCAGTCTCGGGCAGTGTCGTCTCTAACGTGCTCACCACCGGCGTTGTCACGATTCCAGCAATGAAACGCACGGGTTTTTCTGCCAAGTATGCGGCTGGCGTAGAGGCCTGCGCTTCCACTGGCGGGGTTTTGATGCCGCCTATCATGGGGGCGACTGCCTTTGTAATGGCTGCCTTTCTGGGCATACCTTATGGCCAGATTGCATTGGCTGCTGCCATTCCGTCCATTCTGTTTTACTTTGCACTTTTCATGCAAATTGACGGCTACGCGGCACGTCATAATCTCAAAGGCTTGCCAGCTGCTGAATTACCTGCGTTGCGCGAAACCTTCAAGCAAGGCTGGCAATACATCATCGTCTTTGTGGTTTTGGTGTGGCTACTGCTGGTCGAGCAAATAGAAGCTCTGGCGCCGTTTTACTCCACTGCCCTCCTGCTTGCCATCAACCAGTTCAGCCCCAAGTACCGCCTTAACTGGACCAAGCTGGTCAACCTCATTATGGGTGTGACGGCCTCGCTGGCTGAGCTTGCAGCGCTACTGGCTGGCGTTGGGTTCATCATTGGTTCAATGTCAGTAACCGGGCTGGCAGGAACACTAGCCAACGACCTGATCTATCTGGCCGGCAACAACGTGTACGTGCTGCTGGTCATGGGTGCAATTACCAGCTTCATCTTTGGAATGGGCATGACCATTACGGCGTGCTATATTTTCCTGGCCATCGTGCTGGCGCCACCCCTGATCCAATCTGGCTTTGATCCATTGGCTGTGCACTTGTTCATGATGTACTGGGGCATGGTGTCGTTCATTACGCCACCAGTGTCTCTGGCAGCATTTGTCGCTGCAGGTGTGGCAGGCGCACGCCCGGTCGAAGTGGGGCTGCAATCCATGCGCCTTGGCAGCTCCATGTACTTTGTGCCCTTTTTCTTTGTGCTCAACCCGGCACTCATTTTACGCGGCGACCCCCTGGATGTAGTCATCGTGATTGTAACTGCCGTCATCGGGCTGGCGCTGATTTCCTCCGCCCTGGAAGGCTACCTGGTCAAAGTGGGCTCCATGCATCACGGGTTCTTCGGGGCGCTGGCTCGATTGGTGCTTTTTGCAGCGGGGCTATCATTTGCCATACCCGGCGGTGGCGATATAGGTCTAAGCCATATCGAACTCACTACAACTGGCGTCATCCTTGCAATCGCGGCAATATTAATGGCGCGTTTTGCTCAGCGTGCGTCGCTACCCCCGCTCAAAGGGGCTTAAACGTCGTTTGAAGTCGGTGGGTTCAGTCCAGCAATCTGGCAAACCCACCGTTTTCCTGCCCTGATTCACCAAGACTCAAGATATTGAGAACGAATCTCATTAGTGTTGTGCTGTGACAACATTTTCCTTACTTTTTAAACAAAATTCTGACAAATCCCTGACCTCTTAAACAAGAATGGATATCATTTGCATTCCTGTCTTTAACATATAGAGTCGTCAGATGCCCGAGTACCGCAACACCCAGCCCTCCCAACGCCCCAGCCTGTTCTATATGGCAATTTTTGGCGTGCTCGCCACACCATCATTGGCAAGCGCACAAGAGCCCGGCGTGTCGGAGCTGGCCCCCGTCAAGGTGCAAGGCGCGGCTCACGCCTTCAAGCCCGAAGCGGTACAGTCGGTCAAATTCCAGGCGCCGCTGGTCGATACGCCACAAACCATTAATATCGTGCCATCAGAAGTACTTAAGCAACAAAGCGCGCAAAGCCTGCAGGATGTGCTGAGCAACGTTCCTGGTGTGACGTTTGCATCTGGCGAAGGCGGCGCGGGCTGGGGCGACATGTTCACGATACGCGGTTTTTCGGCTGAACAAAGCCTGACTGTGGACGGCGTGCGCGACAGTGCCCTGACGACCCGCAATGACATGTTCAACCTAGAGCAGGCTGAGGTCTACAAGGGTACGGGCTCGATAGAATCGGGGGTTGCGGCTGTAGGCGGATCAGTCAACCTGGTCAGCAAAACACCCAAGCTGGATAATTTCTACGACTTCAACGTGGGCGTAGGCACCGACAACTATCGCCGCAGCACCGTCGACCTGAACCACCAATTAGGCGAGACCACCGCTTTCCGCCTGAACGCCATGTATCACGAGAATGACGTGGCCGGACGCGGCAAGGCTGACTATGACCGTTGGGGCATTGCACCGTCCCTAGCGTGGGGCCTGGGCACACCCACCCGCATCACGGCTTCCTACTTCTACCAGAAAGACAAGAACACGCCTGACTTCGGCGTACCGCTTAACCGCAATGGTGAACGCATGAAGTTCATCAACAAGGATTTCTGGGGCGGGCTGTCCAACGCCGACATCGAGGAAACCGAGAGCAATAGCGCAACGCTGCTGGTGGAACATGACTTCAACAGCAAAACATCGATACGAAATCAGACTAGGTGGTCGGAAACCAAGCGGTTTACTTATTTGACGACGGGAGGACGCTTGCTGAATGCCACTGGCGGCACTCACCAGGGCCAGTTGATTCCTAATCCTGGCAATAGCAATTACTGGGGCTACGATGCAAAGGGCAATGAAGTCTACCCCACAGGCTCTCTGGCGGTTCCACGGCTGAACCCAAACATCAACTCGTACAAGGGCAGCATTATTGCCAACCAGACAGACCTCAAGCTGGACTTCAATACGGGCAGCGCGCGGCATCAAGTAGTGACAGGGCTGGAACTATACGAAGAAAGCTATCGTAAAGATCCCTACACCCGCAATCTCCCCAACCTGAACGGCGACAAACGCGTCATCGACGTGCGCAATCCCAATACGCACTATAGCGGCGCATGGGCGACACAGTCCGGCACGGATGAAAGCGGCAGCAAGGTCACCAACTGGGCCTTGTATGCCTATGACCAGATATCCTTGAACAAAAACTGGGAAATCGCCGTAGGCCTGCGCTACGACAAGTACAAGGTCAAGTGGTATAACGCCAATGGCGGTCTCGAGCCCTACAGCCAAAGCGATGACATCTGGAGCGGACGACTGGGGCTGGTCTACAAACCCACTGAATACAGCAGTATTTACCTGTCGTACAGTCAGGCGTCGCAGCCTTCGGCGGCCGCGGCCGCATCCCGCAGCGGTGGCGGCGGCGACGCGGATGTCGCCAACTACTCGCCCGGCAAAGCCACAACCTGGGAACTGGGCGCCAAATGGGATCTCCTGGATGAAAAACTTGCCCTGACCGGCGCCTTGTTCCAAGTTGAGCAAAGCAACCCCAGCGACACCGACCCCAACGACCCAGGCAGGACCATACAATCTGAAGGCAAGGAGCGTGTACGCGGCATCGAGCTGGGCCTAGCCGGCAACATCACACCGCAATGGTCGGTTTACAGTGGCCTCAGTATCCTGAACAGCAAAATTCTTACACACAAAGATCCCTTGCAGGAAGGCGGCAAGATGAAGAATGTGCCGAACATGACCCTCAACCTGTGGACCAACTATACGTTTGATCGCCAGTGGGATGCGGGCCTAGGTGCGCAGTATGTGGGCAAGCGCCGCTTTGTGGAAGGCAATACTGTCAGCGGTAAAGGCGGCCACAGCGCCGATGTCTATATGCCCAGCTACTGGCTGTTTAACGCTGCGGTTGGCTACAAGGTCAACAAAACCCTTAGCTTGCGCCTGAATGTGAACAACATCTTTGACGAGTTCTATCTGGCGCGCGCCACATCCAGTTCGGATGGCTTCCAGTTATATGGTGTGCCGGGCGCCGGGCGCACAGTTATTCTTAACGCCGAAGCCAAGTTCTAAGACGGGCAAGATTACGCCCCCTCCCTAAGCAGTCCCAAGGACCACTAACATGATGCTGAAAATCCCTGACGTACTTACCCAGGAGCAGATCAGGCAATGCCGTCAGGCACTGGAACAAGCCGACTGGGTAGACGGGCGCACTACTGCCGGCCATGTGGCGATGAAAGCCAAGAACAACCTGCAACTTCCTCTGGACCACCCCGTGGCGCAGCAACTGGGCGACTTCATCCTGGGCCTACTCAGCCAGAACCCCGCGTTCATTTCGGGCGCCCTGCCCCTGCGGATACTGCCGCCGCGCTTCAATCGCTACGAAGGCGGCGGGGACTATGGCTACCATATCGATAACTCGATATTCGGCGTACCCGGCACCCAACAGCGCATACGCACCGACTTGTCCAGCACGCTGTTCTTTAGCGACCCCGATGAATACGATGGCGGCGAGCTGGTAATTCAAGACACCTACGGCACACATACCGTCAAACTGCCGGCCGGTCATATGGTGCTTTACCCAGGCGCCAGCCTGCATCGCGTAACGCCGGTTACACGCGGCACACGTTATGCTGCATTTTTCTGGACGCAAAGCTTGGTGCGCGAAGATCACCGCCGCTCGCTACTGTGGGAACTGGACGCCGCTATCCAGAGCGTCGCACTCTCGATGCCCGATCACGAAGCCATGCCACAACTGACTGGCATCTACCACAACCTTATCCGCGAATGGTCTAACACCTGACCCCAATGAACTACCGTCCCTTGCCGCTGCTGTCGCCCATCCCACCCGACATCGCGGCCGTCGCCGATTACGAACCCTACGCGCGTGAACGCATGAGCGCCGCAGCTTGGGCCTATATCAGCGGTGGCGCCGCCGACGAACAGACATTGGCAGACAACCACACCGCCTTTCGTCGTTTACGTATACGCCAGCGCGTGCTGGCTGACTTGAATGGGGCTCATACCCGCCTGGAATTATTTGGCGACACCTTTGAGCACCCCATTTTCCTGGCGCCAGTGGCATACCAGAAATTGGCCCACCCCGGGGGGGAACTGGCTACCGTGTTGGGCGCCTCGGCCATGCGAGCGGGCATGGTGGTCAGTACCCAGGCCAGTGTTTTGCTTGAAGACATTGCCTCGCAGGCCCACTCGCCCTTATGGTTTCAGCTTTATATACAGCCCGATCGCGACTTTACCCTGAATCTGGTGCGCCGCGCCGAACGGGCTGGCTACAGCGCGCTGGTGCTTACCGTCGACGCGCCGGTCAATGGCCTGCGCAATCGAGAACAACGCGCCAGCTTCGGCTTACCGACAGACATTACCGCCGTCAACCTGCTCGGCATGCACCTGCCGTTGCCGGAGCAAACCGTGCAGGCTGGCGCCGACAGCCTGTTTGGCGGACCATTACTAGCCAGCGCGCCCACTTGGAAAGATGTTGAGTGGTTGGTTGGAATCACGCAATTGCCAGTCGTACTCAAAGGCATCACCAGCGCCTCCGATGCCCAGCACGCCATCGCTTGTGGCGCGGCGGGCATCATCGTTTCCAATCATGGCGGCCGCACGCTGGACACCCTGCCCGCCACAATCGACGCCCTGCCTCAGGTCGTCCAGGCGGTGCAACAGCGCGTGCCGGTTTTACTGGATGGCGGGATCCGGCGCGGCACCGATATATTCAAGGCGCTGGCCCTGGGCGCCAGCGCAACACTGATAGGCCGGCCCTACGTTTACGGCCTGGCCGCTGCAGGCGCACCGGGCGTAGCCCATGTATTACATATGCTGCGCACCGAACTGGAAATCACCATGGCCCTGGCAGGCCGGGCCACGCTCAAGGACATTGCTGCTACGGCGTTGTGGGAATAAAGGCAGCGCAATCCCGCGCGAGCAATCCTATAATCAAATGGCGTTAGCAAGCACTTGGGATGAAATTATGGATCTTGATGATGACAAAATCGATGAAGCGGCACTGGCGTTGCTGGCATTAACGTTACACGACGAGTCCAGAGCCTGGAAACAGCTGGACTGGGATGTGCTGGATCGCCTGTATGAAAAAGATCTGATCAGCAATCCGAAAAGCAAAGCAAAGTCCATTGTACTTACTGAAGAAGGGGTCGCGGCAGCCTGGAAGGCCTGCGAAAGGCTCTTCAAGAAGACTTAACGGAATTTTGTACAGCTGAGGCGGCATTCGTGCTTTAGCGAACTCGTCTGGTTTCTGATGACGTTGTCTAGGGTGGATAAAGCTCAGTGCGGCACGGCGTGCTTGTTTCCGCGTCTGCCTCGTACAGCCGGGCGTCGGCCGAACTCGCTGCGCAAACAACGGCCGCCGACACCCCCCGGCTTCCCTTCGTCAGCACGCGGCGCACGCCTACCGCCGCACTGAGCTTTACCCACCCCAGACAACTGCGTAACAGAAAATTGGACGGCCTCACAGCCTGACGACTTGAGAGGCTGGTTTTACTTGCGCGGCTGGTTGGTGATGTAATACTGGTCCAACTTCGCTGATGCAAAAAGTCGGGTGTGTCGGGGGCTGTGCAGGCGCCTTGCGCAAGCCGTTACGCTCAGCGCCATCGAGGAGGCAAGGCCGCGGCTGTCTGAGCCCGACGCTTGTCGGACCACTGGTCCGACCGGGCGAGTTCCGCGGGCGCCTCGATGGCGCTGAACGTAACGGGAACCCCGCCAGGGGCGCAGCGCGTGAAGCCGAAACAGCCCCCCGACACACCCGACTTTCGCAAGAACAAAAAAACACTCACAACACACACCTGCCCTCCGGAAATAATAACGGAAACGAGAACAAAAATCTTAAGCCAGCATCACTCACGCTTCCGATCCGGATTCAATACTGAATCACCAATTCCTGACCCATTCTGCATACGCGTCAACAAACTTGGTCAGCAGACTGCGACCAATTTCGCCTAACTCCCCGGAAGGACCAAACAACTTGTCGGCCTGACCCAGGTAGGTTTCCGGATTGGCCATGCAATATACATTCAGGCACATCAAAGACTGGCGTAAATGATGGTTGGCGCCAAAGCCTCCCTGCATGGATGGCGACGCGCTGATCACTGCTCCTGGCTTGGTGCCCCAGACACTTTTGGACGGCGGCCGAGAACCGATATCAATAGCGTTTTTCATGGCGGCAGGCACAGAGCGGTTATGTTCCGGCGTAACAAACAATACGCCGTCGGCGCGAAGGATGCGCTGGCGAAATTCGGTGTAGGCGGCAGGAGAATCAGCGTCGTAATCCTGGTTGTACAAAGGCAAGTGGCCGATTTCAACAATATCCAGCTTCAATGACGGCGGCGCCAAGGCAAGCAGCGCATGCGCAAGCTTACGATTGATGGAGTCTTTTCTAAGGCTGCCGACAATTACAACTATGTCTTTTATTTCGCTCACAGCTTAATCCTTTTTTGTTGAGAAACAGATGTGCTTGCAGATAACCTACAAGTAACGGATAGCGGATATTCTAGTTCTGATTAAATCGCACCATAAAAAGGGCGCAGTGAAGTCGGTTGAAAAAAAGCGGCAAGCCTGGTGGGCTGCCGCTTTTTTTGTTTGCCAGGATTTTTGCAGTGCAGTTTTGTCGGATTACGCCTTTGGCTAATCCGACCTACCTTACTGCCCTTCCAGGAAGCTTTTCAGCTTGTCGGCACGGCTGGGATGACGCAGCTTGCGCAAGGCCTTGGCTTCTATTTGGCGTATGCGTTCGCGGGTAACGTCGAACTGCTTGCCAACTTCTTCCAGGGTTTGGTCAGTGCTCATTTCTATGCCGAAACGCATGCGCAATACCTTGGCTTCGCGTGGAGTAAGCGAATCGAGGACTTCCTTGACGACATCGCGCATGGATCCGTGCAGCGCCCATTCGGATGGCGACAAGGTACCGGTATCTTCGATGAAATCGCCCAGATGGGAGTCGTCATCGTCGCCAATGGGTGTTTCCATCGAGATCGGCTCTTTGGCGATCTTGAGAATCTTGCGCACCTTGTCCTCTGGCATGTCCATCTTTTGGGCCAGGGTTGCAGGATCTGGCTCGGCGCCGGTTTCCTGCAAAATTTGGCGATTGATACGATTCATTTTGTTGATCGTTTCTATCATGTGCACCGGAATGCGAATGGTGCGCGCCTGGTCTGCAATGGAACGTGTAATGGCCTGACGTATCCACCATGTAGCGTAAGTAGAGAACTTGTAGCCACGACGGTATTCAAACTTGTCGACCGCTTTCATCAGGCCAATATTGCCTTCCTGGATCAGATCCAGGAACTGCAAGCCACGGTTGGTGTATTTCTTGGCAATGGAAATGACCAGGCGCAAGTTGGCTTCTGTCATTTCGCGCTTGGCCTTGCGGGCCTTGGCTTCGCCGGTAGCCATGCGTTTGTTGACGTCTTTCAGGTCTTTCAGGGGCAATACGATAGCGGTTTGGAGATCTATCAGTTTTTGCTGAAGTTCCTGGACAGCAGGAATATGGCGTTCAAGCGTTTCGGAATAAGCATGCCCAGCCGCTACTTCACCCAGCACCCATTCCAGATTGGTTTCATTACCCGGGAAGGTCTTGATGAAATAGGCGCGCGACATCCCGGCGCGGTCTACGCAGGTATGCAAGACGGCTCGCTCGAGCTTGCGGACTTCACCGACTTGCTCGCGCATGGTGTCGGCCAGTTTTTCGACCATTTTGGCTGTAAAGCGCACACCCATGAGTTCGTTCAGGATGGCTTCCCGTGCCTCGATGTACTCTTGGGCCTGATAACCGTCGCGCTCGAACGCCTTGCGCATTTTCTCGAACCAGACGCCTATGATCTCGAACTTCTTGAGCGCCTTGGTGCGCAGGAACTCAAGCTGCTTGCTGCTCATGCCGCCGGCAGGGCCGTCGTCGCTTTCATCGTCGCCAATGGAAACGCCAGCACCTGCGTATTCTTCGCCCTCTTGGTCGACCAGGCCATCGACAACGTCGTCGATGGGCGCAGCGCCGTCACGGACACGCTGTACATACTGCAAGATTTCGTTGACCGTGGTCGGGCAGGCGGCAATGGCCATGACCATGTGCTTGAGGCCGTCTTCAATGCGCTTGGCAATTTCGATTTCGCCTTCGCGAGTCAGCAATTCGACCGTACCCATTTCACGCATATACATGCGCACTGGATCGGTGGTGCGACCAAAGTCGGAATCGACCGTGGTGAGGGCTGCTTCGGCTTCATCTTCAACGTCGTCATCGCTGGTGGCGACCGGCGCGTTGTCGCTCATGAGCAAGGCATCGGCATCAGGCGCTTGGTCGTAGACCGAAATGCCCATATCGCTGAATGTGCTGATGATGCCATCGATGGCTTCGGCGTCGACCAGGTCGTCAGGCAGGTGGTCGTTGATTTCACCGTAGGTGAGATAGCCACGATCTTTACCCAGCTTGATCAGTACTTTCAGGCGATTGCGGCGTGCTTCCTGTTCTTCGGGCGTAAGCTGACTGCGTGCGGGAACGTCTTTGTCACCCTTGGCGCGCTTGCCGCCGCGCTTGGGCAAAGGCTTGAGTTCAGGGATAACTTCGGCGTCGCCTGAATCGTCATCATTGAAATCGACACTATCGTTATTCGCATTTTTGGCTGGACGACCCGGACGGCGCCCAGACGGCACAGCCTTGACCGCCTTCTTAGGTGCGGCAGCCTTTTTGGCGGCTGTCTTTTTAGCTGCTGCTGTTTTGGTTGCTGTTTTAGTAGCTGTTTTAGCTGCCGTTTTGCTTGCAGCCGCTTTCTTGGCCGGTGCTTTCTTTGCAGCAGCCTTGGTTGCAGGCTTTTTTTCTGCCGCAACAGCGTCCCCAACAGCAACCGTCGTTTTGGCAGCGCTTTTAGTCGCGGCGACAGTTTTTGTTTTTTTCACAACCTCTTCGGGTGCAAGGGAGGTTTTACCAGTAACTTGGGTCATAGTCGCTTCCGTAGGCGCAAAAGCACTCTGTCGGCCTAAGGCTGACGAGTGTTGCAGGGCAAAACTTACTTATCGCAAAGAATGAACATATGCTGCGGGTAACGCTGATGCCAACCATGGCAGCCCATATATAAGATTCCTTGACGCTATTGGTAGCAAGGCAAAGGGGGCTAGCCGGTTAAAAACACCATTGTTAGGCAATATATGCTTAGGCGTTGCGAAAACTCTCAATTTTACAGCAATTCAATGTGAAGTAGCGCCATTTAACAGCGCTATCCTTCGCGTCAATTCGTGATACCTCTTGCGAGACACTTCATCTTTCAAACCTGTTGCCACCAACGCCGACTGTTCGGCCTTGATGGCATCAAGTTCTATACGCCGCATGGCGTCTTTCCATTCGCCCTGCGGATCAGGCAGATCTTCCTGAGCCAAAAGCTCGGGACTGACCGACGCCAATATGCCTTCCAGGTCTGAACCTGGCTCGGCAGCCTGCAACAATGCCCCCGCATGCCGGGCACCGCTGGCATTGGCCAACGCTATCAGATCTCGTACAAGTACCAGATGGGGGCCTTGCTCAAGAATTTCAAGCTGCTGGTCGCCTAAACTGGCAACTAGTTCTGGATGTGCCAACAATAAGCGCAATAAGCGCTTGGCCATAGGCGTAACGGTGCGCGCCTTGCCACCAGACCGCCCAGGCGCCAACTGCCTGCTGGAAAATGGCTTTCGCGCACCGATGCTAGCCTCGTAGACCTCGTGGCCATAGTCGGTGTCGCCGTAGTCATCAGGTTCGAATACGGGCACGTCCATGAAGCCCGGCGGCTCTTCGTCGCCCGTTGGCCTGGACGAGTTCAAGCGTGGCACAACCTGGCCGTGACTGGCTGGCTCTGCCGCCGACACCGGTGGTACTTCAGCCACCATTTGGCCAAGCTCTTCTGGCGTAAGCAGCACCAGCTTGGCAAACTCACGCTCTATTTGCACGCGCAGCGTTCCTTCAGGAAGCGCAGCCAGCAAAGGCTTGGCTTCGTGCACACAAGCCGCCCTGCCCTCGGCTTCGTCCATGGCATGGCGCGACGCGAGTTCATCAAGCATGAAGCGCGACAAAGGCATGGCTTCAGCCGCTGTCGCCTTGAAGGCTTCGGCGCCATATTCCCGAATATACGAATCAGGATCATGTTCCGATGGCAAGAACAGAAAGCGCATGGAGACATCGTCGCGCACCAGCGGCAGGCAAGTGTTCAAAGCCCGCCATGCGGCCCGTTTTCCGGCCTTGTCACCATCAAAACTGAATACTATTTTGTTGCTGGCCCGCAACAACTTCTGGATATGAAACGAGGTGGTTGCCGTACCCAGCGTAGCCACCGCATTGGCCAAGCCATTCTGGGCCAAGCCAACCACATCCATGTAACCTTCAACCACCAGGACATAGCCTTCGCTGCGTATGCCGGCCCGCCCCTCCCAAAGACCGTAGAGTTCGTGGCCTTTGGAAAACAGAGAGGTTTCAGGCGAGTTCAGGTACTTGGGTTCGCCCTTGCCGATAATACGTCCGCCAAAGCCGATCAGGTTGCCGCGCTGATTGCGAATAGGAAACATGATCCGCTCGCGAAAGCGGTCGTAGCGGCGGCCATCCTCGGCTTCTATCACCAGTCCCGACTCGGTCAACAATGGATCCTCGTATTGAGGAAACACGACCGCCAGGCCACGCCTGTCGGTACCCGACCAGCCCAACCCGAAACGCGCGGCGGTTTCACCAGATAAGGCACGCTGTTTCAGGTAATGAATTGCGCTCTTGGACTCTTTAAGCTGGCGCACATAGTGGGCCTGGGCCATATCCAGTATTTGCTGCTGACGCGAGACTTCGGCTTTACGTTGCTGATCAGCTGCCCGCTGCCTGGGACTGCGCACCGCTTCAGGCACAGTCATGCCGGCACTGGCCGCCAAACTGCGAACTGCTTCGGGAAAACTGGCGCCGGTATGCTCGATAAGAAAGCTGATGGCGCTGCCATGCGCCCCACAACCAAAACAGTGATAAAACTGCTTGCTTGGGCTTACCGTAAAAGAGGGATTTTTTTCGTTATGAAACGGGCATAGGCCAAGCAAATTGGCCCCACCCTTGCGCAACTGTACGTATCGCCCGACGACGTCAACAACATCTATTCGGGCGAGGAGATCCTGAACAAAAGATTCAGGTATCAATCAATACAGACGCGGAGGCAGTTGTTGGCTGCGAATGCGTTTGTAATGACGCTTGACGGCGGCAGCATGCTTGCGCTTGCGTTCAGCTGTAGGCTTTTCGTAAAATTCGCGCGCACGCAATTCGGTCAAGAGACCAATTTTTTCGATAGTGCGTTTAAAGCGGCGCAATGCGGCTTCAAACGGCTCGTTTTCTTTCAGACGAACGATAGGCATGTATTCTTAAGCCTTGCAAGTTATAAAATTAGTGGGTATCAACGACAACCTAGGAGTTTAACACGAAATGACATTCTTAGTTAGCCCCCAGGCCCGTCAACAGAGAATGCCCGGGCCTAGCAAGCACCTGGGCCGTTTGGCAACTAACTACGGACACCCTTGCGCACCCAGGCTTCCAACTGATGGGGGCGAATGCTGTCGTAGTCTTCGAAAGGCTGATGTATCCAGGGATTGGTTGGCAGCTTTTCAACAAAAAAATCGGGCGTTACCTGTGAATGCCCTTTCCACCACAAGACTGCAGTCTTGAGTTCAGTAATGGCGGGGAACTGAGCTTGCAAGTGATCACGCACACGGGTAAAGGTAAGGCCGGTATCGACCATGTCGTCAACCATTAGCACCCGGCCATCAAGCGTGCCGCGCGTAATGGTGATGAACTTGGCGATATCCAGTTGCCCTTGCTGCGTGCCGGCCGCCTCGCGATAACTGCTGGTAGCCAGGATACCCAAGGGAACATCGTAGATACGCGACAAGACATCGCCCACGCGAACACCACCACGAGCCAGACATACGATTTTCTCGAATTTCCAGCCCGACTCATGCACATTCAGGGCCAAACGCTCGATAAGGGTGTTGTAACGCTCCCAACTGACCCAATGGTCGCGATCAGTACTTGGATTATTCATAAGGCCTGAGTTTCCCATGCATTAGCCCTTGAAGGGATCGCGCAACATGATGGTTTCCAGGCGGTCGGGGCCCGTTGAGACCATATCGATGGGTACATCGCAAATTTCGGCGATGCGCTCGAGATAGCGGCGCGCATTGACGGGCAACTTGTCGTATTCGGTCACGCCTACCGTGGTTTCGGTCCAGCCGGCCATTTCTTCGAGAACAGGTTCGGCTTCGGCAGCCGCATGCGCTCCGTAGGGCAGGACGTCGAGAAATTCGCCCTTGTAGCGATAACCGACACCTATCTTGATTTGCTCGACACCATCAAGGACATCAAGCTTGGTAACACACAGCCCAGAGATGCCGTTGATCATGACGGAACGCTTCATGGCCGCGGCATCGAACCAGCCACAACGACGTGGGCGGCCGGTAACAGAGCCGAATTCCTTGCCTACCGTGGCCAGGCGTGCGCCCGTGTCGTCAAGCAATTCAGTGGGGAACGGGCCCGAGCCGACACGCGTGGTGTAAGCCTTGGCGATACCCAAAACGTAATTGAGCGACTGAGGACCGACACCCGCACCCGCGGATGCCGCGCCGGCCACACAATTGCTGCTGGTTACGAAGGGGTAAGTACCGTGATCGATATCGAGCAAGGCGCCCTGCGCACCTTCAAATAGCAGTTTTTTCCCGGTTTTTTGGGCAATATATAAGTTGCTGGAGACGTCAGCAACCATGGGCGCAAGCGCCGGAGCCAGCGCCATGGCCTGATCGCGGACCTCGTCGGCTGAAATTGCCTTGGCGCCCAAGTACTGGGTCAGCACAAAATTGTGGAAATCGAGCGCTTCCGCCAGCTTTTCATCGAAGATGGCCGGATCGTAGAGATCTTGCACGCGTAGCGCGCGCCGCCCGACCTTGTCTTCGTAGGCGGGACCTATGCCTCGGCCTGTGGTGCCGATTTTACCCTCGCCCTTGCGTGCCTCGCGAGCCTGGTCGAGCGCAACGTGATAGGGCAGGATAAGCGGACAGGCAGGCGAGACCTGCAGGCGTGAACGCACATCAAGCCCGATCTCTTCGAGTTCGCCGATTTCTTTCAGCAAGGCTTCGGGCGACAGCACCACACCATTGCCAATATAGCAAGTGACATGCGGATGCATGATGCCCGAAGGGATCAGGCGCAGTATGGTTTTCTTGCCGTTGATCCAGAGCGTATGCCCTGCGTTATGGCCACCTTGAAAACGCACCACACCCTGTGCCGATTCAGCCAGCCAGTCTACGATCTTGCCCTTGCCTTCGTCACCCCACTGGGTGCCGATCACAACAATATTCTTGCTCATGTTACGTATATGAAAAAAGTTTCGGCCCAAAGTGCACAAGGCCAAAGCAGGTTTAAATCATGCGATAAAGCGATCCGGTCTAGCGGATTACTGAACCGCCCTCACCTTCCATGCCCCGTTATCCAGAAACAATTCCCGATCAACGGTAAATTCGTCCAGGCGATGTGGTTGCCCAGGCAGAACCTGCACCACAATTTCGCCCGCGTCGCGCAATGCGCGCAATGCCGCCACCAACGCCGTATCTGTGCCCCAGGGAGCCTTTATTGCCTTGGCTTTCCGGGCCGTCGGCAAGCCCGATGACAGCTTGCGCAAGTCAAGGCTGAAACCCGTGGCTGGCCGGGACCGACCAAAAGCCTTGCCCACGCCATCGTAGCGCCCACCCTTGACCAGGGCATCGTGCCAGCCTTCAGCGTAGATAGAGAAAACCACGCCGGAATGATAGCCATAACCGCTGCCCATATCGGCCAAGTCTATGCTGAAATCGTGCTCGGGCAGTGCCTGGATCAGGATATCGAGATCGTCGAGCGCCTTCTGCACGGCTGGCAGGCTGGGCAGCACCTTGCGTGCCTTGGCGATGACTTCAGTGCCACCGTAAAGCGATGACAAATTGACCAGTGCCTGCACGGTGACCTGACTTACCTGAGGCCAACGCACTGCCATGATCGACAAAGCCGGGACATCTTTGGTGCTGAGCAGTTCAGAGATGTCGTCGGCCGCAGCGACCAATGCCGGGTCGGCATCGATGATGGCCCTGAAGACCCCCGGATGGTTCAAGTCGAGCCTGGCGTGCCTGACCCCGGCCCGCCGTACGCTTTCCAAGGCCAATTCCAGGATTTCGATATCAGCCTCAACACCAGCATGACCAAAGATTTCTGCGCCGATTTGCAGCAATTCGCGGTCGGACAGCAAACCGGCTGGCCGGGCATGCAATACTGAACCACAATAGCACAAACGGGTGACCCCTTCGCGGTTAAGCAGGTGGGCATCAATGCGCGAGACTTGTGGGGTCATGTCGGCGCGCACGCCAAGCGTGCGGCCTGAAAGCTGGTCAACCAGCTTGCAGGTGCGCAAATTGAGCGCACCCCCAGTGCCCGACAGCAGTGAATCAATGTATTCAACCAGCGGCGGGGCCACGAGTTCGAAACCGTAGGTGCGATATAGATCCAGCAGATTACGCCGCAATTCTTCAATGCGACGTGCTTCCGCGGGCAGGATATCGGCCAGACTTTCCGGCAACAACCAATTGGACATCATGCGGTCCTGAAAAATACCATTGCAAAGATATAGTCAAACAAAAAGCGACCTGGGGCGTAAGCCCGCCAAGTCGCTTGCGGTAAAAAGGTAATCAAAACTTACGCGATAGTATAAACGATAGTATCGAATAAGGAAACCAAGGGGGGGTATTAGTATTTTTTGGGAGGGCGTTTGTCGGATTACGCCTTCGGCGAATCCGACAAACAAGGGACGAAATGTGAATGTAGGCCGGATAAGCGCGACAGCGCGTAACCCGACACTACCACAACTTACTGAACTGCTGGCTTGGCGCCGTCGGCTGAATTCCAGAACTTGAAGAATTCAGACTTGGGGCTTAATACCAAGGTATCGTTGGAGCCCGAGAACGCGGAACGGTAGCCTTCGAGGCTTTTGTACAAACCGTAGAATTCCGGATTTTTACCATAGATTTCAGCATACAAAGCAGCCGCCTTACCGTCGCCCTCACCCTTGATGCCTTGAGCTTCGGCATAGGCTTTGGCCAAGAGTTCCTGGCGTTCGCGGTCGGCTTGCGCACGGATGCGCTCGCTATCGGCGAAACCTGTGGCGCGCAGACGGTTGGCTTCTTGTTTGCGCTCGGCTTCCATGCGGCGATAAACCGACTCGGAAATTTCCGGCACAAAGTCAATGCGGCGCAAACGTACGTCGATGACATCAACACCCAGCGGCTTTGCACGCGCTTCTACCGTGGTCAGGATTTCTTTCATGATGGTATCGCGCTCGTTGGAGACGACTTCCTTCACGGTGCGCATGTTGACCGAGGCATTAAGCGCGTCGCGAATCTGCGCCTGCAGGCGTTCGACTGCGGCACGATCATTGGCGCCAAAGGTAACGTAAAACAGACGAGGATCGGAAATACGCCACTTCACGAACGAGTCGATCAGCAGGTTTTTCTTTTCGGCGGTCTGGATGCGCTCAGGATCGTTGGTTTCGATAGTTTGCAGACGCTTGTCTAGGCGCACTACATTTTCGAAAGGCGGCGGAAACTTGAAGTACAGACCAGGTTCGGTAATGGTTTTACGCACTTCACCCAGGGTGAAAACCAATGCGGCATCGCGTTCGCGCACAACAAATACGCAAGACGAAAGAATAGCCAGAAGAATAACCAGGCCGACTAAAGCAGGGAAAAAACGTTGCATTATTGTGGCCTCCTAGCGTGAATACGGGCTCGTCAAGAGAGAGTTCGTAGAACCCCCTGCTGCGGGCGTACGGGTTTTGGCAGGAGTGCTGGCCGCCTTGGAAGGCAGCGTTGCGGCAGCAGCCGCACCGGTTGTACTTTCGACTGAAGCGCTGGAGCTGCCTCGTGGGCTGGCTGCTTGCTGCATGATCTTATCTAACGGCAAATACAGCATGTTGTTGCTGGCTTGCGAATCAATCATGACTTTGCTGCTGTTTTCGAGAATTTCTTGCATGGTCGACAAATACATGCGTTCGCGAGTAATGGCAGGCGCCTTGGCAAATTCAGTTTCAACGCTGGCAAAGCGCGCTGTGTCACCCTGGGCATCGCCGATAACCGTAGCGCGATAACCTTCAGCTTCTTGCACCATGCGGGCCACCTGCCCCTGAGCTTCAGGCAAGACCTTATTGGAATAGGCATTACCTTCGTTGATCTGACGCTCGCGGTCTTGACCCGCCTTTACGGCGTCGTCAAAAGCAGCTTGAACCTGTTCGGGCGGCTGCACGTTCTGGATGGCCACTGTGCTGATCTGGATACCAGTCTGATAGCGATCAAGTATGCTTTGGGCCAGCGTTTGCACTTCGTTGGCGACCTCAGTACGGCCAGAATACAACACGAAATCCATAGGCTTTTTGCCAACGATTTCGCGCATGGCGGTTTCAGAGGCTTGACGAACGGATTCATCGGGCTGGCTGGTTTTAAACAGGTAATCGGGCGCGCCAGTGGGGTTCAACCGGTACTGCACGACAAACTGCAAGTCGACGATATTTTCGTCGGTAGTCAGCATAAGCGATTCAGGCAGCACCTTATTGCGCGCCGTCCCGCGAAAACCTACCTCGAAGGTACGTAATTGTGAAATATTCACCATTTGATGGTTTTCAATGGGGTAAGGAAGACGCCATTGCAAACCGGGAGGCAAGGTCTTGGTATATTTGCCAAACTTGGTTACGACTGCAACCTGGCCTTCCTGGACAATAAGAAAGCCACTGGCCAGCCATAGCCCAACGGCAACGACCACCAGCGCACCAACCATTTTTGGAGAACTTTTAGGCAACTGCGGCAAACCGCCGCCGCCACTGTTATCGCCGCCACCAAAGCCACCGCCACCACGCTTGGTCTTGCGACCAAACAAAGAGCCCAGGCGATTATTGAAATCGCGCCAGACCTCGTCCAGGTCAGGAGGGCCGTCGCCCTTGGGACGACGAGGAGGCTCGGAGCCATTATTGTTACCGCGACCCCAACCCGGATCGTTCAGATTATATATTTTCGACATTTGACGCATTATTTCCCGCGATTTGACCCGATTCGATGATTGCCCCACGCAAATCCTCTAAGCCGGCGCGCTTCAGAGCGCTCACAAAAACTCGTGCAATCGTACCATGTTCGTTACGTTCCACCCGAGGCTCGTACCCTGCTTCATCTATTTTGTTGTACACCAATATTCTTGGCACCTCGTCGGCGCCAATATCGACCAGGACTTTATCAACCTCGGCGATCTGCTCGGCGCGCTGCGGGCTGGACGCATCGACCACATGCAATAGCAAATCGGCCTGCACGGCTTCTTCCAAGGTCGCTCGAAACGCGGCGATCAGCGTAGGAGGCAGATCGCGTATGAAACCAACCGTATCCGAAACAACCACCTGCCCCGCTCCTTCTATCCAGATGCGGCGCGTGGTGGTGTCGAGCGTGGCGAAAAGCTGATCGGCCACGTAAGACCCAGCCCGTGTCAGCGCATTGAACAAGGTGGACTTGCCTGCGTTGGTGTAGCCAACCAGAGACACAGACAAAACGCCACTGCGCGCGCGCGAACGGCGTTGCGTGGCACGCTGGCGCTGCACCTTGGCCAGCCGCTCTTTGAGCAGCCTGACTTTGTCGCCTATCATGCGGCGGTCCATTTCGAGCTGGGCTTCGCCTGGCCCGCGCATGCCTATGCCACCGCGCTGACGCTCAAGGTGAGACCACATGCGTATCAGCCGAGTAGACAGATACTGCAATTGAGCAAGCTCGACCTGCAGCTTGCCCTCGTGGCTTTGGGCTCTGAGCGCGAAGATATCAAGAATCAGGGCAACGCGATCAACTACCCGGCGGCCAAAACCGTTCTCAAGGTTGCGCTGCTGCCCTGGCCCCAGTGGTTGGTCAAAAAGTATGATTTCGGCCCCTGCTTCGTCGGCCATCAGGATGGCTTCTTCAAGCTTGCCCGTACCTATGAACAAGGCGGCATCGGGCCGCGCGCGACGCGCCAGCACCGTACCGACGATTTCAGCGCCCGCACCTTGGGCAAGCATAAGAAATTCATCTGCGTGAGCCTGGTAGTCGGGCTCGCCCAGATCGACGTTGATAATAAGGGCTTTCATGACTGCGCCCCAAACGAAATGCCCGCCGGCACGAGGCATACGGCGGGCATGTCATAAGCCGAATAAAACACCGTGTTACTCAGAGGGCGCATCCGTTTGGAAAACCACCGGGCGCGCCGGCACTACAGTGGAAATTGCATGCTTGTACACCATTTGGGTAACGGTATTGCGCAACAAAACCACATATTGATCAAAAGATTCAACCTGCCCTTGCAGCTTGATTCCGTTGACCAGGTAAATTGATACGGGCACGTGATCCTTGCGTAGTGCATTCAAAAACGGATCTTGTAGTGTTTGCCCTTTATTGCTCATTGGCTAGGCTCCAATTATGTTGTTATTTAAAGTAATTTGGTGAAAGGACATACTGTACAGGGTTTTCCCTAAACGCGCACGAACGCTGTTGATTAAAACAGCCCAACGCCTGCTATTTTAATGTGTTTTCAATATTATGTCGGACAAGGTATTACATAGACGCGTGCAGTCTTCAGGAGTTCCCACCGTAATACGTAAAAACTGATCAATACGTGGCTGGTTGAAGTGCCGCACCAATATGCCCTGAGCCCGCAGAGCCCGGCTCAAGGCTGCGCCATCGTGCCCCGGATGGCGTGCAAAAACGAAATTGGCAGAAGAAGGTAAAACTTCGAACCCAAGTGATACCAATTGTTTCGACAGATTTTCACGCGCCTGAATGACGACCTTGCGAGTTTGCTCGAAATGGACGGTGTCTTGTAAAGCCGCTGCGGCGCCCGCCTGCGCAATGCTGTCGATGGGATAGGAATTGAAACTGTCTTTGACCCTGACCAGGCCATCAATGATTTCTTTGCTGGCTATGGCAAAACCGACGCGCAAGCCTGCTAACGCACGCGATTTGGATAAGGTGTGCACCACCACGATATTGCTGCACTCGTGCAGCAGGGCAATGGCTGATTCAGCGCCAAAGTCGACGTAGGCTTCATCGACTACCACAGGAATATCGGGATTGGCCAGCGCAATGCTGCGGATATCGGCCAGGCCAAGAGCCATACCGGTAGGCGCATTGGGGTTGGCAAAAATAATGCCGGCCGGCGCCACGTCGTGCGGGCCGGTGTAATCGGACACGCGTATGGAAAAGTCATCGGCCAGGGGAATGGCGCGATAAGGAATTTGGTACAACTGGCAATACGTACGGTAAAAGCTATAACTGATATCGGGCATCAGCAAGGGGCGGTCACCGTGCCGGAACAAAGCATTGAAAATATGGGCCAGCACCTCGTCGGAGCCATTGCCCGGAAATATCTGCTCGATTTCCAGGCCATACAGGCCCGCCGCGGCGCGGCGCAAGGCGACAGACTCGTTATCAGGATAACGCCTTAGGTCGTCGTTGATAACCGCCCTGATGGCCTCCAGGGCGCGTAGAGACGGCCCCGCAGGATGCTCATTGGTATTGAGCTTGAGCAAATTATTTATTTTAGGCTGTTCGCCCGGCGTATAAGGCGCCAGGTCGACAACATGATCACTCCAGAAGCGGCTCACTGCGCCCCCTGTATATATGGGTTGTGGGATGACTTGAATTCTATGCGCAAAGGCGTGCCTTCCAGTTTGAAGGCGGTGCGAAAACGGGTTTCCAGGTAACGCCGATACGAATCCGGGATGGCATCGAGGGCATTGCCATGAACGATGATAAGCGGCGGATTCTGGCCACCCTGGTGCGCATAGCGCATCTTGGGCCTGAATATGCCTTTGCGCGGCGGTTGCTGCTGCTCGACGGCTGCCTGCAGAATGCGGGTCAGTTTGGGCGTGGACAACTTGGCAAACGCGGCGGCATGGGCCTGGTTTACCGACTTGAGCAAGCCATTTACGCCTTGTCCGTTCAGCGCTGAAATAGTATGCATTTTGGCGAACGACAAAAACCGCAGTTTGCGTTCAAATTCGACCATGATGCGTTCGCGCTGATGGCTATCGAGGTCGTCCCATTTATTGATGCCCACCACCAGCGCCCTGCCTGTTTCCAGTACAAAACCGGCTATATGGGCGTCTTGGTCGGAAATTTCAGTTTGTGCATCAAGCAGCAATACCACCACATTACAAGCTTCAATAGCCTGCAGGGTTTTGATTACCGAGAATTTCTCGATGGCCTCGAACACCTTGCCACGACGGCGCAAGCCTGCTGTGTCGATCAGGGTATAAGACAGCCCGCCACGCTCGAAATCGATTTCGATGGCGTCACGTGTAGTGCCCGGCATATCGAAGGCGATAACACGTTCTTCGCCCAGCAAAGTATTGATGAGGGTGGATTTGCCCACGTTGGGCCGCCCAACGATGGCCAGCTTGATACGATGTTGAACCGCCAGGGCATCGGCCTGTGCTTCGTCATCGGCTTCCGGCTCGGTATCAGCGTCGTTGAAGTCTTCTTCGTCGAAGACTGCGTTGGCATCGTATGAATCGGAAGGGGATTCATCGGCTTCGGTTTCCGTATCCATGAACGACAAGGCCCGTTCGATGAGGTCGACCACGCCATCGCCATGCGAAGCCGAAACCGGATAAGGTTCGCCCAGACCGAGCTCGTGGAATTCGACCGCAGCCGAGCCATAACGCATGCCTTCAGCCTTGTTGACCGCCAACATGACACGCTGACCGGTTTTACGCAACAAGCGTGCAATTTCGTGGTCGTGGGCGTTGACGCCTGCCCGGGCGTCGACCAGGAAGATAACGACATCGGCCTCGGCGATGGCCTGCTGGGTCTGGCGTGCCATTTCAAGCAAGATGCCATCTTTGGCTACTGGTTCGAAACCGCCTGTATCGACCGCGATAAAGGGATGGTTGCCGATACGCCCCTCGCCATAATGGCGGTCGCGAGTCAGCCCGGCAAAATCGGCGACCAGGGCCGCACGCGAGCGGGTAATCCGGTTGAACAACGTGGATTTCCCCACGTTGGCTCGACCCACCAGGGCAACTACCGGTTTAAACTTGACACTGTTCAATTGACACCAACCAAAACCAAATTACCATTACCGGTTTGTACCAGCACACCTCTGTTGGTGGCCAGCAATGGCGACGTAATGGCGCCGCCACCAACCTGCACACGCCCCAACAGCTTGCCGTCGATGCGTGATAAAAAATGCACGTAGCCGTCCAGGTCGCCAAAAGCTACGGCTTGCGGAACGACCGCAGGAGCAGACAAGCGCCGATTGCGCAGCGCATCTTGTTTCCAGACCTCGTGGCCATCGGCCAGGGTGTAAGCGTGGACCACATCGCGCTGATCAGCCGCATAAGCCTGCTGACTATCGGTCGTCATGCCGGTATTACTGGAGAAATCATGCGCCCACATAGGGCGTCCGCCCTGCGAGACATCAAAGCATACCATCCGCCCCTGATACGTGACACCGCAAAGCAAAGGCCCCTGAATTTGCGGTGTTCCGACTACGTCACTGATGCGCTCGAGGTCGGTAGCACCTTGCGAGACAGATACCGTGCCTTCCCACTGCACGCTGCCGTTGCTGGCATTGATGGCCATCAACCTGCCATTGGGCAATCCGGAAATCAGCAAACCATCGACGATGATCATTTGCATGTTGGCTTTAAGCGCTAGGGCCGGCCCCGGACGCTGGATATTCCAGCGCAGTTCCCCTGTGGCTTCGTCAAAGGCCTGAATACGGTAATCGCTGCTGCGCACAACAACCACGCCGGCCCCGACTGCAGGTGGAATATTAACGGCACTGGTTGCCTTGGCGCGCCACTTTTCGGCGCCAGTGTCGTCGAAGGCAACCACGGTTCCATCGGCGGCGGCGACAGCGGTGATACGCCCATCGGAGCCTACGCCGGCAGTAAGATTCGTTTTGGCATCGGCGCGCCACTGAATGCGGCCAGATGCGACGTCAAGCTTGCTGACTGAACCATTAGACGCAGCGGCGTAAACGGAATCGGCAACCACAACAGGTATGAAACCATAGCCACCGCCACTGCCAAGCGACACGGACCAGGCCACATTGGCGGAAACACCAGCAGCATATTCAGTGAGCGGCACAGGATCGTAACGCGCATTTCTATTGGAAAACAGGGAACAACCGGCCAGGGCGACTACGCTGAGCGCCAGCACGGTGTTACGCAAAACGCGACCAGCAAAGGCTATCTGCATAAATCAAGCTCCACCTAGTGCATCAATTTTCAATTGAACGATTTGCGCCACGGGATCGGGCCCCAGTTCTTTAAGAGCGGTTTCCCAGGCAGATTTGGCATCGGCCGGCTTGCCCTGCGCCAAGAGTATATCGCCACGGCGATCGGCATACAGCCCCGCAAATGCCGCCGGAGCATTACTGACTTGCGCCAAGGCCTGATCGTACTGCTGCTGTTCAAGCAGCACGCCAGCCAGTCGCAACCTGGCTAAGGCAGCCAGCGCGGGATCAGCCTTGTTCTTGACCAGCCATTCCAGTTGTTCGCGTGCACCGTCGAGATCTTTGCGTTCTTGCAAGGCAAGCGCGGCAACCAGAACACCGCGCGAGGTGTAACCCGAGCCTGAGAAGTCGTTGCGCAAGGTATTGCTGGCCGCCTTGATACGTGCCACGGCGTCGTCGCCCCGTTGCCCCGCGGCGCTTTCCAGCGCCTCAAAGTAGCCCATGGCCTGCCCGGCCCGATGGCCTTCGTACCACTGCCAGCCACGCCAGCCCGCCACGCCGGCCACAACAACAAAAATCACGATGGCGCATAGGGTACCGTATTTGTCCCACCAGGCACGCAAGGCGTCCAGTTTTTCCTGTTCTTCTAAATCGTATGCCATGCTTTTAAACCTTTAATTTCAATTCTGTGACCAAGCGTTCGAAAGCTATCGTTTCTTGCTGGGGCTGGTCTTCCCCGCTTTGGGCCCGCAACCATTTGACACTGGCGGCCTGTGCGGCGATTTCTTCGGCGCCTATGATAACGGCTACCGTGGCGCCGCTGGCGTCAGCGCGCTTGAATTGCGATTTGAAACCCGCCGAACCTGCGTGAACGATGACGTTCAAGCCCGCATCACGCAAGGGCTCGGCCAACTGGGCAGCCAAGCGCTGCGCCTCGGGGCCTTGATGAATCATGTAAATTTGGCATTCGGGCGGCGCGGCCTGATCACCCGACTGTGAACATAAGTCAAGCAGGCGCTCGACACCTATGGCAAAACCCACTGCCGGTGCAGGCTTGCCACCGACCAGTTCGATCAGGCCGTCGTAGCGGCCACCGCCACATACCGTGCCCTGGGCGCCCAGCCTATCGGTTACCCATTCAAAGACGGTCAGGTTGTAGTAATCGAGGCCGCGCACCAGGCGGGGATTCAGACGATATTCAATACCAGCATCGTGCAGGCGTTCGCATACGCCGTCAAAATGCGCCAGCGATTCGCTGCCCAGGAAGTCGAACAAACGCGGCGCATTGTTGGCCATTTCCTGCATGGCGGGATTTTTGGTGTCGAGCACGCGCAACGGGTTCGTGTACAAGCGGCGCTGGGCTTCTTCGTCGAGCACGTCTTTATGCTTTTCCAGGTATACGATAAGCGCGGCACGGTGCGCGGCGCGTTCGTCGCCCTGGCCCAGTGAATTCAGTTCCAGACGTATGTCTTTCAGGCCCAGCAGTTTCCAGAGCCGCGCCAGCATGACGATAAGTTCGGCGTCGACATCGGGGCCTGCAAAACCCAGGGCTTCGACGTCGATTTGGTGAAATTGGCGATAGCGTCCGCGCTGCGGCCTTTCGTGACGAAACACCGGCCCCATCGTGTACACCCGATGCGGCCGGTCGTAGAGCATATTGTGCTCGATGGCGGCGCGCACCATCCCTGCAGTGAACTCGGGGCGCATGGTGAGCTGCTCGTTGTTCAAGGCATCGACAAAGGTATACATTTCTTTTTCGACGATGTCGGTGACTTCGCCGATGCCACGCGTAAACAAGCGGGTGTGTTCCAGTACCGGTGTGCGCATATTGCGATAGCCGTAACTGGCCAACCATTCGCGCACGGTGGCTTCCAGGGCTTCCCACTGGGCGCTGCTATCGGGTAATACATCTTTCATGCCCGTCAGGGCACGGACCTTTTGAAACGACTGCGTCATAGAGTGATTGCTTTCCTGCAGGCTAAGCCCGCCCCTTGTAGTTATCTGAATGGCCGGCGCCATAGCGGCGCTCGACGTAGTGTTCAACAATAGCCTGAAACTCGGTGGCAATGGTGTCGCCCTTGAGGGTAACCGTGCGTTCACCATCGATGAACACCGGAGCCGACGGGACCTCGCCAGTGCCCGGCAGGCTGATGCCGATATCGGCATGACGGCTTTCACCCGGACCATTCACCACGCAGCCCATAACGGCGACATTCATGCTTTCAACGCCAGGGTAGCGGGTTTTCCAGACCGGCATCTGGTCGCGCAGATACCTTTGTATGCTGTCGGCCAATTCCTGGAAAACCGTGCTGCTGGTGCGCCCGCAGCCCGGGCATGCTACCACCATAGGCGTAAAGGCGCGCAAACCCATGCATTGCAGGATTTCTTGGGCAACCACGACTTCACGCCTGCGATCACCGCCCGGCTCAGGAGTCAGGGATATACGTATGGTGTCGCCTATGCCCTGCTGCAGCAATACGGACAGCGCGGCGGTGGATGCCACTATGCCCTTGCTGCCCATGCCGGCTTCGGTCAACCCCAAATGCAAGGGATAATCGCAACGCGATGACAGGTCGCGATAAACAGTAATAAGGTCTTGCACATGACTGACCTTGCAAGACAACACGATGGCATTGGGCGACAGGCCTAGTTCTTCGGCACGCTGCGCATTGCTGATGGCCGACACGACCAGGGCGTCGCGCATCACGGCCTGGGCATCCCAGGGTTGAGCGCGCTTGCTGTTGTCGTCCATCATGCGCGCCATGAGTTCGTGGTCGAGACTGCCCCAGTTGACACCTATGCGCACCGATTTTTCGTAGCGGCAGGCGATTTCTATCATTTGGGCGAAATTGTCGTCGCGTTTTTTGCCCCCGCCCATATTGCCCGGATTGATCCGATACTTGGACAAGGCCTGCGCGCATTCGGGAAACTGCGACAACAGCTTGTGCCCGTTGTAATGGAAGTCGCCCACCAGCGGCACTGATATATTCATGCGGTCGAGTTGCTCGCGGATGGCGGGGACTTCGCGCGCGGCTTCCGGAGTATTGACGGTGATGCGCACCAGTTCGGAGCCCGCCAAGGCAAGTTCCTTGACCTGAATGGCGGTAGCGATAGCATCGGCGGTATCGGTATTGGTCATGGACTGGACCGCAATAGGCGCACCGCCGCCGATTTGCACGGCCTTGCCGCCCCAGCCAACGACTACCGCGCGTGTGGAGCGCCGTAGCGCGGCGCCTATGGAACTAAGATTGCTGTCTGATTGGGGATTCATTTTCTCAAGGACTTGAGCCAGTCGAACACCAGCCAGGAATCTGGCACCCAGCCACGCTCTATGGCATAGAAGCCGGCAACGAACAATATGACAAGAATAACGATTAACCAGCCCCAGGGCCTATGCGCGGGCTCACCGTGCTGCAATTCGGCGGGGCCCAATGAGCCGGCCTGAGTAATGGCTACGGGCTTGGCCGCCGTGGGTCCGACCTGATTATCGAGCATGACCAGCAAGGCGTCGACATCGGCTTCGAGAAAACGGGCGTAGTTTTTTACAAACCCCCGCAGCGATACCCCGGAAGGCAGGCGATCCCATTGCTCGGTTTCGAGCGCGTCAAGCTGACGCGCAGTGAACTTGAGGCGGGCAGTGATGTCGGCGGGCGACAAGCGCCTGGCTTCGCGCAAGCTGCGCAGTGTAGGCCCCACACCCGTAGGTATGGGAGCGGAGGGCACGATCTCGAGCCGGGCTTCTTTGAGTAAGGGTTGGGTCATCCGCGCTCCTGTTTGATAGCGATGATCGCACGATCAGGGTTGCGTTCGTTGATACGCGTGCGATCTTTGACGTCGCCCGCCAATTGCCCGCAGGCTGCATCAATGTCGTCGCCACGCGTTTTACGTACGGTTACGACCAGGCCGGCGTCCATGAGGCGCTGAGCAAACAAGCGTATGCGCGCAGCTGGGGAACGTTTCAAGCCTGACTGTGGAAAAGGATTGAATGGAATCAAATTGAACTTGCAGCGCACTTGCTGGGCAACGGCGATCAGTTCGCGGGCATGGTCGTCGGAGTCGTTGACCCCATCAAGCATGACATATTCAAAGGTGATGAAGTCGCGCGGCGCGAATTCAAGGTAACGGTTGCAAGCGGCGAGCAGTTCGGCCAGCGGATACTTGCGATTCAGCGGCACCAGACGGTCGCGCAGCGCATCGTTGGGCGCATGCAGGGATACCGCCAGCGCAACCGGGCAGTCGCGGCCAAGGCGGTCTATCATGGGTACGACACCCGAGGTGGACACCGTGACGCGGCGGCGCGACAAGCCATAGGCATTGTCGTCGACCATAAGACGCAAGGCGCCCAACACCTGATCGTAGTTGAGCAAGGGTTCGCCCATACCCATCATGACCACATTGCTGATGACGCGTGCGGGTTCGGGCCCGGCCTGAGCGTCGTCGCCGACACGGGCGCTGGCCAGGTCAGCTTGCAAGACGCGCTTGGCATGCCAAAGCTGCCCAATGATTTCGGCTGTGGTCAGGTTGCGATTGAAGCCCTGATAGCCAGTGGAACAAAACGGGCACGCCACGGTGCAGCCAGCCTGGCTGGAAATGCACAGGGTGCCGCGATCATCTTCGGGGATGAAGACGGTTTCGACAGCATTGCTTTTATCGACCTCAAAGAGCCACTTGCGCGTGCCGTCGGTAGAGCGCTGTTCGATTGACACGGCGGGCGCATGAATCGAGCAGTGCTCTGTGAGTTGCTGGCGAAACTCACGCGCCAGATCGGTCATGTCGTCGAAGGAATCGGCGCCGCGCTGGTGGATCCAGCGCTGCAACTGCTTGGCCCGGAACGGCTTGCCGCCCCACTTGCCGACGAGTTCGGTCAGTGCGGCGGTATCGAGCCCCAGGAGATTGATGGATTCAGTAGATGACATAAACGTTGGCGCAGTGAATAACGCGTTATCGCCAGAAATTAACGGCTGTAGATGTTGCTTTCTGGGAAGAAAAAGGCGATTTCGACAGCGGCGGTTTCAGCGGCGTCGGAACCATGAACAGCATTGGCGTCGATGCTGTCGGCGAAGTCGGCGCGGATAGTGCCGGCATCAGCTTTTTTAGGATCGGTTGCGCCCATCAGGTCGCGGTTGGTCAGGATCGCATTTTCGCCTTCCAGCACCTGTACGAACACAGGACCGGAAATCATGAAGTCGACCAGATCTTTGTAGAAAGGACGCTCTTTGTGAACGGCGTAGAAACGCTCTGCATCGTCGCGGGACAATTGCTGCAAACGAGCGGCAATGACTTTCAGGTTGGCCTTTTCGAAACGGGCAACGATTTGGCCAATTACGTTTTTGGCGACGGCATCAGGTTTGATGATGGAAAGAGTGCGTTCAATAGCCATGAGAGATCCAGAGAATATATGATAATTCTTGCGTTTTAATTACACCCGGCGCGCATATGGCGCCTTGCATATCAACACAAAAAGGCAAAAACCAGGTTGCAAAAACAGTTTTTGTAGTAAAAACAATAACTTCATGAAGTTTATGTTAACCAAGCATTTTAACATGGCAAAGCCAGCCGACTCCATCATAAAATAACAAAACTCTAGCCAAAAGCCGATCACGCCGGGTTTTAGCAAGCAGTTCCCGGCTTACGGCGCGGTTCGCACGCCTTGCAGGTTTCATATATAGTCAATCTTTTGCCGCTTTGCGGCTGTCTGCACTTATCTTTTACACCATGACCACAATTCCAGCAGTGACCGATTCCGAACAACTCCCGAAAAGCTTCGAACCACAAGAAATAGAGGCTCGCTGGTATGCCGAATGGGAGCGTCGAGGTTACTTCAGCGGCGGCCAGCATGTAGAACCCGCCGGCCAGCATCAAAGCCAAGCCTTTGTCGTGCAATTTCCGCCACCCAACGTGACCGGCACCCTGCACATGGGCCATGCCTTCAACCAGACCGTCATGGATGGCCTGGTACGCTATCACCGCATGCGCGGCGACGACACCGTCTTCGTTCCCGGCACCGACCACGCTGGTATCGCCACGCAAATCGTGGTTGAACGCCAGCTCGATGCCCAGAACCTGTCGCGCCACGATTTGGGCCGTGAAAAATTCGTTGAAAAAGTCTGGGAATGGAAGCAGGAATCGGGCAACGCCATCACCGAGCAATTTCGCCGCCTGGGCTCGTCATGCGACTGGGACCGTGAATACTTCACCATGGACGACAATCTGTCGCGCGGCGTGGTGGAAACCTTTGTGCGCCTGCACGAGCAAGGCCTGATCTACCGCGGCAAGCGCCTGGTCAACTGGGATCCAGTTTTAGGAACGGCGGTATCCGACCTTGAAGTGGTCAGCGAGGAAGAAGATGGCTACATGTGGGAAATCCGCTATCCGCTCACCAAGCCTGTTGGCGGCCTGCGACACCTGGTGGTCGCCACCACCCGCCCCGAGACCATGCTGGGCGACCTTGCGGTCATGGTGCACCCCGAAGACGAACGCTACGCCCACCTGATAGGCACCACCGTTACCCTGCCCCTGGTCGGGCGTGAAATCCCGGTTATCGCCGACGACTACGTTGATCGCGAATTCGGCACTGGCGTGGTCAAGGTCACGCCCGCCCACGACTTCAACGACTACGCGGTCGGGCAGCGCCACGGGCTGGGCCTGATCAGCATACTGACACTAGACGCCAAAATCACCGACGACGCGCCCGCCGCCTATCGCGGCATGGATCGCTTCGAAGCGCGCAAGAAAATAGTCGAAGACCTGAAGGCGCAAGACCTGCTGCATCAGGTCAAGCCGCACAAACTGATGGTGCCGCGCGGCGATCGCACCAACACGATTATTGAACCCATGTTGACTGACCAGTGGTTTGTCGCCATGAGCAAGCCTGCGCCCGAAGGCACGCAGCATCCAGGCAAAAGCATTACTGATGTTGCGCTGCAGGTTGTGGCCGATGGCAGCATCAAGTTCTATCCCGAGAACTGGACCACTACCTACAATCAGTGGCTGGAAAAAATCCAGGACTGGTGCATTTCACGCCAATTATGGTGGGGCCACCAGATTCCCGCCTGGTATGCCGAAGACGGCCAGATATTCGTAGGCCGCAACGAAGCCGAAGCCCGCGCCAAAGCTGACGCCGCCGGCGTCACCGGCCCGCTTACGCGCGACGAAGACGTGCTCGACACCTGGTTCTCGTCCGCCCTTGTGCCCTTCACCGATCTGGGCTGGCCCGAACCAACCCCCGACCTGGCGCGCTACCTGCCTTCCAGCGTACTGGTCACAGGTTTCGATATCATTTTCTTCTGGGTTGCGCGCATGGTCATGATGAGCATGCACATGACCGGCAAGGTGCCTTTCCATACTGTGTACGTGCATGGCCTGGTGTGCGACATGGACGGCAAGAAAATGAGCAAGTCCAAGGGCAACACCATCGATCCGGTCGACCTCATCGACGGCATATCTCTGGACGACTTGCTGGAAAAGCGCAGCACCGGCCTGATGAACCCCAGGCAAGCTGCCAGTATCAAGAAGAAAACCGCCAAAGATTACCCCAACGGTTTTCCCGCTTACGGCACCGATGCGCTGCGCTTTACGATGGCAGCCTACGCCACACTGGGGCGCAATATCAATTTCGATTTGAAGCGTTGCGAGGGCTATCGCAATTTCTGCAACAAGCTCTGGAACGCCACCCGCTTTGTACTGATGAATACCGAGGGCCATGTTCTGGCCGCTCAAGACACTGCCGAACTATCGTTTGCCGATCGCTGGATCATCAGCCAGCTGCAGCGCCTGGAAGCCGAGGTCGAACGCGGTTTCACCGACTATCGTTTCGACAACATTGCCAATGCGCTGTATCGGTTTGTGTGGGACGAGTATTGCGACTGGTATCTGGAACTGGCCAAGGTGCAGATCCAGCACGGCACAGAACAGCAGCAGGCAGGCACGCGACGCACCCTCATTCGCGTGCTGGAAACGGTGCTGCGCCTGGCGCACCCGATCATTCCGTATATCACTGAAGAGCTTTGGCAAAAGGTGGCTTTGGTTGCCGGCAAGCGCGAGGCCGACGCGCAAACCAGCCTGTGCGTACAGCCCTATCCGCTAACCAATGCAGCCTTCCTCGATGCTCCGGCCGAAGCACAAGTTGACGAACTCAAAGCGCAGGTGGAAGCAGTACGCGCGTTGCGAGGCGAAATGAACCTGTCACCTGCGCAACGGGTACCACTCATCGCACAGGGCGACCGTGCCGTTTTACAGGCCAACAGCTTGTATCTGGCTGCCTTGGCCAAGCTGGAAAGCGTGGATATCGTCGACAGCCTGCCCGACGTTGGCGCACCAGTGCAGGTGGTTGGCACCACGCAACTGATGCTGCATGTGGAAATTGATATCGAGGCGGAACGCTTGCGCCTGGGCAAGGAAATCGAACGGCTCGAAAACGAAATCGCCAAAGCCAACGGCAAGCTGTCCAACGCCAACTTTATGGAACGCGCCCCTGCTGCAGTGGTCGAGCAAGAAAAGCTGCGTGTAGCGCAGTTTGGCGACACCCTGCAAAAAGTCAAAGAGCAGCAGGCCAAGCTCGCATAATTTGTTTGTCGGATTACGCGTTTGCGTAATCCGACCTACGAAAGCCTTAAGCAAGGCCCATTATGTAAAGCGCCTGGCATATGGCATTAAAAGGTAAAACTATCCTACCGCCCATACCGCTTGCAATCCCTGCCCCATCACTGCGCATCACTGCAAACCGGCGTCTTCTGGGCGAAAGCAGCGCTCACACGGTTCTTGGGCAAAAAAACACTTCTGTTGCCATTCCCTACTGTTATTACATCTCGTAAACAAGAGATGGACGAGTCAATGCTATGGTCTTCGACAGAAGATTCTGCATCGCTTGTGATGCAGTACATCAATAAAAAAATCATACCCTTGGAAAATCCCTCTTTCGCTACATGCGCCTTTACGTGCATTCGAAACACGCATCAGCTTGCCGCCGCGCTCATGTTGGCGGCGGGCATCTTCTGTTCGCCTGGCCTCATGGCTGGTGAGCTTGGCGAGCAAGAATGGCCACCTCCAATCCCGCAACTGACATTGCACATACCGTCCCAGGTAGCGGATGAACACGCTGTACCGCATTCGCTAGCCAAGTCCCTTGAACACAGACGCTTGCTAAGGGCCGAAAGAGAAGCAAAAATACAAGCGCAAACACAGTATCTGGCTACAAAATTCAGCCAAAATGAATCAGCAATTCGCGAGTACGTTGAATTGGCCTGGAAAGAGGCAAGCAAACGCAGCGGAATGTCTCCAGAGCTACTTATAGCCATGATGCAAAAAGAAAGCTCGCTGCGTCCAAAAGTGCAAAGCAGCTATGGGGCTCAAGGCCTGATGCAGGTCGTTCGCCGATGGCACCCCGATAAGCTGCACCCCTCCGAATCGCTCTTTGACCCGGAAGTGAACATCCGGGTCGGGGCTGATGTTCTGGCCGAATACCTGGAAGAAGCCGATGGCAGCCTAAGCAAGGCGCTTAGAAAATACTCGGGCAATGCACGAGGTTATGCCACCATAGTCTTGAGCGAATCCTCTAAGCTTGCCGCTCTTGCCGCCGAAGCCGCAGGCCAAATCTTGGCGTCGAAAGGCTAGCAGGGCAACAGCCACTGCCGGAACGTCGGATTACACCACGCTAATTCGGCCTGCAAACCCCAAGCCCGAACACCCGCCAACATTGAAACCGCCTAGGCAATTTCGCCAAGGGCCTTTTCCAGGCGCCCCACCGTCCGGGTTATGTTGTGCAGCTTGTCCAGCCCAAATAGCCCTATGCGAAAGGTCTTGAAGTCATCCGACTCATCGCATTGCAGCGGCACGCCCGCGGCAGCCTGCAAGCCCGCCAAAGCAAATTTCCTGGTGGATTGTATGTCTGCGTCATCGGTATAGCTGACCACGACACCAGGAGCTTCAAAACCTTTTGCAGCTACACTTAGGTAGCCTTTTTCGAGCAATAATGCGCGCACTTGATCGCCTAGTTCCTGCTGCTCTGCCCGGACCTTATCAAAGCCATAGGCCTCGGTTTCCGCCATGACATTGCGCAAAACAGTAAGTGCATCGGTGGGCAAGGTGGCGTGATAGGCGTATCCGCCCTGCTCGTAAGCCTCCATGACTTGCAGCCACTTGCGTAAGTCACAGGCAAAGCTGGTGCTGACAGTGGAGTCGATTTTTTCCCGGGCCAAGGCGCTGAGCATGACCAGGGCGCAGCACGCAGAAGCGCTCCAGCCCTTTTGCGGTGCGCTGATCAGCACATCAACCCCGATCGCTTTCATATCGACCCAAAGAGCCCCGGACGCAATGCAATCCAGAACAAAGAGCCCGCCTACGGCATGGGTGGCATCGGCTACCTGACGCATGTAGCCGTCGGGCAGCAGGATGCCGGATGATGTTTCTACGTGCGGGGCAAAAACCACAGCGGGTTGATTGGCCTGGATCGCAGCCACCACGTCTTCTATGGGAGGAGGCGCAAAAGCAGCCTGCTTGCCGTCATGTGTCGGGCGCGCTTTAAGCACAGTAGTGCTGGAAGGGATGCCGCCCATATCAAAAATTTGAGTCCAGCGAAAACTGAACCAACCTGTGCGAATGACAAGACAGGCTTGATTGGTTGCGAACTGACGCGCCACCGCTTCCATGCCAAAAGTACCGCTGCCCGGCACAATAATGGCTGACTGAGCGTTATAAACCCCTTTCAAGGTTCTGGAAATGTCTTTCATGACCCCCTGAAAGGCCTGCGACATGTGATTTATTGCGCGGTCCGTATACACGACCGAATATTCCAGCAGGCCGTCGGGATCGATGTTGGGCAGTAAGCTAGGCAAAGTCTTCTCCTGGAGGGCAGATAAAAGCGAGGCGACTTTCAATGATAAGCGCAAGCCGGCTTCCTGGATAGTGGGCTATTCAGACATGAATTCTTGCTACGTTGGCGTTGCTAGGATGAAATGATCGACCTAAGCAAAAGGTCGACGATCATTCCATGTTCAATTGCCGCAAGAATTTCTCATCAGCCTTGGACAACAAGCCTGCTTGGCGGGCTGCGGCTATCAGGTCGGGGCGCCGCGCACTGGTCAGCGCCAAAGACTGCTGGCGGCGCCACGCCGCGATATTAGCGTGATGGCCAGACATCAGTTCCGGAGGCACAGCCAGCCCTAGGTATTCTTCGGGACGCGTGTAATGCGGGCTGTCCAGCAAACCCGTCAAGGCAGTGTTGAATGAATCCTGCAAAGCGGACTCCGCAGCATTCAAGGCGCCAGGCAACAGGCGCACAGCACTGTCAATGATGGCCAGCGCTGCTATTTCCCCCCCGGTAAGCACAAAATCACCCATGGATATTTCATGCGTGACATTACGGTCTATAAAACGCTGATCTATGCCTTCGTAGCGCCCGCAAATCAGGATGGCGCCATCGCTATGGGCCAGCGTCTGGGCCATGGCCTGGTCGAAGCGCTTGCCTGTAGGGCTCATGAGAATAACGGGGGTATCGGACGATTCTGGCGCTTGCCCCTCGCGGACGGCTGCCCGGGCTGCCTTGGCAGCAGCAACAGACTGCTCCAGTGGTTCGGCCAGCATGACCATGCCCGGCCCGCCGCCGTATGGGCGGTCGTCTACCGTGCGGTGGACGTCGTGGGTGTAATCACGCGGATTCCACAAGCCCAGCGACCAGAGCCGCTGCTTATGGGCGCGGCCTGTGACGCCAAGATCGCGCACGATAGAAAACATATCGGGAAAAAGGGATACAACATCGAAGCGCACGCTAGAACTCGACGGGCCAGTTGCTTTCCAGCCGCTTGTTGACAAGATCGACGGTATGCACGTGAGCGCTGACAAACGGCACCAGCACTTCAATGACATGGCCCTTATCGTTGTGCATCAAGGCCAGATCGCCTGAGACGCTGGCAGTAGCACGAGCCACGCGCAGCAAGGCGTGTGCGCCATTATCGACAACCCCGACCACTTTGCCGATAAGCGCGGGCTGACCGTCTTGATCGCCATACAGCAGGCAATCGATAAGATCGACCCAATAATATTCGTCATCGTCGGCCGAGGGAAAATCGGCCCGAGGCACCCATACTGTATGCCCTTTCATGGCTTCGGCTTGGTCGCGATCGGATATGGCAAGGAATTGCGCCACCAGGGTAGCGCCTTGCGGGCGGCAAGCTTGAACGGCCATCGGGAAAGCAGACGGCAAAACGCCCGCGCTTCCAACAGGAGCGGGCGCTTTCAGCCACCAGGTTTTTGCCGCAAGCAACACCTGGGCACGAGAGGAATGAGGCTGAATCTTGACCCAGCCGCGTACCCCATAAGCCGATGCAATACGCCCAAGCTCTACCAGATCCGCAGGAGCCTCGGCGCGCGAAGTATCGACTTTAACCACCTTGAATGCTACTTGACAGTGCTATCAGGCAGCGGCTTTAGCCGAGAATTCTTTCACCAGACGTGCAACGGCAGGCGATGGCTGCGCGCCATTATCGATCCAGTACTGAACACGGTCCATAGCAAGACGCAGGCTTTCCTGCCCTTCGTTGGCTACGGGGTTGTAAAAGCCCACGCGCTCAATAAAACGACCGTCGCGACGATTACGCGAGTCGGCTGCTACAACGTTGTAAAACGGACGCTTCTTCGAGCCACCACGGGCCAGACGAATCACAACCATTGGTAATCCTTAAAAAATACTGTGAAAAACAAAAGATTCTAGCACTTATCAGCCCGCCTTCGCAAACCAACAGCACAAGAAACACGATAAGCTGCTATCAAAAAGCAACACTGCGAGCAAACAAACTAACGCCGACGCAGAAAATGTGCAGTGCTGGCGGCAGTTTCAACCTGAGCCTCGAGGGCATTGCCGGTTTGCTTGGCAAAGGCCTGGAAATCCTGCACAGCATGCGTGTCGGTGGTGATGACCTTAAGCACCTGCCCACTTTGCAATTGGGCCAAGGCTTTTTTGGCACGCAATATGGGCAAAGGGCACTTCAAGCCGGAAGCATCGACTTCAAGATCGGCATCGGGCACGGCAACGGCAGTAGTCATGATCAGAACATTGGCCTCTACAAAACGCAATACACCGAAAAAAAAGCTTATTAAACCAGGCGCTCGCGCACCCAGGCATCGGCACTGGCTATGGCGCCCGCCAGGGACGCGACATCGGTGCCACCGCCCATGGCCATATCAGGGCGGCCACCGCCCTTGCCGCCCACCTGGCCAGCCACCATGCCGACCAAATCGCCCGCCTTGACCTTGGCGGTCAGGTCGGAGGTTACGCCAGCGACCAGGCTGATCTTGCCCTCGGCCTCGGTGGCCAGCAACACCACCGCCGACTTGAGGCGGTCTTTCAGCTGATCGACCATGCCGCGCAAAGCTTTGGGATCTACACCCGCCATGCTGGCGATCAACAGCTTGGCGTCGCCGCCCACAACCACGGCGCTGCTGGCCAGGTCGTTGCCCGCTGCCGCAGCCGCCTTGGTCTGCAAGTGCTCGATTTCGCGTTCAAGGCTTTTGATCTGGCCTTGCATTAGGGTGATGCGGTCAACCAATTCAGCAGGCTGGGTCTTGAGCAGGCTAGCTGCCTGCAGCAAGGTATCGTTGGTTTGCTGCACCCACTTGACAGCGTTATCGCCGGTAATGGCCTCGACGCGACGCACCCCGGCGGCCACGCCACCTTCAGACAGTATCTTGAACAAGCCGATATCGCCAGTACGAGCAACGTGTGTACCACCGCATAATTCGCGTGAAAACCCGATATCAAGCACACGCACGGTATCGCCGTATTTTTCTCCGAACAAGGCCATGGCACCGCCCTGCACGGCATCATCATAGGACATGACCTGCGCTTGAGCGGCTTGATTTTCCAGTATCTGCGCATTGACGATTTGCTCGACCTCGGCAATTTGAGCCGGGGTCATGGGGGCATCGTGGGCAAAGTCGAAACGGGTTTTATCGGCATCGACCAGCGAACCACGTTGCTGTACATGAGAACCCAGCACTTGGCGCAAGGCCTTGTGCATAAGATGGGTAGCCGAGTGGTTGCGTACGGTACGCGCCCGCTGCACGGTATCGACCGTGGCGTCGAGCGTATCGCCCACCGCCAGCGCACCTTCGAGCAGTTCGCCATGATGGCCGAAAACGCCATTCTGGATTTTTTGAGTATCGGCGACATGAAAACGCGCGCCGCCGCCTGCAAGCAAACCGGTATCGCCAACCTGACCGCCGGATTCTGCATAGAAAGGCGTGGTGTCGAGCACGACGATGGCGTGCTGGCCGGCACTGACAGCATCAACCTTGACGCCATCCACATACAAGCCGGTTACCTTGCCTTGTGCCTGCAAGTGATCATAGCCTTCGAAGCGGGTCTCGACGCCGCTATAACTTAAGCCTTCTATGGCCTTGAACTTGCCCGCCGCACGAGCCTGTTCGCGCTGGCGGTTCATGGCCAGCTCGAAGCCATCATGGTCGACTTGCACATTGCGTTCGCGACAGATATCGGCGGTAAGATCGACTGGAAAACCGTAGGTGTCGTAGAGCGTAAACAAGGTTTGGCCATCGAGGATGCCGTTTTCGGCAATACCGGCCAAGGCGCCATCAAGGATTTTCATGCCATGTTCCAGTGTTTCACTGAAGCGCTCTTCTTCTTGCTTGAGCACCTGTTCAACACGTGACTGCTGGGCGACGAGTTCGGGGTAGGCTTCGCCCATTTGGGCGACCAGATCGGCCACCAGCCGATGAAAGAATATGCCTGACTGGCCCAACTTATGCCCATGACGCAAAGCGCGGCGCACAATGCGGCGCAAGACATAACCGCGACCTTCATTGCTGGGAATCACGCCATCGACGATAAGGAAACTGCAGGCGCGAATATGGTCGGCAATGACTTTAAGGGAATTATCGGTCAGGTCGTTTGTACCGGTTTCACGCGCCGCAGCCTTGATAAGCGCCTGGAACAGATCGATTTCGTAGTTGGAATGCACATGCTGCAAGACTGCGGCGATACGCTCCAGGCCCATGCCGGTGTCTACGCAAGGCTTGGGCAGCAGCGGCATATTGCCGGCAGCATCGCGCTCGAATTGCATGAAAACCAGGTTCCAGATCTCGATGTAGCGGTCGCCATCTTCTTCGGGTGAACCGGGAGGGCCACCCCAGATCTCTGGGCCATGGTCGTAGAAAATTTCGGAACAGGGGCCGCAAGGGCCAGTATCGGCCATTTGCCAGAAGTTGTCGGAGGAGTACTTGCCGCCCTCGTTGTCACCGATGCGAATGATGCGCTCGGCTGGCACACCCACTTCTTTGGCCCAGATATCGTAGGCTTCGTCATCTTCGTGGTAGACCGTGACCCACAGTTTGTCGGCCGGCAGCTTGTAGACGCCGGTAAGCAATTCCCAGGCGTACTGGATGGCCTCGCGTTTGAAGTAGTCGCCGAAACTGAAATTGCCCAGCATCTCGAAGAAGGTATGGTGCCTTGCGGTATATCCTACGTTTTCAAGGTCGTTGTGCTTGCCGCCCGCACGAACACAGCGCTGCGAGGTAGTTGCACGGTTGTAGGGGCGTGTGTCCTTACCTGTAAATACGTCCTTGAATTGCACCATGCCGGCGTTGGTAAACAACAAGGTAGGATCATTGCCCGGCACTAATGGCGACGACGATACGACCTGATGCCCTTTCGACTCAAAGAAAGACAAAAACTTTTGACGTATTTCGGAGGTTTTCATTGCAGAAAAACACTATTTGATAAGTAACCCTTGATTATAGAGGTGTTTTGTGAAAATAGGATCGGCTAGGGAAAATCGCAGGGCGGGTTGGAGAAAACCTTGAGCAAGCGCGATTTCGTTTCATCCCGTATACGCCTAATCCACACATAAAAAACCCAGGGTCCTGCCCTCGGGAAAGGCTTGCGGGCCGCTGTCCGAAATAAGCACTGCAGTCGAGGTGCTTGGGCAACTACAGGCTCCGGTAACTGGATTGACGGTCGGTGCGCCCGCCCGGGTAGTGCAACCGTACAACATATTCATCGAAAAACCCCCACCTCCTGTGCGACTGGCCGAGCGCCAGAAGCCATCTTGGCAAATCAGCAAACCGCCCTTCACATCGCGGGCCACGGCAGTATCGTCGGGGCAGGAGCCATCCAGCATGGCTTGAGCCCCCAGATGCAAATACTGTCCCGCCTGCAAATTACCCTGCGTACTGATATTGCCCCTCACAGTGGCGTTGCCCGCAAAAGACGGATCGCGCGTGTCTCCGACACGCAAAAAATCCAAGAGACCCAATTGCCCAGAGGTAATGGCAAGCGCCACCGTGCCTGGCGGTAAAACCGAACCAGCCACAGGGGGATTGGGGATATCAAAGGCTGCGCCGCTGACCCGATCGGGCCGGTGGCGGGTCACCGACCCGCCCCACCCTTGTGCCGCCATCAGCCATTGAGCCACCATTTGCTCGTTTACCTGCAAGCTGGCGGCATGCAGGAAAGGCTTATTGCCGTACACCAGCGCCTCAACCCGGCATGTTGGTCCTGGGCATTCGCCATGGCGTATCAGGCGCACCGATGCGCCGCCCCCCGGAAAAGCCGACTCCGGGAAGCCAGAAGAGAGCAAACCGCCAGCCTTGAGTTCGGGCAGCGTTGGCGCGGCCCAGTCGGCGTAACCCTGCTGCCCCATGGCAGCGACGTGATCGGCATGCATCAGCACGCCTGCATGAGCCTGTATGTAATCATGCACCGACTTCTGAAGCACCAGCATCCAGGCTGCATGGGCCTGCGCACTGGCGTCGCTGATTCTATTGACCAGCGTATTGCTGGCCCAGACCGCCAGCAAGGTGGCCAGAATGGCTGTAATCATCAACTCCAGCAGGGCAAAGCCATGTTGCTTGCGCATGATGGTCTCTTAGCTGGCCGTGAACACAAAAGTATTCACATCACCCTTGGCGCATTTGGTCTCGGTGGTCAGTGCGTTGTACTGAATATTTTGCTCAGTATCCTTGACCACCGCGGTGGCGCCATTGAGCGACGTTATCGTGATCGAGTCCGAAACCCGTTGCATGACCGAAGCGATAGATGGGCAAGCCGCATTATTGACCTTGTGCAGGGTAATGGAGAAGGCATTGCGAGCCGCATTCGCGGCTACGTCCACGTCACCACCAGTGCCTAGGCCATGTAATACCTTGATCGTTGGGCCCGTACCCGACACCGAAAAAATACTGGAATCGCGCACCAGATTGGCAAAATTCGATATATCTATATCTGCATAGGGCTGACTGGAACCGTGAGACACATTGATCTTGGTCTGCAAGATAAACCGCGCCAGTTCCTCGCCAACCTTGGGCACTTTATTTTCAATGACATATGATCCTATGGCGGGTACGCCAATAATCGCCAGCAACAAAACAATGGCAGTCACAATGGAAACCTCGATAAGCGAAAACCCCTGTTGGGCACGTGTGATAGCAACAGACATGAAAGCTCCTTGGAAAACACACCCGCCCCTATTGGCTGGCGTAAAAAAGCATCAACGACCTACGCAACTCGTCGATAACGGCGTAGTGCCACAGGCCCAGGCCCAGTAAACAAGCCAGGCTGGCAAGCAACAAAACCCATCGCAAAGCCTGGGCCTGCCTGGCAACGCTGCCGAGCACATGCTGACGCAAGCGGTCGCTAACCAGTTGCAAGCCAGCCTGCAGCCCGCGCGCCATCACCATGTCGCTGAAAAACCAGAACTGCTCGCGATCCAGCAAGCCCGTATCGAAGATATCGGCTCCTGTCATGCCGGTGTCAATGCGCATCAGCATGCCGTCGATATGGCTGGCCTGCCATTTGGATGCCCCTGTTTTTTGCAGCAGCAGGGCCGCGCGCAACTGCGTGGATTCACTGCTGGTGCGGCCCAGCACTATGGCCAGCAAAGCCAGAAAACGCAGCGCGGCAATATGGCGGTATATGCGCCACAAAGCGTAGCTTTCCAGATGACGGCGTACCGGCCCGCAAGTATTGGGCAAAGACCACAACAAGAGCATGCCGCCCCCCGCCATAAACACAGCCATAAAAGGCCAGTTAAGCTGGATGAGACCAGACAGCCGGATCAACGACCGCGCAAGGCTGCCGTAGTATTCGACCGGCACCATGGAAAACGTATGCAACAAGCGCGGCACGGTAAACCAGGGCATGGCCAGCAGCATGAAAAACACCACCAGCAAGGCCGCCGCTGCCGACCACAGCGTAGCCACTAGGATTTCTTGAGCCTGCCGCGTAAGCTGCTGGACTCGGGCCAGCTCAGCCAAGGTTTTGACCAAGGCTGCATTGCCAAAAGACTGGGCGGCACGTATCAAGCCCAGTTCGCTTCTGGGGAAGCACCCCAACCAGGTCGAATATAGGTCGCCGCCAGCGGCTTGATAGCCCTGCAGCCAGCGCCGCGACAGCCGCCCCCGGCTTGTGCCAGCGCCGTAACGCCGGGCATCCTGCTGGAATACTTCTTTCAGGGTGCGCCGCCCCTGCATGCCCTGCAACAAGGCTGACAGGTAATCGTAGTAGTCGGCGCGGGCAAGGGAAAACCGCCAGCGGTCAAGCACGTGCAACAGAGGATGCCAATATTGATTGCGTACGAGACGGCTGATGAAATCGCTCATGATGCTGCCCTCAGCATAGGAGTTGACTGCTTTTTCACCCCTTGCAAGTCACGTAAACACCGTTCGGTTTCAAAGGAATGAAAACGCTGTTCAATATCACGAGGGTCGATCTGGCCGCGGCTCGCCTTGAACACCGCACACTCCATCGCTGAACGTATTGCCATATGTTCGCTGGCGCAGCCACCGCGCCACAAGCTGTGCAGGAATTCCGGCTGCAATGCCGGTTCTATCGTTTCAGCCACTACCGTGCGCCCTGCGTAACCATTGAGCTCAGGCAAATGTGGCCGCTGGCAAGCCGAACATCCCATGGGATTGCGTATCCGGAAAGCCTCAACCGGGCAAGCATAGAGGTCTTGTATCAGGTGCAGCCAACTGCGCCATTGCTGAACACTGCGAGCCACTGGGCCCGCTTGCCCGCCTGCCTCAGCCAAGCGCTGGGCGGGCAAGGCGCAGTGACGGCACAACACAGGCAGCAGTGCCTGAAAAACCAGCAGCTTGAGTATGCCGGGAGTCGCAAGAAAATCACGCGGCACCCCTATGAAGCCGGATGCCAGGCGTTCGGGGATCAACCGTGCCGAAGGCGCATGGACGGTGGTATAGACACTGACGCCCGAGCCAGCCAGATCCATAAAGGCCAAGCCTGTTTCCGCGTCGCGCACTTCGCCCAGCAGGACATCGCTCATGGCGGAACGCTTGAGCGCCCTTAGCTTGGCGGCGTAGTTTTGATGGGCTGCGGCATCCAGGCTCCTGGCAACGGTATTCTGTATTGCTTCGGGAATCAGGTATTCCACCGGATCTTCTATGGTGATTACTTTGCGGCTTGGCGCCACACCCGCAATCAATGATGCCAGGGTGGTTGATTTGCCCGACCCAACAGTGCCGGCAAAGACAATGGCGCCACCTTCGGACAGCATGACCCTTTCGATAAGTGCAACCTGATCCGGCAAATAACCCAGTTGGTCCAGGCTGGGCAAACTGGCGTCCACCTCACGCCTGAGCAAACGCAAGCACACGCTGGGCCCGTGATCGGCAGCCAGTGAAGCCCAACGCAGCATGATCTCTTGCCCATCGACCAGACGAGTCATGCTTCCTTGTTGCTCTATCGTGGGATCGAACAGGGCGCCGTTGCCCCCGGAGATATCCATCCAGGCTACCGACAGCATATCGACCAGCATGCTGGTAGGCATGCGTCGGAACCGTTCTGGCGACAGATAACGCCCTGACAACGTGTATTTCACTTCAGACTCAGGCTCGTTCAGGCGCAGGTTCAGATGCAGATCGCTGGCGCTATTACGCACCCCCCACTCGACCATGTCGTTGAACGCATCAGCCAAAGCCGTAGTGGACTGCGCCAGACGCTGGCCTGCGTGACCAGACAAGGATTGCGCCGTAACCTGATTGCGCGCAATGGCCAGCAGCAAAGGCGCTGCCAGCACATAGCGCGGCGGGTTAGCCAACACATAACCGAGCTTGACAATTTGGCGGGCGAGTTCGTCGGCCTGGTCGCTGCCAACGTGCTCTGCCAGTGCAAAAATGGCTACGGATTGATCGCTCAGCAATACCGGACACAAGCGAGCCGCCAGCGCCTGCACATTGAACTGCGTGCTTAAGGGATGTACAAACCCTGGCGTCATGCTGGCCAGTTCGTCTGGGCTATCAATAGGGACAGCCAGCGCGCTATCGAAGCGCAAGGGCGCAACCATGCCATCTGCCGACGGTGCGATCAGTGATCGGCGCAGGAAGGAAAAGCCAGCCATTACTTTTCCGCCCATGAAGAAGGATGAAGACACAGGGTATGGGCTTCGTCCTTGCGTTCGAGTTGGACGCAGGAGCCCGAAATGCCACGCAACATATAAGCGGAAGGACTGACCCTCATGCCCACTGGCAAGGCTTGCCCATACATATAGACGTAAGGCTGCGCACCGACCATGACCTGGGCGAGCAGCTTCTTCCCTACGCCATATATGGCTACCAGCCTGAGCACGCCACCGGCCGCATAGCTTGCACCGCCGTCGATATCGGCACGCGTACCGCCATCTGCGTGTCGCCTGTTTTTTGCGACGTTGAGCGCATGTTCGGTATCCAGGCGCATGAGCTCGCGCACCGACATTTGCTCGGCGCCCAAACCGTCAACAGGCGAGACCGTTGTACTGGCAGCGATAGGCGCGAACAGCACCAGCGACAGCATCAGCCATCCAGGCAGGCGTTTATTCCTGGATGGACTCTGTAGCGGGTGCGGCGCCCTGCCCGACATTGCCGGAATCAGTATCGACTTCATATAGCACTCCTTGTAGAGACAGGCTCAAACCACTATTTTTCAGGCCAGGCTGCTCGACCTTGCGCAGCGCCAGCAGGACTTTGTGCCATTGCATGGACACGGTATGCGGCAGCAACAGGCCACTTGAACGCAAAGGACCCACTAACTGCACCAGACGAGACAGATAAAGGACCATGCCGGATGGCCGCGGCAGCGGCCTGCCTTGGGCATCTAGGGGAGCAAGTACAGGCAACGGCGCGGGCCTGCCGATTTGCATCTGGTTGAAAGCCGGTTTTATATTCTGCAACGCGCTAAACAAATCACGCTCGTGGTGCGCCGAGCTTGGTAAATTTGACGCCAGTAGCGGCACGCCAGGCGCGGCGACCGTCCATGTTGGCTGGGCCATGTCCATAGACACAAACTCGACAGTCCAATGTTGAGGCGCTGCGGCAAGAAACCCGCTATTGCTGGCATTGACACGGCGCCTTTCATAACCGGCCAGGCAACGCCAACCACCTATCTGCCCAGTACACTCGGCTTGCAGCAACACCCAGCCGTCGACGCGTACGGGAAGCGTGTACAAGTCATTGAGCAGCGCACGCGTCCCCTGAACCCCATGCACGATATGGTGCTGAAAAGCCTGTTCTTCAGCCAGGCGCCAAACTTGCCTGAGGTCAGCCACTGCGGCTGGTACGGCAGCCTCGGGCTCAGGCCACAACAACTGCACCAGGCGTGGAGTCAGCAAAACAAGCACTAGGGCCAGCACGAAGCCCTGCACCGGCCAAGGCAGCACGGCAGCCCATGCGTTAAGGGTCTGCAGGCGGCTATGCGTAGAGCCAGCAGCCTCTATCGCCGCCAGACTGGGCTGATCTGGGGCCTGTGGCTGACCTAGCACCTGCAAATGAGGATAAGCCTGACGCAGTTCGGCCAACACCGGCTGGGCATCGGCACTAAGGGGATAGATACGGTCAGTGCGCGCAACTACCGAACCTTCGTGCACCGCCACCAACCAGTAGCCTGCCGTTTCAATCTTTAACAGCACAGCCACGGTACCAACCGGGAACAATTGCGCCACATTTTGCGCAGCCGAATACAGGCTGCGCTTGCGCAATGCCTTGCCCCCCTTGAGCATGGCCACACCAACTGAGCCAGCCGATTCGTCGGCCAGCACCATATGCGTTGCCTTGTGCAGCCTGGCCAGACGCAAGCCTTGGCGCTGGACCCTTGGCCCCAGCAATGGCAACCATTCCATGCCAAACACCAAAGTCGCTGACGACAAGGCAAGCACCAGGGATTCGCTGCCGGCCATGTCAGAACCCTTCCTCAACCTGCGCGGTTACCACCATTACCGTGGAGAGCAGCTGGGCGGCGGCGCGATTGCTGCCACCCAAGGCAATTGGAATACCAGGATTCAGACGCCTGTCTTCGGTTTCTTGCTGACTGCGTTCGAACCCTGAAATCACCAGCGGCTGACCCGGCTGCAATGCCACTTGCTGCACACTTCCGTTGCCATCTATGGTGATTTGCTGCAACTGCAAAGGGTTGTCTTTATCGCCAAAAGTGACTGTTTTCAAGGGTTGTGCAACGGTATTGTCGTAGGCTATGGATAGTAGTATCTGGCCGTCCTCCTGGGCATCGGGCACCAGCGTGATCAGCGAACCCACTGTTTCTTCGCGTTGACTGACCGAGACTGATGGCAAGGCCATGCCGGTGCCACTGGCAAGCGCAGTAGTTTCTACTTTGTCTATATACGAAAAGGTGGTGCGCACAGCGTGGGTAACTGGACGCCGATTCAGAGTCAACACCGGCATGCTGCTGCGGCGCACCACCTGCCCCGCCTGCCCCAGCGCCTTGATAAGGACATCTGACCCCTGGAATGGACCGTGTTTCAACCCTGCCCCTACTCTGGCGGCGTCGGCCATGCTGGAACCCGGCGTGGCTATTGCCGCCACGGCCTTGGCACTGCTAAATACCAAATTCCAGTCCAGACCGGCCTCGGCGCTGTCGTTTATTGCCACAGTGATTTCCTCGAATACCAGCCTGACCCTGCGGGTTAGCGCACGGTTCTCGTGCTCTAGGTAAAGGCCGATATGCCGCAATACGTCTGGCGTATCGGTAACGACTATGGAAGAGCTGGCGCCCGGCTCGGCCACCAACACGCCGGCGCGCGACAGAAAGGGCTCAATGCGCGCGCGCACTACAGCCAGCAAGTCAGGGGTACTGGAACCAAGACTGGTTCTGGAAGTGCTGATAAAGCCTTCAGTCTTGTCACTTCCGCCCAGGCCAAGAGAGGCTTCAGCGCTGGCATCCAGAGTCAGGGCCCGTATATTGAATACCCTGGTTTCGGTACGATAGAACTCAATGCGCTCATTCTGATAGCGCCACATGACGCCTAGTCGGGCGCCGACGGTATCCAGTATTCTGGCCAACGGCTCGGGGCCTCCGGCCAGCAATACACTGGTCGGAGCCACAATAGTGGCCGCGCCTTGACCCGCGACACCAAGACGGGGCAGGAATTGTTCAAGCGGCAATAAGGCATCGGGCGCCACATGAACGGGAATATGAGTGGCCGCCGTAATACGCTGCGCCAACCTGAGCAAATCAACTGGGCCATCAGAGAACATGAGCGTAGTTTCGACATTGGCCCGCAAGGCCGCCGGCAAAGTCAATTCACGGGCCAATGGCTGTGAACGGCCAGCGAGCCACGGACGGCTGACATCCTGGGCTGCCCGCTTGGCATCGCGGTTACCCAGGGCCTGGCCGAAGTGCTCGTGATGCGACTTGATGCCAGCACTGGCTGCGCTGATGGAGGCGGCAATTTCCTGCATTTTGACCCCCAGCGCACAGCCTGACAGCAGGATGCATGCACCGACTACGGCGAGGCAACGCAAACAGCCCTTCATGATGAACTGGCTCCGCTGACGGTGCGATCGCACTGCTGTGCGTAAGGCACAATACGCAACACTTGATTAGAATAAAAACAAGGCTGTAAAGGGCGATCGGCCAACTCGGTGGCGGCCACCAGGTCTTGCACGGCCAGCTTGAAGTCGGCCCCGAATGTTGCCGCGCCAACGATAGGGATATCGGCATCCACGGCCCAGTGCTCGGGACTGAACATCCAGCCCGCCGCCTGTGCCCAGCGCGTCAGTGCGGAGCGCAAGTTGGAGTCATGCGGACTGACCGAATAAAAAGAAGGAAGCGACTCAGGCTGCGTGTTTGTGACAGCAGCCTTGTCGAAACTGACGGCTGTCAGCGCTGAAGCCGGAGACTCGACGACGGCAGGCTGCTCGGGGACGTCGGCAACCGCGCTGACATCCGCTGCCGGCGACATGACCGGAACCCCACTGCTGGCGGCGCCATCTTGCCGCTGCACCAGGCTTTTCAAGTGTCCTCCGCGAAGTACCAGCGCCGGCCATACTCCTTGCAAAACCATATATGGCCCCTCGCGGGTGTAGCGCAAGGGGCGGTCGCCCGCCGCCGTATGTTCGAATACGGCGGGCAGCGGTTGCTGGGGCGCAAACTGCAGCCAGGTCTGGCGGCCATTATCAAAGACCTGCAATGGCGCTACCGCCCGGTCACCCGACAAGCGCCAGGCAAAGCTGTAAACCGATGCGGGAGTCGCGATAGACGTCTTCTTGACAGCTATAAGCTCTGACCAGTCGGGCATGCTGGCACAAGCCGACAAGAGCCCCGACAAGATAGAAATGACAAAAATTCTGGCCATTGATGCCCCCAAAAACAGGATAATCCGACAGTGCCATGACTTTATGGCGTTATCGTTATCTTGCTCATGCTTGAGGCATGGCGCCAGACTGACATCTACGAATAGATGTTTTGGTCACCCTGGACAAATAAAAAAACCCATTGACAATCAATGGGTTGAAAAACAAATGCTGGCAAGACGAATTCACACCGGAGGCGTCCAATTCGACAAAGCCTGTGTCACTTTACCGAATTTATCTTTGAGCTCATGACTCCAGGCGTGGACGAAGGGCCTGCGCTCAGCCCATTGGCGTTATAGAAAAAATAACACTGATCGAGCACTTCATTACTGGCCCACTTAATACAAGACTCGCTTTTATCGTTTAACGTCCACTTGCCTTTCAGGTTACCGTTCTGGATGCGAAGCACACCACTTTCCTTGACATCTCATATGAAAATGCGTTTGTCGGACAGACGTATGTGCTCTACTTTTTTTCCGACTATCGTGCTGGCTAATTCACTTGCATTCAAAGGTAAAGGCGCCGGAGCTTGCGCCATGGCAAATCCCGTGAAAACGGCCAATGCACAAAAAACCGGAAGCATATGTTGTGTTTTCATCTTTGCTCCTTGCCAAGCGTAATTTAAACCCACCAAGATGCGATAAAAGCTTTACATCACTCTAAAACGACGATGTGTATGCATATTAATACGACACCAAGTCGCAGCACCAGCCTTGAATGTAGGTCGGATTAGCGCGAAGCGCGTAATCCGATGATTCAACGAGCCAAGCAAAAAATCAACGTTCGCGCATGATCTGGCCGGCTTCGGCGGATGCCGATTTCAAGGCAGTCACCGCGGGCTGCTGCCCATTGAAAGCCCCATCGAGTTTCTGACGGAACATGGCCTTGATCTTAGGGTAATTATTGATCCGAAAACCGCGCGACATGACGGGCGGATTGCTGGCGTATACCGCCACCAGATTGCGCCAGTCGCCCAGGCTCTTGTAATAGCCGCCATCGGTCTGGTCAAATGCTTGCTTGGTCAAGGGCAGGAAACCCGTGCTCTGGAACCAATGAGACGCCTGCGCCGGCTGGGCGAGCCAGGCCAGGAGCTGAATACTGGCCGCATCGCTTTCTTTGGACAACCCCGAGATCGCCCACAAAGCCGAGCCACCTACGAATGGGTTGCCAGGCTTCTGAGTGACTTCCGGATAATACGGCAGGCCGCTGACCCCGAAATCCAGCTTCTTGCTATCTTTGAACCAACCCAGATTGCTGGAGGTCGACATCAACACGGCACATTCGCCATTGGCAAAACGCTTGGCCGCCACCGCGTCAAATTCCGGCTTGACCATGAGTTCGGTGCGAACCCAGCTGATCATCATGGACAAGTGACGTATATACATTGAATCAAACGTAAAAACAGGACTGCCTTTGCCCTTCTTCAGACCGTTTTCTTCTGTTGTATACGGCTGATTATTCACCGCGGCCAGATTTTCCAGATTGATCGAGACAGTCTGGTCGCTGGTCATGGGACAACGCCGTGAACCATTATTGGCCAAGGTCACCAACTGATCTTGCAGGCCCTTCCAGGAGCGTTGTGGCACCGTGGGCTGGAGCCCTGCTTTTTTAAAGGCATCGATGCTGTAGTACATGACAGGCACATCGACCATATAAGGGAAGGCCAGCAACTGCCCTTTCGCATCACGTATAAACGTGTTGCCCTCGGCCAAAAACCACTTCAGGTCTTTCACGGGATACTTGGCGGCCAGGATATGCAAAGGCACGATGTAGGGGCGCTTGGCAATGTCGTCGGGCGCGCGCGCATCATCGAGCTGGACCAGGTTGGGCTTATTCTGTTTGGTAGTCTTGGCGAGCGCTGCCTCGATGTCTTCCGGAGTGTTGAAAGCTTTCAGCTCAACCTTGACGTCTTTTTGACTTTTGTTGAAATCCTTGACGAGGTTCTCGAACACCTTCGAGTTGTAAGGATTCAGTGTATGCCAGACCTGGATATCAGTAGCGGCGGCGGCTGCCATGCTCGACACCAACAAAGCGCCAGCGCTCATCCATGCCAAATGGCGCCCGCACACGAGGGCGCCCAAAAAACCATGCTGTTTCATAAAACAATTAACCTAGAAAAGGAAATTCGGGTTCGGGCTGACGCCCGGAAATCAGATCGGCCAGGGCACGGCCAGAGCCTGCGCCCATAGTCCAGCCCAAGGTGCCGTGCCCGGTATTAAGATAAAGATTTTGAATTTTCGTTCTGCCAATAAGGGGAACATTCGAAGGAGTTGCAGGACGCAAACCCGACCAATAGCGTACATTAGCAAAATCGAGCGCCGTTGGAAACAGGTCATGTGCAAGCCGGGCCATATTTTCGCAACGAATTGTACTCAAGGCGCGCGAATACCCCGACAGCTCGGCCGTGCCGGCCATGCGCAGCTGATTGCCCAGACGGGTATACACCACCTTGTGGGCACTGTCAGTAAGGCTGACCATGGGGGCGCCGGCATCATCAAGTATGTTGAATGTAGCGGAATAGCCCTTGGCCGGGTAAACATTGCACGGTACTCCAAGGGGGAGCACAAACTGCGGTGTGTAAGCCCCCAGCGCAGCGACATAGACATCGGCATCTATGATTTCGTACAGGCCCTCGGGGTTGATCACTTCGGCCCCCTGGATGCGCCCGCCGGCCGACAACAGGCGGCTCAAGTGCGTAGCGTAGCGAAATTCCACCCCTGCCTGGCTGGCGCGCTCGGCCAGCGCCTTGCAAAACAAATAAACATCGCCACTTTCGTCTTCGGCGGTGTAATCGCCACCCACGATGCTGGCGCGCGCCGGTGCCAGAGCGGGCTCGAGCTGGACAATTTCGTCTGTACTGACGACCCGGCGATCCACGCCGAAATCGCGCATGACACTCGCCATTTTCTGGGTATCCTCGAATTCGGCGTGGTCACAGTAAAAATTGAGTATGCCGCGCTCGAGGTGGTTGTACTGGATATCGAGGTCGGTGCGCATCTGCCGCAAGGTACTGCGGCTGTATTCAGACATGCGCACCATGGCGCGTATGTTGGGCGCCAGCCGATTAGGCAGGCATTCACGCAGAAAAGCCAGCGCCCAGCGCCACTGGTGTGGATCGAACTGCGGCCGAAAAACAATGGGCGCGTCGTCTTTGAACAACCAGCGCGCCAGCTTCATGGGCGCTTGCGGATTGGCCCAAGGTTCGGAATACGATACTGAAATCTGGCCGCCGTTGGCTCGACTGGTTTCCTGGGCCGGGCCGCTTTCGCGATCTATGACCACGACTTCGTGTCCAGCCTGGCTCAGCCACCATGCTGTGGAGATTCCGATAATGCCACTACCCAGTACTGCTATTCTCATGCTGTCGGCCTTTATCGCTGGTAAATTGTGCGCCCCAGCAGCGCCCCATTTCGGCTTGCCGGCTACGCGGCGTGAGCCTCGGTTGTAAACGCATCGGCGAAGAAGTCGTCCTCTGGCAAGCCGCTTTGAAGAAAATCTCGGCGTGCATTGTCGACCATGACGGGCGCCCCGCAGGCATACACCTGGTACTGTGATAAATCGGGAATGTCGTGCAATACGGCCAGATGTACGTAGCCGGTGCGCCCCGTCCAAGCGTCTTCAGCCAGCGCGTCCGATACCACGGGCACATAAGTGAAATTAGGCAAGGTACTGGCCCATTCCACGGCCTTGTCGTGCATATATAGGTCGGCTGGCCTGCGTCCGCCCCAATACAGTACCGCGCGACGCTGGTCGCCATTGGCTATCATACGCTCGACGATAGCCTTGATGGGAGCAAAACCTGTACCGCTGGCCAAAAAAACAATGGGTTTGTCGCTATCGTCGCGCAAGAAGAAAGAACCAAAAGGCCCTTCAACCCGCAGGATTTCACGCACTTTCATTTGCGTGGCGCCGGTGCCAAACACATGATCGGTAAAGACGCCGCCTGGCATATGGCGAATATGGAGTTCCACCAGATTGTTTTCAGTTGGCGGCGTGGCCATGGAGTAGCTGCGCCGGCGGCCATCTTTCAGGATGAATTCAATATACTGGCCCGCGTAGAAACGAAACGGATCGGCAGCGGGCAATTGCAATTTGACGACCATGACGTCGCTGGCGGCTTGTTCGATTTCCATGACGCGCGATGGCATTTTGCGAATTTGGATGTCGCTGGCCATGCGGATTTCGTGGGCTTCTATCAGCAGATCGGAAGTGGGCCTGGCCTGACAAAACAGGGTGTAGCCTTGAGCCAGGTCTTCGGGCGACAGAATTTGCTCGGGGCAGGCGCCGGCATCATAGGAGCCCGCAACCACTTTCCCCTTGCAGGTGGAGCACGCACCGTTACGACAGCTGTAAGGCAGGACTATGCCCGCCTCGAGGGCAGCATCGAGTACGGTCTGGCCGTCTTGCACGGTGAATTCGTGATTACTGGGTTGAACTGTTACCTTGAAACTCATAGTGCTGGATAGTAGAAAATAATAAAGATTGAGCCTATTTTAGCGGGCTGGAGCTACCTGGATGGTGCAAGGCAGGTAAATTTGGGGGTAATGCTAGCTTGCTTGTGGGGCGATGGGTGTCGGATTACAGGCTACACCCTAATCCGACAACGCTATCAAACCGGCGAAAGTGTAGGTTGCTTCACCTTAACCGACAAGACCTTGCCTTTGCGCGCGCGCTTGCCCATGTATTCGGCCAATGCGCCAAGATCAAGATCTTGCTCGGTTTCTTTGTTACGGTAAATACCGGCCGCTCGTATCCCCGCTGGGCCTACCGCCACCCACTGCTCCAGCACGTCGCCTGCATCCAGACTCATCAATATGGTGCCACGCCCCCCGCCCGACAGCTTCTTGACCTCGGCGATATCAACCACCAGGAACCTGCCCTTTTTAGCCAGCAAGGCCAAATACCGATCAGTACCGCGCAACAACACGGGCTTGAGCATGATGTCGCCCTTGTCCAGGGTGACAAATTGTTTGCCGGCACGCTGACGCGTGGTCAAGTCTTTCAGGCTGGCGATGAAGCCATAGCCAGCCTGTGTGCCCAGCACATAGCGCTGGCTGGCCGGCCCAGCCACCATATGCGTAATACGACTGCCGGACTCGACCTCTACCATGGCGGTTAGAGGCTGGCCGTCCCCGCGCGCCGAAGGCAGGCTGGCCACAGCCACGGTATATACCCGCCCTATGCTGGAAAAAGCCACCAGGTCGTCGGTGCTCATGCATTCGATGGCATCGTAAAGCCCATCGCCCGCCTTGAAGTTGAACTGGCTGGCATCATGTCCATGCCCCTGGCGCGAACGCAACCAGCCCTTCTGCGAAATAATGACCGTGACGGGCTCTTCAACCACCCGGTTTTCCAGTACGGCGCGCTCGGCGGTTTCAATCAGCGTGCGGCGATCATCGCCATACTGTTTCGCATCGGCTTCTATTTCCCTGATCATCAAACGCTTGAAGGCGTTGGGATTGTCCAACAGCTCCTGCAAAGCGGCCTGCTCATCCTTTTGGGCGGCCAGTTCCTTTTCTATCTTGAAGCCTTCCAGGCGCGCCAATTGTCGCAGGCGCATTTCCAGGATGTCTTCGGCCTGCCGCTCGGTCAGGTCGAAACGCCGCATCAAGGCCGCCCGCGGTTCATCCGACTCGCGTATGGTCTGTATGACCTCATCGACATTCAGGTAGACGACCATGCGGCCTTCCAGCACGTGAATACGGTCTGTGACCTTGTCCAGCCGGTATTGCGTGCGGCGCGTGATGGTCAGCGCACGAAAACCCAGCCAATCGGTCAGGACCTGGCGCAAAGAGCGTTGGCCTGGGCGGCCATCGGTGCTGATGCAGACCAGGTTGCAAGATACGCTGCCTTCCAGGCCGGTTTGGGCCAGCAGCATGGTAACGAATTCATTACGATCGACACGGCTGCTTTTGGGTTCAAACACCAGGCGCACCGCCGCCTGCTTGCCGGATTCATCGCGCACCGTGTCGAGCAGGCCCAGGACCAGGGCTTTGGTTTGCTGCTGCTCGGTCGTCAGGCTTTTTTTGCCTGCCTTGACCTTGGGGTTGCTGCGGTCTTCGATTTCTTCCAGAATTTTCTGTGATGACGTGCCAGGCGGCAATTCGGTGATGACCAGTTGCCATTGGCCGCGCGCCATTTCCTCGAATTCCCAGCGCGCCCGCGCCTTGATGGAGCCTCGGCCCGTGCTGTAGATGTGCGCAATATCGGTCGCCGACGAAATAATCTGGCCACCTCCCGCAAAATCGGGGCCAGGCACCAGGGAATACAGTTCTTCGTCGGACAAACCAGGACGCTTGATCAGCGCCACGCAGGCGCTAGCCACTTCGCGCAGATTATGCGACGGTATTTCAGTGGCCATGCCTACGGCAATGCCTGAAGCGCCATTCAGTAACATCACGGGCAGGCGTGCGGGCAGAAGCACGGGCTCTTTCTGGCTGCCATCGTAGTTGGGGGCAAAGTCGACCGTACCCTCGTCGAGTTCGTCGAGCAAGACGCGGGCGAACGGCGTCAGGCGCGCCTCGGTATAGCGCATGGCCGCCGCGTTATCACCATCGCGCGAACCGAAGTTGCCCTGCCCATCGACCAGCGGATAGCGCAAGGTGAAGTCTTGCGCCATGCGCACCATGGCGTCGTAGGCCGCCTGGTCGCTATGCGGGTGGTACTTACCCAACACATCGCCCACCACCCGCGCCGACTTGACCGGTTTGGCGCCCGGACCCAGGCCCATCGCCTGCATGGCATAAAGTATGCGGCGCTGTACCGGCTTCTGGCCATCGGTCACATCGGGCAAGGCGCGCCCACGCACGACTGAAACGGCGTAGTCCAGGTAAGCCTGCTCGGCATAATGCGCGAGCGTAATATTTTCACCGTCCGGCAACTGGCCGAACAAGTCTGGTTGTGTACTGTCCATGATTATCTCTGTGTGCGTTTAAACGTCGACCTCGGCCAGATTGCCTTTTTCTTCCAGCCAGGCGCGCCGCTGCGCCGACTCGCCCTTGCCCATCAGCATGTCGAACATTTTCGTGGTTGCGGCAATGCCGGGCTCGCCGTAGCTGACTGGCATCAGGCGTCGCGTATCGGGGTTCATGGTGGTGTCCCACAGTTGCTCGGCGCTCATTTCGCCCAGGCCCTTGAAGCGGCTGATGCTCCAGGAGGCCTCGCGCACCCCTTCCTTGCGCAGCTTGTCTTGCACGGCCTCCAGCTCACCCTGGTCCAGGCAATAGATTTTACGCGCAGGCCTTTTTCCCGCCGCCGGCACATCCACGCGAAACAAGGGCGGACGCGCCACATACACATGGCCCGCTTCGACCAGCTTGGGAAAATGACGGAAAAACAAGGTCAACAGCAATACCTGTATGTGCGAGCCATCGACGTCGGCGTCGGACAGGATGCAAACCTTGCCATAGCGCAAGCCGGAAAGATCGGCGCTATCGTTGGGACCATGTGGGTCCACCCCTATGGCCACGGAAATATCGTGGATTTCGTTGTTGGCGAATAGACGATCACGATCGACCTCCCAGGAATTCAGGACTTTGCCGCGCAAAGGCAACACCGCCTGGAATTCTTTGTCGCGCCCCATTTTGGCCGAGCCGCCGGCGGAATCGCCCTCGACCAGGAAGACTTCAGTGCGCGAGTTATCGCTGGATTCGCAGTCAGTCAATTTGCCAGGCAGCACCGCCACGCCTGAACTTTTCCGCTTTTCGATTTTTTTCGATGAACGCGCCCGCTCCTGGGCCTGGCGTATGGCGCTCTCCGCCAACTTCTTGCCATATTCCACATTGGCATGCAGCCATAGATCAAGGGCGTTCTTGGCGTAGCCGCTGACCAGGCGAACCGCATCGCGGCTATTCAGGCGCTCTTTGATCTGGCCCTGGAACTGCGGGTCTAGCACTTTGGCCGATAGCACGAAACTGGCACGGGCAAAGACATCTTCGGGGAGCAGCTTGACCCCCTTGGGCACCAGGCTATGCAGCTCGGCAAATGACTTGACCGCCTGAAACAGACCATCGCGAAGGCCGGCCTCGTGCGTCCCTCCGGCCGTGGTTGAAATCAGATTGACATACGATTCACGCACCACAGGACCATCGGCGGTCCAGATTACGACCCACTGCGCGCCCTCGCCCAGCGCGAAAGACTCGTCGTCATCGGCCGCATACTGCTTGCCTTCGAATACAGGTATGATTTTTTCGGCGTCACCCAGAGCTTCTTCCAGATAGCCGCGCAAGCCCTCTTGGTACTGCCAATCGCGGGTTTCACCAGTTTTTTCGATAAGCAAGCTTACTTTGATGCCATTAAGCAACACCGCCTTACTGCGTAGGGCATGCACCAATTCGGCCATAGGTACAACGGCAGAATCAAAGTATTTCGGATCGGGCCAGACACGCACCCGCGTACCGGTTTTCCTGCGTCCCACGGGGTCGAGTTCGCGCAGCGGTTCCAATACGTCGCCATTGGCGAACACCAGTTCATGCGTTTTACCTTCACGCCACACGCGCACTTCCAGCCGGGTCGATAAGGCGTTGGTCACCGACACACCTACCCCGTGCAATCCGCCTGAAAAAGCATAGGCGCCGCCATCTTTTTTGTCGAACTTGCCCCCGGCATGCAGACGCGTAAACACCAGTTCCACCACGGGCGCGTGTTCTTCGGCATGCATGCCTACCGGGATGCCCCGACCATCGTCCTCAATAGACACGCTGCCATCAGTGTGCAGAGTGACCTTGATCTGCTGGACAAAACCAGCCAAGGCCTCGTCGGCCGCGTTATCAATGACTTCCTGAAGAATATGCAGGGGATTGTCGGTACGGGTATACATGCCCGGCCTTTGCCTGACCGGTTCCAACCCCTTCAGTACTCGGATAGATGCTTCGTCGTAGCGTGGTGTAGCCAATTTATTCTCAAATTTGCGGTGTGAAAAGCCGTATTTTACGGACTCTGTGGTTTGCCGGAGCAGAATCGCCTCCGGCTGCCGGCCCCTGTCCCTCTATACGCACCGGGGCCGACAGTGGTATGCTTGTAAAAAAGTGGGCTATAAGCTCCACCTGCACCTACTAGAATACCTTGTCTTGTTGACTCGCCGTTCGGTAGTACATTCCAGATCATTATCACCCTCTTATACTTTCTATCATGAGCGAATCTATCAAACACGTGAGCGACGCCTCCTTTGAGGCCGACGTCCTGAACTCAGACGTCCCCGTTCTGGTCGACTACTGGGCTGCATGGTGCGGCCCCTGCAAAATGATCGCGCCTTTCCTCGACGAAGCGGCCAGTCAGTATCAGGGGCGTGTAACCATCGCCAAGGTCAACGTCGACGAAAACCCCGAAACCGCCGCCAAGTTCGGCATCCGCGGCATCCCGACGCTAATGTTGTTTAAAGACGGCAAGGCTACCGCCACCAAAGTTGGCGCATTATCCAAATCGCAGCTTAATGCTTTCCTAGACGAATCCCTGTAAATCGGTCGTTTTCGCGCGGGCCTATTCTAGGCTCGCCGCCTCTTTGCAAATACCCCCTCTTTCCTCACATGCACCTCACAGAATTAAAAACGCAGCACGTTTCGAAGCTGCTTGAAATGGCCGCCGCGCTCGATATCGATAACGCAAGCCGCCTGCGCAAGCAGGAACTGATGTTTGCCATCATGAAGCGGCACGCCAAACAAGGCGAACAAATTTTCGGCGACGGCGTCCTCGAAGTCCTGCCCGATGGCTTCGGCTTCCTGCGTTCGCCCGAAACCTCGTATCTGGCCAGCACCGACGACATCTATATTTCACCTTCGCAAATCAGGCGCTTCAATCTGCACACCGGCGACTCCATCGAAGGCGAAGTTCGCACTCCCAAGGATGGCGAGCGCTATTTCGCGTTGGTCAAGGTGGATAAGGTCAACGGCATGCAGCCCGAAGCCATCAAACACCGCATCATGTTTGAGAACCTGACACCGCTGCACCCCGACGATGTCATGACGCTCGAGCGCGACATCAAAAGCGAAGAAAACATCACTGGCCGCATCATGGACATCTTTGCCCCCATAGGCAAAGGCCAACGCGCGCTTATCGTCGCCAGCCCCAAATCGGGCAAAACAGTAATGATGCAGCACATCGCCCACGCCATCAGCACCAATTACCCTGACGCCGTCATGATCGTGCTGCTGGTCGACGAGCGCCCCGAAGAAGTCACCGAAATGCAACGCACAGTGCGTGGCGAAGTCGTAGCGTCAACCTTCGACGAACCCGCCACCCGCCACGTGCAAGTGGCCGAAATGGTCATTGAAAAAGCCAAGCGCCTGGTCGAACTGAAAAAAGATGTTGTCATTTTGCTTGACTCCATCACCCGCCTCGCACGCGCCTACAACACCGTGGTGCCTGCCTCGGGCAAAGTGCTTACCGGCGGCGTCGATGCCAATGCGCTGCAACGCCCTAAACGATTCTTTGGCGCGGCTCGCAACGTAGAAGAAGGCGGCTCGCTTACCATCATAGGCACTGCACTGGTAGAAACCGGCAGCCGCATGGACGAAGTCATTTACGAAGAGTTCAAGGGCACCGGCAACTCAGAAGTTCACCTGGAACGCCGCCTGGCGGAAAAGCGCGTCTATCCGGCCATCAACCTGAACAAATCAGGCACACGCCGCGAAGAACTGCTGATCAAGCCAGAACTGCTGCAAAAAATCTGGGTATTGCGCAAATTCATACACGACATGGACGAAATCGAAGCGATGGAGTTTATTTTGGACAAGATCCGCGCTACCAAGACAAATTCCGAATTTTTCGACATGATGAAGAAAAAATAATCGATGATGCTACCCACACTCGACCAGTTCCTGAGCCGGATACACGCCCGCGATCCGCACCAACCGGAATTCATGCAGGCAATCAACGAGGTCATGCACAGTCTATGGCCTTTCATTGAAAACAACCCGCGCTACGCGCAGCAAGGCATCCTGGAACGCCTTGTCGAGCCGGAACGCATCATTCAGTTCCGAATATCCTGGGTTGACGATCACGGGCAGGTGCAAACCAATCGCGGCTACCGCATTCAGCACAGCTCCAGCATCGGCCCATTCAAGGGTGGCATGCGCTTTCACCCTTCGGTCAATCTGTCCATCCTGAAGTTTCTTGCCTTCGAGCAAACATTTAAAAACGCCCTGACTACCCTGCCCATGGGCGGCGGCAAAGGCGGCTCCGACTTCGACCCCAAAGGCAAGTCCGACGGCGAAGTCATGCGGTTTTGCCAGGCTCTCATGGTAGAACTGTACCGCCACCTTGGGCCAGACACCGATGTTCCCGCCGGCGATATGGGCGTAGGCGCACGCGAAGTCGGCTACATGGCCGGCATGATGAAAAAACTGTCCAATTCGGCCAGCGGCGTCTTCACCGGCAAGGGCCTGGGCTATGGCGGCAGTCTCATCCGCCCCGAAGCCACCGGTTATGGCACCGTATATTTTGCTGAAGAAATGCTCAAGCATGCCCGTCAGTCCATAGAAGGCTTGACCGTTTCCGTATCAGGTTCGGGCAATGTGGCGCAATACGCCATTGAAAAATGCATGCAACTGGGCGCCAAGGTCATTACCGTTAGCGATTCGCATGGCGCCGTCATCGACAAGGCAGGCTTTACCCCCGAAAAGCTGGCGGCGCTCATCGAGCTGAAAAGCCAGCAGCGCGGTCGCGTCGAAGACTATGCCAAAAAATTCAACTTGACTTACGAAGCAGGCAAGCGTCCCTGGCATGTACCCGTAGACGTCGCGTTGCCCTGTGCCACCCAGAACGAACTCGAAATCGAAGACGCCCGCATGTTGATCCAGAACGGCGTGCGCTGCGTGGCCGAGGGCGCCAACATGCCCACCAGCCTGGATGCCATAGCGGCCTTTGGCGAAGCCAAGATTCTGTATGCACCGGGCAAGGCCAGCAACGCCGGCGGTGTAGCGGTATCTGGCCTGGAAATGAGCCAAAACTCGCAACGCCTGCACTGGACTCGCGAGCAGGTCGACAACAAGCTGCACGCCATCATGCGCAACATCCATGACAATTGCGTGCAGCACGGTTCCGACGGCAAGTCGGTCAATTACGTCAACGGCGCCAATATCGCCGGTTTCGTCAAAGTGGCCGACGCCATGCTGCACCAGGGTATTTACTAAATCTGTGTGTAGGTCGGGTTGGCGCTGCCAGGCGCGCAATCCGACAAAACATCTGTGGCAAAAATGCCTGGGGCATATACACTCAAGTGCTTACGGCGCTTACCTCATAGGCGCTTTAGCAATGCCGTCTTGATCGGGTGACGTTCTCCCGGTTCTAGTGACGTTGTCCGGGGTGGGTGAAGGTCAGTGCGGCACGGCGTGCTTGTTTCCGTGTCTGCCTCGTCCAGCTACGCCCATCCAGCCTAAGAAACATTACGGCGAGAACTGCCCCACCTGAGATGACTTTTTCGAAACTGTCGTTGTGGCGATTTCCTTGATCTTAGGATCATCCCAGGCACCACTGATCTGATATTCGACTGTCATGGCTTTGGCCAAGGGCCCTTGCAGCAGCCACTGGGTCAGGAACGCACCCAGGCCTACTATGGGATTGATCGCAATACCCGCGGCGATGGCAGCACCGCTGACATCCAGATTAGGTATGACCACCGCCTGTAAATTCAAGTTTTTATTGATCAAGTTCACGTCACCGCCTATCACGATGGTGCCTACCGGCCCTACAACCCGATAGTCATTGGTGTGCATGAGTCCGCCCTTCACTTCGAGCGTGCCACGCAACTTATCGTAAGGGAAACCCTCTTTGCTCAAACCCGACGGATTGAAATCCAGGCGTGCCAACCTTTGTATGGATTGCAGCGACAGCAGTTCCAGCAAACGCGCCGAATAAGAATTAAGATTGCTGAAGCGGCCTTTTTCAAGATCGAAAACCACTTTGCCATTAAGATCGGACTTGCTCACTGTCCACGGCATATTGCGCCACTGGAACTGCCCTTTAAGCGTGCCCTTGCCCCCCTTCATCACGTCTTTCATGCCAATTTGCTCGAAGTAGGCGCCCAGATCTTTGATTTGCGCCTCGGCATCAAGCGTCAGGCCGCGATCCTGGCCCCTCAGGCGCCATAAGCCGGCTCCAGCCAGGCTGGCCCATGGGCTGGCCAGTTTAAGCTCGTCAAGGCGCCACAACCGCCCGCGTTCCTGGTTCACACCGATCACCGACAACTCACCGGCATCATGCCCATACAAACTGAAATTCTTCACACGCAGATTCACACCGGGAATGTCCAGGTCGTCGTCAATCTGAAAACTATCGTCTGTGGCCTGATTGTCAGTTTCCTGGCCATCGCCCTTGCTGCTGCCTAATGCCAGGCGGTCGAAATTGGCGTCGACCCTGCCCGCCACCCGGCCCTTGGCCTCGCGCCAAAACAACGTACCAGCCGTTTGTGAAGAACTGACATCAACCCGCCAATGCTCGGCCTGCGGCTGGCGCGCGGTAAAAGTCAATTCATCTAGATTGACACCCAGCACCTGCGCCTGCGCGGCCTGCAGGCGCAGTTCTTTTAAACCTGGCAGCAAAACACGCTCGCGCTTTGTCGACGATTTATCCGCTGGCGTGGAAAACTCGGTGACAACGCGGTTCCAGTCATCGATATTGACCGTGGGATAGCGGATATCCAGATTGACGCCTTCAGCCAGCATATCTGGCGACTGATCCACGCCCACCGCTGCCGCATAGAAATAAGCGCCTTTTTCCTGGCTGCCGTTATGCAACATGGTCGCCTTTACCGTCTTGCCCAGGCTAACGGCCAAAGCCATATTTTTTCCGTCGCCATGCCGCTGCCATTTGGCATGCAAAGGCATGGCTTGACTGGCTGGCTTGCCCAACGGAGCAGGCAAGTCCAAGGCCAGGCCAGTCAAGTTGGAATCCAGGCTGATGGAAAACAGTTGCTCCTTGTTGCGCTGCAGGACCGCCTTGTATGGCACAACCCCCTGTAGCCGCTTCATCCCTTCCAGGCCAACGTAGTCAGCCAATGCCTGGGCACTGAGTTGCCCTTGCATTTGCAAGCCTTTCAAACCTTTGCCGGCTCCGCCACCAAGAGTAAGTGGCCCTCCCAGAAAACTGGCTTTCAGCCCTTTGGTGCTGATACCGGTATCGGTAAAATCCAGGCTGCCTTTCACCTGGGTAAAAGGCGGCATTTCCGGCATCAGGCGCACACTGCTGCCAGAAAAATGGATAGCGCCATTAACTGTGGTGTTATGGCTGTGCAGCAACGGTATGGTCAAAGACAGCGGCACCTCCCATACATCATCTGCACTTGCCTCGTTAAAGACTCCATCCAGCATTTCCCCCAACGGAGAGTGCGTCATCAAGGCCAGATAAGACTCGCCCTTGCCCTTGGTTGCACCATCTATGCTTAGTATTGAGTTTTCTTCGATATTGGGTATGCGAGCCGCTACTTTATTAAGTTCTATGGCCAAGCCAGCCGCCGGCTGCATCAAGGCTGTATCTGCCTGCAGCCGCAAATCGGCCCGCTGCAGCTCGACCGTACCCTGCATGTCGGTCAGGCGCGGCCAGCCCAGCGCTTTGCCTTGCGGTGGCAGGTAATCAATAATGCCGCCGGTGTATTTCCCTGTCACCTTGAAATTACCCAAAAACGGATCATCGGAAAAGGGAAAGTGTTCAAGGTCGCCGTTAAGCGTGAGTTCGGCATCGTGAATTTGGCCGCCTACCAAGCCTTTGGACATCCATTCACGCGCCTCGAGGTTGACGGTATTGGGCAGGTATTCGTTGATGGCGGCGATCTCTGCTCGCTTGAAGCGGCCATGAATATCGATAATGCCGGCTGGCCCCGACCCGCCTTGCTGCCAACGGCCTTCCAGGCTGGCTTGCATATCCCTATTAAGCAAATTGACACGCTCGGCTTGCACCTGCAACACTGAACCCGGCAAGTTCCCTACCGTACCCTGAGCGTCGATTTGCTGGAAGTTCAGAGGGTATTCAAAAACATCACTATCTTGCAGATCCAGCTTTTTTGCCTGCAGACGGAATTCAACAGGAGGGGCCGGTGCAACCGAAGGCTGCATGCCATTGGCTGTGGCATTGCCTGGGAATAGCTGCTGCATGCCCTCGTGCGTCCCCGCCATATACAGGCGCAGGAAGTCGGCTTGGACATGGGCGTTGTCGCCAAATCGCCAGCGCCCCTGTTTAACCGTGGTGTCAGAGGTGAAATAACTCAGCTTGCCATCGGCAAACGCCAGCCAGCTCTGCGCCGACACTTCACCTGATTCCAGATGTTGCGGCATGTCAAGCCAGGGGCGCCAACCAACAGGACGCATTTTTTCCACATGCACATATATTTGCCCAACGCTATTTTCTAAGGAAAAGGCTTGCTGGCCTATGCCTGACACTTGCTCGAAACGCCCTCGCATATCGAGCGCCTGCCCTAATTCCGGCGCAGGTGTGGCTACCAATGAAAAACGGTGTTCGACACCGACATTGTTCATCGTCAGGGTAACGGCTTTAAGCACCATAGGCGGCGCAAGCCGAAATTCGTCGACCCAGCGTATTGTGGTGTTGCGCAACCTAAGCTGACGCTGGGCCATCAGCCAGGCGAGTGCCTGCTCTTGTATTGCGCTATCTTGCTGCTCGGCAGCATCAATCTGAAAGGACTGCCCCAGCACCCAAAGCCGCTGGCGGCGATCGCGCCGTATGCTGATATCGATATTGTCGGCCTGCAAGCTTACAAACTGCGGCATTCCGACAAGCACGCTGCGCCAGCTTAGCACCGCCCGTACCTTGGGCAAGCTCAGCACCTTGCGATCGCGCCTATCGGTAAAGCTGACATCTGTCAGTTCCAAACGCGGGTGCAGGCCGTGCCAATCGGCCTTGACTTCGCCCAAGCTGACCCGGGTATGCAAAGCCGTGGACAGTTGTTGCGCTATATAGGGTCGCCATTGATCGATATTGGGCAAAATCCAGTATCGAATACCCAGAAATACGCCCGCCGCCAGGAAATAAACGACAAGAAAGGCCGTGCAAAGCAGTTTAAGAAGGACGTAATGAATGCGCAACACAGGGGGAATTAGCCAGAACAGTAATATTTGCAGTATCTTCTTGGGTCTTGTACCCGTTTTTACAATTTTGATTTCTTGGTCTTTGAGCCTCGTTTCTTTGCAGCAAGCCTTATGTCATCAGCCATTATATTAGAGCCCGCCCTGCATTGGTCAGGAGCCCTACGCCGCAAGCTAGTCGCCAACGCCCCCTTCGAGGCCTGGCTCACGCAGGCCGCCATGCAAGCCGTTACCCGCAAAACCATAAACACCTGGTTCGAAGAGCTGGCCCAGGGCGACACCGATTCGGTGCTTGCACTTGCCGACGTCCGGCGGGTATTGCGCCAGCTTCGCGAGCGCGTGTTTTTTACCCTGATGGTACGCGATATCAACCGTGTCGCACCCTTGCAGGAAGTCATTGCCGCCATGACCGCCCTGGCCGACCTCGCGGTAGCGCAAGCGTATAAAAGCGTGGTGATCAGCCTGGCTGAAATCCATGGCGTCCCCATAGACCCAAATACCGGCCATGCCCAGGAAATGATCATCCTGGGCATGGGCAAACTGGGCGGCAAAGAACTGAACGTGTCTTCCGACATTGATCTGATCATGCTGTATGGCGAAGAAGGCGAGACCACGGGCCGGCGCAAAATCAGCCACCACGAATTCTATGGCCGTGTCACACAACGCATGATGCCCGTGCTTTCGGAAATCGATGCCGACGGCCAGGTGTTTCGTACCGATCTGCGCTTGCGCCCCGATGGCGATTCCGGCCCCCTGGCCTGGAGTCTGGACGCTCTGGAAAACTACCTGGTCACCCAGGGCCGAGAATGGGAACGCTACGCCTGGCTGAAAAGCCGGGTCATCCCTTGCAAGGCATTTGCCGATAGCGATCCATCAACTCAACTGGAACAACTGGAATCCCTGCGCACCCCTTTCGTGTATCGCAAATATTTCGACTTCGACGCGCTGGCGGCGCTACGCGGGTTGCGCGAGCGCATACGCCAAGATTGGCAACGCCGCGCACTGGCCCGCAACGGCATCGATACCGTGCATAACATCAAACTGGGAGACGGCGGCATACGCGAAATCGAATTTATCGTGCAGCTCAGCCAGTTGATACGCGGCGGGCGTATGCCATCGTTGCAACAACGCCCTTTGCTGTCGGCGCTGTACAAGCAAAGAAAAGCCGGTACTCTCTCTGCAGAAGTCGCCGACAAACTGGAAGCTGCCTACTGCTTCCTGAGGCGCGTCGAACACCTGCTGCAATACCGCGAAGACGAGCAAACCCATCTGCTGCCGCGCGACGAGGCATTACGTACCGGCCTGGCACTAGCCATGGGCATGACCCCGCCCGACTTCCAGGCCAGCCTCGCCGCCCACCGAAGCTTTGTAGAGCAAAGCTTTCGCAATGCCTTTCGCATTGCTGGCCTGGGTGGAGAAGACGAACACGAGCACTCTGCCCCCGACCCGGTCACCGCTACCGCTGTCAGTAATCTCACCGCGCACATAAAACAGCAACTGGGCGATCTGGCTCCCGCCATTTGCCAGCGAGTCGACGCCATGCTTGACAGCCATCGCTTGCGCAGCCTGCCAGCCAATAGCCGCAAGCGGGTAAAGACGCTGCTGCCGGCAATTATCACCATTGCCGCCAAAACGGCCCATCCCGACCAGACCACCATACGGCTGCTGACCTTGGTTGAAAACATTGCCCAGCGCAGCGCCTACCTGGCGTTGCTGGCTGAATACCCCGATACTCTCGCCAGGGTGGCGCGTATTGTCAGCGCCAGCCCCTGGGCCTCGCAATACCTGAACCGCTACCCCTTGCTGCTAGACAGCCTGATCGAATGGCAGTCGCTGCTGGAGCCACCCAATTTCCCACAAATCGCCCAGCAACTGCATAGCGAACTCAACGCCTGCACCCTGCCCGATGGCCAACCCGATGTCGAGCAGCAAATGAATCTGATGCGCGACCTGCAGCATCAGGTTACCTTTCAGTTGCTGGCCCAAGACCTGGAAGGAGCCCTGACCATTGAACACCTGGCTGACCATTTGTCATTGCTGGCCGACACGCTGCTGTCTGAAACCATTTACCGGGTATGGCCTTTGGTTCAACCCAGGAACAAGCCGGCAAGCCTGACGCCGCCGCGCTTTGCCATCATTGCCTATGGCAAGCTGGGCGGCAAGGAAATCGGCTACGCCTCAGACTTGGACTTGGTCTTTCTTTACGACGATCCCAACGACGACGAAGCTGGCGAAACCTATGCCAAGCTTGGACGACGCATGTCCTCGTGGCTATCGACCATGACTTCGTCGGGCCGCCTATACGAGATTGATCTACGCTTGCGACCCGATGGCGATGCGGGCCTGCTGGCGGTATCCATCGACGCCTTTGCCCAGTATCAAACCCAACATGCCTGGCCCTGGGAGCATCAGGCCATTACACGCGCGCGTTTCGTTGCCGGCGATGCGGAAATTGGCAAACGCTTTGAGCAGATCCGCCAGCAAGTGCTGCTATCCCCGCGCGACCCGGAAGCCTTCAAGCTGGAGGTGCGCGGCATGCGCGAAAAAATTTCTGCCGGGCACCCGAATCGCACGCCTGACTTCGATCTCAAGCATGATCGCGGCGGGATGGTAGATGTAGAGTTCATTACGCAGTACTTGGTGCTTTGTCATTCGCGCCAACACCCCGAGCTATTGGGCAACCTAGGCAATATCGCGCTGCTGGGGCTGGCCAGCCAGGCCGGGCTGATTCCAGGCGATCTTGCCCCCCGCGTGGCCAATGCCTATCGCGAGCTGCGCAAACGCCAACATGCCTTGCGTTTGCAGGGTGCCGATAAGGCCCGTGTGCCCAGCGATCAACTGTCCGCAGAGCGCGCCGTAGTGCAAGAACTTTGGAATAAGGTGATAGGCGACTAAAATAGCCCAAACCATTTTTACTTATACGCCTGCGCAGGCGTATTCTTGAGCCATGACTGATTTTAAACGCCCTACGCTAGTACTACCCGATAATCGCAAAAAAGTGCTGATGCATTCCTGCTGTGCGCCTTGTTCCGGCGAGGTCATGGAAGCCATGACCGCATCGGGTATTGACTACAGTATTTATTTCTATAACCCGAACATTCATCCCGATCGGGAATACGAAATCCGCAAGAACGAGAACATACGTTTTGCGGCCGAGCACAATATAGAATTCATCGACGCCGATTACGATCGCGACAATTGGTTCGAACGGGTGCAGGGCCTGGAAAACGAACCCGAACGCGGTGCGCGGTGCACGGCATGCTTCGATATGCGTTTCGAGCGCACTGCCTTGTATGCCCACGAACATGGTTTTGACACCATCAGCAGTTCGCTGGGGATTTCGCGCTGGAAAGACATGAATCAAATCAACGACTGCGGCGAACGCGCTGCGGCACGTTATCCCGAACTGATTTACTGGACATACAACTGGCGCAAGGGTGGTGGTTCGGCGCGCATGATAGAAATCAGCAAGCGCGAAAACTTCTACCAGCAGGAATACTGCGGCTGTGTATATTCCTTGCGCGACACCAACCGCTTCCGCCGCTCGCAGGGCCGCGACCGCATCAAGATAGGGATCAAGTTCTACGGCAAAGATGAACTTGAATTGAACCCGCCGCCAACAGAGTCGTAAGTTTATTGGTGGCGGATTACGCTACTTCTGCAACATGGTTTGTCGGATTACGCGCCTGACGGCGCTAATCCGACCTACGAGCCGAAACCTGCCGGCAGTAATTACTGCAGCGTCCTGGAAAAAACAAACTTGTCGTTTTTCCAGTCGACCGGCACGACATCCTTGGGCCCGAACTTGCCTTCCAGTATTAATTTGGCAACCGGGTTTTCTATGTGCTGCTGAATCGCACGTTTAAGCGGACGTGCCCCAAACACCGGATCGAACCCTGTACGTGCCAGCTGCGCCAGTGCTGCGTCAGACACTTCCAGGCGCATTTCCTGCTGCGCCATGCGCTGCCCCAGACGCTGAACCTGTATTCGGGCAATCGCCTCGATGTGCTTGGCTTCGAGGCCATGAAATACCACCACTTCATCGATGCGGTTCAAGAACTCAGGGCGGAATGAAGACTTGAGTTCGTCCCAGATCACTTCCTTGACTACATCGTAAGGCTGCCCCGCCATGCTCTGAATATGCTGCGAACCCAGGTTGGAGGTCATGATGATGACCGTGTTGCGGAAATCTACCGTACGACCCTGGCCATCGGTAAGACGGCCGTCATCCAGCACCTGCAATAACACGTTGAACACATCAGGGTGCGCCTTCTCGACCTCGTCAAGCAGAATCACACTGTAGGGCTTGCGGCGCACTGCTTCCGTCAGGTAGCCGCCTTCCTCGTAGCCTACATAGCCCGGCGGCGCGCCAATCAGGCGCGATACCGAGTGCTTCTCCATGAATTCGCTCATGTCTATGCGTATCATGTGCTCATCGGAATCGAACAGGAAATTCGCCAGCGCCTTGCTTAATTCGGTTTTCCCCACCCCGGTAGGCCCCAGGAACAGGAACGAACCATAGGGTCGCGAGGGGTCGGACAAGCCCGCACGCGAACGACGGATGGCATCGGACACCAGGCTAACCGCCTCGTTCTGGCCCACGACACGCTGATGCAGGAAGTCTTCCATGCTTAGAAGCTTGGCCCTTTCGCCCTGCAGCATCTTGGCAACGGGAATACCCGTGGCGCGCGACACCACTTCGGCAATTTCTTCAGTACCTACTTGCGTGCGCAACAGGCGCGGCCTGTCGTTGTCTGCAGCCACCTGCTGGCTGGCTTCAGCCGCCTGCAAGCGCCCTTCAAGCTCGGGCAGTGTGCCGTATTGCAATTCAGCCAGCTTGTCGAACTGACCCTTGCGCTGCAGCTCGGCCATTTCAGAACGAGTGCGTTCGATTTCCTCTTTGATGGACTGCGAACCCTGCACCGCCGCTTTTTCAGACTTCCAGATTTCTTCGTAGTCGTTGTATTCGCGCTGCAACTTCAGCAGTTCATCTTCGATGGCTTTCAGGCGGCGCTGCGAACTTTCGTCGGTATCTTTATTGACCGCTTCGCGCTCGATTTTGAGCTGAATGATACGCCGATCAAGCTTGTCCATGACCTCGGGTTTGGAGTCGATTTCCATGCGTATGCGGGCTGCGGCTTCATCGATGAGGTCGATAGCCTTATCCGGCAGAAAGCGGTCGGTGATGTAGCGATGCGACAGTTCGGCCGCCGCAACAATCGCCGGGTCGGTAATGGCCACGCCGTGGTGCAGTTCGTAGCGTTCCTGTAGGCCGCGCAGTATGGCAATGGTGGACTCGACATCGGGCTCGTTGACAAGCACCTTCTGGAACCGGCGCTCGAGCGCGGCGTCTTTCTCGATGTACTTGCGGTATTCGTCAAGGGTGGTGGCGCCTATGCAATGCAGTTCACCGCGCGACAACGCCGGCTTAAGCATATTGCCCGCATCCATGGCGCCCTCCGCCTTGCCCGCGCCTACCATTGTGTGCAGTTCGTCGATAAATACGATGGTTTTACCGTCGTCTTGCGATAATTCCTTGAGCACCGCCTTGAGACGTTCTTCGAACTCGCCACGATACTTGGCGCCAGCCAGCAAGGCAGCCAGGTCGAGCGACAGCACGCGCTTCCCCTTAAGGGTTTCGGGTACTTCATTGTTGATGATGCGCTGCGCCAGGCCTTCGACGATGGCGGTCTTGCCTACGCCCGGTTCGCCAATCAGCACGGGGTTGTTTTTGGTGCGCCGCTGCAGGATCTGGATGGAACGACGAATTTCGTCATCGCGCCCGATCACCGGGTCAAGCTTGCCCTGGCGGGCACGCTCGGTGAGGTCGGTGGTGTACTTGGACAAGGCTTCGCGGTTGGACTCGCCTTCGGAGTCCTCGACCGGCGAGCCGCCTCGCACGGCATCGATAGCGACTTCCAGCGCTTTGCGCTGCAAACCGGCTTCGCGCAGTATGCGGCCGACTTCACCCTTGTCGTCGGCCAGAGCCAGCAAGAATAATTCGCTGGCTATATAGCTATCGCCACGCGTTGAGGCTTCTTTGTCGGTGCGTGTAAAAGCCGCCTGTAAATCGCGGCTGATCTGGATATTTCCTTCGGTACCCTGAACCTGTGGAAAGCCTTCAATCAGGGTGTTGAGCGCCGGACCCAGGCGGTTGACCGCCACGCCGGCACGCGCCAGCAGGCTGCCCGCGCCACTATCGGCATCAGCCAGCAATGCAGCCAGTACGTGCGCTGATTCAATATAGGGATTGTCGTGCTTGACGGCCAGGCTTTGCGCGTCGGCAAGGGCTTGTTGAAATTTTGTAGTTAGTTTGTCGAATCGCATAATCATTTCACATGAAAAGAGAGCAGCTTCGCTCGAATAGTGAATAAGTGCGGCCAAACCCTAGATTTTCAAGAGTGCACAAACAGGTTGCGCAGTGTTAATCCCCCCTTGTTGGCAAAGCATTTAAGCTGGTAAGCTGGCAAGGTCGTCGCACAGCACATAGGAGCCACCATGCGGGGAATCATAAAAAAATGGGGAAATAGCGCAGCCGTTCGTCTGCCCTCTTCCATGATCAAAACCCTTAAGCTTGATCTTGAAGACATTGTAGACATACGGATTGAACGCGGCTGCATCATCATCGAGCCGATACGTTCTGAAGAATACCTGCTTTCGCAACTACTGAGTGGCATAAAAGCTAAAAACATCCATGCCGAAATCGACTTCGGCTCAGCCGACACCTGACCCGGGGGCCACCATGCGCAAACCTTATGTCCCCAATACCGGAGATATCATCTGGCTGCATTTCGATGTACCCAAAACCAGCACAGTACAAGACTACAAGCCCGCCCTTATTCTTAGCCCCGCCACCTATAACAAAAAAAGCGGGCTTATCGTTTGCTGCGCCATCACCCAGCACATCAAGGGCTATCCCTTCGAAGTCGCCATCGGCCCCGAACACGATGCAGCCGTGCTGGCCGACCAGGTCAAAAGCCTGAACTGGGTCAATACAAAAATCAGCCATCAGGGCCGAATCAGCGCCGACGAACTCGGCCAGGTTCGCGCCAAACTGCAGGCCCTGCTATTTAAAACCTGAACTGTTGGCATCGTGCCCTTATCTGCTACTATTCTTCCCTTTTTTCCAGGCTGCTGCCAAACAAGCCGTCCGGATCTTATGCAACCCGCATGGATAAATTCAAACAGCTAAAAAGTTTTGTTGCGGCTGCCAGCCTGGGCAGCCTGTCGGCTGCGGCACGCGCCGAAGGCGTGGCTCCCGCCATGATAGGCCGGCGTATCAATGCACTTGAGGCCCGCCTGGGCATCAAGCTACTGCTGCGCTCTACGCGCCGGCTGTCTTTAACATCTGAAGGCAGCGAATTTTTCGAAGAAGCGCAGCGCATACTGCGCGACCTGAACGACGCTGAAGCCCGCATCACCCAGGGCAGCGTCAAGCCTAGCGGCCACCTGCGCATCAGCGCACCAGCCGGCTTCGGGCGCCGCCACGTCGCACCCTTGCTTCCCGATTTCATAGCCAACTACCCCAATGTCTCGCTGGCCCTGGACCTCAGCGATCGGCTGGTCGACCTGATAGAAGAAGGCTACGACTGCGCCATCCGCATCGGCGAACTCAACGACTCGCAAATAGTGGGTATGCGTCTGGCCGACAATCAACGGGTCATCGTCGCCGCGCCTGCCTACCTGAACCGGCATGGCCGCCCCAACACGCCTGGGGATCTCGCCCAGCATAACTGCCTGTCGTTTGGCAATCAGGGCAATCAGTCCAGGGGCTGGCTGTTAAAACAAGATGGCCAAGTGCGCGCCGTGCGGGTCAAGGGCAATGTAGCCTGCAGTGACGGTTCGGTACTGCATCAATGGGTGCTGGCCGGCCTAGGCTTGTCTTGGCGGTCGTTGTGGGAAGTGCGCGAAGACTTGACCAAAGGGCGCCTGGTCAGTGTGCTGGATGAATACGCTGCCCCTGCCAACGGCATTTTTGCCATGCTACCCGAACGCAAACACCTGCCTTTGCGTGTGCGCTTGTTTGTAGATATGCTGCGTGCCCGCTATGCAACGCCATCGTATTGGGAAACGCATTAGCAGAAATACCACAAATGCGCCATAGGCAAGTGCCTATTTTATCAAACCATCCCTTATACTTATTTAAGACATCCCTTATACTTGATAAATATCAAACGCTCCGTTTCTTCGGATGGTCTCCGTAGAAGCCACGGATACAGTAACTTGCCTTAAAGCGCTGTGCAAACAGCTTATTCGTCTGCCGACGCTATTCTATGCAAAAAAAAATCATTGTTTCTCCTGACTCAACTCGCTGCTCCACCTGCATGCTTAGCGAGATTTGTCTGCCTCTGGGCATGGCTCGCCACGACGTCAGCAAACTTGATGAACTCATCAAAGAGCGGATCCGCGTTCCCAAGGGTTCTGTTCTTTTTCACCTGGGCGATAAAACCGAAGCCGTTTATGGGATACGATCAGGCTCCATGAAAACCCAGCTTGAAGATGCCAACGGCCAAGTGCAAATTACGGGCTTTCTTTTGCCCGGTGAAATCCTTGGCATGGATGGTCTGTTGGAAAATATCCAGGCATCACATGCCATAGCGCTGGAAGACAGCGAAGTCTGCGTCATACGCATAGACGAACTTGACATGCTCTCGCAACATATACCTATATTGCAGCAACAGTTGCGCAGGCTCATGAGCAAGGAAATCAACCGCTCACATCAGTTGGTGATGTCTTTGGGGGGCTTGCGTTCCGAGCAGCGGCTGGCGGCATTCCTGATTAACCTGTCGCAACGCCTGTTTACCCTTGGCTATTCATCCAGCGAATTCATGTTGCGCATGAGCCGCGAAGAAATCGGCAACTATCTTGGCCTTACGCTGGAAACAGTCAGTCGGCTGTTTTCCCGTTTCGCGCGCGAGGGCGTGCTGCATATTCAGCAACGCCAAGTGCAAATTATTGATATGCAGACTCTGCGCACTTTGGCAGGCACTGACTGCGGTTAAATCGGTTAATTTTGGCGGTACCGGGCTGCAATGACGCTGGCCTATACACGATGCCGTGTAACGGTGATTGTCGGATTACGCGCTGCGCGCTAATCCGACCTACGACAGTGACACTGAATGTAGGTGAGATTAGCACGTAATCCGACAAAACCCCGTGGCAGGTTGCCCTGCTATATAGGGTCGTCGAACTCGTCGACAATGCGCCCGCGTGGGGCCATATGTATGGTCAGGGCGCTTGATAACGCCGCCATCAGCCAAAACAAAAAGAAACCCATGGCATACACCACCTGGCGACTGGCCTGAATGTAACCCAAGAATTCAATATCAAGCGGGTCAACCAAGGCGAAAACCGCAGCGCTGGTTGCACCTGCAATTAAAAAAGACGGCCACAAAACCCACATTAATGCACGACACTTCATACTGCGGTCTCCTGTATTTCTTTTTTATATTGCATTATTCCATATCTAAATTAAATATGTATTGCACCGGCTTCGCGGGCCTTGCACCCGTAGTGCTTGCGCTTGGCCTGCGCGTCCAGTCTTGACTTAGAAACAAAATTATTTATCTGCATGCGCAGACATTACAGCAGGCTTATCCACCACCAATCCACGCTTAACGCCGCCGTCGGAAATGCCCTGGCCGCTGAAATGTTGGAATGCAAGAACAATGGTAATAATACAACCAATGACGGCCAGTGCAGGGCCAGCCATTAAAATCCAGGGCCAGGGCTCGCGCCACCAAGGTTTGCTGCTTTGAGGAGTCAAGGCACTTACCTTCCCAAGCTTATTCTGATGCATGAAACCATCCTCTTTAAATATTACTTGGGTACAAAAAAGCTGGATCGCTCGACAACGGTGGTTTCGCGCCCGGACTCAAATTTGGCCACCGCCTTGAGCCTGATATCGTATAGCCCCGGCTCTATGGATGTCGCCGGGGCTCGTACCACCACCGGCACCAGCCTGTTTGACGCTGCTTCGATATCAATCGATGTCGCACCTTGATCGGCGCTAAGAATGGCCAGATCGGGCACACCACTAGCACTAAGTGTAAGAGTCAGGGGAAACTCTGTGGTATTGATGATTTGCAGACGATACACGTTTTCTATCATGCCGCCAGCCACTTCCCGGCCCAGCGCGCCACGATCGCGTATGACATCCATGCGCAGTGTCGTGCGTGTAACCAGCGACACAACAAAGGCAATACCTATTAGCGACAAGATGGCCATGTAGGCCAGCACACGCGGCCTGAAGACGCGCTTACGTACCTGCGGCTGGGTAAGACGCTCGGTAATGGCCTTGGCTGACGTGTAACGGATCAGACCCTTGTCGTAATCCATTTTTTCCATGACCTGATCGCAGGCATCGACACAGGCGCCGCACCCTATGCACATATATTGCAGGCCATCGCGGATGTCGATGCCGGTGGGACAAACCTGCACGCACAAGCTGCAGTCGACGCAATCGCCCATGCCCGCTTCTTTGTGATCGATACGGCGCGAGCGCCCGCCACGGGGTTCGCCACGGACGTGGTCATAGGTGACCACAAAAGTGTCTTCATCAACCATGACGCTTTGAAAGCGCGCATAAGGGCACATGTATTTACAGACGGCCTCACGCATGAAACCGGCGTTGCCCCAGGTGGCGAAGGCGTAGAACACCATCCAGAACCACTGCCATGGCCCCAGAGTAAAGGTAAGCAAACCCATGCCCAGTTCGCGTATGGGTGCGAAATAACCGATGAAGGTAGAGCCCGTCCACCAGGCAATGAGGATCCAGATAATGTGCTTGCTGGCCTTCAGGCGCAGCTTGCGCCAAGACCACGGCTGTTCATCGAGACGGATACGGGCCAGGCGATCGCCTTCGATGCGGCGCTCGACCCACATGAAAATTTCGGTATATACAGTTTGCGGGCAAGCATAGCCACAAAATAGCCGGCCTGCCATTGCAGTGAATAAAAATAGGGAAAAAGCGGACAGCACCAGCAATACGGCAAGGTAAATGACGTCTTGGGGCCACAAGACCATACCGAATATATAAAACTTGCGTGCGCCCAAGTCGAATAGAACCGCCTGACGTCCATTCCATTGCAACCACGGCAAGCCGTAAAAAATCAGTTGCGTAATAAAAACCATGATAATGCGCCAGCGCGCAAAAATACCCGACACCGAACGCGGGTAAATTTTGCGGCGTACATCGGCCAGCGCTTTTTCAACCTGAGGAGACGAACCACCCTTCACTTCCGAAATACGAGGCGGCTGCCAGGCCGGTGGCTGCTCTGGCGTTGCTTTCGATTCAGTTTGGTCGGAGGGTTCGTTGCTCATGGTGTTCCTTTAGTTTGCTGCTACTTTTGCGGGCTGATTCGACAAGCCCCATACCCACGCGGTAAGCATACGAATCTGATCCTCAGTCAATATGCCTTTCTGGGCTGGCATTTCGTTCACGCGACCATTGAGTATGGTTGCCACGATGGAAGCTTCTGAGCTGCCATGCAGCCAGACATCGTCAGTCAGGTTGGGCGCACCCAATGCAGTATTGCCTTTGCCTTCAGCGCCGTGGCAAGCTACACAGAAAGTATCAAACCCGCGCTTGCCGGGAACCACACGCAAGGCGTCACTGGCCAGGCCCGACAAAGAACGCACGTATTGCGCGATATCGGCAGCCTCAGCCGGCTTGATCTGGGCTCCCCAGGGCGGCATCATGCCATGGCGCCCGTTGGTAATGGTGTCCGAAATATGTTGAGGGTCGCCGCCCCACAGCCAGTCGTTATCAGTAAGGTTGGGGAAGCTGCCACTGCCTTTGGCGTCAGAACCATGGCACTGCGCACAGTTGTTCAGAAACAGGCGTTGGCCGATTTCACGCGCACTGTCATCCATGGCAATTTGTTCTATGGGCATTTGCTTATAGCGCTCGAAAATCGGTTTGATTTTTTCGTTAAGCGCCATTTGCTCGGCCTTGACCTGCTTGGCTGCGGTATAGCCCAATTCGCCCTTGTAGCTGCCCACACCCGGATACAGGAACAATACAACCAAGGCCACAACACACAAGCCCAGATAGAAAACCGTCCACCAGCGCGGCACCGGGTAGTTGTACTCGGTAAGATCGCCGTCCCAGACATGCCCGGTTTCTTCGACTATCTTGACATCGGATTTAAGCCAGGCCCGCTGCGTATACAGCAGCCATACACAAAAAGCGATCCCGCCCAGGGCAATCACGCCAACAAAGTAGCTCCAGAAGCTACTGACAAAATCACTCATGGGAGCTCCTTTCTTGGTTGTTCATCAAACGCTCATCAGGCACGGCAAAAGGTAATAGCGACGCCTCCTGATTGGCTTCGCTGCGCCCCCGCGAAAATGCCCACCAGACTATGCCGATAAAGGTCAGCATGGCGATGGCGGTCATGATGCCATTGACTATGCCCAGCATTACAGTTCCCCTTCAGCAACTGCCTTGGCCGCCGCTTCGCGCCCGGCTATACCCAAGCCCTGCAGATAAGCGACCAGAGCATCTTCTTCGGTTTTACCCTGCAGTTGCTCGGGCGCCTTGTCGATTTGCTCGTCGGTGTAGGGCACACCCAGGCGGCGCAGCACGCGCATGCGGGTTTGCACGTTTTCGTTGGCCACCGAATTGTGCTGCAGCCATGGGTAGCTGGGCATATTCGATTCTTTCACGACGTCGCGCGGGTTGCGCAAGTGCACTCGGTGCCAGTCGTCGGAATAGCGCTTGCCGACGCGGGCCAGATCGGGACCTGTACGCTTCGATCCCCAAAGGAAGGGATGGTCGTAGCGGGACTCGCCCGCCAGCGAATAGGGACCATAGCGCTGGACCTCGGAGCTGAGCATGCGTATCTGTTGCGAGTGGCAGCTAACGCAGCCCTCGCGTATGTAGATATCGCGCCCGATCAGGTTGAGCGGCTCGTAGGGCTCGACCCCTGGCGTAGGCGTAGTGGTCGAATGCTGGAAAAACAGCGGCACAATTTGTGCCAAACCGGCAAACGAAATCACCAGGATACTGAACACGATCAGCAGACCGATGTTTTTTTCCAGTGTCTTGTGCGAAAAAAGACCATGGTTTTGATTAGACATTCAGTTGCTCCTTAAGCTGTAGCCGTTGCTGCTGCAGGGCCAAGCAGGGCCGGATCGCGGGCGTCCGGGCTATACACATGCACCACAGGGTTTACTTTGACTTGACCACGGACTGTGAGATAAGTATTCCAGCCCATGACGATGACACCACCCAGGAAGCACAAGCCGCCCAGCATGCGAATGACGTAGAAGGGGTAAGTTGCCTTGACCGCTTCAACGAAGCTGTAGGTGAGCATGCCGTCTTCGCTGGTGGCGCTCCACATGAGGCCTTGCATCACGCCGGCAATCCACATTGCGCTGATATACATCACTACGCCCAGCGTGGCCAGCCAGAAGTGCAGATCGACCAGCTTCATGCTGGCCATGGATTTACGGCCATACAAGCGGGGAATCATGTAGTACAGCGAACCAAAGGTAATCATGGCAACCCAGCCCAATGCGCCGGAATGCACGTGACCAATAGTCCAGTCGGTATAGTGCGACAAGGCATTGACTGTACGGATGGACATCATGGAGCCTTCAAAGGTAGACATGCCGTAGAACGACAGCGAGACCACCAGGAACTTCAGGATGGGATCAGTACGCAGCTTGTGCCAGGCGCCCGACATGGTCATGATGCCGTTAATCATGCCGCCCCACGATGGTGCCAGCAATATCAGCGACAAGGCCATGCCCAGGGATTGGGTCCAGTCAGGCAACGAGGTATACAACAAGTGATGCGGGCCAGCCCACATATAAGTAAACGCCAATGCCCAAAAGTGCACGATGGAAAGGCGGTACGAATAAATGGGGCGCTCGGCTTGCTTGGGCACAAAGTAATACATCATGCCCAGAAAGCTGGTGGTGAGGAAAAAGCCCACGGCATTATGACCATACCACCACTGCACCATGGCATCTTGCACGCCACTATAAACTGAATACGATTTCCACATGGAAACCGGCAGTTCAAGGTTATTGAATATGTGCAAAACCGCAATGGTCACGATATAAGAACCGTAAAACCAATTAGCCACATAAATATGCTTGACCCGGCGCTTGACGATAGTACCGAAAAACACCACGGCATAGGCAATCCAGACCAAGGCGAGCAGAATGTCGATAGGCCATTCGAGTTCGGCATATTCTTTGGTGGTGGTCAGGCCCATGGGCAGTGTAATGACCGCGGCAACGATCACCGCCTGCCAGCCCCAAAAAGTGAACGCCGCAAGCTTGTCGCAAAACAGGCGTGCCTGGCTAGTGCGCTGCACGACATAATACGAGGTGGCGAACAATGCGCTCCCACCAAACGCAAAAATGACGGCATTAGTATGCAAGGGCCGCAGACGACCATAACTTAGCCAAGGAACGTCGAAATTCAGTTCCGGCCAGATCAGTTGTGCGGCGATCCAGACGCCAACCCCCATGCCTACTATGCCCCACACTACGGTCATGATCGCAAACTGACGAACCACGCCATAGTTGTAGGTTTCAGCGTTATTCCCGACAGTATCGGAAGTGCCCATGAGCTTCCCCTAAAACAAATAAATAATGCTTAAGTCAAACATGATCCAGCATGGAAATAAATCGAACCTTGATTTGAATCAAAATTGGACTCAGGCTGAACATGCTGACGTTATCGCGCCACACTTAATAAAAAAACATAAATGATTAACTGCCTGCCCTCGGACGAACCGGACTAGTGCATTGCGGCTGGCCGCTGCGCTGTTGTGTCGTCTTGAGCCTGCTGGCTGGTCGGGTCGTCGGGCGGCATATCGTGATCCAGCAAGATAGCGTCGCCACCTGACTGCACGTCATCAAACTGGCCGGAAAAAATTGCCCACCAGAAAAACACACCTATGGCAATGACGAAAACCAGCGATATTGGCAACAGCAGAAACAGAGACTCGGCCATGAGCGCTAGCCCTGCACCGCTGTGCTTTGCCAGTCGGTGGCGTTCTGCGCATGTGTCTGGCGCCGATACAGGCGCCACGAATTTGCGGCAACCGCCAACGACGACAAAAACATGGATATTGCCGCCACCCAAGGAGCCACCAGGCCTATGGCGGCCAATGGCGTCATCAGAAAATGCCAAGCGACCGACGCATACAGGTTTTGCCTGGACACGGCACCGGTTGCCTGAGAAAGCCGTACAACGTCGAAATCGGTAACTGCCGGCCGCGCGGACAAGCTGGCGTGCGCGGCGGCCACAGCCGTGGGAACAGCCATGGCCATGGCACAGGGACAGCTCATGACCAGCAAGGCTACCATGACGCCAATGGCGCGTTCAGGTGCATAAAAATACCATACCGCGCCTACCAGAAAGGCCAGCGCAAGCTGGATCACAACAAACCAGAATGCCAGATGATTGGCGCGCTGCGATACCGCAACGCGGAATTCTTCAATGATGGCATGGGCAGCCCCCACGCCTATGGCCTGGCGCGCGCAAAGCTCGAGATAGCGGGCCGTCAGCAAGAAGGCCACGAACATGGTGACTGAATCGAAATAGACTTCGCCCTGCCCCACCCAGGTTGCATAGACGCTGGGAATGAAGGCTGCGATGATGCCCAGCGCTACAGGCACGTCCATGTTGACACCGCCTTGCAGCATACGGCCAAAGGCATTGCCCCATACCGGCAAGGCGCAATACAGCATGACGGGCACGGTCAGAACCAGGCTGATCCAGTTCATGATGAAAATAGCCTGATCGAGCAATGCAAGGTTCTCGGGAGCCATGCTTGCGCTACGCAAATAGCCTGGAAAGGCAAACATCATGACTTGCATCATGGCCAGCCATGCCAACCCCATACGCGCAAGCATATGACGGCGTTTCTGACGTTCCTGGTCGGACAAGCCGTGAGGGGTGGAAAAAATTGAAAAAGCGCGCATAGTTAAACACTATAACAAGCAGGGATAAACCCCCATATTGATATAGATCAAGATCCTTCAAATCACTCGGGGCCGGACCCGCGGAAAACTCCGCCGGTCCGGCCCCACTACCGCGCAAGCTAAAGTCAGGCTACTTGCAGACCTTCCTTGGCGGAGCTTTCAAATTGGGCTTCTTCCGTAGACCCGGTCAATGCCGTTGTGGAAGACTGCCCACCTTCAATAGCCTGGGTTACCGCATCGAAATAACCAGTGCCCACTTCGCGCTGGTGCTTGACGGCGGTAAAGCCCAGATCGGCGGCGGCAAATTCTTTTTGCTGCAACTCGACAAAAGCTGTCATTTGCTTGCGCGCATAGCCATGCGCAAGCTCGAACATGCCATAGTTCAATGAATGGAAACCAGCCAGGGTAATGAACTGGAACTTATAACCCATGGCGCCCAATTCACGCTGGAACTTGGCAACCGTGGCATCGTCCAGATTCTTTTTCCAGTTGAACGAAGGCGAGCAATTATAGGCCAACATTTTCCCAGGGAACTGACGATGGATGGCTTCGGCGAATTTACGGGCATATTCCAGATTGGGCGTAGACGTTTCGCACCACAGCAAATCTGCATAAGGAGCATAGGCCAAGCCACGGGAAATACCCTGCTCTATGCCTGGACGAGTACGGAAAAAGCCTTCAACCGTGCGCTCACCGGTAATGAACGGGTGATCGTTTTCGTCGATATCGCTGGTGACCAGATCGGCTGCGTCGGCATCAGTACGGGCCAACAGTAAGGTAGGCACATTCAGGACGTCGGAAGCCAGACGTGCGGATACCAGCTTGGCTACCGCTTCGCGGGTTGGCACCAGCACCTTGCCACCCATATGGCCGCATTTTTTGACCGACGCAAGCTGATCTTCGAAGTGCACGCCTGCTGCGCCCGCTTCTATCATGGCCTTCATGAGTTCAAAAGCGTTGAGCACGCCGCCAAAGCCGGCTTCGGCATCAGCCACGATAGGAGCGAAAAAATCGATGTAGTCATCATCGGTGGGGTTCTTGCCTTCCATCCACTGGATCTGGTCACAGCGGGTCAGTGCATTGTTGATGCGCCGCACCACCTGAGGCACCGAGTTGGCGGGGTACAAAGATTGGTCGGGATACATTTCGCCAGCACCGTTGGCGTCGCCCGCAACTTGCCAGCCCGACAGATAAATGGCTTTCAGGCCAGCCTTGACTTGCTGCATGGCCTGATTGCCGGTGAGCGCACCCAGCGTATTTACGAAAGGCTCGGAATGAAGCAGATCCCAGAATTTTTCAGCGCCACGACGCGCCAGCGTGTGCTCGACGACAACAGAACCACGCAAGCGCACGACCTCTTCAGCACCGTAGCCGCGCTTGATGCCCTGCCAGCGTGGGTCTTCGGCCCAGGTTTTCTGCAAATTGCGAATTTCGTTTTCTCGTGTGCTCATGGTGCAACTCCTAGTAAAAACAAGATAGATAGAAAGGGATAATCGTTGGGAAAAGTTTACGCTTATGTTGCAGAGCAAACGAGACTTATGTCTTATATAAGACAAAAAATGTATTTTATAAAAATCATATACTTATGAAAATTACACCACGATGTGAAATATAATTCTTTCCTATGAAATAACTTACCTTGCGATGCAACATCTTCATTTCATATTGCAAAAAACGATTTTCACAATGCGGAATACAGACCGCCAACGAGGTACAATTACTTTTCCCTCTACTTGAGCACCGCAAGCAGGTATCCCTTGCTGCCTTGGAACTGCTTGAACAGCATTTAATTATCTCCAAACCTTGCCATGTCCGACGCCATACTTGCCAATGCCCCGCTGGGGCACGATGTGTCTTACCCCGATGCCTACAACCCTGCCCTGCTCTTTCCCATAGACCGCAGCCTCAATCGCGAAAAGCTATCCATTCCACACACTTGGTTCGGCGCCGATATCTGGAACGCCTACGAAATATCCTGGCTCAATCCCAAAGGCAGGCCGGTGGCAGGCATGGCTCGCTTCACCTTTGCACCAGACAGCCCCAGGCTTATCGAGTCCAAGTCATTCAAGCTCTATCTGAATTCGTTTAATGAAGAACACTTTGCAAGCACGGAACAGGTCAGGGAACGCATGGCGCACGATCTGGCGCAGGCGTCTGGCTCGCCGGTTGCGGTGGGAATCGATCTTGGCATAGGGCGTGAGTCGCAGCTTTGCCAGCCTATGGACGGCATGTGCATAGACGACACCGATATCGAAGTCACCATACACCAGCCCTCGGCCAGCCTGCTGCGCTGCACCCCCGACGCCCCACTGGTTACAGAAACACTGATGTCAGACCTGCTGAAGTCCAACTGCCCTGTCACCAGTCAGCCCGACTGGGGCAGCGTTCAGGTGCGCTACACAGGACCGCAGATAGACCGTGGGGCCTTGCTTGCATATATTGTTTCCATGCGACGCCACAACGAGTTCCACGAACATTGCGTAGAGCAGATTTATTGCCATATCTGGCAAGCCTGCCAACCGCAGTCTTTACTGGTTTATGCGCGTTACACTCGCCGGGGCGGGCTGGACATCAACCCCTGGCGCAGCAGCCAGCCAGCCGAAGTCAGCCATATACGCACCCCCAGGCAATGATGGGTGTCGGCTTAAGCAGCGCAAACTTGCCGCTTGCCGTTGCGTTTTGTTCGGTGTGGGTGGGGTCAGTGCGGCAGTAGGCATGCGCCATGCCGACCTATACCGGTTTACTGCGGCCTGCCACCTTTATCGCGAATTTCAGGCCAAGCCTTGCCCAGGTAGTAGCACATGGACCAAACCGTAAGAATGGCGGCCACCACGATAAGGATTTGGCCGACGATTTGTGTTGATACCCCATATAACGGTTGCCAATAAAGCAGACAAGGAATAGCCACCATTTGGGCCGCCGTCTTGAACTTGCCCAACCTGTGCACGGCAACACTGCCGCTGGCGCCGATTTTCGCCATCCATTCGCGCAATGCCGATATGGTAATTTCGCGCCCGATAATGACCAGAGCAATGAACGAGTCAACCCGATTCAGATCCAGCAGTATCAACAGGGCAGCACACACCATAAGCTTGTCGGCCACTGGGTCCAGGAAGGCGCCAAAAGCTGAAGTCTGGTTCCAGCGCCGGGCCAGCCAGCCATCGAACCAGTCGGTCAAGGCGGCAACAATAAAGGCAAGCGCACCAATCAAATCACGCACTGGCATGGAAAGCCAGTCGGAGGGTACATAAAAAAGCCCCACGATCAGGGGGATCATGGCGATGCGCAGCCAGGTAAGGGCAATTGGTAAGTTAAATGGCATAGGCTCAATACTACCTTATCGCAGCGCAAGATAGATACGCTCGGCGAGATCGTCCGAAATCCCGGCCACCGAGCGCAAGTCATCAATGCTGGCGTCGACCACACCCGAAAAGCCACCGAAACGCGCCAGCAACTTCTGGCGGCGCTTGGCGCCCACCCCTTCGATTTCTTCCAGGCGCGATACATTACGGGCCTTGGCGCGCTGCGCCCGCATACCCGTGATGGCGAATCGATGGGCCTCGTCGCGAATTTGCGCCACCAGCATCAACGCAGCCGATTCTATGCCCAGCGCCACGGGCTCACGCCCATCGACAAACACCAAGGTTTCGAGGCCGACCTTACGCCCCTCGCCCTTGGAAACACCCACTATCGTATGGGTATCAAGGCCCAATTCCACAAAGACCTGGCGCGCGACTTCGACTTGGCCCTTGCCGCCGTCTATCAGCACGGTGTCGGGCATATCGGCCTGGCCATCGGCCACCCGACTGAAGCGGCGAGTCAGCACCTGGCGCATGGCTGCGTAATCGTCACCCGGCGTGATGCCGGCAATGTTGTAGCGCCGATATAACGAGGGCTGCATGTCGTGATGCCGATAAACCACGCAAGATGCCTGGGTCGCCTCGCCAGCGGTATGGCTGATGTCGAAGCATTCGATATGCAGGGCGTCGAGCGCCGCCTCATCGGTGTCGAGCTCAAGCGCCATGGCCAGCGCCAGAGTGCGCGCGGCGCGTGCGCTGGATTCGCTGAGCAGGCGGGCCAGTGCGAGTTCTGCATTGCGGGTGGCTTGCTCCAGCCAGGTCTTGCGTATGCCTTGCGGCCTGATGAGCACGCGCGCCTTGACACCGGTGCGTTCGGCCAGCAACCCTATCAGGTCTGGATCAGGCAAGGCATGCGAGCACACGAGTACGGCAGGCATATTGCTTTCAACGTAATGCTGGGCCACAAACGCGGCCAACACATCGCCCGGACTGTCATCGTGAGTTTGCGATGGGAAAAAAGGCTTGTCGCCCAAATGCCGCCCGCCTCGTATCATGGCCAGGTTCACGCATACCCGCCCGCCCGCCGAAGCCAGCGCAATCACATCGACATCATCGTTACCGATTTTTTCCATGGACTGCTGCTGCAACACCCTGGCCAGAGCCCCCATTTGGTCGCGCAGCACGGCGGCTTGTTCGAACTCAAGCGCATCAGAGGCCTTGCGCATACGCACTTCGATATCGTGCATGACGTCTTTGGCGTGCCCGTCCAAAAACCGTACGGCGCGTTCGACATCGGCTTTATAGTCTTCGGCTGGGATCAGATTGACGCAAGGCGCCGAGCACCGCCCTATTTGATATAACAGGCAAGGTCGGGAACGGTTTGCAAAAACACTGTCTTCGCAGGTTCTCAGGCGAAAAACCCGTTGCAGTATCTGTATGGTTTCGCGCACCGCCCAGGCGTTCGGATAGGGACCGAAATACCGTCCCTTGCCACTGGTGCTGCCACGATAATAGGCAATGCGCGGCGCAACATGGCCGCTGATCATCAGGTAGGGGTAAGACTTGTCATCCCTGAAAAGTATGTTGTAGCGCGGCTTTAGCTGCTTGATCAGATTATTTTCAAGCAGCAGAGCTTCCGCTTCAGAACGCGTAACAGTAACGTCTACCCGCACTACCCGCGCCACCATATAGGCAATGCGAGGGCTGTCAGGCGTTTTCTGGAAATAGGAATTCACGCGTTTTTTCAGGTCGCGTGCCTTGCCTACGTACAGCACCTCGCCTTGCGCATCGATATGCCGATAAACGCCAGGCAAGTGCGGCAGGTCAGCCAGAAACGATTTGAGATTGTAGTCGTCGGGCATATTGGTAGCGCTCATCGGCTTGCAGGGCGTCCCAATCCGGGGCGGGTTTTTGCGGCATCAGGCGCCGGATGCGCTGTATGCAAGCGGGTTCATGCTGGATTTGCAACCGCGCCAGCAGGTCGTCGGCCAGATCGGGGCGATTACATACCAGTACCATATCGCATCCCGCACCCAGGGCGGCCTGGGCGCGCGCCAGGATATCGCCCGCCACAGTGGCCCCTTCCATGGTCAAGTCATCGGAAAACACCACACCGTCGTAACCCAGGTCTTGGCGCAGCACTTTTTGTATCCAGTGGCGAGAAAACCCGGCAGGATGCGGGTCTACCTTGGGGTAGATGACGTGCGCGGGCATGACCGACGGCAACACCATATCGCCCAGCCAGGCGTAGGGCGCGGCGTCTTCCTGCATGATGTCTTCGAAGCCGCGCTGGTCGACGGGAATTTCGTGATGTGAGTCGGCTTCCACGGCGCCATGACCGGGAAAATGCTTGCCGCAAGCCGCCATGTCGGCCAGCATCAGCCCTTGTATCAGAGCCCGGGCCAGCATGGTGACGACGCGCGGGTCGCGATGAAACGCGCGATTCCCTATCACTTTGCTGACGCCGTAATCCAGGTCCAGCACGGGGGTAAAACTTAAGTCTACGCCACAGGCGCGCAGTTCGGCCCCCAGCACATAGCCGGTTTCAGACGCCAGGCGCATGGCGGCCAGGGAATCTTCCAGCCATAGTTCGCCAAATACGCTCATGGCGGGAATTTCGGTAAAGCCATCGGTGCGAAAGCGCTGCACCCGCCCGCCCTCGTGATCGACGGCAATCAGCAAGGGTTCATTACGTTCGGCGTGGATAGCCTGACACAAGTCGGTCAATTGTTCGCGGTGGTCAAAGTTGCGGGCGAACAGGATCACCCCGCCCACCAAGGGGTTGCGCAGGCGGGCGCGTTCGTGGGCGGTCATTACCGTGCCTTCGATATCGACCATTACAGGTCCGGGCGGCAGACTGATGCGCGTCTTCTGGGCTGTCATGCTGTTTATCCGTTAATTCTCGAGTATGGGGTTGGGTGTTTATGGTTAAGGCTTTGGGGTTAGCGTTTCAACCATCACAAACGCCACGACGCTATCGCTTTCATCTGTAATTGAAACATGGGCGGCGCCGAAGCGCTGGTGATACCAGCTCGCCAGCGGCTCGGACAGCCGTACCACAGGCCTGCCGCCGGCCTCGTTCAGGGTTTGCATGCGCGACCAGGCCATGGGGCTGTGCATGCCCAGGCCTATGGCTTTGGAAAAGGCTTCTTTGGCAGCGAAGCGGGTGGCAAGAAAGCGAATGCCACGGCGCGGATCGCGCTGGTAGCGGCGCTGGAATTTTTCAATTTCCTCGGGGCCGAGTATACGGCGTATGAATTTTTGACCGTGACGGGCAAAAACCTGTTCTATGCGGTCGACCCTAAGCAGGTCGACCCCTATGCCGGCGATATTGCCTGGTCCTGAGTGAGCGATCATTGGGATATCCGGTAAGTCTTTGCCTGCAAGCGTGCGCGTCACACCATCTACAACTTGATGAAATGCTCGCGGTAGTGCTTGAGTTCTTCTATGGATTCGTAAATATCGGCCAGCGCCTCGTGCCGACTTTTCTTGACGAAACTTTTGTAAACCTCGGGCTTCCAGCGCAAAGAAAGCTCTTTCAGAGTACTGACATCCAGATTGCGATAATGGAAGAACGCTTCCAGCTTGGGCATGTACTTGACCATGAAGCGGCGATCCTGCCCTATGGTGTTGCCGCACATGGGCGACTTGCCCACAGGCACGTGCATGGCCAGGAACTGTAGCAACTGTTCTTCGGCCTGCGCTTCAGTAAGCACAGACGCCTTGACCTTGTCGATAAGCCCGCTTTTACCGTGCGTGGACTGATTCCATTTATCCATTGCATCAAGCAATTCGTTGCTCTGGTGTATAACTAACACAGGCCCTTCAGCGACAAAAGTCAGGTCGGCCTCGGTAATTACTACGGCCACCTCAATAATACGTTCCTTTTCGGGGTCGAGACCGGTCATTTCCATGTCTAACCACACTAAACGCTGTTCATTTACCGCCATATAATCCTTCCTTAAAACACCGATTTTCGCATACTGGCGCTTCCTATGTTTACCTTGCTGTTCGTAGCCTTCCTACTTGTCGATATTTTGCTGCGATTATGGCTGGCATCGCGCCAGATCCGGCACGTGCAACGGCATCGCCTTGCCGTCCCCGCAGTGTTCGCCGACCGCATAGGCCTGCGTAGCCACCAGCGTGCTGCTGATTACACTGCGGCCAAGATGCGGTTCTCTATGGTGGAACGCGTTACCGAAGCGGCGGTACTGGTCGCGCTCACCCTGCTGGGCGGCTTGCAATGGCTGGATCTGCAACTAGCTTACCTGATTGACAACGACATGCTGCGCCAGTTGGCCCTGATCGGCTCCGTCATGGCCGTGCTGGGCCTGATCGGCCTGCCATTCTCAATCTGGAGAAAATTCGAACTCGAAGCTCGCTTTGGTTTCAACCGCGTCACGCCCAAGCTATTCGTGCAAGACTCGCTGAAAGCCTTGCTGGTAGCCTTGTTGCTTGGCATACCGCTCGTTGCAAGCATTTTGTGGATTATGGGCCATGCCGGCCCCCGCTGGGTCTGGTGGGCCTGGTCCATCTGGGTAGGCTTCAATCTCCTGATACTTTGGCTGTTCCCCATGGTAATCGCTCCGCTGTTCAACAAGTTCACTCCACTGGATAACCCAGAAATGGCCGGACGCATTCAAAGCCTGGCCCAACGTTGCGGATTCTCGCTCAGCGGCCTGTTCGTGATGGACGGTTCGAAACGCTCGGCCCACGGCAACGCCTACTTCACGGGCTTTGGCAAAGCGCGACGCATCGTCTTTTTCGATACGCTGCTGTCTCGCCTGAATGTCGACGAAATCGAAGCCGTGCTGGCCCACGAACTGGGGCACTTCAAACTCAGGCACATTGCCAGGCGCCTGGCCATCAGTTTTAGCCTGGCCCTGGTGTTTCTCCTGATCCTGGGCTGGCTGTCGACTCAAGTCTGGTTTTACACAGAACTGGGCGTCTTGCCGCAACTGGGCCGGCCCAACGACGCCCTGGCCCTGATTCTGTTCTTTTTGGTGACGCCGGTTTTTACTTTTTGGCTCACCCCGCTGGCCAGTTGGTTTTCACGACGCGACGAATATCAGGCCGACCACTACGCCGCCCAACAAAGCTCTGCCGACGCGCTGGTATCGGCCCTGGTCAAGCTTTATGACGACAACGCCGCCACACTCACGCCCGATCCGTTACACTCGGCCTTTTACGACAGCCATCCACCCGCCGTGCTACGCATACAGAACCTGAAACATGGCTAACGCCACCGTCCTGCAAGGGCGTATCATTGCCGCTCACGGGCGCCACTACACCGTAGAGCTGCCCGATGGCAGCCTGCGTAAATGTTTTCCACGTGGAAAAAAAGCCGGTGCAACCGTAGGCGACAATGTTGTCATCAGCCCGCAAGGCGCCGACGAAGGCTCAATCGACCGCATACTCGAACGACGCAACCTGCTTTACCGCTCCGACGACATGCGAACCAAGCAGTTCGCGGCCAATGTCGACCAACTGCTGATAGTGGTGGCGCCTGAACCTGCCTTCTCCGACGACCTGACCGGGCGCGCGCTGGTAGCCGCCTGGAGCGCCGGTATAGACCCAGTCGTCGCCCTGAACAAAATAGACCTTGAAAACAGTGTGCAGGAAGCGCGTCAGCGCCTGGCAATTTTGTCGCAGTTAGGCATACGAGTGGTTGAACTGAGCGCCCTTGCACCCGAACAGACACGAGCCACCCTGCTCCCGCTGCTGAAAGACCGCTGCACGCTGCTGCTGGGTCAAAGCGGCATGGGGAAGTCGACCATACTGAACGCACTGGTGCCCGATGCCCGGGCGCATACCCAGGAACATTCTCAGGCATTGGGTGCAGGCAAGCACACAACGACCAGCACACGCCTGTACCACCTGCCTGACCAAACAGGCGATATCATCGACTCTCCGGGGTTTCAGGCTTTTGGTCTTTACCATTTGAACTCTACCGACATAGAGCGAGGCTTCCCCGAGTTCAAAGAACCCATACAGCACTGCCGTTTTTACAACTGTACACACCGCCACGAGCCTGGATGCGGCGTTCTTGCCGCCATAGGGCAAGGCAGTATCAGCACCGAGCGACACGAACTATACAAGCGCATATTGGCTGAAAACGAGACTCAGGGCCGTTATTGAACCAGTACCCCGATGCAGCACCATAAAAACCTATCATCTGGATTTTTCTTGCGCCGCAGCCAGATAATGGTAAAAATTACGGATCAAGGCTGCCGTAGCGCCCCAGATAAAGTAAGTTTTCCAAGAAATTGAAAAATAAAAACGGTGCCCACCCCCCGGCAACTGAGCTTCGTGCAGGCGATGCAATTGTGTATTCATCAATACCGACAGTGGCACTTCGAACACCTCGGCCACCTCGCTGGCGTCGGGGGTAATTGTGAAACCGGGGCGAATAACGCCAATAACGGGCCTCATGGTGAAGCCGGTAGACGTCAGAAAGCAAGGCTGCGTGCCGATAAGCTGAACAAAGTCAGGAGAAACACCGATTTCTTCATAGGTTTCGCGCACGGCGGCAGCAGCGGCATCGTGATCCGAGGCTTCAATGCGCCCGCCCGGAAAACTGATTTGCCCGGCATGATCATAGAGATGCATGGCGCGACGCGTAAAAATCACATGCAGTCCAGAAGGACGCTGCACTAGCGGAAACAGCACCGCAGCCTGCACAACACCCTGGGTATCAAGAAGATCGGCCTGAAATGAGTCACTGAAAATAGGCTCGACCTGCCATTCAGGCGGGCTGGAAAATGCCGAACGAATGAAGTCGATGTTGAGTGTGGTGTCGGATAATGCTTGCAGCACCCGACAGGGGACGACAGGCTGGACCTGCGGGTCAAAACCCGGAACAATTACACGCCTGTTTCTAGAAGGGAAAGTGCTTTGCGACATAGAACTCATAAGACAAAGGCACCGCTTGGGTGCCTTTGCTGGTTTAAACCTATATGCAGCGCGCTGCTTATTATTGCTTGGCGGCGGCTTTCTTGGGGTTGCGAACCAACTTTTCTTTGATGCGAGCAGCTTTACCCGAACGGCTACGCAAGTAGTAAAGTTTAGCACGGCGGACATCGCCACGGCGCTTGACTTCTATGCCGGCGATTTGAGGCGAATAAAGCTGGAACGTACGCTCGACCGCTTCGCCAGATGAAATCTTGCGAACGATAAAGGAGGAATTCAAGCCACGATTGCGACGGGCAATGACAACACCTTCGTAAGCCTGAACACGCTTGCGGGCGCCTTCAACCACGTTGACGCTAACCACAACGGTGTCGCCAGGGCCAAACTGGGGGTGGGCTACGCCGCCGGTAAGGCGTGCGATTTCTTCTTGTTCAAGAAGTTCGATCAAATTCACGGTAAAGCTCCTGATTTCATCTTGATACGGGCAAAATTATTAATGTACCGCTAAGCCCGACAGAGGATGAGTTGCAAAGCCAGTTATTGTACAAGAAAACCCCTGTTTTTAAAAGCCGCCCATGGCCCCCAACCACATCAGGCCAGGAATAGTAGCGCCCCAGGCTGCAACCAGGCAGACATCGGTAAGCATGGCGCCACGTGTAAGCCTGACCGGCTTACCCCGGCTGGGGCCAGGAGGAAAGGGCCACTTGGATGGAGCTTTTTTGGATTGACTGGTTTGCATGAGATGTCTCCGGTTGAAGTAAGTGCTTGTACCTAGCCACGGCCACCCAGCGGATTGGATGCAGACAGGGCTAATTGCATGTACTGATACTACTGTTTAAAAACACAGTTACCGCTTAAATTGAACTGTATAAAAAAACAGTATCATTTGCAAGCTATTTTTTTCTTGCGCTGCAAATACAACGGCCCCAGCCCCAATCAGAAAAGGCCTGGGGCCGGCTCAGTGCCGGCCCCAGGCCTCGGTCTTTACACTGCCCAATTCTCGGAATATCAGTCCAAAAAGGGCTTGCTTTTCAAACGACAGTCTTATTTGTTAGGCTGCGGAGTAATGCGCAGATAAGGGCGCACTGCCTTGTAGCCCTTCGGGAATTTTTCTTTCAATACTGCCTCGTCGGTAATCGATGGAACAATAATTACGTCATCGCCATCTTCCCAGTTTACCGGTGTGGCAACGCTATGGTTGTCAGTAAGCTGCAGGGAATCAAGAACACGCAGAATCTCATTGAAGTTGCGGCCAGTGCTGGCTGGATAGGTCAGTGTCAGGCGCACTTTCTTTTTCGGATCAATGATAAAAACCGAGCGTACTGTAGCGGTGGTACTGGCGTTGGGGTGGATCATGTCGTAAAGGGTCGATACCTTGCGATCTTCGTCGGCCAGTATGGGATAGTTCACCTTGGTATGCTGGGTATCGTTAATGTCTTCTATCCACTTCCTGTGAGAATCGGCGTCATCAACGGAAACAGCGATTACCTTGGCATTGCGCTTGGCAAAATCGCCAGACACGATAGCCGTGTAGCCCAGTTCCGTTGTGCACACTGGCGTGAAATCGGCCGGATGCGAAAACAGCACCCCCCAGCTATCACCGAGATAATCGTAGAAACGGATCTTCCCAATAGAAGACTCTTGTTCAAAATCAGGGGCGGTATCGCCCAAACGCAAAGTTGTCATAATGGCTCTCGAGGTCGTAATACAAACGAAAAGATACGCCATATATTGTGGGCGCATAAGTAGCTTAAAGAAAGAACTTTTTAAGCATATACTTATATCGAGAGTTTGCTTTTTTGAAATTTGCTGCGTTGAAGATGCTTATACCGCGCTATAGAGGCTGGCCACGCCGCCTTCACAGACGGCAACCGATAGCGATTCCGCGCGCGGCAAAATATGAGCGGCATAGAAAATACTGGTGGCCAATTTTCGCGTGGAAAAGTCGGACCCCTGCCCTGCCAAGGCTTTATCAGCGCAAACCAGCGCTGCGCGGCTCAGTTGCCAGCCTGCGTAAACCACGCCGGCCAGCATCAAATACGGAACACTGCCCAGAAACACGGCTCGCACCGAGTCTTTGGCGTTGCCCAAAACAAACTTGGTAGCGCTTTCGTAAGCGGTAATGGCGGCAGCCAGACGGCGCGCGATAAGGGCCAGGCCATCAGAATCGGGGCCGCCTCGTGCAGCAAGATCCTGCAATTGCGCTACCGTTGCATGCATTTGCACGACCAAAGCCTTCACCACAGCACCACCATCGCGCAGCACCTTGCGACCCACGAAGTCATTGGCCTGAATAGCGGTGGTGCCTTCATAAATAGGCAAAATACGGGCATCACGGTAGTACTGCGCCGCACCGGTTTCTTCAATGAAACCCATGCCGCCATGCACCTGCACCCCCAACGACGCAACCTCGACCGACGTTTCGGTGGAAAACCCTTTGACTATCGGCACCAGATGTTCGTATAACGCCTTGTTCTGTGCCCGCACTGCCGCATCGGCATGATGGCGCGCAGCATCGCTGGCGGCGGCAGCCACGTAGGCAACGGCACGAGCCCCTTCGGTGAGCCCCCTCATGGTCAGCAGCATGCGCTGCACATCAGGGTGATTGGCAATGGCAACCGGCCCTGGCGAGCCTTCAAGGGCCTGGCCCTGCAAGCGTTCGTGAGCATAGGCAGTCGCATGCTGCAGGGCGCGCTCGGATACAGCAATGCCTTGTATACCCACAGCATAACGAGCGGCGTTCATCATGATGAACATATATTCCAGGCCGCGATTTTCTTCGCCTATCAGGTAACCCACGGCGCCTTCGCCCACGTCACCCATGCCTGAGCCATACAGCAGCACGGCGGTCGGACTGCCATGTATGCCCAGCTTGTGTTCAAGCGATGCGCACCAGACATCGTTGCGTGCGCCCAAAGCGCCATTAGCATCGACCAGGAACTTGGGCACAATGAAAAGTGAAATCCCCTTGACGCCTTTAGGCGCGTCGGGCGTGCGGGCCAGCACCAGATGGACGATATTTTCAGCCATATCGTGCTCGCCATAGGTAATGAAAATTTTCTGACCAGACAGCCTGTAAACACCATCATCCTGTTTGACCGCCCTGGTAGTGATCAGGGCCAGGTCTGAGCCCGCTTGTGGCTCGGTCAAGTTCATGGTGCCTGTCCAGCGCCCTTCGAGCAAGGGTGGAATGAAACGGGCCTGCTGTTCAGGGCTGCCAACTTCGGTCAAGGCTTCGATCACCCCGTCGGTCAGCAAGGGGCACAAGGAAAAAGCCAGGTTGGCGGCGTTGATGTTTTCGATTGCAGGCGCGCCAACCAGCTTGGGCAGGCCTTGACCACCCCATTCTTGTTCGTGCTGCAAGCCTTGCCAGCCACCTTGACCAAACTCTTCAAAGGCCTTTTTGAAACCCGGTGCGCTGCTTACCACCCCATCTGACCACTGCGCCGGCGAGATGTCTCCCGCCCGATTCAAGGGCGCAATGGCCTGTTCGACAAACTTGGCGTTTTCTTCAAGCACCGCATCAACCAGATCTTCAGAAACGTCTTCAAAGCCCGGCAAGGCCAGTACGCTGTCCAGACCAGCAAGTTCTTTAAGAACAAAACGAATATCTTGAATTGGCGCTAGGTAAGTCATGGGGTCTCCGTCTGCCAGAGCCTGGCATAAACACTGCAACAGCAAAGAAAGCCGGGCGTACTTGATATTTTATTGGCCCGAGCTGAAAAAAAAACCTGTAAACACAAAGCTTACAGGTTTTTCAGGACACGCCGTAAGACTACAGCGCGGCAACCAATTCAGGCACGGCCTGGAACAGGTCTGCAACCAGACCGTAGTCGGCCACACCAAAAATTGGCGCTTCGGCATCTTTGTTGATGGCCACGATGACCTTGGAGTCTTTCATGCCTGCCAGATGCTGGATGGCGCCGGAAATGCCCACTGCCACGTACAACTGCGGCGCAACAATTTTGCCGGTTTGGCCAACCTGCCAGTCGTTGGGCGCGTAGCCCGCGTCGACTGCTGCGCGTGAAGCACCCAAGGCGGCGCCGAGTTTGTCGGCCAGCGGATCGAGAATCTTGAAGTTCTCGGCGCTGCCCAGACCACGCCCACCCGAAACCACGATAGCGGCTCCGGCGAGTTCAGGGCGGTCGCTTTTGGCGACTTCACGACTTACAAAGGACGATTTACCCGAATCAGCCACGACCTGTATGGATTCGACTGCAGCGCTACCGCCGCTGGCAGCAACGCCATCGAACGCGGTTGTGCGCACTGTGATCACCTTGATTGCATCTGCCGACTGCACTGTGGCAATTGCGTTGCCTGCATAGATGGGATGAGTAAAGGTGTCGGCCGATTCAACGGAAAGAATGTCGGAAATTTGGGCAACATCAAGCTTGGCAGCCACACGCGGCGCTACGTTCTTGCCTGACGCCGTAGCGGGAAACAGGATGTGACTGTAGTCTTTGGCGATAGCCAGCACCTGAGCGGCCACGTTCTCGGCCAGGCCATCGGCCAGGGCCACGCCGTCTGCCAGCAGCACTTTGCTTACGCCAGCTGCTTGTGCGGCCTGATCAGCGACCGCTTGCGCGCCATTGCCCGCCACCAATACATGGATGTCGCCACCCAGTGCCACACCCGCCGCAATGGCGTTCAGGCTTGCACCTTTCAGGTGTGCGTTATCGTGTTCAGCAATTACCAATACTGTCATTTAAACCACCTTCGCTTCGTTCTTGAGTTTGTCGACCAGCGTAGCCACATCGGGCACGATAATACCTGCCGAACGCGCAGGCGGTTCGGAGACTTTCAGGGTTTTCAGACGCGGAGCCACGTCAACGCCCAGTTCTTCGGGCGTGATGACCTCGAGGGGCTTCTTCTTGGCCTTCATGATGTTGGGCAAGGTGACATAGCGCGGTTCGTTCAGGCGCAAGTCGGTGGTGATGATAGCGGGCAGCTTAAGCGACAGGGTTTCAAGACCGCCATCGACTTCACGCGTAACCACAGCGGTGTCGCCTGTGACTTCAACCTTGCTGGCAAACGTAGCTTGAGGCCAATCGAGCAAGGCAGCCAACATTTGACCGGTTTGATTGGCGTCGTCGTCGATGGCCTGCTTGCCCAGAATCACCAATTGGGGCTGTTCTTTGTCGACCAGCGCTTTCAGCAGCTTGGCCACGGCCAACGGCTGCAGTTCGGCATCGGTTTGCACCAGGGCGGCGCGATCAGCGCCAATAGCCATGGCGGTACGCAGGGTTTCTTGGGCTTGCGCCACACCGCAAGACACAGCGATGACTTCAGTGACAACACCCTTTTCTTTGAGGCGGGTGGCTTCTTCGACAGCGATTTCATCGAATGGGTTCATGGACATTTTCACGTTGGCGATATCCACACCGCTTTGATCGGATTTCACGCGTACTTTGACGTTGTAATCAACCACACGCTTGACAGGTACCAATACCTTCATCGAGCATTCTCCAAGGATTAGAAAAAAAACCAGCACTACCCGGCACCGTAAACGGACACCTGAGCGGCTTGCGCCACCCCTAGCCCAGTTTTGCCTGGCAGACAAAAATCAATACAAAACCTTCTTATTCTACAACGTTGCCAGGGCTTTGATATGCGCCACCGCGCTACGCCCCAAAGCCGACAGGTTGTATCCCCCTTCCAGGAAGCTCACTACCCTGCCCTGGGCTGTAGATTCAGCCAGCCGCATAAGCTGCTTGGTGATCCAGGCGTAGTCGGCTTCGACCATATCAAGTTGCCCCATATCGTCTTCACGATGGGCGTCGAAACCGGCCGATATGAAAATAAATTCAGGCTTAAAGGCTTCGAGCCGGGGCATCCAGATATCGGTAACCAACTGGCGCAAGGCATCACCCGGTGTGTGAGCGTCAACCGGTATATTTACCATGTTTTCGGCAGGGCTGTCATGATATATGTCGGGAAAGAGTGGATATTGAAAAAAACTGCACATCAAAATACGCGGGTCACCAGAAAACATTTCTTCAGTGCCGTTGCCATGATGAACGTCAAAATCAATAATGGCGACCCTCTTCAGGCCGTATTTTTCGATGGCGTAGGCGGCGGCCACCGCCAGATTATTGAAAAAACAAAAACCCATGGCCTGGCCTGGGCGCGCATGATGGCCTGGCGGGCGTACCGAATTAAAAGCGGTTCGTGCTTTTTTTGCCATGATGGCATCAACCGCTGCTATCCCCGCGCCGGCCGCCACCCACGCTGCTTCGAGCGTATGTGGATTCATGAGCGTGTCGGGATCAATAGCAAAATAGCCAGTGGCTGGCGAGTTGTCGCGCAAATACGCCAGGTATTCAGGGGTATGCACCCGCAGGATATCGGCTTCAGTGGCGCTGGGCGCCTGTTCCTGGGCCAGAAAAGGCATCACCCCACTGGCCAACAATTGATCATTGATAGCATCCAGCCTTTGCGGGCATTCGGGATGCCAGTCTCCCATTTCATGCAGACGGCACGCGGGATGAGTAATATATAGAGTCTCCATAAGGAAGATTATGTTCAGACCTGTCCGTATTTTGCAAGTGACTTCTGTATTCCTGCTGATAGCTGGTTGCGGCACCACGCAAACCAGCGCCATCACACCGGCACCATCCAAAGCGCCAGCCACTGTCGCAACCCATGCTGCTCCGCCCACGGGTTTTACCGCCCAGACCAGCCCAGCAATCAAGGCGGGCGTATCCACCGTAGGCAGCAACGGCTTTCTACAGGCCGACGGCAGGCTCACTGCCAATCTGCAGTCCTATGCGCAAGAAGTCTCGCAAGTGCGCGGCATACCGCTGCCCTATGTCGTGGCCATCCTGGAAAATGCGCAGTACAACGCCACTGCGGCCAAGCTGATGGCGCCAAGCAAAACCCGCATACGCCGTAGCTGGGTAACGTATCGAAACCGCTTTGTCGAACCGGTGCGCATCAACAAGGGGGTAGCATTCTGGTCACAACACCAGGCAATCCTCGACAAGGCGGCTCGCACCTATGGCGTACCGCCTTCTGTCATTGTTGCCATCATAGGCGTGGAAACCGTCTATGGTCAGCAAACCGGCAACTTCCGCGTACTCGACGCCCTTGCCACGCTGGGCTTTCGCTACCCGGACGATAGTCGGCCGGAACGCAGTCAACTGTTCCGCGACCAGCTCGCCGACTTGATCCAGCTGGACTACCAGAAAAAGCTCGACGCCCGCACTGTACAAGGCTCTTTTGCCGGGGCGATGGGGCTGCCCCAATTCATGCCAGGCAGCTTGATGCGCTACGCGGTGGACGGCGACAACGATGGCCGCATCGATTTACTGCATAACGTAGATGACGCCATTTTCTCGGTCGCCAATTTTTTAAGGCTGCACGGATGGGAACCTGGCGTACCTGTTTTTGCGCCACTCACCCTGCCCCCCAATGCCCAAAACTTGGTAAAAGGCGGCTTATACCCCACCTACGCATGGGCTACCCTGGAAGACTTGGGCGCAAAACTTCAGCCGATATCGGGGAATCTCGCCAGCAAAGGCGTATCGCAAGGCATAACGCCAGCGGTGGCTGCGGGTACGGCGGGGGCAAGCTGGAAAAACCATAAGCTGGGGGTAGTTGATTTACTGGACGAGCCTCGCAATACAGCCGAGTACCGTACCGGCACCCCCAACTTTTTCGCCATTACGCATTACAACCGCAGTTATTTTTATGCCAGTTCGGTTGCCGACCTGGCCCAGGAACTGGCTGACCGAAAAGGCTATGGCGGACCAAATTAATAGCTGAAAAAACTGCTGGGTCACAGCATCTGTGGCGCTTGTATCGTTATAGCGTTATGTTGTCGGATTATGCGCCAAGCGGCGCTAGTCCGACCTACGTGAAGACGCCGGTTGATAAGTAACGGTCGCCGCGGTCGCAAACTATGAATACGATGGTGGAATTGCGAACGCGAGCAGCAACACGCATGGCGGCGACCAAAGCGCCGGCCGACGAAATGCCACCAAATATGCCCTCTTGGGCTGCCAGGCGCCTGGCCATATCCTCGGCTTCTTGCTGGCCTATGGATTCGAACTCATTAATCCGGGCAGGCTGATAAATTGAGGGCTGATAGGCCTCGGGCCACTTGCGTATGCCTGGAATTTGCGCGCCTTCGGCTGGCTGCGCGCCTATGATCTGGATGGCTGGATTTTGCGTATGCAGATAAGCAGCTACCCCCATGATGGTTCCTGTGGTGCCCATGGCACTGACAAAATGAGTAACCTGGCCGTCGGTTTGCTGCCATATTTCAGGGCCTGTGCCTTCAAAATGCGCCTTGGGGTTATCTTCATTGGAAAACTGATCCAGGACCTTGCCCTTGCCTTCAGTTTGCATGCGTATGGCCAAATCGCGTGCATACTCCATGCCGCCCTGGCTGGCTGGTGTAAGTATGAGCTGGGCTCCGTACGCCGTCATGGACGCGCGCCGTTCAACGGAAAGGTTGTCAGGCATGATCAATATCATTTTATAACCACGTACTGCGGCAGCCATGGCCAGGGCAATGCCCGTGTTGCCGCTGGTTGCTTCAATAAGTGTATCGCCAGGCTTGATGTCGCCACGCGCTTCAGCGTGACGGATCATGGAGCTGGCCGCACGATCTTTGACGGAGCCTGCCGGGTTGTTGCCCTCGAGCTTGGCCAGAATGACATTGCCGCGCGCTTCGCCGAATTCGCCGGGAATACGCTGCAACCGCACCAAGGGCGTGGCTCCTATGGTGTCTTCGATGGTTAGATATTTTTTCATGATGGAAATCATACACCGATAGTGCCTTTATCGTAGATCGGATTAGCGCGAAGCGCGTAATCCGACAAACCATGCCGCCAGCACACAGCCGAAAAAACAGCGCAGCAGCCACACGGCGCACAATGCAGCACTATTGGCTACTTTTTCTGATCCCGCGGCAAGGTTGCCAAGTTGGGCTTGCTTGCGCCCTGCCCGCCCAATGTCAGGCCCGAGGCCTGCAAGGCGGCAGACTTTTTCGGCCCTATGCCTTTTACGCGATCGGAAAAGTCTTCAAACGACTCATAGCGGCCACCACGTGCGCGCTCTTCAATAATGATTTGGGCAGTTTTGGGACCTATGCCGCGTATGCCGCGCAATTGCTCTTCGGTGGCGCTATTGACGTCTATGGCGATTGCCACGCCAGGCCCCGCAATAGCCGCCAACGCACCTGCGCGAGCCAGTAATGCGCCCGTAACCGGCAAGCTGACGGCAGAAAGACCACCAAGGCCTGTGGCCAGCCCCACGGCGCCCAGAGTAAGCCTGAAGAATGAACGGCGCTTTGTTGAATGGTGCTCGTTGGAGAGATCAGCGCCTACAGGACACGCAACGGTGGATTCAGTAAAAGGATTCATTTGCAGCCTCCGAAAAGAAATGGAGGAAGGCGCCAACGACCAGGGCAGGCTTGCCCGGCCAGCACTTTCCACCTGCAATGATCCCTATGTTGCGAACCGGCGACTAGCCTGCTGATCCCTGATGATCCATGCGTAGATCTACCCGTGCAAATCAGATACGCCCTTGCTCGAACAGCATTGTTGTATAGGCGGCAACCCCTGCCTGCACATCTCGCAAAGGCCGGTCGTAGCCTGCCGCACGCAATTCCGACAAATTGGCTTCAGTGTGGCTTTGATAACGCCCTTTCAGATCATCAGGGAAAGAAACATAGCGTATCAATTGCTGCTCTACCAACTCTTTCAAGGATAGCGCCGGCTTGTTGTGCTGCAGCCGTAAAGTATTTACCACGGTGCTGGCGACGTCGTTAAACGGCTGCGCGCGCCCCGTACCGCAATTGAATATGCCCGATTTTTCGGGGTGATCGAGAAAGAACAGATTCACATCGACGACGTCGTCGACATAGATGAAATCACGCAACTGACCGCCATCAGCATAGCCATCCCACCCACCAAATAAGCGTACATGGCCTTCTGCCTGAAACTGCCGCATATTGTGGAAGGCTACCGACGCCATGCGGCTTTTGTGTTGTTCGTTGGGGCCGTATACGTTGAAGTAGCGCAAGCCCACCACCGGCGCGGTCAGCGTATCGAGATGACGCCGCAGGACCTGATCGAATAAAAACTTGGAATAACCGTATACATTCAGGGGTGATTCGTAGACCGCGCTCTCGATGTAGACTGGCCCTGCCCCATATACCGCAGCCGACGACGCATATAGCAGCGGAATTTTATGTTCCTGGCAGTATTCAAACAGTTCAAGCGTAACTCGGTAATTGTTGTCGAGCATGTAGCGACCATCGCGCTCGGTCGTATCGGAGCACGCCCCTTGATGCAGCACGGCTTCGATATTGCCAAACTGACTCTGGGCAAGGCGCTGACGGAACTCATCTTTGTGCAGATAATCGGCAATCTGGTTGTCGACCAGATTAATGAATTTATCGCCTTCGGTCAGGTCGTCAACCACCAGAATATCAGTATGGCCGCGCCGATTCAGGCCACGCACCAGATTGCTGCCAATAAAACCAGCACCTCCGGTTACTACTATCATGACAATTCTCCTGCTGTAACAATGGACGTACCCAATTTACCAACAACCACGCCGCCGGCGCGGTTGGCCCACAGCACGGCCTCGAACCAGTCCAGGCCCGCCGCGCGGGTAACTGCCAGCGTAGCCAGTACCGTATCACCGGCGCCTGATACATCGAAAACCTCGTGGGCATGGGCGTCGGTGTGCTGCCGCCCTTGAGCGGTAAATAGTGTCATGCCCTGCTCGGAACGAGTGACCAGCAAGGCCTCGAGTTCGAGATCAGTACGCAGTTTCTGGGCTCGCTCTTCAAGCTCGTCTTCGGTTTGCCAGCGCCCCACCGCCTCTTGCATTTCGGAACGATTGGGCGTGATCATGGTGGCCCCGCGATAACGTTGATAAAGATGCCCTTTGGGATCGACCAGCACTGGCACACCCGCATCACGCGCTATGCGTATGAGCACGTCTACTCTGGCCAACGAGCCTTTGGCATAATCAGACAACACCAGGATGTCGTGCTGCGCAATCAGTTCGTGGGCGCGCACTTCAAGATCGGCCAGGCCTTGCTTGCCAGGCCCCTCTTCGAAGTCTACCCGCAAAAGCTGCTGCTGACGCCCCAAGACACGCATTTTGAGCGTAGTCGGTGCACTGGCATCGGCCACCAGGCAAGAGCGTATGCCAGATTCGTGCACCAGCGAATTCACCATATCGCCGGCCTCGTCGACGCCTATCAGGCCCAGCAGGCTGACCTGCGCCCCGAGCGCGGCGATATTGCGCGCTACGTTGGCTGCTCCGCCCAGACGATCTTCACGCTTGGCCACCCGCACCACCGGCACCGGAGCCTCGGGAGAGATACGCTCGACCTCGCCAAACCAATAGCGATCCAGCATGACATCGCCCGCCACCAGCACTTTGACGCGACTTACTGCCTGAGCGGGAAACGACATCATTTGATCTCCTCGAGGCGACGCGGTTCGTAAGTTTCCCAGGAATTGCATCCGGGGCACTGCCAATAAAAATTACGCGCCTCAAAGCCGCACACGCGGCATGAGTAGCGATCCAAGCGCTGGGTATGCTTATGAATCAGGGAACGCAACAATCCAAGATCAGCACCCGTGGCGGTATTCACCGCCGTCGACGCGGACGCGGCTGGCGCGTCGGGCGCAGCAACAGGAACATGACCTGGCAATGTGGGAACGCCAGCCACCGGGTCGCTGGCCAGTTCGGCTTCGAGCAGTCGATCCAGCCCCAGCAGCGACGGATGCGCCCTGAGCGACTCGCGTGCAAACACCCAGGCCAATTGATGGCCTTGCTGGGCGCGCAACTCGCGAAACACCACATTGAAGGTATCGAGCGAGGGATAACGCATGTAGTGATTGCGTAATAACTGCAACCCTTCAACCTGCTGACCGACGCTGCGATAGCTTTCGAGAATATCGGCTGCCACCAGGCTGGCATACTCAGGGGCCATGGTAAGAACCGATACCAGATAGCCACGCTCGCTCTCGGGCTTGTTAAGCAGCCTGGCAAGGCGTGCACGCAATATGGCTATGCGAGCTTCCGAGGCTTGCCCGCGTGCTTGGGCACGTAGCGCAGCAGCCGCGTTATCAGCCGCATCCAGTGCTTCTTCAGCGGCGTGGATGTCAGGCGGCTTGATCGCCATGGCGGCCACGGCGCGCTCGCACTGATAATGCACCAACTGCGGCACAGGCTCGTCGATCAGGGCGCGCAACCGCTTGACCGCCTCGATGGCACGCGGCCAATCGTGCTCGGATTCGTAGATGCGTATCAACGCCCTGACAGCAGGCACCGCAAAGCGCGTATCGAGCACCTGCTCGAATGCCTGCTCGGCCCGGTCGAGCATGCCGGCTTTCAGGTAGTCTTGGGCAAGTTCGTGTTGAGCGTTTTCGCGATCAGCCTGGGTCAAGTCGGCACGCGACAGCAGACTTTGATGTACCCGTATGGCGCGCTCCATTTCACCACGACGGCGAAACAGACTGCCCAGGGCAAAATGCAGTTCTGTGGTTTCAGGGTCAAGCTTGACCACTTCAACGAAGGCATCGATAGCGCGGTCAGGCTCTTCGTTGAGCAGAAAATTTAGCCCTTTGAAATAGGAATTTGGCAAAGTCCGGGTTTCGGAAAGCATTTGCCGGATATCGACGCGAGCAGCTATCCAGCCCAGCGCAAACAGCAACGGCAAAAAAATCAACCACCAGGGTTCGAAGTCCACTGTTTATAGCCTTGAGGTAATTTATAACGGTGCTAGGGGAGCGATGGTTTCAGGCGCTACGGCCTCGCTCGGAACAGTGGGATGCCTGAGCCGGTCTTCGAGCCGGGCAACATCGCGCTTGAGGCGGTTGGCCTCACGCCGGCGACGCATGACGGAAGGCATAGCCAGCAGCAAGCCAAAAACCACGCCCAGCACAAACACAGCCAGCATGACCACGATAAGCGGGACGCCGGTAACCACATGATCGGCAAAAAAGTTGACATCGACCGGACCAGTGTTTTTCAAGGCGAACATCAAGACAACAATAAATACGGCCAGCCGCAATATCCAAACCAGATAACGCATAGCGAGTACTCCAATAAACCAGGGTTTCGACAATTGTAAGGGGAATTGCAAGGAATGCCCGGCACAGAGCAAAGAAAAACAGGCCCTCACATTGGAGGGCCTGCGAGCATCAATAGTGCCAGCCAGTATTCATGACGTCGGGCTTATGCGGCATGAAGGCCGGATCTGCACGACTGGTGCGTACCCCGGCCTGAATACCTATCAAACTACCCGTGCATGATATGCGTGTCGAATCGACCCAGCGCAAACGCTGTCGCGCTGGTACTTGCCTTGACTTCGTCGTCGTAGCCATTGTCGACACGTTCGCGCAATTCTTTGCCGGCCTTGAAATGCGGCACCTGTTTGGCAGGCACCATCACTTTTTCGCCTGACTTCGGATTGCGGCCTACGCGCGGCAAGCGCTCGGATAAGGAAAAGCTTCCGAACCCACGGATTTCGATGCGTTGACCGTTGGCCAGGGCCTGGGTCATGGCGTCGAGTACCGTTTTAACGGCGTAATCCGTGTCGCGCAGTGACAGCGTAGGGTAGCGACTGGCAAGAATCGCTATCAGTTCTGACTTGGTCACACTAATTAACCGTCGTCGCGCTGCTGATCAAGCTTGGCTTTAAGCAATGCGCCCAGGTTAGTGGTACCCGACGAAGCACTGGCGTCGGACATGCGCTGTATGGTATCGGCGGTTTCGGCGCTGTCGCGTGCCTTGATCGACAACTGGATCGAACGTGTTTTGCGGTCGATGTTGATGATCATGGCTTCAACGTTTTCACCAGCGGTCAGTGCGGTGGTTGCGTCTTCGACGCGGCCTGTGGAGATTTCAGAAGCGCGCAGATAGCCTTCGACGTCGAGCGACAGTGTAATCACTGCGCCCTTGGCTTCAACCGACTTGATGACGCCAGGAACCACTGCACCCTTGTCGTAGGTAGCCACGAAGTTGTTGAAGGGGTCGCCTTCGAGCTGCTTGATACCCAGCGAGATGCGTTCCTTGTCGGTGTCGATGCCCAGAACCACAGCGTCGATTTCGTCGCCCTTCTTGAAGTTGCGTACGGCTTCTTCACCAGTTTCAGTCCAGGACAAGTCGGACAGGTGAACCAGGCCGTCGATACCGCCAGGCAAACCAACAAACACGCCGAAGTCGGTAATGGACTTGATGGCGCCGCGGACTTTATCACCGCGCTTGAAGTTGATGGAGAATTCTTCCCAAGGGTTGGCGCGACACTGCTTCATGCCCAGCGAAATGCGACGACGGTCTTCGTCGATTTCGAGGACCATGACTTCGACTTCTTCGCCCAGGGTAACAACCTTGCGAGGGTCAACGTTCTTGTTGGTCCAGTCCATTTCGGAGACGTGTACCAAGCCTTCGATGCCGGCTTCGACTTCAACGAAAGCGCCGTAATCGGTCAGGTTGGTTACCTTGCCGAACAAACGGGTGCCCTGCGGGTAGCGGCGAGCAAGGCCGACCCATGGGTCTTCGCCCAACTGCTTGACGCCCAGCGAAACACGGCTTTTTTCCTGGTCGAACTTAAGCACTTTGGCTTCGACTTCCTGACCTACTTGCAGGACCTCGGAGGGATGACGCACACGACGCCATGCCATGTCAGTGATGTGCAGCAGGCCATCGATACCACCCAGGTCGACGAACGCGCCGTAGTCGGTGATGTTCTTGACCACGCCCTTGACCACAGCACCTTCGTGCAGGGTTTCAAGCAGCTTCTCGCGCTCTTCGCCCATGCTGGCTTCGAGGATCGCGCGACGCGACAGCACAACGTTGTTGCGCTTGCGGTCTAGCTTGATGACTTTGAAGTCCAGGGTTTTGCCCTCGTAGGGCGTGGTGTCCTTGACGGGACGCAGGTCGACCAGCGAACCGGGAAGAAAGGCACGGATGCCGTTGGTCATGACCGTGAGGCCGCCCTTTACCTTGCCGGTAATAGTGCCAGTAACCATTTCGCCAGACTCAAGAGCCTGCTCCAGCTGCAGCCAGGCCGACAGGCGCTTGGCGCGATCACGCGACAGGATGGTGTCGCCGTAACCGTTTTCGAGCGAATCAATGGCAACCGAAACGAAGTCGCCGGGCTCGACTTCGAGCTCGCCCTGATCGTTCAGGAATTCTTCTAGTGGAATCAGCGCCTCGGATTTGAGGCCGGCATTGACTACGACGAAGTTGTGGTCAATGCGCACGACTTCGGCGGAAATGACCTCACCGGACTTCATGTCCTGGTTTTTGATACTTTCGGCAAACAGGTCGGCAAAGCTTTCGCCGCCGGTGGCGGCAAGGGTGGAGATGGTGGACATTAAATGAAATCCATAAGCCAGGATGGCCGTTAAAAACACACCAGGGAACAATACCCCAGTGGAGTAAAAAATAATTTCAGGCTACAAATATGGCGATATTGCCTATACAGCCCGAAACCCCACGCCCGACCAAAAATCGAGCACTACCTTGACCGTTTCATCGATACTTAAATTTGATGAATCGACCGTTTTTGCATCTGCTGCCGCAACCAGCGGCGCATTTGCACGTGTACGATCGCGCAAATCGCGCGACCGCATATCTTCTAACAGGTCGTCTAGGTTAGCAGAAAACCCCTTTTCCTTCAACTGCTTACAACGTCTTTTCGCCCTTGCCTGAACATCAGCGACTAAAAATATCTTTAAAGGAGCTTCTGGAAAGACGACGGTGCCCATATCGCGACCATCGGCGACCAGTCCAGGCGCCTGCTGAAAAGCCCGCTGACGCTCGAGCAAGGCCAGGCGCAATGGCACGTAAGCAGCAATTTTTGAGGCCAGATTACCCACACTTTCGTGGCGTATCTGGTCAGCCACATCGACACCGGACAGCAGCACGCGTTCGCCCTGGAACTTGACGTCCAGGCCGTAGGCTGCCTGCGCCACCGCATTTTCGTCATTGGGATCAATGCCTTGCTGCTGCACCGCCAAAGCCGTAAGGCGGTACAACGCGCCGCTGTCGAGCACTTCCCAGCCCAACGCCTGAGCCACACGGTGAGCGACAGTGCCCTTGCCTGAAGCCGTGGGGCCGTCTATGGCAATTACCGGAACCTGAAGCGACGCCACCGTCATGCTCGCACCAATTGGCTGAACACCGAGAAGTACTCGGGAAACGTCTTGCTGACGCAATCCGGATCAAGAATGGTGATCGGGACAGGCCCAAACGCCGCCAGGGAAAAACACATGGCGATGCGATGATCATCGTAGGTGACTATGCTGGCCGGCTTCCATTGCGACGGCTCCATCGGATACACCCTTATCCAGTCCGGCCCGGATTCCACTCGGGCGCCCAACTTTTCCAATTCAGTATGCATGGCATGGATGCGATCGGTTTCCTTGACCCGCCAGCTTGCAATATTGCGCAATGTGCACGGGCCATCGGCGTACAAGGCCAGCGTGGCGGCTGTCATGGCTGCATCGGGAATCAGGTTGAAGTCTTGGTCGAATGCCTTGAGCTTTTCGCCGCGCGCCACATGTACCCCGCGCACCTCGATGGAGTCCGCATGGCGAACCACGCCTGCCCCCATGGATTCAATCACGTCGGCAAAAGCCATATCGCCCTGTATGCTCTGCGAACCCGCACCATGGATATGCAAAGGGCCGCCACCTATGGCGCCCAGGGCCATGAAATAAGAAGCGGTAGAGGCGTCGCCTTCAATGTGAACCTTGCCTGGCGACTTGTAGCGCGCCCCGGCCGGCACAGTAAAGCGTTGCCAGCCCTGGCGCTGTACCTGAACGCCAAACTGCGCCATCAGGTTCAGGGTGATCAGGATATAAGGCTGGGAGATCAGTTCGCCTTCCACTTCGATGATCAGGTCATGCGTGGCTGTACCGGTATGAATGGGAGCGGCCAGCAATAGCGCGGTAAGAAACTGGCTGGACACCGACCCTTTCACCCTGACGGGCTCATTCCCCTGGATGGCGCCTGGCCCGATCAGCAGCGGCGGATAGCCGGGATTGCCCTGATATTGAATATTTGCGCCCAGCGCAACCAGTGCCGTGACCAGATCGCCGATGGGCCTTTCGTGCATGCGCGGCACGCCCGACAGGCGATAGTCGCCGCCCATCAGGGCCAGCGCCGCCGTCAAGGGCCGAAATGCCGTACCGGCATTGCCCAGAAACAGATCAGCCTGGCGCACGGCGAACGGCAAGCCGCCATGAACCCGGACCTGCGCGGTGCCGGTATCGTCGACTTGCACACCCAATTGGCGCAATGCCGCCAGCATGACGCGCGTGTCGTCGGAATCGAGCAAACCATCAAGTTGTGTAACGCCATCGGCCAAGGCGGCCAGCAGCAGTACCCGATTGGAAATACTTTTTGAGCCAGGTAAATTAATTTCGCCAGACGCCGTGCCTACCGGCTGCAAGCACACGCTAGGACTTGTTGTTGTCATGTCAAACCGCTCCTGCTACCCCAAAAGCGGCGAGCCAGCGCCGCATGTTCCAGAAAATCCTGCAATTCAGTGCCGTCGGCGTTTTGCAAAGCCTGTTCAGCCCGCGATAAAGCGGCCTTGACCTCTTGCAGTTCAGATAAGACCGCTGACCGATTGGCCAGAAAAATATCACGCCAAACCTCGGGCGAGCCGGCGGCAATACGCGTAAAGTCGCGAAACCCACTGCCGGCCAGCGCCATGCGCAAATCAGAATCATGCGCGGATGCCACCTGCCACATGAAAACCGAAGACAGTAGATGCGGCACATGGCTGACTGAAGCCAGCGTGGTGTCGTGCACCTGCGCTCCCATTACCATGACGCGCGCACCGCAACATTCCCACACCCGCGTTAGAAAAGCCCTGGCTGCGCTGGGATTCTCGTCGAGTGGAGTAAGGACGACTGTACGCCCTTTGTACAGCCCCGCCTCGGCCGCCTGAGGGCCGGTTTTCTCGGCCCCGGCTATGGGGTGACCAGGAATGAACTGGCCGATACGGTCACCCAGGGCAGCCTTTGCCGCCTCGACCACATTGACCTTGGTGCTACCCGCGTCGGTGATAATCGTATCGGGTCGTAGAAATGGCCTGAGCTGGGCAAGTATGCTTGCCGTCGCCCCAACTGGCATCGCCAAAAGTATCAGGTCGGCCTGTTGCCCCGCTTGCTCGAGCGTGACGATGTCATCGATCAGCCCAAGTTCCAGCGCCTGTTCCAACGTAGCAGCCTGCCGCCCGACTCCAAGCACCCGCCCTACCGCGCCACGCTCTTTCAGCGCCGCGGCAAATGAGCCCCCTATCAAGCCTACGCCCACCACCGCCAATACCGGCACCAAAGGCGCCGCAACCACAGTATTCATGCGCGATCCGTGCTACTGGCTGGGATAAGAACCCAACACCTTGAAGAAGGCGACCTGTTTTTTAAGGTCGGCTAAAGTCTGGGCCACTGCCGGTTCGTTAAGATGCCCCTGCAGATCGACATAAAAATAATATTCCCACTGCCCAGTACGCGCCGGCCGGGATTCCAGCCGCGTCATTGAGACCTTGTTGGCAGCCAGCGGCGCCAGCATATCGTAGACGGCGCCTGCACGATTTGGCACAGCCAGGATAATGCTGGTTTTGTCGCGACCGCTGGGCAGGGTTTCAATAGCGCCCACAGCCAGGAACCGAGTCCGGTTTTGAGGATCGTCCTGGATGCCAGAGGCTACCACTTGCAAATCCCAGGCTTGCGCCGCCGTTGCGCCAGCAATAGCTGCAACGGTAGGGTCTTGCGACGCAATACGGGCGGCTTCGCCGTTACTGGACGCCGCGTCGCGCATGAGCTTGGGGCAATGCTGAGTCAGCCAGGCCTGGCACTGAGCCAGTGCCTGCGGGTGCGCCATAATGCGAGTCACGCCATCAAGGGTGCCTGATTGCGTCATGAGATTGTGATGAATTTTGATGGAACGCTCGCCCAATACCTTGAGCGGCGAATTCAGCAATAAATCCAGCGTACGATTTACCGCTCCTTCGGTGGAGTTTTCGACTGGCACCATGCCCACATCGGCCTGCCCTGCCTCTACGGCGCGAAAGACCTCATCAAACGAGTCACAGCGGACCCGCGTGACCGCATGGCCGAAATGTTCCAGTGCCGCCTGTTCGGAAAACGACCCCTGCGGCCCCAGGTAGGCAACCGTCAGGACACTTTCCAGCCCGCGACAGGTGGAAATGATTTGCGTCCAGACGGCATCAATGGCCTGGGCCGTGAACGGCCCCTGGTTAAGCGACTGCAAACGGCGTATGACCATGGCTTCGCGCTCAGGCTTGAGCACTGGACCATCAAGGTCAAAATCAAGTTTGATGTCGCCCACTGCCTGTGCAGCCTTGGCGCGTTGATTCAACAAACCAAGAATCTGCTCGTCGAGGGTATCGATTTGCTGGCGTAGGGGGAGTAAGCGACTTTGCAAAGAATCAGCCATGGCGGTGTTCGAAATCCTGCATAAATGAAATCAAAGCCTGAACGCCTTCCAGAGGAACGGCGTTGTAAATGGAAGCGCGCATGCCGCCTACGCTTTTATGCCCTTTCAACTGCATGAGGCCGGCGGCTTCGGCCTGTGCCAGGAACTCGCTGTTCAAGGCTTCATCGTGCAGAAAAAACGGCACATTCATGCGCGAACGCACGGCGGCATGCACTGGGCTACGATAAAGGCCGGAGCCATCCAGGCAGGCGTACAAGGCTTGCGACTTGGCAATATTGGCTTGTTCGATTGCCGCCACGCCGCCCTGCCGAAGCAGCCACTTGAACACGAGCCCAGCGATGTAAATGGCATAGGTTGGAGGCGTATTGAACATGGAGCTGGCGCCGGCCACATTCGCGTAATCAAACGCTGACGGGCAAACAGCAAGCGCATGGCCCAGCAGGTCGCGGCGCACGATCACGATCGTAACACCAGCTGGGCCTGCGTTTTTCTGGGCGCCGGCGTACACCATAGCAGCCTTTGAGAAGTCGATGGGGCGCGATAAAAAATGCGATGAAGCATCTACCACCAGCGGCACATCGGGTGCGCCCAGTGCGGCCATGTCGGGCCAGCTGACGAACTCAACCCCGCCTATGGTCTCGTTGCTGCATAAATGCAAATAAGACGCGTCTGGGCGCGGCTGCCAACTGTTGGCTGCTGGAAACCAGGTCCAGGGCGCCTGTTTGACGCCATCAAGGACTTTTTCAGCGCCACTGGAAGCTGCTACGGCAATATCGCCGTAACGCTGGGCTTCTTTGTGCGATTTGTTCGACCAGATGCCTGACAAGACATAGTCAGCCTTGCCTGCGCCGCCGCGACCGATCAAGTTCAAGGGCACGATAGCGTTTTCGGCTGTAGCGCCGCCCTGCATGAACAAGACCTCGTAGTCGTCGGGCACGGCAAGCAATTCGCGCAGATCGGCTTCGGCTTCGTCGCGTATCTGGGTAAATTGCTTGCCTCGATGGCTCATTTCCATGACCGACATGCCGCAACCGCGCCAGTCAGTCATTTCAGCGGCTGCCTGTTGCAGCACTTCCAGTGGCAAGGCCGAAGGGCCTGCCGAAAAATTCCATGGCCGCATCAGTTGTCGTCCTCGGGAGCGTTATGATCATCAACGTCAGCTTCATCAGGACCGGAATCAGCCTGGTCGATGTTGGGTGATGCGCTTGCCGCGTCGGGCACAGCACCATTGCTGCCGTCATCGTCGTCGCCATCAGTTTCGTCGTCGGCATCGCTTTCAACCACGCGGCGCACACCTTGCAATACGCTGTTTTCGTCAACGTTGATCAAAGTAACGCCCTGGGTGGCGCGACCCATTTCGCGGATTTCGGAAACACGGGTGCGAACCAGCACACCACCAGTGGTTATGAGCATGATTTCGTCGGATGGTTCGACCAGCACAGCGCCAACAACCTTGCCGTTGCGGGCTGAGGTCTGGATGGCGATCATGCCCTTGGTGCCGCGGCCGTGACGCGTGTATTCCAGTATGGACGTACGCTTGCCAAAACCGTTTTCCGTGGCGGTGAGCACGCTTTGCGTTTCGTCGCCGGCGACCAGCATGGCAATTACCGACTGCCCTTCTTCGAGCATCATGCCACGTACGCCGCGAGCAGTGCGACCCATGGGGCGTACATCGTTTTCGTCGAAGCGAACCGCTTTGCCCGCATCGGAGAACAGCATGACATCGTGCTTGCCATCAGTAAGGTCGGCGCCGATCAGGTAATCGCCTTCATCCAGGGCAACAGCAATAATGCCTGCCTTGCGCGGATTGGAGAAATCGGACAGTGTGGTTTTTTTGACGGTGCCGCGCGAGGTGGCCATGAACACATAGTGGTCTTCGCTGAATTCTTTTACAGCCAGAACCACGGTGATTTTCTCGCCGTCGACCAGCGGGAACATATTCACAATAGGACGGCCACGCGAATTGCGCGAGCCCTGCGGTACTTCCCACACTTTGAGCCAGTACAGGCGCCCACGATCAGAGAAACACAACAGATAGTCGTGCGTATTGGCAATGAACAACTGGTCTATCCAGTCGTCTTCCTTCATGGCGGTAGCCTGCTTGCCCCGTCCGCCACGTTTTTGCGCACGGTATTCAGACAGCGGCTGGCTTTTTATATAGCCGGTTTGCGACAAGGTGACCACCATGTCCATGGGTGTGATCAGGTCTTCGGTGTCGAGCTCAGTGGCGTTATATTCGATCTCGGAGCGGCGCTCGTCTTTGGCGTTGGTGGAGAACTCGAGTTTGATTGCCACCAATTCGTCGCTAATAATGGTGGTGATGCGCTCTGGACGAGCCAGGATATCGAGCAAATCGGCGATGGTCGCCATGATGTCTTTGTATTCGCCGACGATCTTGTCCTGCTCGAGGCCGGTCAAGCGTTGCAAGCGCATATTCAGAATTTCTTGCGCCTGGGTATCGCTTAAGCGATACATGCCATCGCCCTGCAAGCCGAACCCTGCAGGCAGGTTCTCGGGACGGTACGCGGCGCGCCCTCCGGGAGTTTCGCCCTCGTCGGCACGCGACAGCATTTCGCGTACCAGCGACGAATCCCAGGAACGAGCCATCAGGTCTTGGCGGGCCACCGGTGGCGTTGGAGCCGCTTTGATAATCGCGATGAAGTCGTCGATATTGGCCAGGGCCACCGCCAGGCCTTCCAGCACATGGCCACGCTCGCGAGCCTTGCGCAATTGGAACACCGTTCGGCGCGTAACGACCTCGCGACGGTGGAACAGGAAGTACTCGACCATTTGCTTCAGGTTCAGCAAGCGTGGCTGGCCATCGACCAGAGCCACCATGTTCATGCCGAAGGTATCTTGAAGCTGGGTATGCTTGTACAGGTTATTGAGTATGACTTCCGGGACTTCACCACGCTTGAGTTCAATGACCAGGCGCATGCCGTCTTTGTCGGACTCGTCGCGAATATCGGAAATGCCCTCGATTTTCTTTTCGTTGACGAGCTCGGCAATTCTTTCCTGCAAGGTCTTCTTGTTGACCTGGTAGGGAATGGCATCGATGACGATAGACTGGCGATTACCCCTTTCCATGTCTTCGAAGTGCGTCTTGGCGCGCATGATGACGCGCCCACGACCAGTGCGATAGCCTTCGCGCACCCCCGACATGCCATAGATGATGCCCCCAGTAGGGAAGTCGGGCGCCGGGATCAGTTCGATCAGTTCGTCGATGGTGCAATCGGGGTTGCGCAAACAGTGCAGGCAGCCTTCTATGACCTCGGACAGGTTATGCGGAGGAATATTCGTAGCCATGCCCACGGCGATGCCCGAGCTGCCATTGACCAGCAGGTTGGGCAGACGCGAAGGCAACAACAAGGGTTCTTGTTCGCTGCCATCGTAGTTGGGGCCGAAGTCCACGGTTTCCTGGTCGATGTCGGCCAGGAGTTCGTGCGAGATCTTGGACAGGCGTATTTCGGTATAACGCATGGCAGCCGGATTATCGCCGTCGATGGAGCCAAAGTTGCCCTGACCATCGACCAACATATAGCGCAGTGAAAAGTCCTGGGCCATACGGACGATGGTGTCATATACAGCCGAGTCGCCATGAGGGTGATACTTACCGATTACATCACCAACAATACGCGCCGACTTCTTGTAAGCTCGGTTCCAGTCGTTATTCAGTTCGTGCATGGCGAACAAAACCCGCCGGTGCACTGGTTTGAGGCCATCCCGAACGTCCGGTAAGGCACGCCCCACAATTACGCTCATGGCGTAATCAAGGTAACTGCGGCGCATTTCCTCTTCCAACGAAATTGGAAGGGTCTCCTTGGCAAAGGAATCCATAGATTGTCTAAAACGTAAAAATCATAAAACTGGGCCGATGACGGGCGAATAGGAAATTCTAACACTTGCACCTGAACTAACACCTCGGCTTACATAGAGCCGAGCGCCATATAAGCCAAACTGGCTTAAATGCAGCGCTTGCCGTGTGTTGCTCACAAAACACATTAAGGCACTGCCCTTGTTGCTAAAAACCAACAATAAGCCGGCGGTTACAGTAGAAATCCCAATATCTAGTCAATATGAACCGCTGGGGCTTAACTAACCAGGCAAAAATGCCGTAAGATTCGCCCTAACACGCATGAAACCCAGCGCAATTCTTTGATTGACTCATAGCGTTGCTATACTGGCTCCGTTTTCTTGATATGCGGCGGGGGTTCGCTGCGGTCACTTACCAGCATTAAGCTCAACGAGGAGAAACATGAACAAACCCTCCAAAATCGCACTTGCACTCGCCATTGCAGCCACTTCGGCTACTGGCGCAGTATCTGCGCAAACTGTCGATAACTGGCAAAATCCGTTTGGCAACGTTTGGAAAAACGGCACTAACGAATTGTGCTGGCGCGACAACTTCTGGACTCCAGCTACCGGTATCGCCGGTTGCGACGGCGTGCCAGTAGCTCAGGCCGAGGCTCCAGTGGTTGCTCCTACAGCAACCAAGGTTGTCTTGAACGCTGACACCTTCTTCGACTTCGACAAAGCAACACTGAAGCCTGAAGGCCGTCAAATCCTTGACCAAGTTGCCGCACAAGCCAACACGGTCAATCTGGAAACGCTTATTGCAACTGGTCATACCGACTCCATCGGTACAGAAAAGTACAACCAAGGCCTGTCCGAGCGCCGTGCCAACACGGTCAAGAACTACCTGGTCAGCAAAGGCATCCCTGCCGACCGCATCTATGCTGAAGGCAAAGGCGAACTCAGCCCTGTTGCCACCAACAAGACTCGCGAAGGTCGCGCACAGAACCGTCGCGTAGAGATCGAAATCGTTGGCGTTCGCAAGTAATACTTTGCAGTAATACTTGTTGCGTTAAACGCTACAATAAGGGCTCCGCACTGCGGAGCCCTTATTCGTTGGCTGGCCGATACGCCCGTTTCTTGCGCCAACGCTTTATTCACCCGCTACGGAACAGCCCATGAACGCAACCACAACTTCCGCTCCCAGCCATACGCCCAATGTAGACCAGGCCGAACTCGACAAGTTCAGTGCGCTGGCTTCGCGCTGGTGGGACCCGGAAAGTGAATTCAAGCCTCTGCATGCCATTAATCCGTTACGTCTCGGCTGGATCACTGACCTTGCCGGCCCGCTGGCGGGTAAAAAAATCATCGACGTGGGCTGTGGCGGCGGAATACTGGCTGAAAGCATGGCGAAGGCGGGCGCCCAGGTCACTGGCATAGACCTGGCCGAAAAATCACTGACGGTTGCCCGGTTGCACGGACTGGAATCGGGCGTGCAGGTCGATTACAAAGCCATCAGCGCAGAACAGATGGCCACTGAACAAGCCGGCCAGTTCGATATCGTTACCTGCATGGAAATGCTTGAACATGTACCCGATCCGGGCTCTATCGTGCAAGCTTGCGCCACCCTGGTCAAGCCGGGCGGCTGGGTATTTTTCTCCACCCTCAACCGTAACCCCAAGTCTTTCCTGTTCGCCATTGTTGGCGCCGAATACCTGCTGCGCCTGCTGCCCAAGGGTACGCACAGCTATGAAAGCTTCATCAAGCCCAGCGAACTCACTGCCTCGGCACGGCACGCCGGCCTGGTGGCAACTACCCTGGCAGGCATGGAATACAACCCTCTTACCGATTTGTACAAAATCACCCGCGATACTTCCGTCAATTACCTTTTGGCGACTCGTCGCGAGGGCTGATACTCATGCAAAAACTTGTTCTATTCGATTTCGATGGCACGCTAGCCGATACCGCCCCCGACCTCGCGGCGGCAGCCAACAGGCAACGGGCCCGCAAAGGCCTGCCGCCCTTACCCTATGCAGATTTGCGCCCTTACGCCTCGCACGGTGTGCGTGGCCTGCTGAAAGCCGGGCTCGATATGGACACCACCCACCCCGAATTCGAAACCTGCCGCGAGCAATTCCTGGAAGACTACGAACAAAACATGACCACGCTCAGCGTCCTGTTCCCGGGCATAAAGCCGCTGCTGGCCAAGCTCAAGGAAAGCGGTTACGCATGGGGCATAGTCACCAACAAAATGGAATACTTGGCCATTCCCCTGGTTGTGCATTTGGGGTTATATACCGATTGCGTGGTTACAGTAGGCGGCGACACTACTAACCACTCCAAGCCTCACCCGGCGCCACTGTTGCATGCTGCACAAGTCGCCGGATTTGCCCCTAGCGACTGCATTTACGTGGGCGACGACGAACGCGACATCATCGCCGGCAAGGCCGCCGGCATGGCTACCATCGTGGCCGCCTATGGCTATTGCGGTGACGAGGCCCCGCTAACCGACTGGCAAGCCGACGCTATCGCGGCAACTCCTGAAGATATCTGGCCAGCAATCCAACACTGGGCCGCTGCAAGCAACTAGGCCAGGCGCCGATTTTCGATATCAACCTTGCTCCCAAAAATTATCACGCAGTTGATCGGGAGCACCCCGGAATCAAGAAGCCCGCTTAGCCATTAAGCATATGGCGTGCATGGCTCACCAAAAAAAACCATGATTTCATGGAAATTTTGCGCTGACACCGGGCCCATGCACTATTATTTAGTTCTAAAATAAGGACACACTATATTCATTTGGTAACAATTCCATAAAACCGCTGAAGGAACGCGTACATGAGCTTGCCTACTTGGACAGATCAGCAGGTATTCAATCAGATGAACTCTGGCAGCACATGGGCTGCCCCCGTCATTACTTATGCATTCCCGCTATGGGCCAGCCAGTTTGCCCCAGGCCTGGGGGATGACACAGCGGGATTCTCGCCCATCAACGCTATTCAACAACCCCTGCTCAATCTAGGCATGCTGATTTGGGATGATCTCATTAGCCCGACCATCCAGCAGGGCTCTGCCCAGTCGGCCAACATCCTCATCGGCAATACATCCAGCACAGACGGCTATGCCTTTGCTTACTATCCCGCCGATGGAGGAAGTGTCTGGTTTTCATCCAAATATCACAATCTCCTGAAACCCGAAATTGGACAGGACAGTTTTGCTACCTTCATTCATGAAATAGGCCACGCCCTGGGCCTGCGCCACATGGGCGATTACAACGGAGAAAACAACAACGGCCCATCTTCCTATCAGGATAGTGATATGTTGTCGGTCATGTCCTACTATGGCCCGGGCATAAACTACGGACAAGGGCAGGTGGCCTGGGGAAACTGGTCCAATTCCGATGGGCATCCGTATTCTGTACAAACCCCCATGGTCAATGACATCATGGTGATTCAACAAATGTATGGTGCCAACCCAACCACCCGGGTGGATAACACCGTTTATGGCTTTGGCTCCAACATCCAGGGGCAAACCGCCCAGATCTACGACTTCTCCATCAACCAGAACCCGATACTGACAATTTATGATGCTGGCGGAATAGACACGCTGAACTTGAGTGGCTGGTCCACCAACAGCGTAGTGGATTTGCGCCCTGGGCAGTACTCCTCGGTCAACAGCATGACGAACAACATCGCCATCGCCCACGGGGTCATCATTGAAAACCTCATTACTGGCGCCGGCAACGACACGCTGCAGGGCAACTGGGCGGACAACTACCTGGATGGCGGAGCCGGCCATGACACTGCCATATTTATCGGAAATTATGCGGACTACAGCCTAAGCTACGATTTATTCAACCGCGAGTACACAGTCCAGGATACTGTCGGCCCCAATGGCACCGATACCCTGATCAACATCGAATCAGCCATATTTAGTGATTTTGGTGACAGTCTCAACAACCTGACCTGGGGAGTCCATCGATTTTACAATTCCGATTTGGGGATGCACTTCTACACAGCGAATAACGACGAGGCTAGCATTGTGGCCCAAACAGAGGCTTTTCAGTATGAAGGCATCGGTTTTGGCCGTAGTATAAGCGGCACAGACACCGTATCGGTACAGCGTTTCCTCAATACCGCCACAGGCGATCATTTCTATACGGCCAACGCCGCCGAAGCCGATTCCATACGTGAGCCCAGCGGCCCTTGGCTGTACGAAGGGATTGCCTTCAACGCCTATGCACACAAAACGGACGATACCACCGAGCTCTTTCGTTTCTTAAACAAGGGGTCTGGCGCCCATTTTTACACAGCTGATGCCGCCGAAATGAACACCATTATGCTTAGCGGAAATTTCAACTACGAAGGCATTGCCTTTTACGTTGAGGCATAAACGAGCACTATCCAGGTATTGCCGACCAGACGGGGTTTGGTTTGGCGCTATCTTTACGCAAGCATTTTAAAAAGGCATTCGGCATAACACCCACGGCCTATCGCAAGCAAGAAAGATTACAAAGGCTTGCGCGCTAGCAGCGTGGCAAATTGTAGTTTGGCCCCATTGTGCATGGTGCCCGGATCTTCATTGTATTTAATCAGTTCCCAGCCCTGATAAACGGTGCTGAGTTCCTCCGATTTCAGGACAAATGGAAAATTCATAGGACAAGGATATTCCACGGTGTTCATGGCGCACACAATCAGGTTATAGCCCCCTGGAAGCGTGCTGTCCTGCATGTCGGTCAGCACGGCTTCCACCCGGGACGGATCAAGAAACATCAAGGTCACGGTGCAGACAATAAAGTTGTAATCCGCATTCAGCGCTGCATCATTGATGTCATAAACCTTAGGCTGAATCGTGCGGATCCCCGCTTGCTCGACGATGGACTGCAGCATGCCGATTGCATTGGGGTTGGTATCAACGGCCGTCACATCGAAGCCCTGTTGACTTAGGTACAGGGCGTTGCGCCCGTTCGAGCACCCCATGTCCAGCGCAGTGCATGGCTTGATGATTTCGCATGCCTGCACAACTTCGCTGTGGGCCGGGTTCAGACCATAGCGGCTATTTAAATCTTCCATTGTTTGCAATCCTTTGAGGGGCTTCTGCACTAGTCTTTGCGAGTCTTGCTAATGGTGACCGGTACAAACAAGTTGAACTTGCCCCTATTTCATGTCCCGCAGCTTATGCTGCTTCAAGGCCGCCTCGGTGTGAATCGACATGCGATAGCCAATCACCGAAAGCTGGCGGCCCCGATTATAGAAGCCTTCAATCGAGTTAACCCTATTGACCTTAGTCTGGACCTGGGTTGCGTGGCCATTGTCGCTTTTGGCTGATGGGTCGGTACCCTAAGGCTAAGCATCCTGAGCGGTCACTATGACGTGGCGCGACTTGGCGTTTTTACAGTCTAGGTCGGTTAGTTTCATAGAGTACTTTTCTGATAGACAGTTAGCTTTTGCAAAACCATTACATTTTGATAAATTGGCTTCAGTGTTTCCAACACCGGGATAAATTAAAACATTTGTAAAAACCTCTTGATATCCGGTATAACGACATAGACACTGATAAGGATTCTTATCTTTGAACGTCTTTGCCGCCATTCCTGAAGAGACGCAAATACTTAGGCACGATCCACAGGTCGCCACCCAGCTCCGCTTTACCAGACACCCGCCAGGTTTTTCAACTGAGATCCAAGAGGCGAAAAATGACACCAGGTAAAAAAATGACAGTGGTGCAGCTCACCATGCTTACCGTAGTCAATATGTTGGGTTCGGGTATTGTGCTGCTGCCCACCAAATTGGCAGAAGTCGGGGCGATCTCCATTCTGTCATGGCTGGTGACTGCCACCGGGTCCTTGGCTTTGGCCTATTGTTTTGCCCAATGCGGCATGCTGAGCCGCAAATCTGGCGGTATGGGTGGCTACGCTGAATACGCGTTTGGCCGCTCCGGCAACTACCTGGTGAATTACACCTACGGGACCTCACTGTTGATTGCCAATGTTGCTATTGGCATCACTGCCGTTGGCTACATGACTGAGCTTTTCGGCATGCAACTCAGCCCCATGGGGGTTGGCTTGACGACGATCGCTCTACTGTGGATCACGACATTCGCTAACTTCGGCGGTGCTGGCATCACCGGCAAGATCGGAAGCGTCACTGTCTGAGGCGTGATTTTGCCGGTAGTCGGCGTCTCCACCTTTGGTTGGTTCTGGTTCAGCCCAAGCACCTATGCCGAAGCCTGGAACCCTCATGGCTTGTCATACTTTCAGGCGGCCAGTTCCTCGGTGGCTATCACGCTATGGGCTTTTCTAGGCATGGAATCGGCCTGCGCCAACTCTGATGCCGTTGAAAACCCAGAGAAAAACGTACCAATCGCTGTGCTTGGCGGCACGATTGGCGCCGCCGTGATCTACATTGCTTCAACCAATGTCATGGCCGGCATTGTCTCCAACCCCGAACTCGCTGCCTCTACGGCTCCGTTTGGTCTGGTATTTGCCCACATGTTTACGCCACTGGTCGGACAAATCATCATGGGCCTGATGGTGCTAGCCTGCATTGGTTCACTATTGGGCTGGCAGTTCACCATCGCTCAGGTGTTCAAAAGCTCAGCCGATACCGGTTACTTTCTGCCTATATTTGCCAAGGTCAACAAGGCCGGCACACCTATCGTTGCCATGCTAATTTTGCTGGCCGCCCAGACCGGCTTGGCGCTGCTGACTATCAGCCCCGATCTCACCAAGCAATTCGACACACTGACGAACTTGGCTGTGGTCACCAATCTCGTGCCTTACGTGCTGTCCATGGCGGCCTTGATGACCATCCAGAAGGTGGCCGGTGTAGAGCCTCGCAAAGCCTTGTTTGTCAATATTGTTTCGTGGGTCGCTGCGACCTACAGCTATCTGGCACTGTACAGCTCAGGCTCCCAAGCCCTACTGCTCGGCGGCGTGGCAACCATCTTTGGCTTCACGCTCTACGGCTTTGTCAGCACCCGCATGCTGCGTTTAGACCAAGAACGTGCAGCCACGGCTGGCAAGTCCGTGTAATTCGATCCCAGCCCTTTCCACCCCTGATCCACCGCAACGGAGCCTGACTATGTTTTTCAAAGCACTGGACTACCCGGTCGTCATCATCGACAGCGAGTACGAATCACATCGCCTACGCGGCACCATCATTCGCGCCCTAGCGGAGGAACTGGAAAACTCCAACCAGCGTGTAATGACCAACCTGACGCTGGACGATGCGCTCGTGGCAGCGCGCACCTATTTGGCGGCTTCGGCCGTGTTGATTTCCATAGACGCCGATAAGGATGCCAGCCAACAATTTACGCAAATACAGCAACTGCTGGAGGAAAATCTGGCACGCCACTCCCACCTGCCTGTATTTTTCTACGGCGAGCGCGGGTCTGTCGAAAAGGTGCCCACCCATCTTGTGAAGTACGCCCGCGGCTATTTCTATTTGTTTGAAGACACCAAAACCTTTATCGCCCGTCAGGTCATGCGTACCGCCGAGGAATACATGGAGCATTTGCTGCCACCGTTCTTCAAGGCCTTGATCAAACACACTGCCAAATCGAATTACTCTTGGTACACCCCGGGTCACGCCGGTGGCGTGGCCTTTACCAAATCCTCGGTGGGCCGGGCTTTTCACCAGTACTTTGGCGAAAACACGCTGCGCAGCGATTTGTCGATTTCCGTACCTGAACTGGGCTCGCTACTGGACCACACCGGCCCCATACGTCAGGCCGAAATCGAGGCAGCCAAGAACTTTGGCTCCGACCATACCTTTTTTGTCACCAATGGCACTTCGACTGCCAACAAAATCGTATGGCATGGTACGGTAGCACGTGGCGACGTCGTGTTTGTCGATCGAAACTGCCATAAGTCTTTGCTGCACTCGCTGATCATGACCGGCGCTATACCTGTGTATTTCTCGCCCAGTCGCAATGCCCACGGCATCATCGGCCCCATCAGTGAAGATCAGTTTTCGCCTAAGGCCATGCAAGCCAAGATTGCACAAAGCCCGCTAGCCTCCGCAGCCATGAAAAATGGCGCCAAGCTGCGCATTGCCGTTGTCACCAACTCCACCTATGACGGGCTTTGCTATAACGCTGAGAGCATTGCCAAGAAGATTGGCAACGCGGTCGACTTTCTGCATTTCGACGAAGCTTGGTATGCCTATGCGGCCTTTCACCCTTTCTACGAGCATTACTACGGCATGGCCAAGGGCAAACCGCGCGAGCAGGATGCCATTGTCTTCACCACCCATTCGACCCACAAGCTGCTGGCAGCCTTCTCCCAGGCATCGATGGTCCATGTCCGCAACAGCCGCAAACGCAAGTTGGACATGGGTCGCTTCAATGAAGCCTTCATGATGCACACCTCGACCAGTCCGCTCTACCCGGTGATTGCTGCTTGCGATATTGCCTCGAAAATGATGGAAGGTCAGGCAGGCGTGTCGCTGATTCAGGAAATGCACGACGAATCCTTAGCATTTCGCCGCGCCATGCTCCAAATCGAATCCGATCTGGACAAAAAGGACTGGTGGTTCAAGGTCTGGCAGCCGGATATCGTGGCCAATAGTCTGCAAGAAACCTCCCACCGCATTCCGCCCGCCCAACCCAAAGACTGGCAGTTGCACCCTGACGGCAAATGGCATGGTTTTGACCATTTGAGCGACAACTTTGTGATGATCGACCCCATCAAGGTCACGCTGACCATGCCGGGCCTGGAGATGGATGGACAAATGGGCGAGCAAGGCATTCCTGCCAGCGTCGTCAGCAAGTTCCTCTGGTCACGCGGCATTGTGGTGGAAAAAACCAACCTTTACTCGTTGCTGGTGTTGTTCTCCATGGGCATCACCAAGGGCAAATGGGGCACATTGTTGGCCGAGCTCATGAGTTTCAAGCAGCACTATGATGCCAATTCGCCACTGAGCCTGATGCTGCCCGACCTGGTCGCCAGCCACCCGCAAGTCTATGCAAACATCGGTCTGCGTGAGCTGTGCGACCGTCTCCACCAGTTCAATCGCCATCACAACGTGCCTAAGGTCATGCGCGAGATGTATGTAGAGCAACCCGACATGGCCATGATTCCCGCAGAGGCCTACAACCGGCTGGTTCAAGGCGAGGTTGAGAAAGTCGAGGTCAAGAAACTCAAGGGGCGTATTGCCGCAACCATGCTCGTACCTTACCCACCCGGCATTCCACTGATCATGCCCGGCGAGCGTTACAACGAAAAGGCTGATGCCATCTTCAACTACCTGCGCATTGCTGAAGAGCAGGATGCTCAGATTCCGGGTTTTGAATCCGATGTCCACGGCCGGGAAGTAGAAGTAGACGCTACAGGCCAGCGTCGTTATGTCGTGGAGGTACTCAAGGACTGAACATTCCATCCAATTCCAAGCCGCCGGAGGGGCGGCTTTTTCTTACCTACTAGCGAGTGTCGTGGCCAAGTCTTTTCGGACACTCAGATAAGTAATTTCAGGCATTGGCCTGTTCATAAGCGATCGGTGACTGATATCTCAGCGCTGAATGCAATCTCTGGGTGCTGTAGAGGTTGACGATGTAGTTGGCATTACCCTTTTCCTCCTTTGGCAACTTCATGCGCTCGGCGGGAATGCGCCAGACTGGCTTGCCGTGCGTCTCCACGCCCCCATCAAAGTCAAATTCTGACCATTCAGCCTGCCGCAGTTCTCCAGGACGCAGCATCACGAGCGGCGCAAGCTGTAGCGCTGGGTAGAGCCCCCTAAAAGCACCCTAAAGACAACTGGCTTTTAATGGATTTGATTGGATGGAATTGGCAAGAAAAAACCCGCATATCGTTTAAATATGCGGGTTTTGAAGGGTTTTACTACTGTGTCTTGGTGGAGTCGGGGGGAATTGAACCCCCGTCCGCAAGCCCTCTGCAGGCAGTTCTACATGCTTATTCGGTTCACTTTTAGTTTTAACCTTGGATCATGCCAACCGACAGGCCCTTCCTTGGCGATTCACATTAATTTAAGATTTTGCTGAGTGACCCAACAAAACCCGATTCTTTGTAAATGACGCTGCTGTAGGTTTTACCCTACCTAACCCAAAGACAAACTAGTGCAGCGGCTTACCGCCTAAGCGGCTAAAGCGAAACGCTCGTCGTTGGCGTTTATAGTGTTCCAGTGGATTTACGAGCTTACTGGTGCTCGGCATGCCCTGCTCTGTTTCGCGACCCACGTCGAAGCCGGATCGACCCCAGAACAGCAAGTATAGTCCATATCGCATGTTTTAGACAGCATGATGACAGTGGTAAAATCCCTCGCGGCCTATTTTTGGGTAATTAACAACACTCACGACGCATGACGCCATAATGTGCAAAACATGTGCAACTCTTGAATCAACCGGCTGCAACGGGGAGCGGAGTTTATCTATACAAGTCAATGGGCTTGGTTCTGGAGTTAGTAATGAGTCGCGGCGAAGTTAAACAAAACCTGCTTTTGCAGTTTGTCAGTAATAGCAGCCTGGTAACGCAAATCTTGATCGGCCTGGTTGCTGGCATTGCCCTTGCCTATTTTTTCCCCGCCACTGCGAGGCATGTCAGTTTGCTTGGTGACCTGTTCATCAGCGCCTTGAAATCGGTAGCGCCAATTCTGGTTTTTGTACTGGTGGCGGCATCCATTGCCAATCATAAGCAAGGGCAGAAGACCAACATGGGGCCTATCTTGCTGCTGTATCTGGCAGGGACCTTTGCCGCAGCCTTGGTGGCAGTTATTGCCAGCTATATGTTTCCCCTGACCCTGCAACTGAAAGCGACTACTGAAACACTCAGCCCTCCGGGCAGCATAATCGAAGTGATGCAAACCCTGCTGATGAATGTGGTCGATAATCCGGTCAAGGCACTGGCCAATGCCAATTACATTGGCATCCTGGCATGGGCAGTGGCTATCGGGGTCGCGTTGCGACACGCGCATGGTGCAACCAAGAACATAATGGCTGACTTGTCGGTAAGCCTTTCCTTCATTGTCAAAATCATCATTCGCCTGGCGCCACTAGGCATTTTTGGTCTGGTTGCCGCCACCATAGCCGAAACTGGTTTTACCGCCCTGCTCGACTACGCACGCTTGCTGGTCGTACTGATAGGTTGCATGCTATTTGTGGCACTAGTGGTGAACCCATTGATTGTTTTCATCAAAATGAGGCAAAACCCATATCCGCTGGTGTTCACCTGCCTGCGCGAAAGCGGTATTACCGCATTCTTTACACGCAGCTCAGCAGCCAATATCCCCGTGAACATGGCCTTGTGCAAACGCCTGGGGCTACACGAAGATACTTACTCGATTTCGATTCCCTTAGGGGCGACCATCAATATGGCGGGGGCTGCCATTACCATTACGATCTTGACGCTGGCCACGGTCAATACGCTGGGAATCGAGGTTGATTTACCCACGGCACTGCTGCTGAGCATTGTCGCAGCCATATGCGCGTGCGGGGCGTCGGGCGTGGCGGGCGGTTCGTTGCTGCTGATTCCATTGGCCTGCAGCTTGTTTGGAATTTCCAACGACTTGGCCATCCAGGTGGTAGGCGTCGGCTTTATTATCGGCGTGCTGCAGGACTCTTCCGAAACTGCCCTGAACTCATCAACCGATGTGTTGTTTACTGCGGCAGGGTCTTATTCCAGGCCAACGGAAGCTGCAACGCTGTAGATTTCAAGTGCGCCGCGACAGGCGCTGCAAGCGTTCTTTCGACAACCAGCAGCTTGATGTTTGGCGCCGCTGCTTGTTTGTCGGATGGCAGGCGCCAACGGCCCAAGCTCTACACTTTTTCAACAATATCGCGATCTTCAGCAGATGAATTACTGCGCCCATCGGGTGTCCAGGTATGCCACTCACTTCTGCTGACCCCTTTAGCCGTTGCAAGCACATAGCCCAAATAAAGCATCCCTCTGGGGCCATGCTTGGCCTTTTCAATAAAAGCCAGTCTGCCGCTACGCGTTACATAGACGCCATATTCATCAATAACTATTTGAAAGGCCATAGCAATACCGTCCGTCGTTTAGCTCCAAGCCTGGCAGATTCAGGTCAAGACCACAGAGTGCCATTTTTTATGCCTGGATATAAATGGACCTAACGGCTTAGGGCGAGCGGCCAAAAAACCTATATCAGCCCGCGCGACGGTGACAAAAATGCGGATAAAGCTAGGCCACAGCGCTAAGGTGCTCGACCAGTATCAACGTACCAATGCCAATCAAAATAAAGCCGCCCAGGACTTCTGCCCAACGCCCTGCCACAGCACCCAACACCCGCCCCATCATGACGCCCAGCGTCACCATGAACAAGGTCGCCAGGCCGATTGCTATCGCTATCGGGACAATATCGACATCAAGAAAAGCGAGCCCTACCCCCACCACCATGGCGTCGATACTGGTCGCGAAACCAGTAACGGCCAGCAGCCAGAACGAGTGCTTGGTGCGCTTTGCTTCTGGCTCTTCGGATATCGAATAACCATTTTTAATCATGAGCAAACCCAAGGCGCACAACAGGACAAAAGCAATCCAGTGATCCCAGGCTTCGACGTAAGGAGCGGCAGCCAGGCCCAACCCCCATCCGACCAGAGGCGTTATCCCTTCGATTACACCAAATATAAGGCCTGTTTTCAGCGCTTCGGAGAAGCGTGGCTTGTGCAGGGCAGCGCCCTTGCCGACCGCCGCTGCAAAGGCATCGGTAGACATGGCAAAGGCAAGAAAGACCACGGAGGCGAAATTCATGAGGAGGTTTCCTGGCCGGGCAACAATACCATGACACACCAGGCGCGCCCGACCATTGGCGCTGGCATGACTATGGTCTCGCCAGGCCAAAAAAGGCTGCCGGCGCCACGGCACAAGATGGTGCCAAGCATGTTGACGCGGGCGCTTCCCAGGATGGAAGCAGGCTACTCCCCAAAAGACGGGTGGAGTGTAACATTTAACCTAGGTCAGGCAAACCGTTACCCATCAGATCGAGTATGGGCTGCACATCTTGCCCGATATCAACCGAATTCAGCACGGATTGCAACTGCTTCTGGCGCTGGCGCGCCTAACCCGACGAGCAACGCTTACAATTCGCCAGCCCCAATACAGAAGGAAACACAATCATGCCCCCCAGTATCGCCCAACCTGATCATGTTTTACACAAAAGCGATGACAAGACCTCGCTGAGCCTGCAGGTTTTACTGTTTTTAGTGGGTATGGTTGCCTTATGGACCCTGCTATGTTCGATCAGCCATCGCGCACCGGATCTGGACGGCATGGAAGAACTGGTATGGGCGTCCAGCCTGGAATTGGGATACCTGAAACATCCGCCCGTGCCTTCCTGGTTCATGTATGGTCTCACTCAGATCTTTGGCCGCCCCGTATGGCTGACCTTCTTTGCTGGGCAACTGTTTTCAGCGCTGGCCTTATGGTTCATTTGGCTGCTGGGATGCGAATTCACCAGCCCCCGCAAAGCCTTTATTGCGATGCTGTTTGTATCGACCAGTATTTATTTTTCGCTGCGCGGCACCATCTACAACCACAATACAGTGCAGCTATGGTCCATTGTGGCGGCCACCTGGCTGTTTTACCGGGCCTTGCGCCATCAGAAGGCCAGCTCATGGCTATGGCTGGGCGCCATCAGCGCCATCGCCACCATGACCAAGTACAGCGCCTTTATCCAGTTTGCGGCGTTCTTTTGCTTCATGCTGCGGCAAGGCAGCCTGAAAGACCCGCGCACCCTCAAAGGCCTGGGCTTGGCCCTGATTGCCTTTCTGGTGGTGGCAGCACCACACGTTTACTGGCTTAGCCTGCACGCCTTCGGGCCACTCCGCTATGCCGACAATTCGCTGGTAACCAGCGGCTATCTCGACTCCCTCAAACACATACTGGACTTTAGCCTGGACCAGTTGGCGCGCCTGAGTCCCATGCTGATCATCTGGCTGGCCTGGTGGCATGGCAATCGCAAAGTGGCGAAAGCGGCGGGCAATGGTGCCATCAGCAATAAAGACAGCTATGCCTCGGAACTCTCAAAATGGGACCGCTCTTTCCTGCTGTGGGTGGGCCTGACACCATTCATATCGACCGTAGTTATTTCAGGCCTGCTTGGCACCCGGCTGCAAGCCTCGTGGGCAACCACTTTTTTCGTGCTTTACGGCTTTTACACACTGTGGTGGATGTATGGCAATGAACAAAGCAATCTGCGTCGCATCATCATACTGGCGGCCAGCCTGCATATCTTGATGGCTGTGGGCTATGCCTTGGCGCGCGGCCCGCTAGCCTGGTATTCAGGGCGTGAAACACGCTCGATGTTTCCGGGCCCGGATATCGCAGCCGAAATGGAGAAAATATGGCAAGAGCACGTGCCGCAAGTGCCGCTACGCCTGGTCGCCTCGGACACCTGGATGGGCGGCAACATTGCCGTAAACAGCGGGCCGGACGTTCAGGTCTTCATCAATGGCCGCTATGACGAATCACCCTGGCTAAATCCGGAATCAGCACTGGATTGCGGCGTACTAACGGTTTATAGCCGCCTGACCAAAGGCGAACCCGACCCGGTTCTGAAACAATTGGCAGACCAAGGAACTTGGCGCGGCGTCACCAACCTGCCGTGGTCTTCTGCCAAAAGCCCCAAAATTGACCTTAACTGGACCATTATTCCGCCTGGACCAAACTGCAAAGCAAGCCAGTAAAATAATTGAAGCCTGTAGAAACATTGATTCTGTTATAGAATCTTACCAACCCGCCGTGCACAACGTGTACCAACGGTAATGTGCTAATTGCACATAGGCTTCACTGTTTCATCGTGATATTCCACCATTCTTGGTAAACCACGAAGGAGTGTATCCATGCAAGGTTCAGCGCTATACAAAACCCTGAAAATCACTAGCCATGCTGTTTTGCTTTTGGGGGTTGCAGCCATTTGTTACGCTGCCACCATAGCAATCATGTACTGGTCTGGTATTGGCGTATAGGCGGGGGTCACCATGAATAAAAGACATACGCGCCTTTTTGCCCTGATTTCAACAGGCATCGCCGTTGTGGTGTTTTTGGGGCTGACCGTTGACAGCCATCGCCAGTTTCCCAAACTGACCAACTCAGAAAACATTACCGACAGCGTCATACGCGGGCAAAACATTTGGCATGCAAACAACTGCATCAACTGCCACACCATGCTCGGTGAAGGCGCTTATTATGCACCCGACCTAACCAAAATCACCCAGCACCGCGGCACTCCCTACCTAACGGCATTTCTTAAAGATCCATCACAGTTCTATGACGAAAAGCGGCATCGCCGCCTGATGCCTACTCCCAAGGTCAACGACCAGGAAATCGCCGACCTCATCGCCTTCATGGACTGGGTCAGCAAGGTAGACAACCAGGGTTGGCCGCCACGCCCCATTATGGTTTCAGGCGGATCATTGCCTGGTACGGACTTGTCTGTCGCCCAGCAATCGGCGCGCTCGGGCACAGCCGAAGGCACCAACATGCCACCCGGAGCCGTACCGGTTACCAGCGCCAACGACCCTATCGCGCTAGGCGAAGCCTTGTTCCGTTCGGTTTCCCCTGCCTGTACCGCCTGCCACTCGACAGCCCCTGGCGTGAATCTTGCCGGCCCAACCCTGGCGGACATCACCGCGCAAGCTAAGTTGGTCATTGCTTCGCCCGACTACAAAGGCAAGGCCAAAACGGCAGAAGAATTCATACACGAATCCATCGTCGAACCCAGCGCCTACCTGCACCCCGGAGCCATGTATTCGGCCAACGGCGTATCGTTCATGCCTACTACCTATGCCACAGACCTCAAGCCAGAACAGATAGACCAGCTGGTTGCTTACCTGGCCAGCTTCAAGTAACACGCCAGACAATAAAAACAGACCTATAAAACGAGGAGTCCCCATGCGTTATAAATCACAATCTGTTGCCTATTGGTACTTTGCACTGGCCTTGATTCTGTTCGGGCTGCAAATTGTCTTTGGCCTGCTGTCGGCAACCAAATATCTGGGCCCCGACCCCTTACTTAATCTTATTCCCTTCGATGTCACCAAAACCGTTCATACCAACCTGCTGATCGTATGGCTGCTAACCGGGTTCATGGGCGGCACCTACTGGATGGTGACCGATGAATCGCGCACTGAAATCTATAGTGTCAAGCTGGCTTACGTACAGCTAGGCCTATGGGCCATCATGGGCGTAACGGCCATCATCGGGTATTTTTTCGGCTACGGCACCGGCAATAAGTTTCTTGAGCAGCCCCTGCCCCATAAAATCGTCATTGTCATTGTCATGCTGATGTTCTTGTACAACATCGCCATGACCATCAAGAAATCAGGCCGCTTCACCACTACCGAAGGTGTGCTCTTGCTAGGCCTGGCCAGTTCGGCCGTGCTGTACATACCCGCTCTTTTTCACTACGAAAACTACATCGTTTCCATTTACTATCGCTGGTGGACCATACACCTGTGGGTGGAAGGCGTCTGGGAAATGATCCAGGCTTCGTTCCTGGCCTACCTCCTTATCCGGCTGTCGGGCGCTGACCGCGAAGTCATGGAAAAATGGCTGTATGTCATCGTAGGCCTGGTTTTTATTGCCGGCATACTGGGCACCGCCCACCACTACTACTGGATAGGCGTGCCTGCTTACTGGCTGCCTTTGGGCGGTTTCTTCAGCGCCCTTGAACCACTGGCGCTTATGGGCATGGCCATGTATGCCTACTACGCCATGCGTCGCGGCGGTGTCAATCACCCCAACACCCTGGCGCTGCACTGGACCCTAGGCAGCGCCGTATTCGGGCTGTTTGGCGCTGGTTTGCTGGGCCTGGCGCATACCTTTCCCGACATCAACAAATGGACGCACGGCACACTGATCACCGCCATGCATGGCCACGCCGCCTTCTTTGGGGCCTACGCCATGATAGTCATGGCCATCATCACTTACGCCATGCCTTCGCTTACCCACGACCGCAACGAACAAGGCAGCAGCGTCGGTTACTGGGCCTTCTGGCTGCAAATCAGCGGCATGTTCGGCATGACGCTGTCATTTGCCACGGCAGGCATAGGCCAAGTCTACCTGGAGCGGGTGCTGGGCATAGGCTACCTTGATGTACAGCTTAAAATCCAGGTGCACTTCGTTATGCTGATTGCCTGCGCATCGTTGTTTGCCATAGGCGTAGGCTTATTCATCTACGACTTCTTCCGCCATGCGCCACGATTCAGTCCTATCGCTTCCGACGCCAAACCCACGGCCCTGAACAGCCCGGCGCCCAGCAATGTGCGGGCTGGCTAGGTGACAACACCAGCACCTACCGCCCCGGCAACCCAGCTTGGCGCCGCCCAAACCAGCGGCGCCGAACCTTACTACATTGCCTCCGACGACGAGGTCGCTGTATTCGAGCAATGTCATGCCCACCAATTGGCGGTCATGCTTAAAGGGCCTACCGGCTGCGGCAAGACCCGTTTTGTGGAATATATGGCCTGGCGACTGGGGCGGCCGTTAATCACGGTATCCTGCCACGACGACCTCACCGCCAGCGACCTGATCGGCCGATTTCTTATTCACCACAACGACACCATATGGCAAGACGGGCCTTTGGCCACCGCTGCACGGCTAGGCGCTATTTGCTATCTTGATGAAGTCGTCGAGGCGCGCCAAGACACCGTCGTCGTTCTGCATTCGCTTACCGATTACCGGCGCACCCTGTCACTCGAAAAAACAGGCGAGCTCATACATGCCGCGCCTGGCTTCCAACTGGTGGTGTCGTACAACCCGGGCTATCAGCGCATGCTCAAAGACATGAAGCCCAGCACTCGGCAACGCTTTGTGGCGCTAGACTTTGATTTTCCTCCGCGCGAGCGCGAAATCGAAATCCTGATGCACGAAGGCGCCATCGACAGCGGCACGGCAAGCACCCTGGTTAGCCTGGCGCATAGTTTACGCAGCCTGAAAGACCGCGGCCTGGCCGAAGCGCCCAGCACCCGCTTGCTGGTTGCCACGGCCAGGCTGATCAATGGCGGCGTTCCGCTACGCCGCGCCTGCTATGTCGGGCTAGTTGCGCCTTTATCTGATGACGACTCGCTGGTGGGCGCCATGCGCGACCTGGTCAATCTTAGCTTTGCCTGAGCAGGCCCAGGAGGCCGGTCATGGCTGAAGCAGAAGACGTTATTACCGATGTCGCGCGCCATGCCACGATTTTTGCGCGGCATTTATGGCAGCGCCATCGTCACGACCCGAACGCACCAAAAATCATACAGTTAGCCGATGTCGCCGAGCGCCTTGATTTACTGATAGGCGCGGTGTTCGGCGCCCACTACCCAATACGTATCGCCCAGCTTCCCGCCCAACGCACCTTTCTTGCTGGCATTTTCCGCAGAAACGATCTGCCCGCGCCCGCCCATGCCCTGCCCGCTACCGATGGCACGGCCTTGTGGCTGCCGGCCGATTTTCAAAACATTGATTTCGACAGCAGCCTGGAACAGTTTCGTACCCTGGGCCTGCAGCAAGCCATGCGAGCCTGGCGTGGCAGCGCCAAGGCCGTCACCACGCTGACACAGCCTCTGGAACGCGATATTTATCTGGTAATAGAAGCATGCGCCAGCGACGAAGCCTTGATACTCAGGCTACCAGGGCTGGCCGATGCGATTCACGGCTTGCGGCAATACGTTTTGGCGGCACGTCCACCGCTAGACCGCATTTCCCCTTGGCATCGCCCACTGGAATTATTCCTGAGATCAGTACTGCAAAGCCGTTGCGGCTCACCTCCGGCTGATATCGCAGCATGTGCCACGCCTCAGTTGTCGGCGGCCCTGGCCAGACAATTGACGCCGCAACTAGCCCCTATTGACCAGTCATCCTCAAAATGGGGCAGCGCGGCGGTAGTCAAAGACTATTGGACGGGTGATTTTTTAGCGCCAGCCGCACAGGCGTCGGGCTATCGCTCTATCGACAAGGACGATGGCGAGTCGGAAAAGTCCAAGCCAGCGCGCAGCGCGAAACTGGCACGCCGCCCCAAGGTACGTGAAGCCCTGGAGGACGAAGACGACGAAAAACAAGGCATCTGGATGGTGCAAGCTTCGCAGCCGATAGAACACGCGGAAGACCCCATGGGCATGCAGCGCCCCACCGACCGCGATGACCAGACTCCTGCTGAAGAATTTGCCGATTCGCTATCAGAACTGGCCGAAGCCAGGCTGGTTTCCACGCCTGGCCGCCCCAAAGATATTTTGCTATCTGATGACCCGCCCGAAGGACATGCCACGACCCGCCCGGAGTCCGCAGAAACAGCGGGAGCCAGCGTACGCTATCCCGAGTGGGACTACAGGCAGGGCGCCTATCGCGACCCAGGCGTCACAGTCCACCTGTTGGCGCCAAAAGTCGGCCCTATGGAATGGGTAGATGAAACCCTGGAAAAACACCGTTATATGCTGGACATCATCAAGCGACGCTTCGAGATGCTCAGGCCCGAGCGCACGCGGTTGCGCAAGCAACTGGATGGCGACAGCATAGACTTGGCCGCCTATATAGAAGCACTATCGGATAAACAGGCCGGTCAGTCCATGTCGCAAATGCTTTACGAAAGCCAACGTCCGGGCAAGCGCGATATGGCGATTATGTTGTTGATAGATATCAGCGGCTCTACGGATTCCTGGCTGTCGTCGACTCAGCGCATCATCGATGTGGAACGCGAAGCCTTGCTGTTGGTCTGTACCGCCCTGGAAGGCCTGGGCGAGCCTTATTCGGTACAGGCGTTTTCAGGCGAGGGCCCGCAAGGTGTGACGGTCAGCGCCGTGAAGCGTTTCGACGAGCGCTACGATATGAAAATTGCGCAACGCATAGCCGCGCTGGAACCCGAGCACTATACGCGCGCAGGTGCAGCCATACGCCACGCCAGCACCTTGCTGATGCAGCAGCCGTCGCAACATCGTTTGCTATTATTGCTATCAGATGGCAAACCCAACGACGCCGATGACTACGAAGGCCGTTATGGGGTGGAAGACATGCGCCAGGCGGTCAATGAAGCCAAGCTACAAGGCATATTCCCTTTTTGCCTGACCATAGACAGGCAGGCCGCCAGCTATCTTCCGGCCGTATTCGGACAGCGCCAGTACGCCCTGCTGCCCAAGCCCGAACTGCTGCCTACCGTGCTGCTTGATTGGATGCGGCGCTTGTTGACTACATAGTCTGACCTACGCCATTAACACCAAATATAGGACAATGCATTGCATTTTCGCCGTCTTATCAAAAAACCAGAGGTAATTGATAATACAGCCATACCAAATACCTTCTATCCCCGCCCGGAGAAAAAATGAAACTACTGCACGTTGACTCTAGCATTAATGGCTCTAATTCCGTATCAAAAAAACTCACCAAAGACATCGTGACTCACTGGTTGGCCGACCACCCCGGTACTGAAGTCGAATACCTGGATCTGGCCGCAGATACCCCCAACCACTTCTCGCGCGATGCCATGGGCTTTCGCCTGCCGCCATCGACCGACGCCTTGACCGATGCGCAGATTCAGGAAAATGCCGTCTCCGAAGCCTTGGTTACACAATTCCTGGCAGCCGACGTCATTGTTATCGGCGCACCGTTATATAACTTTTCCATTCCCAGCCAGCTTAAATCCTGGATCGACCGCCTGGCGCAGTCGGGCCGCACCTTCAAATACGGCGCAAACGGCGTGGAAGGCCTGGCAAAAGGCAAAGCAGTTATTGCCGCCTTAAGCCGCGGTGGCATTTACTCCACCACTGAGGCTGGCCAGGCTATGGAACATCAAGAAAGTTACCTGAAAACCATATTCGGCTTCTTTGGCATTACCGATGTGCGTGTCGTACGCGCCGAAGGCACAGACATGGGCGCTGACAGCCGTGCGCAAGCCTTGGCTACCGCCGACGAGTGCATCAAAGTCGTCGCCACCAAAGAATTTGACCCCACAGCCGCTGAAGCCGCTGCATAAATGCTGCATTCCGGGCTGCCTTCTTGCCTAATCACGGCATAACAGGTGGCTCGACGTCAATCAGGGGCTACAATCAGATTTAACGTCTCGACCCTGCATCAATCCTGACTCCGGGCCGAACGATACGCCACGCCTGCCTACTGTGACCACCCTCTCTTTCGCCTCACTGCCGCTTTCGCGCGCCATACTCGATAATCTTGATAACCTCGGTTACCAGACCATGACGCCCATTCAGGCGCAAGGCCTGCCGCTAGCGCTGGAAGGCCGCGACCTGATCGCACAAGCCAAAACCGGTAGTGGAAAAACTGCTGCCTTTGGCCTGGGTATCATCCATACCCTGAATTCAGCCATGTCGGCAACGCAAGCCCTGGTGCTTTGCCCAACACGTGAACTTGCTGAACAGGTCGCCAACGAATTGCGCCGCCTGGCCCGGGCTTTGGGCAATACCAAAATCATTACCTTATGCGGCGGCACACCCATACGCCCCCAAGTCGAATCACTGAAATTCGGTGCACATATCATCGTCGCTACTCCGGGCCGATTGATGGATCACCTGGATCGCAGCACGGTCGACTTGTCTCGCATACGCACGCTAGTACTCGACGAAGCCGACCGCATGCTCGATATGGGCTTCTACGACGACGTAAAGTACATCGTCAGCGCCTGCCCGCCACAACGGCAAACCCTACTTTTTTCAGCAACTTACGCAGACGACATCCGTCAGGCCAGCGCCCGCTTCCTGAAAAAACCGGCCGAAGTCAAAGTCGAATCAGTGCACGAAGCCAGCCAGATCAAACAGGTTTTTTACGAAATCCAGCCCGATCAACGCTTGGCCACCGTCGCGCAAATCCTGGAACACTACAGGCCGGTATCTACCTTGGCGTTTTGCAACACCAAGGCGCAGTGCCGCGAATTAAGCCAGCACCTCGAATCGCGCGGTATCAGCGCGCTGGCCTTGCACGGCGACCTTGACCAGCGTGAACGCGAAGACGTGCTGGTGCAGTTTGCCAACCAAAGCTGCTCTGTGCTGGTGGCGACCGATGTCGCCGCCCGAGGTCTGGATATCCAAACACTAGATGCTGTCATCAACGTTGACGTCACGCCCGACCCGGAAGTGCACATACACCGCATAGGCCGTACCGGCCGAGGCCAGGCCAAAGGCTTGGCGTTAAGCCTGTGCTCGCCCGACGAAATGCGCTGGGCCAACCAGATTGAAAAATATCAAGGCCAGCCCATAACCTGGGCTAACCCGAAAACGCTAAAGCCCGCGCCGGGGGGCCGCCTGCATCCACCTATGATTACCCTGTGCATACAAGGTGGGAAAAAAGACAAGCTGCGCCCTGGGGACATCTTGGGCGCACTGACCAAAGACGCCGGCTTCGCGTTCGAACAAATAGGCAAGATCAATATTCTTGAATTTGTAAGCTTTGTGGCTTTGGAACGCGGTATTGCAAAAGCCGCTTACGCCAAGTTAAGCAACGGCAACATCAAAGGCCGCCGATTCCGCATGCGGTTCATGTCGGATTAGCGCAAGGCGCGTGCAGCCGAAACAACCTCCGGCACACCCGCCTTGCGCAAGAACGAAAAACCGTCTGCAACACACGCCAACAGCAGAAAATCTATTATTTCTTCTTCAACCAATGACCAAGCTTGGCCGCCTTGGTGCTCAGGTAGTTTTCATTGTGAGGATTGCGGTTTACCTGTAGAGGAATGCGTTCAGTAATGGGCACGCCCAGGCTTTCCAGGGTATTGACCTTGCGCGGGTTATTGGTCATTAGGCGTAACGATACAATGCCAAAATGATCAAGCATGGGCTTGCACAAATCGTAGCGGCGCATATCGGCTGGAAATCCCAGCCGCTCGTTGGCTTCAACTGTATCCGCCCCCCCGTCTTGCAACTGATAGGCCCGTATTTTGTTCACCAACCCTATGCCGCGCCCTTCTTGGCGCATATAAAGCAAAGCCCCCCGGCCTTCATCGGCAATTGCCTTGAGCGCCGTTTCAAGCTGGGCGCCGCAATCACAGCGCTGGCTGAACAAGGCATCACCTGTAAGGCATTCCGAATGCACACGCGCCAACACAGGCCTGCCATCGCCGATATCACCCAAAGTCAGCGCCAGATGCTCTTTGCCGGTAGCCGCCTCGACAAATACATGAATGCCAAAAGTGGCCCAAGGGGTAGGCAGCTTGCTGGAAACCATATAGTCGAGTTGCTGAGCTGCAGAACCCGCCCCGGAGGACGTGGTATTTTTTTCTTCAGATACGCCAGTGCCAGCGCCATGCAAGGGCTGCATAAATAACCTCAAAACAGTAAGACAAGGGAGCTTAGCATTCTTCAGTAGCGTATATGGCGCAACTAAATACCCGCGCCATAGCTAACTAGCCCCCGCTTGCAGTTTCAGGAAAAACTGCAAGCACAGGCCATAATGATACTTCTACCAGCCGCACAGGTGTAGCGCGCATGGCTGACTTGCGCCGTTCTGGCTGAAGAACATGGAACTGGCGCGAAATTTATGTAGAAAGCAGCAATTCGTGAGACATCTGGGCATATGGCTTGTCGACTGCGGACACATCATGCAAAACCCGGATAAAATCAAGGCCTATGCATCAAAGCACTGGCACTCATCGACAACGGCACAATGCGCCTTAACCTGAAAGATACGCAACTTGAATACCACACAACATGAATCCTGGGGCTTCCTGCATCCCGATTGCCACGGCGAAAAAGCCCTGCTTTTTTTTAGCTGGGACCTCGCCAAGACGATAGAACAGCAGTTCACCCTGCATGCTCAATCCTCGCTGGCCGTGCAATTATTTGAAGCTCAAAAAGCAGTTGACCGCTTGCTGAATCAATATGTCCAAATACAAGCCAATCCCGGCGCCTTCGACGGGCAAAGCATACAACTGCAACTGGAACGCGACGACTCCGAACCGGGCGCAACACCCGTACTGGCGTTGCACACTTCACCCCACTTGGAACAGCTCATCATCCAGATGCAGGCTCAGCAGCACGCATCGCGCACGATCAACTAGCCAGCATCGGCTATCATCATGCACGTACCCAGCTTCACGGAGGACACATGAATACACCACAATGGGGCTATGAACGCGCCGACTGCCGTGGCAGCTACGCGCTCAGCCTGTTCCTGGATGACATGGACAAGCTCATCACGCACTACACCAGCGAAGCCGCCAAGCGCCCTGACGCCGTACTTTTTCAGGCTCAAGCCGCCGCCAACAAGCTGCTGCAGGCCTACCAGAAAAATGCCCGGAATACGGTCGCCTTCACGAACCAGTTCATAGAAATAAAATCACTGATAAACAACCAGAACCAACTGCAACTGGTGCCTATTTTTTCCGCTGGCCTAAAAGAAAAGCTGGTCGAACTACTGCACAAAAGCAACCAGACCAGCCTGCATTAAGCCATACTGGCCAGCCACTGAGCATCGCCCCATGAACACTAATAACATCAAAACCCGAGTCTGGGATCTGCCTACTCGCTTATTCCACTGGATACTGGCCTTCTGCGTGGCTGGATCCTTCATCAGCGTCAAACTTGGCGGACTCTGGATGGATTGGCATGTGCGGCTGGGGCTGGCTGTAACCGGGCTTATTGTGTTTCGCCTGATATGGGGCCTGGTCGGCCCCCGCTATGCCCGCTTCGCCCAGTTTGTGCGCAGCCCGCTTGCCGTGCTGCGCTACCTGCGTAGCCAGACGATGCATATTGCAGGCCACAATCCTTTAGGCGCCTACTCGGTACTGGCACTGATATTATCCATAGGATTTCAAGCCTTCAGCGGACTGTTCACCAACGACGATGTCATGACCGCCGGGCCGCTGGCATCCGTAAGCGAAACCTGGTCAGCCACGCTAGGCGGCCTGCACAAGCTGAATGAATGGATCCTGCTTGCCCTGATCACGCTGCACATCGTTGCCATACTTTGGTATCGCTTGAAGAAACGCAAAAACTTGCTGGGCGCCATGCTGCACGGCGATGTCAGTCTTGAGCTCAGCCCGGGCCAGTCCGTGCCGAGTGCCAAGGATACCTGGGCAGTACGCCTGGGGGCCCTGATTTTGGCACTGGCGATTGCCGCGGGCTTGTGGTGGCTGACCACGCTTGTGCCCGCCGCCGACGCTTACTATTAGGGTTTGCCGGGTTGTCGCCTTGCCTGCCTGGGATGCACAGATGAAAATTGCGATTATCTTGTTAAGCATATTGGCGGCCGGCGGCACATGGTGGTGGAATATGCACCACTTGCGACCAGCCTTCGAACCTACCTTGGCCCAACGCTTGAAAAACATGGCTAAAAGCCTGGCAGCTGGTGTTGTGGTTTATTTTGGGCTGATGAGTATTGCGCTTTTATATCTTATGATCACCACCGCCTGAGCGGCTTAACCCTGCACTTCAAAGAATTTGATCCAGATCACTTGCAACGAGTGGGAAAATGAAATGTAATAGGCATTACAAAGCGTGATATTCTCACCTTCATTTGTAACAAACCGATCCCGGCCCACTGCAGCATGCAGCCTAACCATTGGCTACAAGCAATTACAGCGCCAAAAGCGCTGTTCCAGTTTTCTTATATGACTCCAATATCCACCTTCGCTCGCAGGTCATTAGTCAGCCTTGCCGTTCTGCTTAGCTGTCAGGCCGTCGCCGCTGCGCAGGCTCCGTGGCCCGTCAGTCCGTCGCGGCTGCAATTACCCACGCCCTACGGCAACCTGCAAGTTGCCAGTAGCGAATACATCTACGAGTCTCGCCTGCAAATCAACAACGTTGATGTTGATCCGCAGGTAAGCGGTATTATCAATATTACCTACGCATTCAATATGTCCGCATCGCAAGCGGCGCTAATTTCCATCAACAACGGCAACAACAATTGTCCCATCAGCTACCGTTGGGTAGTGCTGGAAAAATCTGGCTATAAGCTATCGCCTGAATTTGGTTCCTGCAACGACAAAATCAGGGTCACGGCTACTGAACGTCAGCTCACGCTGCGCACCCCCAACCCCGATGCTCCGGGTAAAATCGATGTATATGTGTACGATGGAAAAACAATCAAGCGCAGCACCACGCGTGTTAAACCGTAAGCTGTAGCGTTGTTTGTCGGATTACGCCTGCTACTAACCTGACATCAATCAGCATAAAAAAACCATAAAACCTGTGTCTCTTGAGCGATGCTTTTAAAAGCGCAGCGCAATCTGATGCAACAGCGTGGCGTGCATATAACACTGCAACTGGACCGCGCGGCAAATGACTTATCAGGTACCCACACGAACACGAGCCGACAGCTTGCGCAGCAATGCTATGACGCTCAGTGCAGTGATGCGGCTGCTTCTAGGGTTTTCCGAGGGAATATTTTCTATCGTCATTTGCAGCACCGCTGAATCGGCCACCACTTTGATCGAGTGCGTATTACGGGTAACGCCCGGGTCGGCCCATACTTCCAGATAGGTTTTATCGGGTCCGATACCCGCAAGCGACAGCGCAACCGCTACGTTCAGGTTGGCAGGGAAATCGCGTGCGGCTTGCCTTGCCGTGCCTTCAAAAAGCTTGAGCGGCTCGGTAAGTTTATCGATATCGATATTTTTTTCTGCCAGCAAAGGTGCGCCCTTGAAGCCCATAGGCGGCTTGCGGGTGATCATTCTGACCGATTCAATATGGCCTTCGGCAGCGGCAGCAATGGCGTCCAGCCCCAAGGCCGCTCCTGAAGGCACCAGGATCCGGCCACCCCGACCCGAGAGTGACGGATCGGTCAGTTCCGGATACTGCAACAATGCACCAACGGACAACACTACCGCTGTTTTTCCTGCCTTCAGCACGGGTTCGACAATTTGCCGCAATAAAGCGGCCGGCGCACATTCGACGACGATATCGGCATGTTCCACCAGCTTTTCCAGGGCAACGGCGGGAACAGGCGATGATAATCCGTTCACAAACGCTGCCGTCCTGGCCGCGTCACGCCCGCTGACCGCAGCCAGCTTGCAGCCAGGAATGTCGCCCTGATCAAGCGCCTGCGCTACGATCTTGCCGATGGCGCCCAGCCCAGCGACAGCCACGGACAGCGTTGTTGTGTTGTTTTCCACGGGGTTCCTTGTTTTTTGAAGCGTTCGACATGCCGCTGGCCAGGTCACCGTGGTGATTTTTGGTAGCTTAGCCGCAACTGCCTATGGCCCCGCAAGCGGTGCAGAAATCGCAGCCGTCTTTTTTGATGACAGCGTGATTACCGCATTCGTTGCATGGCCTGCCCGTCATTGGGACAGCGGCGACAGGGCGCTGGCGAGGTTCGTCGGCAACTACGCCCATGGCGTTGATGGGCATGCCTTCTTCGGTCAGGATGCCCAGCATGGCGTAGCGATGAATGACCAATTGCGCAACATAGGCCACAGTAGACGGATAATTGGCTTGTTTATCGCTGCCAGGGACGCGCGCCAGGAAGTCGCCGCGAGATTCGGCGTAATTAAGCAGCTTGCGCAGCTTCATGCCTATCCAGGCTGAATCCACCACCCGCATGTCGAGGCTAAGCAGCTTGCACAGGCCATCTAGTGCACGGGGGTGCGCACCGGTCAGCCACATGCTGTAAGGGCGGCGGCTGCCATCAGGCATTTGCAGTTCTTTCAGCATTAAAACGAAATCGTCTTGCGTAGACGGGTTGCGCACGTCGGCCACCCAGGCCAGGGTGCCGTCGGTGCCAGTTTTGGGTTCGTGCGGCGCGAACAGCGCATTCAGCACCGGTGCGGGGTCGTCGGGTTGGGCTTCAAGCGCACCCAGATCGTTGTAGCGCCATTCAACCAGCTTGGCCAGCGCTGCTGTAGCGCTAGGCACCTGGATAAGATCGCCCTGGGGTGGCATGGGCATCTGGAAGCCGTCGCCATAGGCGCTGGCCAGCACGGAAAGCTTCTTGCGCAACCAGCCCCTGTCATTGGCGCGCATATCGGTTGACAGCGTTTTGGCGATGGCGTCAAGGCCACGTGGCGGCTGGCCGCCCAGCACCCAGACTTCGAAAGGCACATTGGCTTGGTCGGCCACCACAACGGCAAATTCACCCTGCGGAGTATGTATGGTTTCACTGACCCAACCCGATGCGCCAGCAGGCAAGCCCGGGCGCGACGGCCAGCGCAACGACGCGAGTGGCGGCGACTTGGCGACTTCGGTAAGCACCAGGCGCTTGTCTTGCTCGGACAAGGTAATAGGCTGAGGCGTACTGGCTTGCGCCTGAGTGGGAACCGATAAAACCGCGCCAAGAATATTATTGGGACGATAAGTGGTAATACCCTTCAGACCGCGATGCCAGGCCTGCATATAAAGATTTTTGAAGTCTTCGTAAGGGTAGTCGACCGGGACATTCACGGTTTTGGAAATGGCGGCATCGACATACGGCGCCACGGCGGCCACCATCAGCATGTGATCGACCGCGGAGATATCCAGCGCAGAAACGAATTCGGCCGGCAGGTTGTCGGTATCACCGCCCATGGCGCGATAAACGCGATAGGCGTGGTCTTCGACGGTATAGTCTTTTTTGCTGCCATCGGCCATGCGTTTCATGCGGTTGTAGTACCACGAAAAAGCGGGCTCGATACCATTGGACGCATTGTCGGCAAAGGCCAGGGATATGGTGCCGGTAGGCGCGATGGAAGTAAGATGAGAGTTGCGGATGCCATGTTTGCGAATGGCCGCCTTGATGCTATCGGGCAAACGCGCAGCAAACCCGCCTTGCAGGTATTTTTCGGTATCCAGCATAGGGAAGGCGCCGCGTTCCTGGGCCAGCTCAACCGAGGCCTCGTAGGCGGCATCACGCATTTCGCGCGCCATATCGGCGGCCAGCGCACGGCCCTTTTCAGTGTTGTAGGCCACGCCCAGCATGATCAGGGTATCGCCCAGGCCAGTAAAGCCCAGGCCCAGGCGGCGCTTGGCGTCGGCTTCTTGTTTTTGCTCGTCGAGCGGCCATTTGGTGGCGATAAGCACGTTATCAAGCATACGCACCGCCAATTTGCTGGCCTTGCGCATTTTCTTGAAATCAAAGGCGGCATCGGCGGTAAAAGGCTTGCTTACGTAAGCGGTAAGGTTCAGGCTGCCCAGGCAGCAGCAACCGTAGTCAGGCAAAGGCTGCTCGCCGCAAGGGTTGGTGGCCTCTATGGTTTCGCAATACGACAGGTTGTTTTCGAGATTGATGCGATCCAGGTAAAGCACACCCGGCTCGGCCGCCGCGTAAGTGCTTTGCATGATCAAGTCCCAGACCTCGCGGGCCTGCACCGTGCGATAGACCCATAAGCCGTCATCGCGCTGATAGGCGCCTTTGCTTTTCAGATCGGCATTGGGCTCGGTGGGGTGGGTCAGTTCAAATGGCGCATCAGTTTCGACGGCATCCATGAACTGGTCGCTTACACCGACCGAGACATTAAAATTATTCAGTTGGCCGCGCTCTTGTTTGGCGGTGATGAACTCCATGACGTCGGGGTGGGTAACATTGACCACAGCCATTTGCGCACCCCGGCGTGCACCTGCCGACTCGACCGTTTCGCACGAGCGGTCAAACACGCGCATATAGGAAATAGGCCCTGATGCGCTGCTGCCCGTGCCCTTGACCTTGGCGCCCCGTGGACGGATGGCGGAAAAGTTATACCCCACCCCGCCGCCGCGCCGCATGGTTTCGGCGGCCTGGGCCAGTGCGGTGTAAATGCCCGGCTTGTTGTCGACGCGTTCGGTGATGGAATCGCCCACGGGCTGTACAAAGCAATTGATGAGCGTACTTTGGAGATCGGTGCCGGCGGCGCTATTGACCCGCCCCGCAGGAATAAAACCATGCTGCATGGCCCACAGGAATTCTTCGGCGTACTTCTTGCGCTGCTTGGGTTCTTCGACTTGCGCCAAAGCATTTGCCACCCGCGTGCGAACTTCGGTAATCGTGGTTTCGCCACCCTTGGCGTATTTTTCGATGAGAACCTCAAGGGAAATATCTTGTGGTTCAGCCAGCGCAATGGCAGTGCTTTCCAATTGTTGCATGCTTTAGTCCTTGGTGCTCGCGCCTGGCCTGCTTTTAGCAAATGGCCGGCTGCGAAAAATTGATTTACTACCCTTGGTAAATTAGCACAAGGGGGCCACGGCAAAACATGATCCTTATCAAAAATGGCCGGCTGTCATGCCGACCCAATTCATGAGTAGTCGCAGCAGCCACGCCACAACAGCCAGCACTCCCACGCTGGCAGCCCAGATGCCTACCAGCCAGGCCAGGCGCCAACTACGGGACGAACGAAGTTCAAGAGGCGTATTGCGCATGAGTAATAGCCATCACCAGCCTTGACCTTGCCGCGAAATACATAATATAACCATGCCGTATACATAAGTATAAGCGGTATAAGCGGCACAACCAATAATGCCCAACCGGCGTGTAACCCTGGCTTTGCACTGGGCCGGAAGCATCCCATAAGTGATGTCGGGCAGAATGATATTAGGCCATATGCGGCGGTGAGGCAGTAGTAATTTCTACCAGCAGTTCAATCCGAACCGCAAACCTGGTTGCGGCCTGATTGCTTGGCCACATACAGGCGGCGGTCGGCCATGCCCAGCAAAAGCATGGGGTTGCTGGCAGCGGTAGGAACCATGGCGGCCACACCGACACTTACCGTAACAGACGCATGAACCGGCGAGGCCGGATGCATAATGGCCAGCCCCTCGACTGCCAGGCGTATTGATTCTGCCAAATGCACGGCCCCTTCGATATCGGTATTCGGCAATATACAGGCGAACTCTTCGCCTCCGTAACGCGTGGCAAGATCACCCTGGCGCTGCATGGTGTCGCTAATGGCCTGCGCTATCCATTTCAGGCACTCGTCACCCGCCTGATGCCCACAATTATCGTTGTAAAGCTTGAACACATCGACATCTATCATGAGCACAGCCAAAGATTCTTGCAGTTCAAGCATCCGCTGCCACTCGCGCTGCAGACTTTGGTCGAACTCACGCCGATTCGCAATACCGGTCAGGCCATCCAGTTGCGACAAGCGTTCCAGCAGCTTGCGCTGCTGATTCAATTCCAGGTGATTGCGGACGCGGGCTCGTAGTATTGGTATGCTGAAAGGCTTAAGAATGTAATCGATGGCCCCCCCCGCATTCAAGCCCCGCTCTTCATCTTCCTCGTCTATGAGTTCGGTAAGGAAAATGACCGGAATCGACGCGGTAACTGGATGAGCCTTGAGCCGCCGGCACAATTCAAAGCCATCGATGCCCTGTATGTGGACATCAAGCATGATCAAGTCGGGCTGGTATTCCAGGGCCCGCTGCAAACCTTCGGTGCCAGTGTAAGCGGTAATAACATCGCACAGCGGCTCGAGCGCAAGCGATACAAAAGTGGCGTTAATGGGGAGTTCATCCACCACCAGAACCGTTTGACGCCTAGTCAGCTTCAGTCTGCTTACTTCGATGCCATCAGCTTGTTTGCGTCTGGCTTCTGCCTGTTCAACCATACACATCGCCCCCGTTCACCAACAGTTCATCAGACCGGCCAATTCCGTAATGCCCAGAACGCGTCGACAAATATGGCAAGCGCACGATAGCGCCGAGCGTTACGCCCAAGCATTCTCGACACTGGCGCAGTAGTCTGCGAATCGTAAAAGAGCCTAATTTTGTCTGGCAGACGGAATGGCTACGTTACATCTAAGCATTCTACCCAAGGATGAAGTCAAAACGACCTATCCAAATGACAACTTTCATTAAATTTGTCAAACAATCATTAATTATTGTCAGACTTGCCAGAGTACGGTGTAGCGATAGGCGCCAGGTCTACTGCCGATCAAGCCTTTATTGCCACTATTTGCGAGTCTGTCATCACTATGTGTCATAGCCATACCTTTAGGCATTCCTTCAAATGAGCATATGAGGTCATGAGCTGATCAGCACACCCAGCAGCCATATACAGCAACCGACAAAATGCACGTTTGATGTCGAAATGGAATCAGGCATAGGCCTTAATATTGAGCAAGTCCAGGTTCAGCAACGAAAACCGCCCCGTTTCCATCCAGCCCCCTGTATCAATATGGTAGACATTGCCCAGGATAACCGGCTGTTCCAGCGGCGTATGCCCCACCACTACCGCCCGAATGCCGGCAACCTCAGTGCGATCCATGGCGGTAATGCGGTGCCGCGACCACATACATGGCTCGCGATCTTGTTGCTGAACCGAGTCTCCCAACGATTCCAATAAGGCGCGAAATTCGCCCCAGTCGGCAAGCGGACAATCAGCATGCACGATACCCACCAGCCCGTTGACTGTTTCGACCTCGATCGCCAACGGCAACTGTTCAAATGCCGCCGCAAACAGCTGCTGACGCTCGGGGGTAAGCGCCATGAACCAATCACCGCCATTCGCGCTGTACATAGCAATATTTACCGATTTTTTAGCGGCATAGCGGATGGCAGTGTCTTCGTGGTTGCCCCGCACTGCATGAAACCATGGCAGGGCCAGCCAGCTTAGCACCTGCTCGGAGTCGTCGCCCCGGTCGACCAGATCACCCACACTAAACAAGCGATCGACCGCGGGATCAAAGCCCGCCTCATTAAGCAAGCCCCGCAACCGCTGAAAACAACCATGAATATCGCCTATGGCAAAATCCCGACCCTTTTTGTTACGCGTATAGCGTTGAATCATGTTCATACCAAACTAAAAACCAAACTTGTCCAGTTAAAGAAAGCGTCGACGGCCCCGTTAATAGTAATGGCAGTTATTTAAGCAAATGCCATTCTCGTTATTAACAGCATAACAACATCCCGTTCAAGACGACTCGGCCAAGCGTCCCACCATACGGTGCATTGATAATAAAAAAGGAAATGCCATGATAGACCTGAAAGTGGTTTCTTTATATAAGGCGGCGCTCGCCAAAGACTCCCCCCGCGATACGACCTCGTCAGATGCCATCAGCCCCAACGGCACAGTTGAAGTCAAGCCTGCCGTCAATATTCACGTAGACCTGTCCGGTACAGGCCGCAGTTTGTCGGCCAGCAAACTGCCAAGAGCCAAAAACGACGATATCGACGACAGCGGACTGCCTGAAGCCGTCAAGCAAGCCCTTAAGCTGATCCGCGAAATCAAGGCGCAACTTCAAGAAAAACTACAGGAACTGCAAGCCGTAAAGAACAACCCGCGACTGACAACCGAGCAACGCAAGGCGCGAGCCATGGCTGTACAAAGCGAAATCAATATATTGTCCGCCGCACTTACCGCTGCCACGGGAAGGCTACTGCAGTTGATAGACAACATACCCATGAGCGACGACCAAAAAATGACAACAAGCATGCTGAGCATGACCTGAAGCTCGGTAACAAGTATGAACAATAAATTTTTTTAAGTTGCCTGCCTCCCCTTTTCCTCCTGTAGTCATGCTGCCCGTAGCCAAACTGTTGGGTGAATAAACAAGGTTTCGCATAGAATTGCCTGGCCAGGCATTATTTATGCTTATCAAACTACCGCGCTGACCGCTTCGTCGGCGCTTTGTTTCTTGACTCTCTGGATGCAGGATGAATCACTCCAATCTTTATTTCCGCACTTTCCTGCTCATGCTGGCCGCGGCCACAGTAGCATTCATCTGGATCTTGCTACCCTACTACGGCGCCATATTCTGGAGCGCTATTCTCGCCATCGTATTTTCGCCTTTGCATAGGCGCTTATTGTCAAAAATGAGCGGCTCGCCCAACCTGGCTGCCTTCGCCACGTTAATGATTATCGTGTTGATCGTGATTATTCCCCTGATACTGGCCAGTGGCGCACTGGTGCAAGAAGGCGCAGCTATCTACAAGCGCATCAGTTCGGGCGAATTGAATCTGGGCGATTATTTCCAGCAAATTGTCAGCGCTCTGCCGCCATCGGTGCATAGCATGCTAGACCGTTTTGGCGTAGGCGATATTTTCAGCCTGCGAGAAAAGCTATCTGCTATCGCGCTGGAAGGCAGCAAATTCCTGGCCTCCCAGGCTGTCAACGTTGGGCAAAACACCTTCGAGTTCCTGATAGGCCTGGGCGTAATGCTGTACATTCTGTATTTCCTGCTACGCGACGGGAGCCGCCTGGCTCACCACAGCAAGCAATTGATACCGCTAAGCGAAGAGCATAAACAACACCTGTTCCGTAAATTTGCAACCGTCGTGCGGGCGACCGTCAAAGGCAATATTGCCGTAGCCATAACCCAAGGCGCGCTGGGCGGTGTCATGTTCTGGTTCTTGGGCATACAGGGCGCACTGCTTTGGGGCGTCATTATGGCTTTTTTATCGCTATTGCCCGCAGTGGGCGCTGCCCTGATCTGGGCTCCGGTCGCCATCTACTTTTTAGTCACTGGCGCTATCTGGCAAGGCGTGATTCTGTCGCTTTTCGGCGTTATCGTGATCGGCCTGGTCGACAATATCTTGCGTCCGCTACTAGTAGGAAAAGACACCAAGATACCTGACTACATCATCCTGATTTCCACCTTGGGCGGCCTATCGGTATTTGGTCTGAACGGCTTCGTTATTGGCCCGCTCTTTGCCGCCTTGTTCATTGCCTGCTGGGATCTTTTCCCATCGGCGATACGCATGAATCAGAAGGATGAAAGTTAGGAGCGTTGGCTGCTGAATTACGTAGCCGCACTAAATAAAATGGCGATATTCAAACCCAGCGAAGCCACCCAGACCAGGGAACGCAAGGTGCCGTATCCGGCAGCATACAAAACCACATAAACAATACGCGCCGCCACCCATGCAGTCATCAGGGTGGCGAGCATGGCCGGATCAGCCATCTTGTATAAGGCGAACAAGACAGCAGCGTAAAAGAAAGGCAGGCTTTCAAACAGATTTGCCTGCGCCGCGTTCAAACGCCCCCGCCAGCCACCTTGCAAAGCCAGCCAAGGCCGGGGGTTATCGTTATCAAACCCCTTGCCACCCGCCTTGGAACTGGCTGCCGCAATAAAAGGCAGCACACCCGCAACCAGCATCAACCATGCGATCGTATCCATATGTTCTCCGTGGAATGATTCAAGCAACTTCTTGTTGGGATTTCTGCCCGCTTTGTTTGCGCGCTACCGCCATTCTCGGTGTCGTCACACGAGCAGTTCTGGCAAACTTCAATTTTACTCGAGCACGACATTTATATACTTGATCATATCGCCTGGAATCAAGCTTCACTTTTGGTGGCTAGTTCAATCGGCAGGCATTACGTCTGTGGCATGGGCAGCGCTTAGCCAAGCCCGATGAGTTTATGTATAATCACGGGCTTGGCTTTAATGCGATTTGGCAATTGCAATTGCTTTAACTTACGCCAAAAGCCGATGTAGCTCAGTTGGTAGAGCAGCTCATTCGTAATGAGAAGGTCGAGGGTTCGATTCCTTTCATCGGCACCAGTATAATCAAGCACTTACGCCACTCTTAACCGGGTGGCGTTTTTGCGTTCTCGGCCATGTAGCCACCATGTAGACGCCAGCGGTCAATGCTTTTCGGCAACGGTAGAGATTTGGACGCGTTGACGACCGCTATGTGACGGGTGCGGCGCGGCCAAAATGCCGCCGCTTTCGAGTCGATAACCCCCACCTCAAACCGTACAATATATTAAGCGGTACCGGGTACCCCAAACCGTACAGGGTCGGAAGTCACCGCCGTCGGTTCGCGCAATTGATAACCCCACCCTCAAACCGTATATATCTTTAAGCGGTAAGGTAGCCCTCAAACCGTATAGGGGAATCAATCAACGTTCCTCGGCCTTCCACCACGCTTGGTTCGACCTTCGGTATGCGCGTCAATCCACGCCATGATGTCGCTACGCCTCCATTTTGGTTTGCTACGCCGTCCACCAGGGCCTGTCAGCCGCAGCGCCTGGGGAAAGCCCGGCGCGACTGCATACTGGGCTGTAACGTACTTCGCGCTGCATTTCAGAATGGCCGCAACGTCTTCGGCGTCCAGCAGGGCATCGGGGGCCATGCGGGCGGCAATCTGGCGCGCAAGCTCTTCAATTTCTTCGGGCGACATTCAAGGCTCCAAAAAATAGCCGGGGATGCCGGCCATCTGTGCAACGTTGACGGTGTTACGCCTTCGCGGCCTTCGGCTTGTAAGCGGTCTTATGCACCATTACATGAATGTCTGCATTGGTCATCGCTTCCTCACCCACTGCGCTCATCATGGCGCTGTTCAGTTCCTTGATGCGGGCAGCCAGACCACGAAATAAAACACCTTCAAGCCCAACGGCACCCACCTTTTCGAGCATCAGGTCGCTAATCTCGGCGATTTCCCAACTGGCTTCCAGGGCAAGCAAGCCTCGTTCATCGTCAACCATGGCTGTTTCTTTTCCTGCCTGAAACGGAACTACGTTTTTTGCTGCGGTTTTCATACTCAAATCCTAAATTCAAAATTGCGGCCAGTGTCGGCCAGATACAGTTACTTCATCACCAACGGTGTATATCGTCTAGGCGCGGCCTGCCGCCCCCGCGATGACTTCGCCAACGCGGGCGGCATAGGCAATATCGAAAGCTCGTTTGCGGATGTGTAGCGCCTCGGCGTCCAGGCCCAGCCCGGACTGCATGGCATCAAAACGGTTGTCGCGCCAGGCGGCCAGCGTTAGCGGCGCAGTTTTCCACCATAGATCAGCGGCGTGTCTGGCGGCCTGTTCGACCAGGGGGAAGGATTGCGCCGTCGCTTGTGGGCGAACGGGGGCGCTCGATACGATAAACTGTTGAATAGCCATGACTGAACCTCTCTAATAGGTTGTTGTGGTTAGGGCTGCATCGGTGTTCCACCACCTTTGTGGCCCGCTTTGCCTGATACCGTCAGGCGTCGGTGTGCTTGCCCGGCTTGGGCGGTACTACATAGATATCGTGCAGGCGCTTGACCTCTTGCGCCATACCCAGGAACTTGGACACCCACTCCGGGATCGCCACATCGCCCGCAACCCAGCGGCTGGGGGTACTCTTGTTGACGCCGGCCATGCGGCAGAAGTCGTTTTGCTTCCAGTTAAGAGCGGCGAGCGCGGCGGTAAACTCTTCTGGTGTCATGGTGCCTACTTGGTAAGTATGTGGTCTCGCGTGCGGGCGAGAATGAGGCTTCATAGTAAAGCTTTAATTCTCTTTATGCAACCGTTTTTGTATATAAACGTACGCATTACTTTACATAAGACCCGTTATAGGAATGCGTCCATGTGGACAAGTTTTGTACGCATATCGAGAAACACAACAGCGGCGCGGGTCTACGGACTTACCCACACCTGAGCAATAAGTAGCCAAAGCCGATTTTCGGCCCGAAAAATAATTATGGAAAGTTATCCACAGCTAGCCCCGTAATGCGGACGCGGCGTTATCGGCTTCGGCAGCACCATGCCTACAATGGCGTTTTACCCACAGGCAGGAGCCGCACACATGTCTTACTTCGAAGAAAAATCTAGCCAACTAAGCATTGGCAGCATAGAAGCGTTCGGGATTGCCCTCCTAACCCGCTACGCTCGGGCGGGGGAGATGGCCGAAATGCTGCAATTCGCTGAACTGGTCGCTGAGCAGGGCCACCATCCCTTGGTGACCTCGGTTTTCTATGACAGCAACGCATGCATCTGCTCATTCACCCTAGTAGACGACCTTGATCCGCTGTCCGACATTGGCGAAGCCATCAAGCAGTGCGCCATCAAGACCGTCAGCCAGTTCGATTGGGATGGCTCGGTCTACCATGGCCGCCAGGACTGAAGCAGCCAGTCGCCGCTGGGCGAATCATGGCTGTTCACTTCCACCAATGGTGGGGGGTATGAGCAAAACTTTGTACACCCCCAGCGCGGACACTCCGAACGGTTTTCAGCACGCCGTCATGCCTGCTTGCCGCTCGGCGGCGTCAATGATGACATCCATGCGGGCCATCACGTCACCGGGGGGAATGCTGGGGGGGCGAATCGGCCAGGCTGGCCACCACCCTCGCACAAAACCAGCGGTCATAGCTGTCCGCCAGCTCTTCGATTCCAGCGGTACGGCCCTGTGTGCGCTTTTCCTCTTGCTGGGGTGCGCTGATACCGTCAGCGGCTTTTGACTCGCTGGCGGTCGTTCCGTGGGGCCGGGCAGTGGGCTTCCGTGCGGTGGCGTTTGTTGTCATGACCGATCCTCTCGGCTTACAGGCGCTCAATGGCGTCAGCGAAGCGGGCAAGCTCGCCGAACACGGCCCGCAGTTCGGCGTCACGCTCAATGGGTAACGCATCAGACAGCCGTACATCGCCGCTACTATAAGCCTCGCCCACCCGCGCCAAGCTCGATAGCAGTTGCTGCGCCTTGCTGGGTGATATGACGGGATACATGTCGCTCACGAGTGGGTATCTTGAATAGTTGAGCATGGTCTCAATTCCTGAAATTCGTCGGTGGTGTTTTGCGACTTGATCGTAAAAGCCTATTGAATCGCAACGTGTCATCACGACGCATAGCCACGGGTAACGATGTGGGCAATGCGCCAGTCCCGCACGTCCTGGCCAGCGAATCCCGTATATCAAAGCCTGCGAGTGCTCGTTTCCGCCCAGTCTTTACGATCCAGCGCGGTTAATGAGCAAAGAATCATCGGAACCAGCAGCTCGACAAAGTTGCCGTCAACATCAATGGGCGAAGACAGCGGCAGCCCTATGGACTCGATCACCAGCGGGGCATAGGTGCGGCCCTTGTATGTCATCCCGATCAAGCATGGCGTCAGCGACGGCAACAACGCCTCGATAGCACCGGTTTCCCCCTTGCCTGCACCCACCAAGCGGGCCAGAACGGAGCCATCGGAGGCCAACTCTTGCGGAAGCGCCCATTCCATCAACATATCAACGGGCGTTCCAACCTCGCTTTGAGCATCACGCCACGCACGGAACAGCGCTTGCGCCGAAAACTTGATGGGCTGCATGCCGGTAAATATCTGGGTGCTGTTCAACTTGGTAATGCCCGTGCGGCCCTCGAACTTCTTGAGCAGCGAGTTGGTTTCCCGCATTGCCCGCGATGATTCCTCTGCTTTGGATGGGTCAAACAAGGCGTCAACGGTCGGCTGCAAAGAGCCCGACTGAAGCATTGCCGCCAATACGGGGGCCTTGCTCTCTGGCCCCGTGTTTTCGAACGGACTCTGCCAGTTCAGCGTGACCTCCATTTCGCATTCTGTGAGTGGTGCTTTGACTATCGGGGAACCATCCACCATACGGCCATCACGATCCACCAGAAAAAACGACGCTATCAAGTTGGGATTCAGGCCATCCCACAGCGACGAATAGGTGAGGGTCAGGCCGGGCGTCATCAGTGCAGATGGGCGAATCATTGCAACGTCTCCCCAGCGCCGCGCATCTGGTCGCACAGCTTGAGATAGCGCGTAGCCGCATCGGCATCGTCCAGAAACTGCCGTATTTGTGACTGAAAGCCTTCAAGGGTCTGCGTAAGGTGGTGTTCCACCGGCATGCCATCTTCAAGCGAAGCCAGCACCGCCGACTGCACAACATGGCTGTACACGGATCGACTGATAAGCTCCATTGCCGAGTCATAGCATTTTGCCGCCAGCACTTGCACATCCTCGCGGTTGGCGGCCTCTTCGAGCGCGGCCACCACTGCCAGTAAGGGTGTTTCGTTGGCAAGGTATAAACGGCTTTTCGGGGTGATCTTCATGGGTAATGCTCCTGTGGGTGTGTGGCTATTTGCCCGCCGCTGCAATGGCGGCAATCTGTGATTCGGAAAGGCCCATCTTCGCCAGTAGGGCAAGCTGGGCCTTGTTCATGCCGCCGGCCATGCGCCGGGTAGCTGCTGTCGGCTTCTTCGGCTTCGGGGTGCTGGCTGTTGCTCGCACCAAGCCACGACGCTCACGGGCCGCCGCTGCGGATTTCCGGCGGTCTTCCGTCGTCATGATGTTGCGGGGGCGTTTGTTGGCGGCCAACTGGGTCTCGGCATCCCTTTGGGTCTGACGAACTGTTGCGCGGCCATCGTCGTTTTCGCGTGCTTTCGTGATTGCCTTGCTCAAGAACAACACCACCGTGCCGGCTGATTCGACCTCGGCCATGACACGCAATACGTGCTTGCATCCAACACCGGTCAAGCGGGGGTTGCGGATCTTCGGGAAGCCGGTTTCAGCCCGGCCTGCGTTGAAGCCGCCGATGGTGGAAACGTATCTGAACCAGTACGTATGCCTTTCGCAGTCGCAATCGAACTTGAGCGGTTGCTTGCGTAGCCAATTGGCTGCCTGCAAAGGCGTTTTAGTGCCGGCGGACACCGCCGCGCCGAAGCTCATGAACTCCACCGTGACGTGATGCCTGGATACCTTGGAATCCGGCCCGGCACCAGTGACAAAGCGCACCCGGCCATTGCTGGCGGATGCCGGTACGGCCTGGCGTATTTGGCTTTGTGCGCGGTCGCGGTCATCCTTCCACGACAAATCAAGAGTTTTTCTGGCAGTGATCCCGCCTGAAAGCCGCTTTTGGGCGGTTCGGACGTTCTGCCTGAATGCTGCCAAATCATCGTGCGTCAGCGGGCGTATCTCGCCGCCCAATGTGGTCATGAGCAAGCGGCTTGCGTCATACTCGCCGACAACCTCGCCCGGCCTCAGAATGCGGGGCGCTGCCAGACGCTCCTTTTTCTCAGCCGTGGCGCGTGCCTTGGCCTCGCCTGCTGCGCCTGCCAGTTTGCCCAGCCATCCGCCTGTGGTCGCCATGATGGTTACTTGCCCTTGCGTGAGCGCTTGAGCGGTGCCGCTTCCTGGGTGGCAACAAGGAGCGCCATCAGTTCATCTCGGACACTCTCCAATTCCGCAATAAGTGCAGTCGCCTCACGGAATGCGCCCGTGACTTCGGCGGCGAAAGCGCCAAGGACTTCGCCGACATGCTCGGGGTCTTGGGTGGTGTGCGACCGGAATATCTCCGTCAGCACCGTTACCATGCACCTCGAATCCTTCAAGGCGACACGCGCCAGCACTTCGGGGTAAATCGTTTGTTCTGACATGGTTTGCTTCTCCGTTAAAAAATGGTGGCGGGCTTCAATGGACGCGATACCGTCGTCCCTCAGGTATTCGCCGAAACCGGCTGTTTTATTCCCCAGGCGTACACCCGCCATAGTCGATACTTCCTGCGTTTGGTGGCCGGACTCATGAGCGCCTTGTGCATAGGCATCGCGGTATTGGGTATTTCCACAAAATCCGGCCATAGTCGTTACTCCTGATCTACAACATCAGGCTTGATGCCCAGGCGCTCCATGCGCCCGGTAATGAGCTTGCTTTCCGCTTCCGCTTCGGCCAGGACTTTCGCGTACAGCGCGTCAAGCTCTTCTTTCGGCGGGAACATATTCATGTTGACCTCACTTTCAACCTCGATTTTGTCGCGCCACTTTTTGGGCTGGCGGTTCTTCAACCAGATGAATGCCGCCCCCGTGTCCGGCGGGTAATGCTTGGTCAGTTCCGTAACCGTAATCTCGCCTTGGAAGTTGCTCACATGCACGTCGGGGTGACTGCATCCGATGGCGCGCTGATACAGGGCATGGGCCACATTCGCATCCGCTACGGACTTGCCCCTTTTTATGGACTCCCAAAATTCGGAATGCCGCCCCTTCCAGCGGTTGATGGTCGATTCTCCGACCTCGAAGAAATCCGCCATATCCTTGTCGGTCGCCCCCAGCAAGCACAGCTTGTAAGCCTGCTCGGCATACTCCGGGCGGTACCGCACAGGGCGGCCACGCTTCGCCTTTTCTCCATCCGTCGCCAGGCTGGCGCTCTTCTTCGCGGTAGCCATTACGCAGCCTCCGCCCTGCGGATAGCCGTCCACAGCCTACGCTTGGCGTTGTATTCGGCGCGCTTTTCGACTTGCGCCTTGCCGTGCTCTTCTTCGGTGGCGGCAATCATCGCGTCGAATGCAGCGGGGTAGCTAACGCTGATTTTGTCGTATCGATCAAAGCCGTGCGCCTCTTTCCATTGGCGGCAAGCTTCGCGGTAGCCTTCTTTCGCATCTTTAGCTTTGTCGGTAGCCCGCTGATGGTCGATAGCTGCCTGAGCGACAGTGAGCAGGGCTGCAATGTGGTTTGCGTTGGTCGTAAGCATGTCAGCCCCCAACCGGCGTGTTTGCAATCATCGCAGTGATATCAGAATCAATTTCTCGCGGTTGCGGCTGCCCTTTCAGCATTGATCGCGGATGAACGCTGTTAGGAAGAACTGCCGGGTCTTCCGTTTTGAAAAACAGATCAATCTTCCCCTGTTCTGCCTTCAATCCGGCAATCTGCGCAAGCAGGCCGTCAATGTCGGCGTCGCAGCCAATCACGCGATCAATCTCGGCAGCCGATACGCCCCGAGTTCTCATGTCTCGCTCTTGGCTGCTCGGATTGCTTTTTCGAGCGCCAATTGCTTCGACTCGTTTACGCAGGTATTCGATTTTCTGCCTGATTTCGCCCTGGCGATTGATTGCAGGGCCGAACCACGGCGCAACACGCTGAGACTCTGCCTCCCGCATCTTTTCGGCTTTCGCGCCAATGGCCTTGGCCTCTGCACGAAGGGCATTGAACTCGGTGGCCAGCTTTTTTGCGGCAACTCCAAGCGCATCGTCGGGGTATGCCTGGCTTGCAAGGATCAGCGCAGCACGTGCGCCAAGATCACCCGCAAAGCCCCGGATAGCCCGAACTAATCTGGCTGCCTCTTCCAGCGCTAGCGCGTCCTGGGATGCGAAAACCTCTTCGCTGTGTTCGTTCTGATTCAAGGTAAGCATGATGGCTCCGGGTGATTTGATGCTGTCATTTTGGCGGACGAGAAAACGCCAAATTCTCAGAATTTCCGTAAATTTCATTTTTTGGCGAATTTTCATTTTTCGGGGAATTTCGGCCAGCGGCGAGAATTCAGACATCGGCGGCCTCCACCGTATCCGCGCTGGCGGCCCTCATGATCTGCAAATGGCCCTGGAACCTCTTGAATGCGTCTCGGCCCACCGTAGTGCGCTCGATAAGCTTGCTCACGGCGCTTTCCAGATTGGCACCGCCGCGCAGGTTTGCATAAGTCATGTGGTTCAGCTCTCGGCACCGGCCCAGCGTTCGCTGCACTTCCAGCGCCGCTGCATGGTGGCTGGGCAGGATATCGGCCACGGCTTCTATCTGGTCGTTCAGCGAATACAGCACGCGCATTGCCATTTTCTGTTGCCGATCAAACTCACCAAAAAGCCACGCCGATACGGCCCGCTCTTGCGTCATGCGTGCGCCCGTCTCCCAGTCGTCAGACGCGCCGAACAGAAAGTCAATGGATACCTCGTACAACTGGGCCGCGCGAACGATGATCCACAAGGGCACGCTCTTCGTATCGGTAGCACCTTCAATTTTTGATAGCTTGCTCGGGTTGCTGTACCCAAAGCGGTAAGCCGCCTCGACCTGAGACAGGTTGCACAGTTCCCGTGCCTGGCGCATGCGCTGGCCGATGGTTTTCACTAGCTCGGCCTGCTGATGCTTCGGATGATCTGGCACGTCGGCCATCAAAACAGGTTGTTTGCAGTGGGTTTTCGGTACAACGTCGGTATCGTCTTCAAGGTCGTAATCGGCATCGTGCAACATGGCTTCGGGTTCCTCTGCAAGGGCTTCGGTAGGGGATTTGTTAAGGTCTTTTGCGGCGGCGTGTGGCCGTAACCACATTTCGGGCGGAATATTCCAAATGGCGTAGCGCAAGGCCAGATTGGGGCGCGTTATCGCTACGCCTTGGACAATGGGATCAGCCATAGAACCCCCGTTTGGGTGCGCTGTTGGGTTTGGCGTCGGCAGCAGCCAGGACGGCTGCAAGCTCTTTCTGGTCGGCATCGAGAAACCGCGAATGCTGGCCTTGGAACACAAGGTGCGCCACGCCCAGCGGCCCCATACGCTGCTTGCGAATCAGGATTTCGGCGTAACCGCGCAAGGGCGAATTCGGGTTGTAGTAATCATCTCGGTAGGCCATCAGCACCACGTCGGCGTCTTGCTCAATCGCGCCAGATTCGCGTAGGTCGCTCATCATCGGGCGCTTATCGGGGCGGCTTTCCACTGCACGGGAAAGTTGGCTCAACAGGACGATGGGGCAACCAAGCTCCCGCGCCAGCAATTTCAGCGACCGCGTGATACCGCCAAGCTCTTCATTCCGGGTCGATCCGTCGCCGCGCATCAACTGCAAATAATCGATGACGAGAACGCTCAGGCTGCCGTGTCGCTGTTTCACCTTGCGCGCCGCCAGGCGAATACGGGCCACGCTTGCCATAGCCGGATCGTCAGCGACAATCAGGCGTTGGTCTTGCAGTCTCGCCAGCGAACCACTAAGCCGGGTGAAGTCTTCGCTGTCGAGAGCACCAGAGCGCATTCGCTGGGTGTCAATGCCGCCGAAGCGGGCCACGCTGCGCTCGGCAAGTTGCGCCGCCGACATTTCCAGACTCACCACGAACGCCGTTCCGCCGGCCACTGCGACGTTTTCGGCGATGTTCACGGCCAATGTGGTTTTGCCCATCGATGGCCTACCGGCGACGATAATCAGGTCGCCAGGCTGAAGGCCGGATGTCAGGCGGTCAAGGTCGCCGAAGCCGGTGGCCTGCCCAGATATCGAACCGCCACGGTCAACACGCGCCTGAAGCTCATCCAGCAGGCCGGGCAACAGTTCACCGACTGTCTGCGGATCATGTCCAGCGGCCCGCGTGTCAGCCAGAGCCATTGCTTCGCCCGTCACCCGCTCGACCAGTTCACCAGGCGCAACGTCAGCACCGCCAGCAAGGGCAGCAATGCGGTTTCCAAACGACATCACGTCGCGGCGGACACGATGACCGCGTACGATTTCAGCGTACCGGCGGATATTGGCCGCTGATGGCGTGTTATGTGCCAGGGCGTTCAGGTAAGGTAGCCCGCCAACTTGGTCGGTATCGCCGCCGGCTTGCAGTGCCGTGTATACCGTCACCACATCGGCGGGTTCCCCCCGGTCGAGCATGGCGGCGACGGTGCCGAAAATTCGGCGATTGTCGGCACGGTAGAAGTCGCCCTCGGCAAGCTGGCCGTCCAGACGCTCCCACGCTCTGTTATCCAGCAGCAGGCCGCCAAGTACGGATTGCTCGGCTTCGACCGAATGCGGTGGGATGTTCAGATTGTTGTCGTGGTTCATGCTGCACTCCGGTGATACTTGCCCTCGATGGTCTTTGCAAAGTTCTGCGGCGAAACCAGCCAATCAAGGCCAACGACAAAGGGTTCGCGCCCATCCCGTGCCATAACACGGCCCGTCAGAAACTCGGAGTCTGCGCAATAGGTGAAGAATCGCCGCCACCAGTCCAGCGATTGGCGCTCTCCTGCTTCTCGCCAACGTGCTTGCAGGTGCTTACGGCGAGCGCCGTTCCAAACGCGGACTTGCGTACCGGTCGGCAGCATCTCGTGATAGAGGGCGATGATTTCCTGATGCGGGCAATCAGGATTCGCATTTCTGTCCAGCGAAACAATCGCGTCGTCAGCCCCGCTGGCGACTACTACCTCTTTAGAGGTAGTTGAATCAGGAATCAGGAATCCGGAATCAGGAATCAGCCCGGCTCGTTCCGGTAAAGGCGATGCATCGCACGATACCGGCACCGTGCTTGTATGGTGCTGGCCCGGTGCTGGTATGGTGCTGTTCGCTTCCTTCACATGGGGATTCTGGTGCTTGTTGAAGTTGGTGATCTGAATGAACCGCTCTTCGCCCACCCCGTACCGCTGGATGAAATCGCGCTTTTGCAAGGCGTCCAGCAGTCCATCCACGTCCGCATCATCGTAGGGCAGCACTTCGGCCTTGATGCGGCGGTGGCGGTCTTCCAAGCGCCCCTGTCTGTCGGCAAGCGTCCACAGGCCGATGAATAGCAGCCGCCCCAATGGTTCGATATCGGCCAGCACGTCGTTGGTGAAGAATGCGGGCTTGATGTTCCTAGAACGCGCCATCACGCCTCCCCAGCGCACTCAGGACGGCTACCGCCCATTCATGCACAAGCCCGGCAGACGGTCGCCTGGTTGCCGCCAGGCATGCGGCGACAGCATGCGCATGCCGCCAAAGATTTGCTTTCTCAGCCATGCCAGATACCCTCCCGCCGTGCCCAATCCAGCACGGCTCGGCGGTCTGCTGGGGAAAGGCTGTATCGTCCAGGCCGGCAGGTCTTGCCGTCGCGGTCTACAGCTTTCAGGCGCTCGCAAGGGATATCAAGACCCTTGAACCGCAGCCCGAACACCAGGTCGGGGGCGTTTGATGTTCCCGTTATGCGATCCAGCTCTTCACGCATAACGGGGCGATCAATCAGCACCGATAACGCGCGAAGCTCTCGGGAATTTCGTGTACCGGCGAAACGGCGAGTGGTAGAATTGGCTGCCCGCCTGCCAGCGACAGCCCCGCCCGATGCGGGGTCTTTCTTTTGGCCGCTCATCACTCGATGCCGCCTTCAGTTGGCGCGGCTTCCGCAGCAGGCCACGCAAGGCGGCCATTGGGCAAGCGGATGGGGCGCAACCCCTGATAGTGCCCATCCCTGCAATAGGCGGAACGGACGCTCTCGGGCTTCACCATGAACTGGGCGGCGAGTTGGTTGGTGCTGAGACCGGGGGTATTTGTATGCATGGCAATCAATCCAAAACAATGGGAGTGATGCCACTATTGCCCAAAAAAAACCCGACTTTCGAAAGACGGGAAAGCCGGGAATGAATACGGGAAAGCCGGGAGTGAATACGGGAACTACTTCGCTTTTTTGTACCTCGCTCTTAGCGATTTGATGCTGTTCTGCAAGGTTTTCAGTTGCGTGTCCGACTCTTCACCGGAAGTGTTTCCCCAATAAATAGTGCTTCCATCGACTCTTCGTATATGGCCGCTTTCATCGCTCTTGCCAAGGAAGTCAAATAGCTTCGATGCGCTAGCATCAGGTGAAATCTTGCCGGAATCCCAGGCTCCAAATATCGCCCGATGAAGATTTATCGTATTCCCTTCCGGGATAGTCACCTTATCGTCAGCACTGCTTTTACCCTGCACGCCACGGGGCGTCGTCAGGGTTTCGCCATGGCTGCTATCAACTATCCAGCCCATGCCATGCGCCCACTCGAAAAAATCCGAGGCGACAAGCGTTTTCTGGCCACATTGATCTTCCACTGTTTGAGGGGTCTTCCCGTCGAACTTGGACAGTCTCTCAAAATCATGAAAGTGCTGCTCTATTCTCATCAGCCTCTCAAGGCAATCTTTCAATTTGAAATTCAATGCCGCCTGTCGATAAATCGCAACTCGTTCCAAGGTATCCATGTGCGACATATAGGGGCAAACACCCTCAGAAAACGCCAATAGGTGGATCAATCGATACACCCCGTTTTTGTCGATTCTCTTTCCCCAGCCTGCGCTCAAAAACCCCGAATCCTCCATAACGATTCTTGCCGAATTTAAGGCTGCCTCTTCCCTGGCGCGCGCTTCCGCTTGCTCTTTGCGCCACTTGGCGTCTTCCGCAGCCCGTGCTCTGTCTTCGTCCTTGAGCCGGTAAAGGGTTGTGCGTAAGTCATAGGTCATCGTGTAGTCCTGCACAGTCCATAAAATTAGGTGCCAGCACCAGGCCGGTGGACTTGTCCGGCTTTTCGCCCCGTCGGGCTAGGTGCTGGCGTAAAACGCTTGAAATCGTCAAGCCGTTGCCGCTGTCAGCTTGATAACGGTGCGGCTGCCCGTCGCCTCGGCATATCGCGTGAGCGTTCGCATTGACGGCATGGTGCGGCCGCTTTCCAGTCTGGCGATGGTGGATTGCGTGGTGTGCATCCGCCTGGCTATTTCGTCTTGAGTCAGACCGGCCCGAACGCGGGCGGCGATCAGTTCACGGGCAATGGCAAACTCCGGGGCTTGTGCCTCGTATTCGGCCCGCGTTTCGGGGTCAGCCAACAAGCGGGCTTTCAGTTTGGATAGATCAGTCATCGTTAAGGCTCCGTAATCGCTCGTACGCGATTTCAATGTTCTTACGCGGCGTCCTCTGTGTTTTCTTGATGAACACATGCAGCACCATCAGCAACTTACCGGTACGCGCCACATACAGCGCTCGGGCGATACCATCGCGCCCGGTCATGCGCATTTCCCACAGCTTGCCTTCCAGGTGCCGGACATGGGGCATTCCGACATTCTGCGGCCCCAGCTCTTCCAGCAACTCGGATATATGCAAGAACCGCGCTTGCATATCGACGGGCATTTCCATCAGTTCATCTTCCGCTATGGGTAGCAGCTCTACACGCCACATCATTATTTTATCTCTTTTTTGCTATAAATGATAGCTTTTGTCAGGCGGCGGTAACGGCTTTCGGCTTTTGGGCCTGCTCGGTTGGCTGCTCGATGCCGGCCTGTTCCAATATCCAGCGCTCATACTTGGCATGCCACATTTGCAGCAGGTCGATTGGCCGCACACGGTAATGCTTTTCTGCCGTTGCGCTTGGCTTGTGGCCTTGAATCTGCGGAATGATTCCGGCGGGGATGTCAAACCATTGCGACAGGCTGCCGAAACTGCGGCGCAAGCCGTGTATCGAAACGTGCGGAAGACCCGCCAGCGTCAATACCCTGTCATGCGCTGCCCTGGGTTCCTGAATTCGCCCACTGGCAGCGGTAGGGCTACTGAAAACCCACTCGGAAGGCTCCCAATCCCTGCCCTTGCTCTTGAGTCGGGTTAGCTGGCGGACATTCGGCGGCGTATCGTTCAGGCGCTTCAAATCCAACAACAGCGCGGCAACGTAGGGTGTCAACGGAATGATGCGCCTGCCGTCCACCTTGTCGGCAATGTCCATGCGATGCCACCTAAAGTCTATGTCTGCCCACTTCAGCGCGGCAATTTCCTCGCGGCGTGCCCCGGTCAGCAGCACAGTTTGCAGATAAGCGACCTGTACCGGGTTCTCTAGCTTGCGTACCTGCTCAAACCATGACTTCAAATGCTGGCGCTCCAATGCGTCCTGCTTGGCATTTGCTGGCGGCACCTCGTCTTTGACATCCTGCTTGGTACATGCGCCCGGTATGACGTGCTCGCGATATGCTGGGCGGCCTGCACACCAGTTCAGGAAGGCACGCAAGCGAACAAACGCAGCACGCGCTACCCCCGGCCTGTGTCGCTGCTGAACCAACCATTGCTCGACCGCATCGCTATCAATCTTGGATAGCGGCATTTGCAGTAGGCCATGCAGAGCGCCCGGTAGGGTCGTGTCGCCCTCGCCTGTCTTGCGCCCCCGGCTCTTTTGCTTTCCGCCAGGGCTACATAGGGCTTCATGGACTGATAGGCTTGCTGCCCCCCACTTATTCGCACGGGCCTTCATGTATGCCTGCCAGGCGGTTATGGCTGGCTCTTGCAACTGTCTTGCCTTCTGGCGCTTGGCAACATCGGCGGCGGTGACTTCGGCCTTCACGATGCGCGGATCACGACCGGCCCGGATCATTACCCGTATCTCGGCGGCTTTGTCTCGCGCTTCGGTAAGGTTCAGCGCTTCTGGGTCGCCAATAGTCACACGGATCGTTTTGCCGTCCAACTTGCCCTCGTAGACGTACCCCTTGTGTCCGGCGGCAGTCGCTCGCAAGGCCAGCCCCGGCATTTCGGAGTCGCGCAAGAAATCCTGATCCTTTCCTGCGGGGCAGGAAAAGCCATCAACCCTGCCCTGTGTGAGTTTGATTCGTGTCGCCATCGCCGTTCCTGTGTAGACCCCATGTAGCCGCTATGTAGACCGAATGCTACCATTTCAATCAATCCAGATCAATTGTACAGAACAGCGATAATCTAGGTAAATTCTTATTAAATAAGGGTTTTATCTATTCAGATCAACCTAAATCAATGCCTCGAAAAACTCCGCTCCTTGTTATTCGTAATGAGAAGGTCGAGGGTTCGATTCCTTTCATCGGCACCAGTGTTTATGCGGCTTTGCGAGGTTTTCGCGCAGCCGCATTTTCTTTGCTGGGTAAATTTTGGGTAAGACGCCGCATTTGAGTGCGTCGAATCAGCGCATGCAAATCCAAGGTTTCAAACTCATCGCTAGGCTGGGTTATGAGTTCGAGCGCGCCGTAAACTTCCCGTAGCTGAGCAATTGCATAGTGGTCTGTCATGTCGCCTGAACTATGCCAAAGGATTGCATCCTGTGTTCGTGACGATACCCCAGCGGCTCTGAGCCGCATTCCTACCGTATGGCGCAAGTCATGAACGCGCAAATCATCCATGCCGGCACGACTGCGCGCCTTTTGCCAGGCATTATTATTGATATGTTGCACCGGGCGATTACTGAACTTGCCTTTGCCGAGCGGCTTTGCATAGGTAAATACATAATCAGGATGCATGCCCCGTTGCGCATCAATTACACCTTGAGCAACTGAGTTGCAAATAATTATCCGATCCTGCTTGCGCCCTTTTACGTGCTCTCGAGGAACAACGAACACCGAGATCCACAAGTCTTTTTGAAGTTGAACCTGAGCTTCCCATTCCCATTGAAGGTTACACACCACCTTCTCCCGAACCCCACTATTCAACGAAAACAAAGTCATTGCTGATAAGTGCGCAGGTAGCTGATCAATTAGCCTGGGTTGTTCTGACCATGCAAGTGGCCGAGGCGGGCGTTTGTCATCCTCATTCAGCAACGTGATAGTGGGCGCCCTGTCCAGCCAGGTCAAACCGTTGTCAAACCTCCACTTACTGGCTGCTCGGTTGCAGATTGCCCGCACAATCGCCAGGGTACGGTTAATCGTAGACGCTTGTAACTTTTGATTTTTCCGGGCCTCAATAAAATCCGCAATGGAATCCATGCATATCCGGTCGATTGTTAAAGAGCCATGCGTTGCGATAATAGGTTTCAGCATTGACGCTTCGTTTTCCCAGGAAGGCAGATTCTTTTCAGCTTGCTCCCTAATATACGTAGCCGCCGCCACGTCCAGCGTCACCAGGGGACGAACCCCTTGTGTGGTTTCTTCTTTAACCCGCTGCTTCTCGGTAATTAGGAAGTCCTCGGCCTCTTGGTGAGACTCGAAACCACGTTTTCGAATGCGCTGTCGCCTGTACGTGGTATCGACTTCGTACGTCCCGTTTTTTGACGGATAAATACTACTTTTTCTTGAACGTCCCATGATGTGTTTCCTTCATTGGCACGCTCACTACCAGCCACCAGTTTATAACGACTCCAAGCGTTGTCCAGATCGATACGCTCATAGACAACAGAAGTACCTACTCTGACCGCCTTGTCTTTGAGCTCGGGAACTATATGGGCATAAAAGAAGCGCCGGCGCACGCCGAGGTACGCCATGGCTTCTTCGGTGTTGAAACAACGTTTTGTCATGCTGAATACACCTGTTCGGCTATCTCGCAGAAAAACGAGCAAGAAGGCATTTTTTCATTGCGGCGCACCGGGCCATCGCCCAGCTCGCGCAGGCTAAAGCGTTCGTTGGTTTTACGGTTGCGGTGCAAGTAGGCGTCCGGGCCGATCTCTTCCTGGACCTGAGCCAGCTCTTCAAACTCCACCGGGAAGTCTTCACGGATGGCACGCCAGTAGCCTTCGCCGCCCTTGACGCAGCCGATGCAATTGGCGTTGTCATAGCCGAGCTCATACATATAAGGCAGGCGTATGCTGGCGCGCAGCACCATCGCCTTGCAATCTTCCTTGCCGAGCCCAGCTTCGATTAGCGGGGCGATTACTGGCCGGTCAGGGTTGCGCTCCACGAAGTCATCGAAACGATCCTCTTCCTCGACGGTGTAGCCGAGCACCAGTACGTCGCCCCGCTTCTCCCATGTAGCCAGGAGCTTTCGCTTTAGAATGCGCGTGCATGGAGCGCCGTACGGCCCTTTCATGAACTGCACGCGTCTGAATACCTGGACAGTGTCAGCGCCGTACTTTGTATCGCGCAGCACCGTAATTTCGCGGGCCAGCCACTGCTCGCAGTCTGTCAAGAAGCGACGATTATCAGGATGCTCGTTCTTAATGAAGGCATTTATGATCTGCACGTCATGGGTAGCGCTGTACTGGGCGAGGGTCATTTTTGTAGCCACCGCCGAGGCGGCCCCGCAAGAGAATTGGCAAACGATTCTATGGCTCATGACTGACCTCCCTGCCGCATAGCTACGTCGATGGCTTCGTTTGCTGTTTTGAATTCTTCGTGTCGGCCATCAATGACCCAGTAAGGCTAGCCCGGAAATTTCATTATTGTTGTAGAGAGGGGTAGGCAATCCCGTGCCAAAGGCTTATGGTTACTGGTATTCGACTCCACAACCAAACGGGATTGCCTATGCCAAATCGTACCACTGAAACCCTGGACTTTGGGCGCATGGGTCGGCGTCGTCTGCAGGCCAATTTCGAGGGCGGCGATCTCAGCTCCGATGGCGGGCTGATGTTGCTGCGCCAGATCGATGCGCACACCGGCTTATCGCGCCTGGCGGCCAAGGCGCTGACCGAGCGCCGGGACACCGCTCGCATCCATCACCGCCTGCGCGATGTGGTGGCCCAGCGCCTGTATGGCCTGTGCTGCGGCTACGAAGACTTGAACGATCACGATACGCTGCGCAGCGATCTGCTGATGCAAACGGCGGTAGGTCGTGACCAGGCGCTGGCAAGCGCCCCGACGCTGAGTCGCCTGGAAACGGGCGCCACCCGCGCCGATGCTTGGGCGCTGCACCGGGTGCTGGTTGAGCATTTTATTGGCAGTTTTGCCACGGCCCCCAAGGAGCT
>JACCER010000030.1 GCA_013416445.1 Alcaligenaceae bacterium
CATCAGCCCGCCATCGGAGCTGAGATCGCCGCCCTCGAAATTGGCCTCCAAACGACGCCGACCCATGCGCCCAAAGTCCAGGGTTTCAGTGGTACGATTTGGCATAGGCAATCCCGTTTGGTTGTGGCGTCGAATACCAGTAACCGTAAGCCTTTGGCACGGGATTGCCTACCCGTCTCTACAACAATAATGAAATTTCCGGGTTAGTTCTTCCTGCAGTGTGTCATCGGCGGACAGGCGACGTCTTATGTAGTTAGAAAGGGATAGCCCCGAGAGGGCAGCTGCTTCGCCCAAGCGTGCAGCATGAGACGGGGTCACACGGATGCGGATGACCTCAGACAAAGGTTCGTTCATGGGGGGTCCAATAGGTAGGGGGACGCGCTGGCCTTGTGTTGGTACAGCAATCATTGGTTTCAAGAGTATTGATTTTGACTCAAAATGACACATTCCGTCAGTTGTGTTAGCTTGAAGCTGGCAACAGCTGTTGTCAGCCAGAAGCAGCCTGACAATTTGTGATTGTCTAGGAATTTGTTTGATAGGTCCCAAGGAGCAATATGCCCTCAGTTGAGTACAGCCTGTTTCGTGTAAAGATGGTTCGTCCACATCAGGCATCCTTTTTGCACGATGAACTGACGCCGAGAGACATACTGCTGCAAGCAATACTTGAAAAACCGTCGAGCGAACTTCGCAAAGGGTATCACTGGCATATCGGTAATATTCAGATGTTTGATCAGTTCACGGGCTACTTCGCTGCAGGACGAACAACTACCTCAACAATCGAGAAGTTCGATGAAGAGACTTCTAACTTTGTTGAAGAAGAATTGGAAGCGAGCCCGTACACCCATTGCGTCTTTGACGCAGCCATCGGATTTTTGGGCATCGCAAAAAAACCAAACCTTTCCCAGACTACGAAAGGCATAGCAGCACGGCTAGAACAACTGCTTTCGCTGGCCCCAGTGGTTGTAAAGAATGAAATTGCTGTGGAAATTCGTCCTATCCCTGACCCTGAAGGCTTTTTAAAGGCCATCGAAACGGCCTTCAAAGTATTTACATACTCAGCTACTTTTAGAGGGCCGAACCCCTTCGATGCCGATGAACATTTTCAAAAGCCTCTATCCGTCTACTTGAATGCAGCGGAAGGAACAAAAGGCAGAACAACGATAAGCGGCACGGATCTAAATAGGCAGGTACTTCAAGAGGTAACTCGAAGCACAGCCGCAACTGGTAATGAGGCATCTGCGCGGATACAGAAGTCAAAGGGACAAAAGGCAATAACGATCAACCTCAGAGGCGATCCGATTAAGCGGAAATATGACGAGCAAGAGCACCAGCCGGAAGTCGTCTTAGCAGACCTAACAGCCAAATATCGCAAAGTGAGACGCGATGGACTTGGTTGAAATTGAATCCGTCGCGGCCCTCATTGAGCAGATTAATGAATTGCCCAACAACTATTTGTTTAGGGGACAGGCAGATGCGTCATGGCATCTTCAGTCTTCGCTCGAGCGTGTCGTTGGGCCAAACTGGTCTGCGGAAAAGGCTCGTCAGTTCGAGGAATTTTCGCTAAAGAGCTTTTGTTCGAAGTTCCACCTCTACGACCGTGAAAATCTACAGCCCAGCTCGAAGCTGGCTTGGCTCTCGATCATGCAGCACTATGGTGTTCCGACTCGACTTCTTGACTTTACTGAGAGTCCATATGTCGCGCTATATTTCGCGCTTGAGGCATCGGCTCCTGCTCTTCAGCGAGATATAGCCCTGTATGCGATTGACTATTCTGCTGTTATGGATCGGTCTATTGAGCACATCAGATCCAAAGATAATGGGTTCTCCGAAACGAGGGTAACGCTCTTTGATCGTCAAGATGAAATATTCGATCAAGTTGTGGACCGGTTTGCCTACGACATAGTTTGGATTGGCGAACCTAAACTTCTAAACGCTCGCTTGGATCGTCAGGCAGGCTCATTTCTTCTGTCCGGCAACAGGGGCCTTCGCATTGAAGACGTCCTAACTTCACCTCTTTACTCATCCGTAGACATGCAGAAGATTGTTATACGAGGCAACCTAGTGTCGGGTATTTTTGCACTTCTGCGAAAGATGAATATCACCAGCAAGAGTCTCTATGGAGACCTCGATGGCTTAGCGCGGTCGATCCGTATGCAGATGCAAATCTATGCTGTTTAGCCTGTCAACTGAGAGAGCGTGTCTTTGCAGGCGTAAGTGCAATGTTGAGACCGTCTTGACGCCGGTACTTCTAGACAAGATCCTCCCGCTGCTAGGCCGTCCGGTTCGATTCCGGTCTCAGGAAACCAACGGGCGATACAAAGATTTGGACTGTAATTTGCCAGAAGCGGACATAGTTCTTGCCGTCGAAGTGGACAACCTAATAGCTTCCCAGTCCGATTCCCGTCATTGGTTCAAACAACTAAAACTTCTTAAGCGCAGCCAACAAGTTATATTAGAAAGTTAGGACTGATCACTATGGAGCGGGCTCTGTGAGGGTTGCACAAAGGTACTTTGACGATGCAGACTCGTCGCCTCTTGACGTGTATTTAGGTTTGCACGCGTATCTCGAAGGTGAAATCTTCGTGGAACTCGACGGTGTTCCACTACTAAAAAATCGGAGCACTCACGAGCTGCTGCTCCCGTTGAAGACTAAGGCGATGGTCGACTACTTCGTCAATAAGGCGATCGAAGCTGATAAGCGAGGGATCGTGCTGCGACCGAGAGCACTCGAATCAAAGCGCTATTCTTTCTGCAAAAAAATTGATTTCAAGTACTCGCAGATCGACTATGAATACGTTCCGGGACTGATGCGTCCTTGGAATGACGGATTTCTGACGCCTGTCTTCTTTAATATCGCAGTCCTGAACAAGTATTCGCAGGATCCACGATACAAACTCGACCTGTTTTCGGAAACGTACGGCACCATTCTTGCGAATGACTGGACCATCTCCTTCGGTATCAACCGAAACAAGCGAGTAATCATGTGGCTTGGCGACATCGACGCCTTGCCTGAGGAGGAGCAGTACTTTCTCCGGTCAGAGAATGTCGATTCCGACCATGATCTGCATTCGGAGTTTTACGAGGCACAGATAGATGTCGTCTTTTCGGAGCGTTCGAAGCAGAATGAGCTCCTGCACTTGCGAAAGTCATTAAATGACCTGTTCAACGATAAGCACGCTCAACGCCTATTCATCCTGGAAGGCGAGGTGGCCACGGTCATCAACAACCTGACACGGCCGGTCTTCTGGGAAGAGCGACACGTCGGTCCGGCAATCGAATCGCTGAGCCGCGTGTTTGTGGAGAGCATCAATTCCGGGTTCTTGAAGAAGATGGTTAAAGATAAGGACAGCACACGGGACATCAAGAGTGTTGGTAGCTTGAAGGCGCTTCAAGCCTGGTTCGAAGTAGTGTTGGGCCAGTCAGCGCATGCCGATCTGGCGCTGCCCTTTTACGTCCTGTACGACTTAAGAATTGTGTGTTCGCACCTACTATCCTCTGAAAAGCGGGCGGAAATGATGCAGTTTGTGAACTCAAGACTTGGTTTGGATCCGGACAATCGAAATCTCGAGCTGACCTACGATGAACTTCTCAATGCATTGAGTCAGTCCATCCTGCGGATCCAAGGTTGTCTAGAATAGCCAGTCGGCGTCCCCATTAGCCCATGTCGCACTGGAGCGGCTGTGCCGATAGCCTCCGAGGGAAATTTACCAATCTTTCTCATATTTTATTGATGGCGTGCAGAGCGCATCCTTCAATAGTTGGCTACGAATTTTTCGTGCTTGATCGTAAGTTCTTTGAGCCCCCGCGTCATGAGTAAGCAAACCGTCAAAATAAAGCGCGAGGGAACAATATGTGGAATCGATAAGATCGCTCCGATGAGATCTGCTGCCAATATCTTTTGGATTCCCTGTAGCGCTACGGTGAACAGATCTGATAGAGAAGCACAAGGGGAATGTAAAGTTCATAGAGAGCAGCAGATCTTGTAAGGTACCCGGACATGCTGAGGAACGAGCAAGCTGCAACATCATGTCTGATTGCGTAATGATGTTTTTGAGGAAAGTATGTCTAAAAGCTGGTGTCCATTCTTTGTCTTTCCGAAGCCTTTTGACATCGTTTTCGTTGAAGGTAAGTAACCATCCGCTCAGCCTTGCAATTACCCACAATTTCATATGAATATCTCGTATAGTTAAAGTTATTTCTAGCTATGCGGGGGTGACTCATGTCGACCTCAACGAGGATCTCGCTTCCTACGCTCCATAAGACGCCGCCCGATGAATGGATAGCTAAAGAATTAGCTGCCAGCCGATTTGGTGATAGACGGTTGGACAAACGCTTTGAACGCCTGGTGAACCACTTATGGAGTGGCATCGGGAACAGTTTGCCATTTGCTTGTCAGGATTGGGCCAATACGAAAGCGGCCTATCGGTTTTTATCGAACGAGAAGGTGACAGAAGACGATATTTTGGCCAGTCATTTTCAGTCGACGCAAGCTCGTGTGACGCAAGCCAGCACGGATGCCAAGGCACCAATTTTGATCTTGCACGACACCACGGAATTTACCTATAAGCGCGAACCGTTCGATTTAATTGGTGTGACCAACCTGATAAAAGGCGGTGCGCATAAATATAGCGGTCGCGCCGTGCATACCGTTTGCGGACTGCTGATGCATTCCAGTTTGGCCGTCACGACAGACGGATTGCCAATGGGTTTGGCTGCGGTTAAGTTTTGGACACGAAAAAAGTTTAAAGGCACCAAGGCGTTATCGAAAAAGATCAATCCAACCCGTGTGCCGATTGATCAGAAAGAAAGTTTTTGCTGGTTGGAAAACCTGCGGGAATCCACGTGTTTATTAGCTCGACCCGAGCAATGCGTACACATCGGCGATCGCGGTAGTGATATCTACGAATTGTTTTGTGTCGCTCAGGCACAGGGCACACATTTTCTCATTCGCACGTGCGTAGATCGGCTGGCCGGTGACGGCGGGCACACCGTAGCCCAGGAGATGCAAGACACACGAGTCAAGGGATTTCATCGCGTGACGCTGCACGATAAAAGCGACAAAGCTACCCAGGTAATCCCCCCGTAAAACCGCAGTGAGCTGAAGTAGAATTTCCACAACAAGGAAATTCAAGCAATGAAGCAATCCCGATTCACCGACAGCCAGATCATGGCGATCCTCAAGCAAGCCGAAGCCGGTACGCCCGTGCCGCAGCTGTGCCGCGAGCACGGTATGAGCAGCGCCTCGTTTTACAAGTGGCGCGCCAAATACGGCGGCATGGATGCTTCCATGATGGTGCGCATGAAGGAGCTCGAGGACGAGAACCGGCGGCTAAAGAAAATGTATGCTGAGGAGCGTTTGAAAGCGGAAATCGTCCAGGAGGCGCTTCGAAAAAAGTGGTAGCGCTGTCTCGACGCAAAGAGATGGCGCGCGGTGCCGTTGAGCAGTTCAAGATCAGCATCCGCTTGGCGTGTGACGCGTTCGGCATCAGCCAAAGCGGCTACCACTACCAGGCCAAACATGTTGATGAAAACGACGTGATCGCTGATTGGTTGATCCGCTTGACCACAGCCCAACGTAACTGGGGCTTTGGCTTATGTTTCCTGTGCTTACGCAATATCAAGGGCTTCAAGTGGAACCACAAAAGGGTGTATCGCATCTATCGAGAGCTGGAGCTGAACCTGCGCATCAAGCCCAGGAAACGCTTGGTGCGCGAACGCCCCGAGCCCTTGGGAACGGCTACCGATATCAATCAGATCTGGTCGATGGGTTTTATGCACGATCAGTTAGCGGATGGTCGCAGCATCCGGCTGTTCAATGTGGTCGATGACTTTAACCGCGAGGGCTTGGGCATAGAAGTGGACTTCTCGCTGCCGGCAGAACGCGTGGCGCGAGCCTTAGATCAGATCATTGAATGGCGCGGCAAACCGGCCTGCCTGCGTTGCGACAATGGCCCAGAATACATCGGCAAAACGATGCTGGAATGGGCCGCCAAGCGGCGCATTACGCTCATCCATACCCAGCCCGGTAATCCACAGCAAAACGCCTACGTCGAGCGCTACAACCGTACCGTGCGTTATGATTGGCTCGCCCAAAACCTGTTTGGCAGTCTGGAGGAAGTTCAGCTTGGCGCCACCGCCTGGCTCTGGACCTACAACAACGAACGGCCCAACATGGCGCTGGGCGGCATCACCCCGAAACAAAAACTAGCCAGTAAATATTCAACCGATTCTACTGCCGCTTACTGCTAAAAATGGGGGGATTACCCAGGTGCCGGAAGGAGTCTTGACGATAGTAGGCATACAGGGTCCAGATGATGCTCAACGCTTCACCACTGTACCGAAACTGTACCTGACTCGCAATCTTGGAAAATCCCCCAGTATTGGGGTAGAAGCTAAAAACTGCGCTAATGCCTTATAAACACTAGGAATTTTAAGCTGGTGCCCGGGGCCGGAATCGAACCGGCACGCCTTGCGGCGGGGGATTTTGAGTCCCCTGCGTCTACCAATTTCACCACCCGGGCATATCAAGCAGATCGCTTTGAAGAGAACAAAGCGTGGCAGAAAGGCGTAATTATACGCATACTTGAAAAATTTCGCATCGTCCCCATTATGTTTGAAGCTCCAGCTACGTTCAGCGTCTTCAAAGAATGCTGTTTTTGCTTGTTTTATCAATGTTTCAGCAGTGGAAAACAAGTATGCTCCGCTGGCCTGGTTAGCTGCGATTGCCTTGGTGGCAATTATCTAGATATCAGTTTTTATTGAATAATTTATTTTTTGCGTGGACTACAAATGAGTCAAACCGATACGCCCGTCTCCCCGTCAGAAACTTTAGGCTTTCAGGCCGAAGTCAAGCAGTTGCTGCATCTGATGATTCATTCTCTGTACAGCAACAAAGAAATTTTCCTGCGTGAACTTGTCTCGAACGCGTCCGACGCCTGCGACAAGCTGCGTTTCGAAGCCATCGACAACCCCGATCTTTTCCAGGGCGATACCGATCTGCGTATTCGTGTGGAATACGACAAGGATTTGCGCACGGTGACCATTTCCGACAATGGCATTGGCATGACGCGTGACGAGGCCGTTTCCCATTTGGGCACCATTGCTCGTTCGGGCACTAAAGAATTTTTCTCCAAGCTCACGGGTGACAATCAGAAAGACGCTCAGCTTATCGGTCAGTTTGGCGTGGGTTTTTATTCTGCCTTCATCGTGGCCAAGAAAGTATCGGTGCTAAGCCGTCGTGCCGGCCTGGCCGAAACTGAAGCCGTTCTGTGGGAATCGGAAGGTGAGGGCGATTTTGTGGTGGCCCCGGTCGAGAAGGCTGACCGCGGTACGTCGGTAACCTTGTATTTGCGCGACGATGAAGACGTTTTCTTAAGTGGTTATAAGCTGCGCGAAGTATTGCGCCATTATTCCGACCATATTTCGCTGCCGATACAAATGCAGAAGGAAGAGTGGGACGCTGAAAAGTCCGAGCAAGTCAAGAAAAACGAATGGGAAACCGTCAATCAGGCTAGTGCGCTGTGGACGCGGTCCAAGTCTGACATTACCGAAGAGCAGTACCAAGAGTTCTACAAGCATATCGCTCACGATTACGATAATCCGTTGGCCTGGACGCATAACCGGGTGGAAGGGCGCAGCGAATACACGCAACTTTTGTATATTCCCAAGCATGCGCCCATGGATCTCTGGGATCGCGACGGGCGCCGTGGCGTCAAGTTGTATGTAAAGCGCGTCTTTATTATGGACGATGCCGAACAACTGCTGCCCAACTACTTACGCTTTGTGCGTGGGGTAATTGATACGGCCGATCTGCCTTTGAACGTGTCGCGCGAAATTTTGCAGGAAAGCCGCGATGTGCGGGTGATACGCGATGGCTCTGCCAAGCGCATTCTGTCTTTGCTTGAGGATCTGGCTGAAAACAAGGCCGATCAATACGCCGAGTTCTGGACGCAATTTGGCCAGGTGCTGAAAGAAGGCGCAGGTGAAGATGCCGCCAACAAAGAACGCATTGCCAAGTTGCTGCGTTTTGCTTCCACGCAGGGCGATAGCGCGGCGCAAATCGTGTCGTTTGCCGATTACGTGGCGCGCATGAAAGAAGGCCAGGACAAAATTTATTATGTCAGCGGCGAGTCGTATGCGGCGGCCAGCAATAGTCCCCATTTGGAAATCTTCCGCAAGAAAGGGCTGGAAGTCCTGGTGCTGTCCGACCGCGTCGATGAATGGATGCTGTCTTATCTGCGCGAATTCGAAGGCAAGGCGCTAACCTCCATTGCCAAGGGCGGGCTGGATCTTGACCAGTTAGCCGACGAGGACGAGAAAAAGCATCAGGCGGAAGTGGCTGAAACCTTCAAGCCTTTGGTCGAGCGTCTGAAGACAGCCTTGACCGACAAGGTGAAAGAGGTGCGGGTCACAGGGCGTCTGGTTGATTCACCAGCATGCGTGGTGGTGGACGAAAATGAACTCAGTCCGCACTTGATGCGCATGTTGCAGGCGGCGGGGCAGGAAGCGCCCGATGTAAAACCGATTCTGGAAATCAATCCGGAACATGCCTTGATTGGTCGCATGCAAGATGCCCCCGAGGCTGATTTTGCTGAATGGGCGTTATTGTTGCTGGATCAGGCCATGTTGGCCGAAGGCGGCAATTTGGCCGATCCCGCGTCGTTTGTGAAGCGCATGAATCGTTTGTTGTTGGGGGCGTAAAAGGCGGATTGTGGTCGGGTGCATAATGTGTGCACCTGCATGATGGTGATGTGGTTTTGTCGGATTACGCGTTTCGCGCTAATCCGACCTATGGCAACTGTCGCCGCAGCCACTCGTTTTCGCGCCTGAATCGGCCCCAGTCGAACGCAGGGCCTGGGTCGGTCTTGCGCCCTGGGGCAATGTGTTCGTGGCCCCTGACGGCTCTTAAAGGGTGTTGTGCGCGCAATGCGGGCAGCAAGCGGGTCAGGGCCTGGTATTGTTCGGGCATATAAGGCGCGGTGTCGGTGCCTTCCATTTCTATGCCTATGGAAAAATCATTGCAGCGTTCGCGGCCTTCAAATTCCGATACGCCGGCATGCCAGGCGCGTTTTTGGGTGGATACAAACTGCACGATGTCGCCGTTGCGGCGCACAAAGAAGTGCGCCGATACCCTTAGCCCACGCAGGCGTTCCAGCCAGGCGTGAGAGGCATAATCAAGTCGGTTCAGGAATAGGTCTGCCACTTCGGCGCCGCCGAAGATGCCGGGTGGCAGGCTGATATTGTGCATGACCAGCAGGTAGGCATCGTCGTGTTCGGGGCGCTCGTCGTGGTTGGGCGAAGGTGCAAGGGTGACGCCGGCGCGCTTGTTTAGCCAGCCGTGGCGGTCTAGAACCAGCCTGTTCACTGACGCACGCCCAGTTTGGCATGCTCTTGGCTGCACCAGATATGGCCGTTGCTGAGTATGGCTTCGGAACGCGGCATGTGTATGCCGCAGTGTTCGCATCTGACCATGGGTTCAGCGTGCTGCACAGGTGGCGCGCCGCGCTTTGTGGCCTGTTTGGGTGTGCGTCTGTTGATTTGGTTTTTTTCGCTTTGGCGGGCAAGGATGCGTGCCAGCAGCAAGCCACCTATGATCAGCACGGCCCAGAATAATACTTTTCCCACATTAGCCCCGTTGCAGTATGACTTCAAGCACAAAACGACTGCCACTATAAGACAGTAATAAAAAGGCGAAACCCACCAGGGTCCAGCGCAAGGCGATGCGGCCGCGCCAGCCGCGAATATAGCGTCCCAAAAGCAGTATGCCAAAGGTCAGCCACGACAACAGCGTGAATATGGTTTTGTGGTCCATGGGCACGAGATCGCTGCTGATGCGCATGGATACAAGGGCCCCGGTAATAATGGTCAGGGTCAGGATACCAAAGCCTATGGCGATCAGGCGAAACAGCAGCACTTCTTGCAGCAGCAGGGGCGGCATGGTGTCCAGGGCCCGGCCCAGCGTACTGCGTTCAGAGGCTTGTTCAATAGGGCGGTGCAGTTGGCGATCGAGCGCGGTCATGAGTATGGCTTGCAGCGCGGCGACGGTAATCAGGCCGTAGGCGGTCAGGGCGATAAGCAAATGGATGCGCAACCATTCGTTATCGGCGTGCGCCACGGTGTGGCCATAAGGGAAAATGCCCGCAAGCAAGGCGGCGACAGCGGAGGCTGGGAGTAGAATAAGCAGCAGGCCGTCGATGCGCATGGCCAGGTTTTCCAGCCAGAAAATGACCATGCCCAGCCACACCGCCGCCGATAGCGCAAGCGCCCAGCCCAGATGCAGGCTATGCTGTGGCAGTATGGCCTGGCTTAATGCAATGCCGTGCAGCACAATGGCGCCAGCCAGGCATACCCGGCGCACCTTGCCGGCGGCAACCTGCGAACCGCCTTTAGTTAGCGGCCGCCAAAGTGATATGGCCAGCACGGCGTATGCCAGTGCGGCCAGCAAGTGAAATACAATACCTGCAGACATAGTCCCTTGAGTTCTGGTTATACAGTACGGGGCAAGCCCTAATCGGATTATTTTAGTCCGTATACCGAAAGTTCAACTAGTTTAAGCGAAACCATCGTTATGCTCGACAATCTTACCCAGCGTCTTTCTCGCGTTGTTAAAACCATGCGCGGCCAAGCCCGTTTAACCGAGGCTAACACGCAAGACATGTTGCGTGAAGTGCGCATGGCCCTGCTAGAGGCCGATGTGGCTTTGCCCGTGGTGCGTGATTTTATCGCACGCGTCAAAGAACGCGCCTTGGGCCATGACGTTGCCGGTAGTTTAAACCCTGGGCAGGCGCTGGTGGGCATAGTCCACAAAGAGCTCACCGCGTTAATGGGCGGCGACTTGGGCGCCGATGCCAGTGAACTGTCTTTGGCAACCCAGCCGCCGGCAGTCATTTTGATGGCGGGTTTGCAGGGGGCGGGTAAAACCACAACCACCGGCAAGCTGGCCAAGTGGCTCAGCGAGGGCGGCCATGTGCAAAATGGCAAGAAAACAGGCAAGAAGAAGGTGCTGGTCGTCAGTGCCGACGTCTACCGCCCCGCGGCTATTGAACAGTTGAAAATGGTGGCAGATCAGGTCAAGGTCGACTTCCTGCCCACCAACACCTCGCAAAAGCCCGAAGACATCGCCCGAACTGCGCTTGATCACGCCAAGCGTCATCACTACGAAGTCCTTATCGTCGATACGGCCGGGCGTCTGGGCATAGACGATGCCATGATGCGCGAAATTCGTGCACTGCACGATTTGCTTACCCCAATTGAAACGCTGTTCGTGGTTGACGCCATGCAGGGCCAGGATGCCGTCAATGTGGCGCGGGCCTTTGCCGATGCCTTGCCCTTGACGGGCGTAGTGCTGACCAAAATGGATGGCGACGCGCGCGGTGGCGCTGCGCTGTCGGTGCGTCATGTCACCGGCAAGCCCTTGAAGTTCGTGGGTTTGTCTGAAAAGCTGGATGGTCTTGAGCCCTTCCACCCGGAACGCATGGCGCAGCGCGTGTTGGGCATGGGCGATATCGTTTCTTTGGTCGAGCAGGCGCAGAAAAATATTGACATGGCCGATGCTGAAAAGCTGGCGGCCAAGATCAAGTCGGGAAATCGCTTCGATCTTAACGATTTTCGCGATCAGTTGCAGCAGGTCAAGAAAATGGGCGACATGAGCTCACTGCTTGAAAAACTGCCGGCTCAGTTTGCTCAGGCGGCGGGCCAGTTGCAAGGTGGTCAGGCGGAAAAGCAGTTGCGCCGCACAGAAGGCATACTGAACTCTATGACACCCGCTGAACGCGCCAAACCGGATCTCTTGAAGGCATCGCGCAAGCGGCGTATTGCGGCAGGTGCGGGGGTGCCAGTGCAGGAAGTGAACCGTATGCTGGCGCAGTACGATCAAATGCAGGGCATGATGAAGCAGATGAAGAAGGGCGGCATGGCGAAAATGATGCGCGCCATGGGTGGCCTTAAAGGCCTGGGCAAGGGTGGCTTTGGTGGAATGAGATAGGTTGGCGTAGGTCGGATTAGCGCCGCAAGGCGCGTAATCCGACATGCAGTCTTGGGCTGTGCGCTTATGCCAAGGCAGGAATGCGCAGCACTTGGCCGGGGTAAATTTTGTCGGGATGGGTCAGCATGGGCTTGTTGGCTTCAAAGATTTTGTCGTATTTGGCGCCATTGCCTTTGCCATAATTGGTTTCGGCAATCTTCCACAAGGTGTCGCCCTTGACCACGGTGTACATGATGGCTTCGGGGGCGGCCTGGGCTACCGATAGTTGGTTTTCTACAGCGGCTACACCTACGGTGTTGCCCAATGCCAGAACGATTTTCTCGGCCTGCTCTGTAGATAACGCCTGACCTGATACGGTGACTTTGTCGTTGTCAACGGAAATGTTCAAGCCATCCGCAGACAGGTTGTGCTTGTCGAGTTCTTTTTTCAGCTCGTCAGCGGTGGCCGCTTTGGCCGGGCTGGCGCCGAAAAGTTTTTCGCCCACATCTTTTATAAAACTGAACACGCTCATTGCAATAGTCTCCTGGTGATCTGCTGGGGGAACGGTCGCCTCAGGGCGACCACAGCCTTCATTATGGCCGCAATGCAGGCTGGGCGTGGTGGTTCAACCGTCAACAATTGTTCAGGCTTGGAAGTGAATGTGCGTTTGAGCAGGGCTTTGGAAGCTAGGCAAGCGTGTAGATGCGCTGTGATCTTAGCCGCCACCTACCGCAACGACGATTTCGATTTGATCGCCGTCGGCCAGGGGGGTGTTGCCGTGCAGGCTTTTGGGCACGATGTCACCGTTGGCTTCTACCGCAATGCGTTTGTCTTGATAGCCTAGAAATGCAATCAGCTCGGCAACGGTATTGACCTGTTCCAACTGCTGGGTTTTACCATTGAGGGTGATGTTCATGGTTGGTGTCCTGGAAATGCTTGGGGGTTAACACTGTTGGTGTATTAGTTTATGAATCAAAGGCTTGCGGCCGTAGGTTGGATTGACGCGAAGCACGTAATCCTACGGCCCATAGCCTCTTTCCAATATATCATCTGCTGAATTTATCAGTAGCAGCCAGCAGTTTGGCCAGGATTCCAGGTTCGTCGAAGGCGTGCCCGGCATCGTCGACCAGATGGAATTCGGCTTGTGGCCAGGCGTTGTGCAGGTCCCAGGCCGTTTTTGCGGGGGTGCAGGCGTCGTAGCGGCCCTGGATGATGACGCCAGGAATACCGTGCAACAAGTGGGCATTGCGCAGCAACTGGCCCTCTTCCATAAACCCCTGGTTCATAAAGTAATGGTTTTCTATCCGAGCGAAGGCCAGCGCGGCATCGTCAGCGGCATGGGCTTGCTGGTGGGCGGCACTGGGCAGCAGGGTAATGGTATGGCTTTCCCATTGCGTCCAGGCTTGCGCCGCCGCCAGTTGAACCTTGCGGTCGTCAGAGGTAAGGCGTCGGTGGTAGGCGCTGATCAGGTCGTGGCGTTCGTTCTCAGGAATGGGCGCAAGGTAGCCTTCCCAGTGATCGGGAAACAGCCTGGATGCGCCTTCCTGGTAAAACCAGCGTAGCTCTTCTTGCCTGACCGTAAAAATGCCGCGCACGATGATCTCGCTGGCCTGCCGTGGGTATGTTTGTGCATAAGCCAGCGCCAGGGTCGAGCCCCACGATCCGCCAAATACCAGCATCTTGTCGGCTTGCAGTACTTCAGTGCGCAGGCGTTCCATGTCGTGGATCAGGTGTTGGGTGGTGTTGTTTTCCAGGCTGGCGTGCGGTGTAGAGCGACCGCAGCCGCGCTGGTCAAACAACAAGACCTTGTAGCGTTCCGGGTTGAAAAGCTGGCGATGGACGGCAGAGCAGCCCCCGCCTGGGCCACCATGCAGGAATATGGCTGGCTTGCCGGCAGGGTTGCCGCAAAGTTCCCAATACACGCGATGGCCGTCTTCGGTATTCAAGAAACCGTCGGCATAAGGGGTGATTTCCGGGTACACGTTTGCTTTCCTTGTAGTGAACGCGCCAGCGGCGCAGGCCGGGCTGTTATTTGCGGGTGAAAATCAAATCCCAGACGCCGTGCCCCAGGCGCAGGCCACGGGTTTCAAACTTGGTTTGTGGGCGAAATTCGGGGCGTGGCGCATAACCGTCGGGCGAGGTGTTGACCAGGCTGGGTTCGGCGCCCAGCACTTCCAGCATTTGCTCGGCGTAGTTTTCCCAATCGGTGGCGCAATGAATATAGCCACCGGGCGCAATGCGACTGGCCAGTAGCGCAATAAATGGCGGCTGTATCAGACGACGCTTGTGATGGCGATTCTTGGGCCAAGGGTCGGGGAAATAAATATGCACGCCAGCCAGAGAGTTGGGGGCGATCATATCGCGTGCCACTTCGACGGCATCGTGCTGGATGATGCGGATGTTTTGCTGGCCCGATTCGTCTATGCGTTTTAGCATGGCGCCTACGCCAGCGTTGAATACCTCGATACCCAGGAAATTGTCGTCAGGCCTTGCGGCGGCTATTTTTTGCGTGGTTTCGCCCATGCCAAAGCCAATTTCCAGGACGGTCGGGGCGTTGCGTCCGAAGGCCTTGGTGAAGTCCAGCGTGGCACGGCGGTACGGAAGGGACCACAGAGGCATCAGGCGGTCCAGGGCTTCTTTCTGCCCTGGGGTGATATGGGCGCGCCGGTGTACAAAGCTGCGGATATGCCCAGCCCCTGAGGGCGTTGTCGACGTGATGACATTGTCGGATGCGGGGGCGTCGCCAGCAGGGGCGGCGTTATCGGCCGGGGCCGGCAGATCGGAATTGGGTGAAGTGGTCATGTTCATGGGTGGGATTGTAGCGATTGCCAGTGACTTTTTTGCGTAAAAAGGCAAAAGAATGTGCGGCGCGCGGCAAAGATCACTGTGTGGCGCTATAATTCGCTCCTTGCTTTTTGGGCTTGTCCTAAATTATGCACATGTCTTCCCTGAATCGGGACATGCGGGTGTAGTTCAATGGTAGAACGGCAGCTTCCCAAGCTGCATACGAGGGTTCGATTCCCTTCACCCGCTCCACGTCAACATTCCATGGTGTTCCGTCAATGGCCATTGAGTTCCATAAGTCATTGATTATTGGGAAGTTATTCTAATCCGGATGTTCCACTGACATCCATGGAAAGCTCCCTACAGCGCCTGCGAATGGGTACATTATTGGGTACATCTATGCGGATGTACCCGGTGCCGGATTGTTGATGGGCGCAAACGTCAGGTGAGATCAGCATAAGTCCAACTTCCCCGCTTCAGGAGTTGGCACCATGGCACTTTCCGATCTAGCCGTTCGTCAAGCTAAGGCGACGGCCAAAGACCGCAGTATTGCGGATTTCGATGGCCTGTATCTCTTTGTCCCCGTTCTGGGGCGCAAAGCGTGGCACTTTCGTTACTACTACGCAGGCAAGCGTGAGCGCTTTTCCCTGGGGACCTACCCCGAGGTGTCGCTGCGCGAGGCCAGAGACCTGCGCGACGAGGCCAGGGCCCTGTTGGCCAAGAGCATTAATCCACGCAACGAGCGTAAAAGAAAGCGCCAAGCGATCGTTTTGGCCGGCGCAGATACGTTTATGGCGGTCTATAAAAAGTGGCTCGCTCACCGTCAGCTCTCGCTCGATGAGTGCCGCCAGGGCAGTTATGAACAGATTCAACGGGTATTTAAGGCCAACGTTTTTCCCGTGCTGCGTACGCTGACCGTCCATGAGATCACACAGGCTCACCTGTTGGATATCATCGGCAAGGTCGAGGGGCGCGGTTCGCTGTCGGTGGCCGAAAAACTGCGCACGTGGCTGAATCAACTTTTTTCCTACATCAAGGTGGTCGTTACGGGGATAAAGGAGAATCCGGCCGCTGATCTGGATGTGGTGGCGTTGCCGTTGCCCCCGGTCAACCATAACCCCTTTCTGCGCATGGGCGAGCTGCCAATTATGCTGCAAACCCTGCGCAAGTACCGGGGTCGACTCAAGACTCAACTGGGTTTGCGTTTGCTGATGTTGACGGGGGTTCGCACTGGGGAATTGCGCCATGCCACACCAGATCAGTTCGATCTGGATCGAGGCCTCTGGATCATCCCTGTGGTGCGTCTGAAGCAGCGCAAGATGCTCACGAAAAAGAAACGCAAACGGATGTCCGACATTCCGCCTTATATCGTTCCGTTGTCCGTACAGGCCCAGGAAATCATTCGTTACCTGCTGGCTCAGTTCAAACCCGCTCAAAAGTACCTGCTGCCAGGAGAGAAATCCCTACTCAAGCCACTGAGCGAAAACACGATGAACCACGCCCTCAAGCGCATGGGTTATGAGGACCGGCTGACTGGGCATGGCATTCGCGCAACGATCTCGACGGCGCTCAACGAGCTGGGCTACCTCAAGAAATGGGTCGATGCTCAGCTCTCGCATGCCGATCCCGATAAGATCAGTGCCACGTATAACCACGCGGAGTATGTAGAACAACGGCGTGTCATGATGCAGGACTGGGCCGATCGACTTGATCTATTCGAGCAGAACCACGTCCAGGTTGCCAGTATGCACCTGACCATTACGCTGCAAGGCTTACCCACCATTGCTGGTCAGGCTGCGACGCATCCTCCCATCATCAAGCCGAATACGCCAACGCTCATCGTGGCCCCAGCAACACCCGATATGCCTATCGTGCCGGAGTCAGTCCAGCGTTTGTCCGCTGTGGAGTTGCCGGACTATGCCAAACCTCACCCGTCAAATTTGCAGTACGAACGTATGAAGCTGCTCGATCTGTTCGAGGCGCCCCACCACCTGCGTGTTGTTGACTACGCGGCGTTAGTGGGTAAGTCCAGGCGCTGGATCAGTTACGAAATCCAGGCGCGCAATCTGCTCGCGCTTAGTATGGGCCATCGTAGCTTGCGAGTACCCGATTGGCAGTTGGACCCACTCAAGCGGCGGCTGGTTCAAAGTGTGCTCGCCTCAACACCACCCGACATCGACCCCTGGCAGATCTATCACGTGTTAACAGAGGGGCATGAGTCGCTGGGGGGCCGTTCGCCCCTTGAGGCTATCACAGTGAGTAACCTAGAATATCTTGTTGGGCTGGTGCGTGACACGTTCGAGGCCATGCAATGGCCCGTTTCACCATTCACGACGCTCTCGCAAATGGAGAATGCCACAGCGGTCGAGATGATGGTATGAGGTCACATTGATAGGACACAGATGGCTTTGGTGGAATTAAATAATTAAGCTGAGGTCATCGTGGTTTGAGCCACTTTTATTGGCCACGTCTTGCTCCTGCAAGCGCTAGGGCTCAAGCTTGACGAGTCCTGGCGCTCAGCCGCATTGCGCCATAGCCGGCGCACCTAAGCCGAACTGACGCGGTTCGTACGTCAGCACCCTAGGCATCCGCGTGCACGCTTTGGATGAGCGCTATTTACCTTTGCTGGCGCCTGATTATCCAGACAGGCTAAAGTAACTGACACTTTCAAACGAACAGCGGCACGGGTGAGGCGTGAGTTTGGCGACCAACCGGCAAAGGACGCGATATCGTCTCATCAGGTGTAGGGGAGGGCGCATAACCGTTTTCGAGCCGTTAGCAATAGTCGTTTTATGTAGTCAGCTCAATGCCTATGCAGGCGGTGTGCGAACTGAAAATGTGGATATAAATCAGTCATGGGCTTGTGCTCGTGCAAGTGACGGTGCTTTGTTCCTGGTTCAATATGGGTACTTCAGACGCCGCGGTAGCTTTGGTCCATCCTATTTATTTCAATCGTGATATGAGCCAGTTCTTCATGGATGCTTAATTGATGCCGGTAATAATCGGGAGATACATCGACCTGGGTCACCAGCCCGACAATGCAGGCGAATTTGTCTTTACCAACGCGCCAGACATGCAGGTCGCTGATGCTCGCCTTCACGGGGCTTAATGCGATAACCTCTCGAATCTCAGCGACTACCGGCGCGTTCATCTCGGCATCGAGCAGCACGCGTCCCGAGTCGCGCAATAAGCCATACGCCCACGCGGCGACCAACACGGCACCCACGATTCCCATTACAGGATCCAGCCAACTTGCGCCCCAGAATTTCCCTGCGATCAGCGCAATAATAGCCAGAACAGATGTGGCGGCGTCGGCGATAACATGCACATAGGCCGCACGCAGATTAATATCCTGGTGGTGATGGCCATGATCGCCGTGGCCGTGATGAGCATGGTTATGGCCGTGCCCATCTTTGAGCAGCCAGGCACAGACAATATTTACAAGCAGACCGATAAACGCAAGCACAATGGCTTGGTCGTAGTAGATCGGGCCGGGAGACAGTAGCCGTTCAATGGACTGGAACAGCATCGATCCTGCAACCAGGACAAGCAAAAGTGCACTGGTATAACCCGCTAAAACTTCAATCTTCCAGGTGCCAAACGCAAAGCGGGTATCGTGTGCAAACCGCTTCGAAAATACATACGCCAACACGGACAGGCCCAGGGCAAGCGCATGAGAGCTCATGTGCCATCCATCGGCAAGCAGCGCCATGGAATTCAAGGTATAGCCACCCACAATCTCTACCACCATCATTACTGTGGTAAGGATAACTGCCCGAGTGGTGTTTTTTTGGGCTAGGGGATTGCCTTCATTGAAGACATGAGAATGACTCCAATGGCTGTTGGTCAATGGTTGTCCCATCTTCTGCTGTCCTGTAAAAGATAAGCATAATATACTATACCCTAGTATAGATTATTGCTTAAAGGTAAAACGCATGGGACACACCGTTCGGGATAAAAAGCCGCTGTTAACTCGCATCCGACGAATTAAAGGGCAGGCTGAAGCCCTGGAAAAGGCAGTCGAGGAAGAAACGGAATGCACGGCGGTACTTCAGCAAATCGCTGCTATTCGGGGAGCAGTTAATGGGTTAATGACTGAGGTGCTAGAGGGACATCTGCGCGAGCATCTTGGGGCCGACGGTGTGTCGTCGCTACAACGTCAGCACGACGTGGACCAGGTAGTGCAGGTTCTACGTTCGTATCTAAAGTAGAAGAAAGCATTAAAGAACAAGGATTCATGAAATGAGGTTTCAGGATGGAATGCGCCAAGCGGGTGTGCCAGCAGCCCTGGGTGCCGCTTTACTATTCGGAGCGGGAACGCCGCTTGCGAAACTCTTGCTCAATTCGGTGAGCCCGTGGTTATTGGCTGGTCTGCTGTATTTTGGTTCGGGTGTCGGACTGAGTTTGTATCGATATTTCAGCAAAGCACCCACTGTCAAACTCCCACGTCCTGAAATACCCTGGTTCGTCGGTGCGATCGTTGCAGGCGGAATCGTCGGCCCCGTGCTGTTGATGCTAGGCTTGACCGGAATGCCCGCGTCTGGAGCCTCCCTTTTGCTCAATGCCGAAGGCGTGTTTACGGCCCTCTTGGCATGGTTTGTATTCAAAGAGAACTTTGACCGACGTATCGCGCTGGGCATGGTTGCGATCGTGGCGGGAGCCGTAGTATTGAGCTGGCCGGGAGAAGCCCGCTTTGCCGGGTCATGGCCGGCGCTTGCCGTCCTAGGTGCGTGTTTTGCCTGGGGCCTAGACAATAACTTGACTCGTAAAGTGTCGCTCTCGGATGCGACGTGGATTGCTTCGGTCAAAGGGCTCGTCGCTGGTTCGGTGAATCTGGTTTTGGCTTTTATGATGGGCGCAAGCGTTCCGCCGTTGCCGAACTTGGCTGGGGCGCTTGTGGTGGGGTTTTTCGCGTACGGCGTGAGCCTTGCTTTGTTCGTGGTGAGTCTTCGCCATCTCGGAACGGCCCGCACTGGGGCTTATTTTTCGGTCGCGCCCTTCATGGGTGCCATGCTGGCTTTAGCCCTGGGCGATCCGCTGACAGTGACGCTGCTTATCGCAGGCGCACTGATGGCACTGGGCATCTGGTTGCACCTAACAGAACGGCACGCGCACCTTCACAGGCATGAGGTCTTGGAACATGACCATGAACATATCCATGATGCCCATCATCAGCACGCGCATGATGTGTATGTTGCGCCGGGGACGAAACATCGCCATGCGCACCGACATGTGCCTTTGACTCATTTCCATGCACACTTCCCCGACGCTCATCACCGGCATCGACATTAATTGTGGTCAAAGGTACTCCCCGCAGCATCTTTTTTAATTCCATCTCGGCCATATGTACAGCGCTTTGATAATGAATGCGCATATCCATAGACATGTTGCCGGTCATTACTCAGGAACCCCTAGGCGCAACCTGAGAGTAATAAATGGACGGTAACCAATAAACTGCAGCGAACCCGGGCTGTCGGTTCGATTACCTCCTCATTACGTCGGTGTCATGTTTATGCCAACGTTCGAAGGCTTCTAAGCAGTTTTTTGTTCCGAAACGGAAAAAAATAGCAATCACGCTAGCACAATCACATAGGCAAAGCGGTAATACGATCGCTAGCGATACATCGGTCCTCGCTTAAGCCCTGCTGGGAGGCGCTTGCTTGTTGCAATATTCGTCTAATAGGATTCCGTGGAGGTCTCACTCGATCACCGCATCCCTCCGTTTCCCTAGCATGTTGGCATATCTGTCCGACTTGTGGTAGGTGGTTAGACCGTTGGTGGAACAAGCGATACCTAACAGGTCTTGATTAAACAACCACAACCCATGACGCTGATAGGCATGTACGACCACTGAATTAACATTGTCAATCGAGGGTTTTGGACCATCAAGTTTTGGCATTCTGATACATGCGCATTCTGAGATGCGAACCTGAAAAATAGAGCAGGCTAATCGCCGAATCGGTCGCAGAGAAGTCGTTGATGTTGCACTCCCACAAGGAGACGGAGACATGCATGAAAGACCCCCCACATCCATGGTTTTCTATCGTCCCATCGAAGCCGCGATTCGCTGGGTGGGCCTATTGCGACACCAACAAGAAATCTTGTCTGCCATCTCGTCGCCGAGAAATTTACCGCGAACGCTCGACTACCCCCGATGGGACGAACTTCTATTATGTCTGGATCGCATCTACGACGCCGTCATCCACCGGGAATTGCCTTATGGGCAAAACGGCGTCACGTCAAATGACGAATCTCTGCTTGACTCGACAGAGCTGACGGTCCGCCATATCGACCTGAAGCGTTGGGTGCGAACCCATTACCCAGAGCATCGCCCAGCATTTCTTTTCAGTCGCAGCGAGCGCATTGCGCATCCCATCATCACGCTGGAGGCCGGCCAGGCCATGCTGATCGAGCGACAGGCCAAGAAAGTCGAGCTTGAACATTGCCGCCGCCAGGTGCAAGCACTTCAGGAACAGCATGAAAGCTTTGTTCAGCAATCGGTGGTAGCCCTTGCTTGTAATCAATGCGTCATCTCTGACCGGGCCGAAACCACCTACTTAAATATCATCGGCGGAATGCTGGCGTTGATACTGGGAACGTCACCATCGGGTAAGGCCTACTCCAGTTTCAGAACTCAGGAAGCCATCGTGAGCGCGTTGGTTGCGCATCACCATAGCGTCATGGGAATCACCGAACGAACCTTGAACGGCAAGTTTGCCAGTGCAAGACGCAGGCTGCGTAGCGCAAATACCTGAGCGCTGCCAGCTTGTATCTGCAGTCCCGAAAATTGCATTTGCAATGTATTTTCATACCCGTTTCGATTGAATAGAGGTTACGCCAACAAGCGCTACCGAGCGTTAAGGAGTGACCCTATGTCGCAGACACCAGCCTTGCTACCAGGCGAACGCCGCATTTTGCGGCGCGAAGAGGTTGAAGCCAAAACGGGCTTTAAGCGCGCCCATATCTATAACCTGATGAAGAAAGGCCAGTTTCCGAAGGCATTGCGCCTTGGGGTGCGTGCGGTCGGCTGGGACTCCACTGAGATTGATCAGTGGATCACCGAGCGCCTCAATAACCGGGCCTGACCGCTCTCCCTCACATTTCCACACCCATTCGGAGAGCGCCATGCGGGTTGTATCCATCATTTCTACCAAAGGCGGGGTGGGCAAGACGACCACCGCCGCCAACTTGGGCGGACTTCTTGCCGATGCCGGCCTGCGCGTGCTGCTGCTTGATTTTGATATCCAGCCCACACTATCGTCCTACTACGAACTGACACATCGTGCCGCCGGCGGCACCTACGAGCTGCTCGCCTTCAACGAGCAGCGTATCGAGCAGTTGGTGTCCCGCACCGTCATTGCTGGCCTGGACGTGGTGGTGTCCAACGATGACCGGGGCGAACTGAACACGCTGCTGCTGCATGCGGCCGATGGACGCCTGCGGTTGCGCCACCTCTTGCCAGCACTGGCACCGCGCTACGACCTGGTGCTGATCGATACGCAGGGCGCGCGCAGTGTGATGCTGGAGATGGCCGTGCTGGCTTCCGACTTAGCGCTGTCGCCTGTCACCCCCGAAATCCTGGCCGCACGCGAATTACGGCGCGGAACCATGCAACTGATTGAGGATATCGCACCGTATCGGCACCTGGGCATTGAGCCGCCGCCTTTGCTCCTGCTCATCAACCGGGTGCATCCTGTGTCGTCGAACGCCCGGCTGATCCAGCAGGCGCTGCGTGATCTATTCCAGGGGCAAGTTGGCCTTCGTGTCCTGGACACGGACGTGCCGGCCATAGAAGCCTACCCCCGCGCTGCGACACGTGGCCTGCCAGTGCATCGCGTCGAATACCGACAGCCAACGGGCCGAGTGGCGCCCGCCGCACTCGAAACCATGCGATCGCTTGCCAGTGAACTCTTTCCGTTGTGGAAAGAGCCGTTGGCCCGAGTGTCTGGTCGCCCGAAGCAATCGCATCAGCCAAGGAGCACCGGCCATGGCTAACGCGCATGAGTTGGCGCGTGGCCATAAGCGGCTGCGCGCCCTGATTGAATTTGCCATCGGTGAAGGCTGGCACGTCAAGCGAACGTCAGGCGGCCACCTCAAGTTCACCAAGGCGGGATACGCGCCGATCTACACCAGCACGACGGCAAGCGACCATCGAGCCAGTCTCAATGCGCAAGCCCAGATTCGGCGTGCTGATCGGCAATGCCGCCCGGTCCATGAAAATCCTCTTCGGGGAGCAGACCATGGCTGACATGACGTCCCAGGATATGGCAACCAAGTTGCTGGCTGCGGGTTTCGAGCGCAGCAGCCCGTCTGCTTCTGAGCTGAGCGACCCGATCGCCGATACCCCCATGGTCGTCACCTTGGAGCAGTTGCGCCCCTACGATCACGATCCCCGCATGAAGCGCAACTCCGCGTACGAGGAGATCAAGGCCTCTATTCGAGAGCGTGGTCTGGACGCATCACCGGCCATCACGCGGCGACCGGGCGCGCAGCACTACATTATTCGCAATGGTGGCAACACGCGGTTAGCCATTTTGCGCGAACTGTGGTCAGAAACCAAGGACGAACGCTTTTTCCGGATTTCCTGCCTGTTTCGGCCTTGGCCAGAGCGGGGCGAAATCATCGCCCTGACAGGGCATCTGGCCGAAAACGAGTTGCGTGGTGGCCTGACGTTTATCGAGCGTGCGCTCGGTGTAGAAAAAGCTCGGGGGTTCTATGAACAGGAAAGCGGCGCAGCGCTGAGCCAGTCTGAACTCGCGCGCCGCTTGGCCGCCGACGGTTATCCCGTGCAGCAATCTCACATCAGCCGCATGTCCGATGCCGTGCGCTATCTGCTGCCAGCCATCCCGACCGTGCTTTATGCTGGCCTTGGCCGTCACCAGATCGAGCGACTTGCCGTCATGCGCAAGTCATGTGAACGTATCTGGGAGCACCGTGCGAAAGGCAAGACGGTACCGCTGGATTTTGAGAGCTTCTTTCAGGAGGCGCTGAGCCAATTCGATACCCAGGTGGAGGAGTTTTCCTGGCAACGCGTGCAGGACGAACTAATTGGACAAATGTCTGACCTGCTGGACGTGGACTATGACGTGCTGAGCCTGGACCTGAATGATTCCGACCGCAGGCAACGCGCCTTGGCCAGCGAGCCAACGCCCATGGAATCGCCTGCGACATTACCCGCACCCGCAACAGCGCCGTCCTCGGCGGCTGAAACACCGCCCACAGCTTCTGCGCCACTCAGTGCGCAGCCTGTCAGCCCACCTGCGGTGAGCTCGCCGACACGCGCGTCAATCGCGAGTGCTAACGACGCCAACGCCGATGACGCCGAGCGTCTGCGGGAACATATCATCTCGCCAGCCCCCACGACCGAACGGCTGCAGTCTATTCAGCGCATGGTGGCCGACCAGTTGGGCGATGCGCTACCACCCGAGTTTTCGGCCAATGTGCTGCAATCCATTCCTGTGCAGGCTGGTGGGTTGTATCCGATCTCGGATGTCTGGTACATCGACCCGGGGTTGGACACACCCGATCGGCTCCGAATCCACATTGAGCAATTCGCACGGGAAATCGCCGACGAGGCTGGCGTGGCTGACTGTGTGCAGGCGAGCTCCGATGGTATCGGGTTCCATTGCGCCGAATGGCAGGAAAGCCTGCCGGTAGCCGCACGTGCTGTCGTGCACTTGTTGAGGATCCTGAGCGGCCAGCCTATCGCTGTGCCAGAGCCTGACGATGAGCGCCTGGCTGCCCACTTGCCGATGCTGCTACACGGTAATGGCCAGCAGGCTCCTGGGTTAAGCGACACCGCCTTGGTCAAGTTATTTCGCCTGCTGCGCCTGGCAAGACGCCTGGTGGAGCTTGACCTCGATAAACCCAGTCGCGGTGCGTGAGAGAGGAGGATCGTCATGTCCACACCACACCCCTTGAATCAAGCCGTTATTGCCCAGGCGCTGTACGATCTGCGCAACGGGCAGTTGCGCCGCTGTAAGGCGATGGGGTTCGGTGAGGAAGAGCTTAACGCGCTCAAGCGTCCCGAACTGATCAGCGTGCTCCTGAATGCTTCCGTGTCGTGGTGCTCTGTGTCGATCAATCGAGACGTGGTCAGGCGGCTGCTCCAACAGGCCCGGGACGCGGAAAAAGAGGTTGCTTTCGTGGATCGCATGCTTAGCCTTGGTGCCAGCACAGAAATGGTCGGTCGTTTCTACGGTTTGACGCATCAGGAGGTTGCGCTCAGGCGCGACATCCTGGGACTACCCAAACGCAAGGGGCGCCACCCCGTGCTGGATGAAGAGCAAGATACGGCGCTCTGGAAGCAGTGGAGGGCGTTTGCAGAAGCCAGAAGCATTGAGTGCGAGGATGACGCCGCCATTTTGGAGGCCGCCATGGACCTAGCCGAAGACATGTCGCTGCCGCTATCCGTTGTCTGGTCAGCAATCAAGGGCTGGATTGACCAAGGGTTGGGCTAGATCGTGGCGGGCCATGACGCGAGTCGGCACGATGGTCCCGTCTTGCTTTCCAACCTGTTGGACGGGGCGCTGACGGATCTTTCATCCGAGCAGGAACAGAAGCCGACGAGCGACGGGTTTCTCTATAGCGGTAACCGGCACGAGAGCGTTCCGCGTCGGCTTTTTCTCGACAGACGATTGACACCGCTGGAGCGCAACGCGTGGCAAGTCTTCAGGCTGCTGCTTAATGATGACGGCGTCACGGCATTTCCCACCTATGACCAATTGCGACCCTGGCTGGCCTCGATGCCGTGCGGAGCTCGGGCTGACCCTGCCTCGTTTCCACGTACAGCAAGAAGGTGGTAGTTTCTTGTTAACGGAGAATGGAAATGAAAGAACGCAACGTGCCCAAGCGGCAATATACGCAGGAATATAAGTTAGAGTCAGCGCG
>JACCER010000031.1 GCA_013416445.1 Alcaligenaceae bacterium
GAGTTCGGCCGACGCCCGGCTGTACGAGGCAGACGCGGAAACAAGCACGCCGTGCCGCACTGAGCTTCACCCACCCCGGACAACGTCATAAAAACCGGACAGCATCACTAAATGCCAGACAACGTCATAAGAAACCGACAACGTCATTAAAACCATGCAACATCGCTAAAGCACCTGTGACACAAGTACTGTACACACGTGAGCCGAATAGGCTCCAGATATTTTTGCCACAGGCGCTTTGTCAAATTACGCTACGCTAATCCAACCTACGAGCTGCGCTTTCATTCTAAAATACGCGCTTTCCACAGGCACTCTTCCCATTCCTGCTCGGGTTCTGAATCGTGCACAATACCGCCACCAACACCAAAAACACCCGTGCCGTTATCCTGCATCTCTATCGTCCGTATCGCGACATTCAAAGAACAATCGCCATCAGGCGCCAGCCAGCCTAGGCTGCCGCAGTAAATGCCTCGCCGCGTATTCTCCAGTTCCCGTATCTTTTGCATGGCCGCAATCTTGGGCGCACCCGTAATCGAACCGCAGGGGAATAGCGCCCGCAGCAAATCTTCCAGGCTTTTCTTCGGCGCCTGCGCGGTAATGGTCGACGTCAGCGCCCAGACCGACGGGTACTTCTCTAGCGAAAACAGCGCCTCTACCTTCACTGATCCCGGCCTTGCAATCCGGCCCAGATCATTGCGCAGCAAATCTACTATCATCAGGTTTTCGGCCCGATTCTTCTCGCTGTGCTGCAGTGCCTGCGCCGACTGCGCATCCAGCACCGGGTCCGCATGGCGCGGCGCCGTTCCCTTCATGGGTCGCACCGTCAGCACCGAACCGCTACGCGCAAAGAATAATTCAGGCGAAAACGACAGCACCGTACGCGTGCCGTCTTCAATAAAGGCGGCGTGCGCAACCGGATGCCGCGTGGCAATCGCCTTGTACAAATCCAGGCACGAAGCTGTCGTTTCAACCTTGATGCGCTGGGTGTAGTTGGTTTGGTATAAATCACCGCGTTCTATGCTGGCCCGTATATTTTCTATATGGCCCAGATACCGGCTTTTCTCTATTTGAGGGCTTGCCCTCAAGCCGGTCTCCTGGCCTTTGGCAGGAGGGGGCCATACCCCAACCTTCCTGGCCCGCCTGTACACCAAAGCCGTCAAGCGGGGGCGGGAATCACCGTCAGGCAAACCAAACGATGGCACAGCCTCTGGCCAAGCAACCCCCGGTTCCAGCCATTCACCCAGTTCATAGTCCAGTAACAGCGCCACCCAATAGCCTTGCTGTTGTGCGGCTTCAATACCCTTGAAAGCCGCAGGCAGGTCTGCGGCACTGGATGCACCGATGCGATGGCTGAAGTCGAGCAGTTCCAGCGCCTGTCCCGACAGGCGGTCTTCAAAACGACACAGCATCAGACGGCGGCTTCCATGAAGGGGCCTAGCACTGCACCCGTGTGCGATTGCTTTTTAAGACTGACGACATGCTCAGGCGTGCCTTCGGCAACCAGACGTCCGCCGCCATTGCCGCCTTCCGGGCCCAAGTCGAGTATCCAGTCGGCTTCGGCGATGATGTCCAGATTGTGCTCAATGACGACGACCGTATTGCCTGCCTCGACCAGCCTGTGCAAAACGTGTATCAGTTTTTCGACATCAGCCATGGACAGGCCCACCGTGGGCTCGTCGAGTACATACAAAGTATGCGGAATACGCGAGGCGCGGCCGGTTTTGATGACGCCGTCGGTCAGCCTGGCCTTGGTCAGCTCGGTGACCAGCTTGATGCGCTGCGCTTCGCCGCCTGACAAGGTGGGCGAAGGTTGGCCCAGTGTCAGATAGCCTAGCCCTACATCTTGCATCAGTTGCAGCGACCGCGAAATTTTCGAATGGGCTGCAAAATACGAAATGGCGTCATCCACTTCCATTTTCAGCACCTCGCCGGCATTTTTGTCGCGCCAGGTGACGTTTAGCGTATCGCGGTTGAAGCGTTCGCCGGTGCAGGCGTCGCAAAGCACCTTTACGTCAGGCAGAAAGCTCATTTCTATGGTGCGCAGGCCTTGACCTTCACATACCGGACAGCGACCTTCGCCGGTATTGAATGAAAAGCGCGCCGCCGTCCAGCCGCGTATGCGGGCATCGCGGGTTTCAGCAAACAGCTTGCGTACGTCGTCCCAGAAACCAACATAGGTGGCAGGGCAGGAGCGCGGCGTTTTGCCTATGGGCGTCTGGTCGACTTCCAGGACGCGGTCTATGTGTTCCCATCCGGTAATGTCGGTGCAGCCATACCAGCCGGGAGCCTGGCGTTGCGACACCGCCTGCGCCAGGTTGTCGAGCAGCACCTCACGCGCCAAGGTGGATTTACCCGAACCTGATACGCCTGTAACCACGCTAAGACGCCCTATGGGGATGCGTGCGGTAACGTTGTGCAGGTTGTGCAAATGCGCATTGTTGACTTGTATCATGGGTGTATCGGCGGCAATGGGGCGGCGTGCCTGCAAGGGGTGGCGCAAGGGTTTTTTCAGATAGCGCCCGGTGACCGAGTTGGGGCTGTCGATAAGGTCTTGCGCCGTACCTTGGGCCACGACCATGCCGCCGCGCACCCCGGCGCCTGGGCCGATGTCGATAATATGCGAGGCACGCCGTATGGTGTCTTCGTCGTGCTCAACCACGACCAGCGTGTTGCCATTGCCTTCAAGGGCAGCCAGTGCGTTGAGCAGTATCTGGTTGTCGCGCGGATGCAGGCCTATGGTGGGTTCGTCCAGTACATAGCACACGCCTTGCAGGTTGGAACCCAGTTGGGCCGCCAGCCGTATGCGCTGCGCTTCACCGCCGGACAGCGTGGGGGCAGCGCGATCCAGGGCCAGATAGCTTAGCCCGACCTCTTGCATGAAGTTAAGCCGTCCTTTGATCTCGGCCAGGATGTCGCGGGCGATTTCGACTTCGCGGCCCTGGCTGACCAAACCGGCAAAAAATGTTTGTGCATCTGATACGGGCAGGGCAGCCAGTTCGGCAATGGAGCGGCCTCGCCACTGAAAGGCCAGGGAAACTGGGTTGAGGCGTTGGCCGTGGCAACTGCCGCAAGCTTCGGTGCCGCCTTCGTACCACGAGTTCCAGGCGGTTTCTTCGCCAGTTTGCTCGGCATCGAAGCCGGCCAGTTGCAGGCCGGTTCCAAAGCAGCCTGTACACCAGCCATGCTTGGAGTTGTACGAGAACATGCGTGGATCGGGTTCGGGAAAGCTAGTGCCGCAACTTGGGCAGGCGCGCTTTACCGAGAAATGGCGCTGTTCGGGCCTCGGGCTGAGCGGGCCTTGGCGGCGTTCGTCGAGGTTGGCCTGGCTATTGGTCAGGCCGACCAGCACGCTCAGGCTGCCCTGACCATGTTCCAGCGCGCTACGTACGGCTTCACGCAGGGCGGGTTCATGGCTGGGGTCGACAATGAGGTCAGCGATGGGCAGGTCGATATTGTGTTCTTTATAGCGGTCCAGGCGTGGCCAGGGGGCTACAGGGATGAATTCGCCATCAACGCGTAAATGGGTATGGCCTTTGCCGGCAGCCCATTTGGCCAGGTCGGTGTAATAGCCCTTGCGTGCCACGACCAGCGGTGCAAGCAAGCCTATATGTTGGCCTTTATGATCGCGCAACAATTGGGCCACGATTTGTTCCGCTTTTTGCGGTTCTACCGCCACATGGCAGGTTGGGCACATTTGCGTACCCAACTTTACATAGAGCAAGCGCAGGAAGTGATGGATTTCCGTCATGGTGGCCACGGTGGACTTGCGTCCGCCACGGCTGGTGCGCTGTTCGATGGCGACGGTAGGCGGTATGCCATAAATGGCGTCGACATCCGGCTTGCCCGCCGGCTGCACGATGGCGCGCGCGTAGGCGTTAAGCGATTCCAGGTAGCGGCGCTGCCCCTCGTTGAACAGAATGTCGAAAGCCAGTGTGGATTTTCCTGATCCTGACACCCCGGTAATGACCGTAAAAGTATCGCGGGGGATGCTGACATTAATCCCCTTAAGATTGTGTTCGCGGGCATTGAGGATGTCTATGCTGAGGGCCTGGCCGCGTCGGTGCTTCAGTACGCTTTGCAAAGGTGTGCCGCTGTCGTTGGAGTACTGGGCCGCAGGTTCGGCCAGCAGGCGGGCCTGTTGCGATTTGTCTTCGTAGACGATGGCGCTGGTGTAGTCGAGCAGTGCCTGACCGGTATAAGAAGCTGGGTTTTGCATGAGGTCTTCGGGTGTGCCCACGCCCACCACCATGCCCCCGGCGTCTCCACCCTCGGGGCCCAGGTCTATCAGCCAGTCGGCTGCCCTGATCACATCCAGGTTGTGTTCGATAATCAGCAGCGAATGGCCGGCGGCCAATAGCTTGCGAAAGGCACGCATCAGCCGGGCGACGTCGTCGAAGTGCAGGCCGGTAGTGGGTTCATCGAATAGAAACAGGCTGCCTTTTTTGGCCACCTTGGCCAACGAAATACCGCTGCGCGTTGCCGCCGCCAGATGGCCCGCCAGTTTCAGGCGCTGCGCCTCGCCGCCTGAAAGCGTAGGCACAGGCTGGCCCAGGCGCAGGTATTCCAGGCCAACATCGGCCAGCGGCGCCAGCCCCCACTGCACATCGCGCAGGCCGCTGAAAAACGTCAGTGCCTCGTTGACCGTCATGCCCAGCACCTGGTCAATAGATGCGCTGTTGCCCAGGTGTTCGACTTTGACTTCAAGGATTTCCGGGCGGAAGCGCTTGCCGTCGCAGTCAGGGCAGCGCAGGTAGACGTCAGATAAAAACTGCATTTCGACGTGTTCAAAGCCCGTGCCGCCGCAAGTGGGGCAACGGCCATCGCCGGTGTTGAAACTGAAGGTGCCAGGGGTGTAGCCGCGCTCTTTGGATAGCGTTGCCTGGGCGAACAGCTTGCGTATGGCGTCGAAGGCGCCGACATAGCTGGCAGGGTTGGAGCGTGCTGTTTTCCCGATAGGGGTCTGGTCCACCATGACGACATCGGCCAGTTGCTCTACGCCCAGCAAATGCTGGTATTCGCCCGGCGCTTCGGTGGGCCGGCCCTTTTGCTTAAGCATGGCGGGGTAGAGCACGTCTTGAATCAGGGTGGACTTGCCCGAACCGGATACGCCGGTAATGCAAACCAGGCGGCCCAGCGGTATGGAGACAGATACGTTTTTAAGGTTGTTTGCCTTGACGCCTTCAAGGATCAGGCGCGGCGTGCTGGGCGCAACAGGCATGGGGCGGGGCGCTTCAACGCTTAACCTGCCGCCCAGGTAATTGCCCGTAAGCGTGTTGGCGTTGCGCAGCGCCTCTGGCGTGCCGTCAAAAACGATTTGGCCACCGCGTTCGCCTGGGCCAGGGCCCATGTCCATGATGCGGTCAGCGGCGATCATGACTTGAGGGTCATGTTCGACTACCACCAGGGTATTGCCGTTGGCGCGCAGCCTGTGCATGACTTCAACCACGCGATGCATATCGCGCGGATGCAAGCCGATGGAGGGCTCGTCGAGCACGAACAGGGTGTTGACCAGCGAAGTGCCCAGTGCCGTGGTCAGGTTGATGCGCTGCACTTCGCCGCCCGACAGCGTGCGGCTTTGGCGGTCTAGTGATAAGTACCCCAGGCCGACATCGCACAGAAACTTCAGGCGGGTGCGCACTTCGTTGAGCAGCAGGTCGACGGCGGCGTCTATGGCAGCGCCAAAGCTGATGTCCAGGAAATGCTCGCGTACTCTGTCGATAGGCAGACGCATCAGGTCGTGTATGCCCAGGCCGGGCAGGGCGTTCAGTTGTTCGCGGGTCAAACTGGCGTGCACCGGCATATAGCGCGGGTAGTCGTTGCCGGCGTTGTCATTGGCGGCAGTATCGTTGCCCAGGCGCCATAGGGTGGCGTCGGGCTTGAGGCGCGCGCCGCCACAGTCGGGGCAGGGAGTGTAGCTACGGTATTTGGACAGCAGTACGCGTACATGCATTTTGTAGGCGCGGGACTCCAGCCAGTCAAAGAAGCGCTGCGCACCGTACCACTGTGTTTTCCAGGCGTTCTGGCCGCCCTTCCAGTCGGGCGTGCCATCGATAACCCAGCGTTTTTCCTGCTCGGTCAGGGCTTCCCAGGGAACATCGAGGCGCACGCCGGCGGCTGGGGCGTATTGTTCCATTTCGGCCTGGCATTCTTTGTAGCTGTTGGTTTGCCAGGGCTTCATGGCGCCGTCGCGCAGCGTCTTTTTTTCGTCGGGAACGACCAGGCCGTAGTCGATGCCCATGACGCGACCAAAGCCGCGGCAGGATTCGCAGGCGCCCAACGGCGAGTTAAAGGAAAATGTGCTGGGCAGCGGCGTGGTGTAATCGATATCGCATTGCGCGCAGTGCAGGCGATTGCTGAAACGCCACGCAGTTTCCTGTTCGGAGGAGTCGCCCACGGCATAAATGGTGATGTGGCCATCACCCTGCTTCAGGGCGGCGTCGAGCGCTTCCATGACCCGCTGTGGTTCAGCCGTGCCAAAACGGAAACGGTCTTGAATCACATAGAGCGCGCGCAGTTTTTCGGGCTTGACGGCACGCTTGCTTTTGGCCTTGGCTTTTGGAGTGGGCGGCGTTTGCAGACGGGTTTCTTCGTGATGAATGCGGGTATAGCCTTGCTGGTCCAGAAAACCGCGCACTTCTTCTTCGGTGAAGTTGGCCGGAATCACGATGGGAAAGGTAATCACCAGGCGCGGGTCACTGGCTTGCGTGCGGGCCGCCAGCTGTTGCTGTATTGAGCCGGGGTTGTCGCGCTGCACCAGTGTGCCGCAGCAGCGGCAGTGCAAGCGGCCCAGGCGCGCGTACAGCAGCTTCAGGTGATCGTTGAGCTCGGTCATGGTGCCCACCGTGCTGCGCGAGTTGCGCACGGGGTTGACCTGATCAATGGCGATCGCCGGCAGGATACCTTCGATGCGGTCGACCTGGGGTTTATCCATGCGATCAAGGAACTGCCTGGCGTAGGGCGAGAAGGTCTCAACATAGCGCCGCTGGCCTTCGGCGTACAGGGTGTCAAAAGCCAGCGAGCTTTTGCCCGACCCCGAGACGCCGGTCAAGACCAGCAGTTCGCCGGTATTGATAGAGACATCAAGGTTTTTGAGGTTGTTCTGGCGCGCGCCGAAGATGCGAATATGTGAGCTCATAACGCTATGATAATCGTTCTTGTTATGGCTGTTCTACTTGACCCCTTCACCGAGTTACTTAGCTGTTTGGTAGGTCGAATGAGCGCTAAGCGCGTAATCCGACAAATACGTCAAGCGAGCAGCATTGGGCTCAGCATCACTCAGAAATTAGAGAACCCCCCCAGTATCTGGGCTACATATATTTTTATTAACATTTAGAAGATATAATTAACATCTTGATTCGGCAAAGACACACCATAAATCAGCCTACCCAACGACAGGGGAAATCACAATGAGTGAGGCATTAGAGCGTGGGCGGACCCGTGTGCGGGGGTTCGAAGATCCCGAAATGGATTATCAGCTCCTTCGCCAACTGGGGTTGGCGCGTTATGGTGGGGCGTCGGTTGGTGAATGCCTTGCACTGTCACGGCGCATACGTAACGCAGATCCCGATAGCTGGGTTCAGGCATTTGCCCAGGCTGGCAAGCGTCTGGCCGCCGATGCCAGGGCACGAGAGAAACACGGACACCTGGTGAGCGCACGCGAACAGTATTTAGTGGCGAGCAATAATTATCGGGCCGCAGAATATTACTGCAGCGTGAGTGATCCCCAGCATAAGCAATACGGCCTGATCAGTAGACAGCTGTTTCTGGCAGCAATGCAGCACAGTGAATTGGATTGCGCCGAGGTATGGATTGATCAAGATGGCTTGAGCTTACCCGCCTACCATATCCGCCATCAACGGCATTGGACGGGGCGTACATTAATGATTATCAGCGGGTTTGACGGAACCCTCGAGGAAACGTTTGTTGCTTATGGCTATGCGGCGCTGGAACGCGGCTATGGGCTATTTCTGTTCACGGGCCCTGGGCAGATGGATGCCTTACGCTTCAACAACGGAACCCACTTCAAGCCAGACTTCGAACGGGCTGGTCATGCGGCGCTTGACTATTTGCTTGTCCAGCCTGGCGTGCAAACTGGCCGAATTGCCCTGATGGGGATCAGTTTTGGCGGGTATTTTGCATTGCGTATTGCTGCGGCAGAGCCCCGGATAAATGCCTTGATTCTCAACTCGCCGATCAATGACTTGCACGCCTATATGAGTTCATTTGTAGGGTTTGATCCAGCGCAGATGCCAGAATCCGACGACTTTGGGCTTGCTGACATCGATATGATGCCACCAGAGAAAATAAGCGAACAACATCGCGAGATGGCACGCAACCTGATGCTACGCTTTGGTCAGCAAACCTTCAAGAAAACCTACAAGGCGCTGCGTGAGTTCCGGGTGTCCGATCAGGCCTTAAGCAATATAAGCTGTCCTGTGCTCGCTTTGGTGGGTGAGGGCGAAGGGGCGGAGCCGATTCGTCAGTGGCGGTATGTTCAAGACCGCGTGTCAGGTCCGGTTGGACAATATTGTTTTACCGCCCAAGAGGGGGCGGATGGGCATTGTCAGACGGGCAATCTGGCTTATTCAGCGGCAGTATCCATGGACTGGCTGGATGAAGCCTTACCCTGACCAGATCAGGGTAATTGGCGCTGGTTGTAAGGGTGTCGTACGCCAGATTGCGTTTCGCGAATCTAGCATACGAGCGTGAGTTTTGTATATAGGGCTTGTTTTAAGGTAGAATGGCAGACTAACCAATTTTCTAGGTCGCGACTTTGCGGGCCTATGCATGTAAAGATCGGAGATCATCATGGCAGAAATCAAACGTACGCGTCGTAATACGCTAGAGCGCCGTTGCTTGGGCAAGGCTTTCAAGCGCCTGTTCGTGCGCTCGCCCAAGGGCGTTTTCAAGATGCTTGAAAAAGTCAAGCGCGCCTAAGTTACTTATACTGACATAGGTTGGGTTTGTGGCATCCGGGTTTTGTAAAAAAACTTGTGTTTGCTGCACAAAACATATCCAGATGTAAGTTCGGCAAGGAAACCGCAGATTCAGTGTCTGCGGTTTTTTTTTGGCCTATCATCATTGGCATAGTCGAAACCAATGAATAATCATCATGCACACTTGGCGGCACCTGTTTACGGTTGTCACGCCCACGTATAACCGGGCGCATACGCTGGAAAGAGTCTATCTTTCGTTGCGTGAGCAGTCGTTCCAGGATTTCGAGTGGGTGATCGTCGATGACGGCTCAACCGATAACACACGGACCATGGTGCTGGGCTGGCAGCAGGAAGCCAGCTTCCCGATTCATTATGTCTGGCAAAAAAATCAGCACAAGAAAACCGCGTTTAATCGGGGCGTAAAAAAAGCCAATGGCGAAATGGTGGTGGCGCTGGATAGCGACGACAGCCTGGATACCAACGCCTTGTACGCCATGGCCAGCGCCTGGAGAGAAATACCCCAGGCCGAGCGCGAGCGCTTCGTTGCAATTACCGGCCTGTGCGCGCGGCCCAACGGGCATATCGTGGGCGATATGTTTCCGCGCGACGTGTTCGATGCCACCGCCCTTGATATGACATTCAAGTATCACATCAAGGGTGAAAAATTTGGCTGCTTGCGCACTGATGTGCTGCTGCAGTTCCCGTTTCCCGAGGAAATAGCTGGTTTTGTGCCCGAAAGCCTGGTGTGGCGGGCAATTGCGCGGGCGGGCTACCTGACGCGCTTTGTGAATCAGGTCTTCAGGGTTTATCACCATAGTGCCGATTCGCTCTCGAACCAGGGTAAAGACAGCAGCCAGCAACATGCCCTGGGCTTATGGCTGCTTGCGCGGGATACGGTGGTGGAATGCCTGCCGTGGTTTCGTTACCAGCCCCAGACCTTCTTGATGGCGGCTGCGCGTTATACGCGGTTTTCCCTGCATTTGCGCTACAGCCATCAGCCCTTGCCCAGTGATAGGGGCTTGCACGGCATAGGAGCGCGTGCTTTGGTGGGCCTGATGTGGCCGGTGGGGGCCTTGTTGTATATGCGAGACCGCGCGCGTGCTTGACGCGGTCAATGCAGCGTGCGGTGCGGGCTGATTTCATGCGGATCGAAGCTGTCGTCGTCATCGTCAGGGCCATCGTCTTCGAGGTCGTCCTCGTCGTCGCTGATGGGGTCGTCAGACAATACAAACGGCAGCACGTCGTGCAGGTTTTCCGACCAGGCGATTTCTTCGCCTTCCTGGTCGACCTTGATGAAACGCACGCCTTCCAGGTCGGATAGCTGTATGGCCCACAGGTATTCGCATTCGTACACATCGCCGTCGGCGATTACCAGCCCGCCCTGGCTGCCGACGATTCTGGCGTTTTCTCCGCCGATTTGCACTATGACCAGGTCTGTGGCGTCGTCTGCGGTGTCGAGGGGGACGGCAAAGATGGCCCATTCAAAGCCAGTTTCGTCGGCGCTGATGATTTCAGCAAGTACCGGTTTGCCCATATAGGCGCTTAGCGCATCGGCGGTGCGCCCGATGAGGTCGATTTCGTGGTCGGTAAACACCAGGGTGGAAGGTTCTTGGCTAGGCATGGCTATCTGGGTCAGAAAATTAATTAGCTATTTTAAGACAAGTGGCGTCTTGTGGAGGCGAGATCCGTATTCCTGTTGACGGACTGGGCGTGCGACCCTTTCTTTTCCTGTCCGGCCTACAATTGAGGCTTTATCATTTCTTGATTTTGTTGCCATGGCTCAATACGTATACACGATGAATCGGGTGGGCAAGATCGTGCCGCCAAAACGGCAGATTTTGCGCGATATTTCCCTGTCTTTTTTCCCTGGCGCCAAAATTGGCGTGCTGGGCCTGAATGGTTCGGGGAAATCCACCCTGCTCAAGATCATGGCGGGCATCGATACCGAGATCGAGGGCGAAGCCATCCCTATGGCGGGGATCAAAATTGGCTATTTGCCCCAAGAGCCACAGCTCAACGCTGAGCACACGGTGCGCGAGTCGGTCGAAGAAGGGCTGGGTGAACTGTTTACCGCCCGTAAACGCCTGGAAGAAGTGTATGCCGCTTACTCCGACCCCGATGCCGACTTCGACAAGCTGGCCAACGAGCAGGGCGAGCTTGAAGCCATTATTGCCGCGGCGGCCTCTAGCGGCGCCGACGATATCGAGCATCAAATGGAAATCGCCGCCGACGCTTTGCGCCTGGCCCCCTGGGACGCTGTCATCGGTAATTTGTCGGGGGGCGAAAAACGCCGTGTCGCCTTGTGCCGCCTGTTGCTGTCCAAGCCCGACATGCTGCTGCTTGACGAGCCCACCAACCACCTGGACGCCGAAAGTGTCGAATGGCTGGAACAGTTTTTGCGTAAATTTCCAGGCACCGTGGTGGGCGTGACGCATGACCGCTATTTCCTGGATAACGCCGCTGAATGGATACTGGAACTCGACCGGGGCTACGGCATTCCCTGGAAGGGCAACTACAGTTCGTGGCTAGAGCAAAAAGACGATCGCCTCAAACAGGAGGATGCCACTGAATCGGCGCGCCAACGCACGATACGCCAAGAGCTGGAATGGGTCAGGCAAAACCCCAAAGGCAGGCAAGCCAAGGCGAAAGCGCGCCTGGCCCGTTTTGAAGAGCTTTCCTCGCACGAATACCAGAAACGCAACGAAACCCAGGAAATCTTTATTCCTGTGGCCGAGCGTCTGGGCAACGAGGTCATCGAACTCGAAAACGTCAGCAAGGCCTTTGGCGACCGCCTGCTGTTTGATAATGTCAGTTTCAAGATTCCGGCAGGCGCCATCGTGGGTATTATCGGCCCCAACGGCGCGGGCAAGTCCACGCTGTTTCGCATGATAGCCGGGCAAGAGCAGCCGGACTCCGGCACGCTCAAGGTGGGTCAAACCGTCAAGCTGGCCTTTGTCGATCAATCGCGCGAGTCGCTGCCTGACGGCAAAACCGTGTTTGAGGCCATCTCCGATGGCGCCGATCTGCTTACGGTAGGCCGCTTTGAAATGCCTTCGCGCGCTTATCTGGGGCGTTTCAACTTCAAGGGCGCCGATCAGAACAAGCAGGTAGGCAAGCTGTCGGGCGGCGAGCGCGGACGCCTGCACCTGGCCAAAACCCTGATCGAGGGCGGCAACGTGCTGCTGCTCGACGAACCCTCCAACGATCTCGACGTGGAAACCCTGCGCGCCCTGGAAGACGCCTTGCTGGAATTTGCCGGCAGCGTATTGGTCATCAGCCACGACCGTTGGTTTCTGGATCGCATCGCTACGCATATCCTGGCCTTCGAGGGTGATTCCCAGTTGGTGTTTTTCGATGGCAACTACCAGGAATACGAAGCTGATAAAGTACGCCGCCTGGGCGAAGAAGGCGCCAAACCCAAGCGCTTGCGTTATAAAGCGCTTAAGTAGTAGCTTTGGCGCTTTTTGCCGGATCAGGCGCGTCAGCGCCGTAATCCGGCCATCAACGCGATAGACGGCGCCGCTCATCTTCACCGGAGATTTCCATGCCACTGCTAAGCACTCACAATACGATGGTTTTGGTGGTTGATATGCAGTCGGCGCTGCTGCCCGCCATCCATGATCACGCCGGGCTGCTCGGGCGCGCTGAGCGCTTCTTGCGGGCGGCCCAGTTGCTGGGGGTTCCGGTGATCGCCACCGAGCATTGCGTCGATAAAATAGGCGCTACCGACCCTGCCTTGCGGCCCTGGGTTGACCATGTCATTCACAAGACGCATTTCAATGCCGTGCGTGAAAATCACTTCCTGCCCGAGCTTCCCAGGGGCAGAACTAATGTGTTGTTAATTGGCACAGAAGCGCATGTGTGCGTGTTACAAACCGGTCTCGGCATGGCAGGGCTGGGGCTGACCCCAATTCTGGTTACCGACTGCATAGGCTCGCGCCGGCCTGTCGACCATGCAGCGGCAGGCGTCAGGTGGGCGCATCATGGCCTGGAGCAAATCACTTCCGAAATGGCTTTATTTGAATGGCTGGAATCGCCCAGGCATCCGCAATTCAAAGAGGTGTTGGCGCTGATCAAGCAGTGTGGGGCGGATTAGCGCCGCCGGTGCGTAATCCGACCATCCCCGTAGTAAAAGGGCCTGGCCAAGGGGCCGCCTGATACATCTGTTTCGCAAGCTAACAAGCTGGTTTGGTAAAACAATAACAAGCGACGGGAAATCAAGTAACTTAAAGATTGCTTGTATTGTTTGGAGTAGCAATGAAATTAACGACTTTTACTAAACTAGGCGCCGTGGGCTTGCTCGCATTGGCAATGGGCGGTTGTTCTTCCTGGGATAACATGAGCCATCGTCAAAAAAGCACGGTTACCGGCGCAGGCATAGGCGGCGTCGCAGGCGCCGTGGTTACTGGTGGCGGTATCTTGGGTACGGTAGGTGGCGCGGCCATAGGCGGTGTTATTGGCGACCAGGTAGGCAAGAACCGTTAATTGCATGTCGGATTAGGGCAAAGCGCTAATCCGACAATCACGACCTGCGGCTTTGGGCCGACAGAAAGGCTCGTAATGAAGCTGGTTTTACCGGCTTGGTCAGAACCCGGTAGCCTCGTTGGCGGGCATTTTGTTTCAAGGTGTCGCTGCCATCGGCGGTGAGCAAGGCGCCCTGAATGCCGGGCGCAAGCGCGCATAATGCATCCAGGCTGTCCAGCCCGTCCATGCGGTCATGCAGGTGGTAATCAACCAGCAGCACGTCTGGTTGTTCCTGCATTTTGTTCAGGGCTTCGTCTACGGTGCTTGCGCAAATGGGGTTGATCCCCCAACGGCCCAGCAGGGCTTGCATGCCGGCCAGGATATCGGGGTCGTTATCCAGGCACAATACCTTCAAGCCCTTTAGCGACGTATCGTGGTGCATCGCCGCCGGTACAGGGGAGGCTTGATGCGTAACCTGCATCACGCGTGGCGCGCTGATTGAAAACATGCTGCCTTTGCCTGCTTGTGAATGGGCGTCCAGCTTGTGTTGCAGCAGCAGCGCGATGCGCTGGCAAATAGACAGCCCCAGCCCCAGCCCGCGCCCATCCCAGTCGAAGGGTTGCTCGTAACGGTGGAATTCGTCGTAAATCTGGCGCAAGTGGTGTGGCGGTATCCCGGGGCCGGTATCCCATATCTGAAACACTACGTTTGCGCCACGAACGCGGGCAGCCAGCACAATACGTCCGCTACGGGTGTAGCGTAGCGCATTGGCCAGAAAATTTTGCAGCACCCGGCGCAACAGGCGGCGATCGCTGCGCACATACAGGGGCCGCGCGTGCAGGCGCAGCTCCAGGCCACGGCGCAATGCCATAGGCGCGTACTGATCCAGCAACTGTTGCAGCAATTGGCTGGCGTCGAAGTCGGTGATTTCGGGTTTCAGCACGCCCGCATCCAGGCGTGAGATATCCAGCAGGCCATCAAGTAATTCTTCGGCGGCGCGCAGCGAAGTATCTATGCGCTCGGCCAGGCGCTTGAGTTCGTCGGGCTGTTCTTCTTCGCGCAGCGCCGATGAAAACAGGCGGGCGGCGTTGATGGGTTGCAAGACATCGTGGCTTACCGCCGTCAGGAATTGGGTGCGTGATTTTTGTGCCAGCTCGGCTTCCTGCGTGCGTTGGGTCACCCGCTGTTCCAGTGTTTCGTTGATTTCGCGCAGCTCGCGCTCAACCCGCTTGTAGTCGGTGACATCGCTATAGCTGGTGACATAGCCGCCACTGGGCAGTGGCTGGCCGCGCAGCTCTATGACCTGGCCGGTTTTTAATATGCGTTGATAAACATGGCTGGAGCCGGCCTGCATGAAAGCCACCCGCTTGTCGATTTCGCTTTGAATGTCGAGGCCTGGCCCGTCGCCGATTTGGCCGCTTTCCGCGTTGAAGCGGATCAGGTCGGCGACTGAGCGGCCCACGTACAGCATGCCCGCAGGATAATTGAATAACTGCTGGTAGCGCTGGTTCCAGGCGACCAGCTTCATTTCGGCATCGACGACGCTGACTCCCTGATCGATGTTTTCCATGGTGGCCAGCAAGATATCCCGGTTAAAGCGTAGCTCCTGGCCCGCCTCGTCGAGTACCGCCACAACGGCGGCAACCTCCATGCCTGAGCCTTGCAAGGCGCTGGTCAGCACCAGCCGCGCCGATGCGGCCCCCACAGCGGCGGCCAGCAGCAGTTCGGTGAAGTGCACCCAGGCATGATCGGCGCGCAGGCCGGGCTCCAGAGTTTGATTCATCAGGCGGGCCTGCTCAAGGAAGGCGCGGCGCACGGTTTTCTTGCCCACGATACGGCCGGCCAGGGTTAAAAGGTCTTGTACCATCAGATTGCCCTGCCAGTGGCTGGTGGCTAGTGTGGGGCGCTCGGCATACGGGTTGAGAAACGGCTCGGCGCGCATGCGCTCGCCCAATCCGGGGCGCCAGCGCGCCGATACCAGCATCAGGGCGGCGATATTGAATAGCAGCGACCAGAAAGTGCCGTGCGTTAAAGGATCCCAGCCGTCGGCTCCGAATAGCTGGTGCGGGCGCAGCCATTCCAGGCCGAACAGGCCTTCGCTGAGCCAGGCGGGCTCGAACCAGCCGGCGTCGGCCAGGCTGGGCAGCAGCAGGGTGTATATCCAGACGCTGAAGCCCAGGAGCAGGCCGGCCTGCACGCCTTGCCTGCTGGCCCCGCGCCAATACAGGCCGCCTATCAGGCCGGGCCCGAATTGCGCCACCGCCGCAAAGGTGATCAGTCCGAAAGACGCCAGCGCGGTGTCGCTGCTGCTGGCGCGGTAATAGCCGTAGGCCATGGCCGCCAGCGCCATGATGGCCGCGCGCCGTATCCACAGGACGATGGACGCCACATTGCCCTTGCGGGTTTGCGCCCAGCCGCGCCGCAACAACAAGGGCATAACCAGGTCGTTGCTGACCATGGTGGACAAGGCCACATTGACCACGATCACCATGCCGGTGGCGGCGGAGAAGCCGCCAATGTAGGCAATCAGCGCCAGCGTGACCTGGTTTTGCGACAGGGGCGGGGCCAGCACGAAGCTGTCTGGCGCCACTGTGCCGTGGGCGCCAAACAGCGCGGCTCCGGCGCTGGCGATAGGCAGCACCATCAGGCAGATAATGACCAGGTAGGCGGTGAACATCCAGCGTGCGCGGCGGATATCCGAGACTTCGCCGCATTCGACGATGGTGACGTGAAACTGGCGCGGCAGGCAGATGGCCGCTGTAAATGCCAGCAGTGTTTGTGCGGCAAAGCCCACCGGAGGCGTGCTTTCGATGAGCGACCAAGTGGCGTCGGTAAGCTTCAGGCCGTTGTCGGTGAACCAGCTCATGGCGAACAGGCCCACAACGACCAAGGCAACCAGCTTGACCAGCGACTCGAAGGCCACCGCCAGCATCAGGCCGGGCCGGTGCTCAGTGGCGTCAACCTGCCTGGTGCCGAACAAGATGGAAAACAGCGCCATCAGTGCCGCTACATATAATGCCGGATCGCCAAATGTGGTTGAGCGCTGGTCCGCGCCGCTTAAGACGTCCAGGCTGATCGCTACCGCTTTATATTGCAGGGCCAGGTAGGGCACCGCCGCGATCAGGGCAATGAGGGCGACGATGGCGGCCAGCCCCTGCGAGCGGCCATAGCGCGAGGCCATGAAGTCGGCGATGGATACGGTGTTTTGCGATTGCGCGATGAGCGCCATGCGCTCCAGGATGCGCCAGCCGAACAGCAGCAATAGTATTGGCCCCAGGTAGATGGGCAGGTAGCCTATGCCGTAGCGCACCGCCGAGCCCACCGCGCCATAGAAAGTCCACGACGAGCAATACACCGCCAGCGCCAGGCTATAAACGGCGGGGCGTAGCCACGGACGTTGCCGATATAAGGGGTAGCGGTCGCCTATCCAGGCCACGGCAAATAGCAGCGCGGCATAGCTGAGCGATGCCAGTACAACCCATCCGGGCATCATGGCTGTGGTCTCCTGTTTGGTTTTGGAGGGAATAATACCCGATAGGCGTGTCCCGCTACGGGGGAATTGCTATGCTAGCCTGTGGTGTTTGTTTGGAGGCTTGCGTCGGATTACGCGCTTCGCGCTTGTATGACCTCCGAGGGCAAATTTCTGTAGCGGAATTGATGAATATTTAGAAATAGGCAAGAAAAGCACAAAAATTGCCTAAACCTAGTGCATTCCCTAAGTGTTAGTAGATGAAAAATCATGCACAATCCGTTCCATGCAGGTGAGGAGACAAAGCCCTGCATGGGCAAGCCGATAAATCGGTATATAAAAAAGTAGCAGGTCCCATAAAAAATATAAAGGCACAAAGGCCGGTAATCTAATTACCGGCCTTTGCCATTTCTGAATGGTTTGGTAGGCCGGATTATTGCCGTCAGGCCCGTAATCCAACACCAATGCCACCGCAGCAATCAATGCCCACCCGCCTTGGAAAATACATTCAGCACCACAACCCCCGCCACTATCAGGCCTATCCCTATCAAGCCCGCCGTATCCAGCGCCTGCTTGAACAGCAAATACCCGATCAGGGAAATGGCGACGATGCCCACCCCCGACCACACCGCATAGGCAACCCCCACCGGGATCACCCGCAAGGCGATTGCCAGACAGTAGAAAGACAGCGAATAGCCGACGACGGTCAGCAGTGATGGGTAAAGACGGGTAAAGCCATCGGATGCTTTTAGCGCCGTGGTGGCGACGATTTCAGCGGCAATCGCCACGGCAAGATAAATCCAGCTCATTTTTCCCTTGATTTGGAAATGGAATTAACGTTCAACCCGTAGCAGCACCTGCACCGCGCCGGCGCCGCCGTCGGCTTCAGCGCATTCCACATAGGCGATTACATCGGCCATCTGGCTGAGCCAGCGCCTGACGGTTTGCTTCAGGACAGGCTCGCCGTCTTTAGAACCATAGCCCTTGCCATGCACGATGCGCACGCACTTGATGTGGTGGGCCAGGCACGATTGCAGGAAGCGGTCGAGCCGTTCGCGGGCTTCATCCAGTGTATTGCCGTGTAAATCCACGCTGGCGCCTATCAGCCACTTGCCGCGTTTCAGGCCCTTGGCCAGATCCGGCCCGTAACCCCGCTGCACATAGCTGGCATCGTCTTGTTCGACCTTGACGGGGGCATAGTGGTCAGAGGTTTGGGGCAGTTTGCCAGGTTCGTTGCCCACCGCGCGCTGGCGCCGTTCGCGCAAGATCTCGCTGGAGGCGCTGGCGAGCGGAGGCAGTATGGCCCTTTGCGTATCCTTGATGGGCTGCACATTTTTTACGGCCTGCCGGAACAAGACGCGATCTTGCTCGTCAAGTGTCGTAACGGATGTTTTGCGACTGGCTGTAGGGGGGGCAGGCACAGGCGCACGCCGACCTGCCCCTACAGGAGGGGCGGCGACAGGGGGCGCGCTGTGATCTGCTGCAGACAGCATGCGGCGCAGGGCCGCAAATTGTGATGTCAGCTTTTTGGGTTTATTCGCCCGCATTCTCCAGCCACCGTTGTGCGTCAAGGGCGGCCATGCAACCGGTTCCGGCGCTGGTGATAGCTTGGCGATAGACGTGGTCTTGTACGTCGCCAGCGGCGAAAACGCCGGGAATGGAGGTCATGGTGGCCATGCCGTTCAAGCCGCCGTTAGTGATGATATAGCCGTTGTCCATTTTGAGCTGGCCTTCGAACAGGCCGGTATTGGGCTTGTGACCAATGGCGATGAACACGCCGGTAACAGGCATGTCTTCGGTGGCGCCGGTTTGGTTATTGCGCAAACGCGCACCGGTAACGCCAGACTGATCACCCAAAACCTCGTCAAGTTCGTGAAACAGCTTGAGCTTGATGTTACCGTTGGCAACTTTTTCCATCAGTCTGTCGAGGATAATGGGCTCGGAACGAAATTTGTCGCGGCGGTGTACCAGCGTTACCGTTTGGCAGATGTTGGACAGATACAAGGCTTCTTCGACAGCGGTGTTGCCGCCGCCGACTACGATAACATCTTGGTTTTTATAGAAAAAGCCGTCGCAAGTGGCGCAGCCGGAGACCCCGCGCCCCATGAAGCTTTGCTCGCTGGGCAAACCCAGGTACTGGGCCGAAGCGCCTGTGGCAATGATGAGTGAGTCGCAGGTATATTGCGCGCCGGTATCGCCGGTGAGGGCAAAAGGGCGTTTGCTGAGGTCGACGCTGGCGATGTGATCGAATACCATCTCGGTGTTGAAACGTTCGGCATGCGCTTGAAAGCGCTGCATCAGGTCGGGCCCTTGGACTCCTTGTGCGTCGGCGGGCCAGTTATCGACATCGGTGGTCGTCATGAGTTGGCCCCCTTGTTCCAGCCCGGTAACCAGTACAGGATTCAGGTTGGCCCTTGCGGCATATACGGCGGCGCTGTAGCCGGCTGGTCCTGAACCTAAAATCAGAACTTTGGCGTGCTTTGGAGTCGTCATTGCAAAAAATCCGAAAAACATGAACAGCCAATTATAATGAGTCTATGGCTAGATTACCTGCTACATCCCCCCGCTCATCGCGCAACGTGCGCAATGGCCCTTCCCCCTTGCAGTCGCGGCTGTCAGGTTTGCTTCGTGAAGCGCGCTGGATTCTCTTCGCCGCACTGGCTGCATGGCTGGGTTTGGTCTTGGCCAGCTGGCATGCATCTGACCCCGCCTGGTCGCATTCCGTGCATGCCGTTGCCACCCAGAACCGGGGTGGCATACTAGGCGCGCACATTTCCGATTTCCTCCTTTTTCTGTTTGGCTACTCGGCCTGGCTTTGGGTGGTGCTGCTGGCGCAGCGGGTGGCTGTTGGTTTTTACCGCCTTACCTCGGTGTTGCTGCCCAAGGCACAGCCAGAAGTCCTGCCGCGTGTGCACTGGGAGGTCGGCATAGGCTTCTTCCTGATGTTTATCGGATCCATGGGCATAGAAGCGCTACAGTTGAAACAGTTTGGCGCCGATGCCGAACTGCCAGCTGGCGCCGGCGGCCAATTGGGCAAGTTGTTGGCGCAATATATGTCTTCGTCGCTGGGGGCCACGGGTTGCACCTTGTTGTTGCTGGTGTTTGTAGCGGTTGGCGCCAGCCTTTTCTTTGGTTTTTCGTGGTTGCATCTGTCTGAACGGGTGGGTTCGGCCATTGAAAAAGCCGTTGCCAGGCTATTCGAACTGAAAGCCGCTCGCGAAGACCGCAAGGTGGGCGAGGCTAAAAAAGCCGAGCGCGACGTTACCGTAGTGGCCAAGCAAGAGCAATTGGTGCACGAGCAGCCAGTACGCATAGAACCTGCCGTTACTTCGGTGCCCAAATCGGTGCGTGTCGAAAAAGAAAAGCAAAAAGCGCTGTTCACTGCGGTTGCCGAGACTGGCGGCTCGGGCGACCTGCCCGCCATCAGCTTGCTCGATATGCCTATCGAACAGCCTGAAACGGTATCACCCGAAACCATAGAATTCACGTCACGCCTGATCGAGAAAAAATTGTCCGATTTTGGTGTCAAGGCGACTGTGGTCTCAGCGCAGGCCGGGCCGGTCATTACACGTTACGAAATCGAACCGGCCACAGGCGTCAAGGGCAGCCAAATCGTGAACCTGGCCAAAGACTTGGCACGCGCCCTGAGCCTGATCAGCATTCGTGTGGTGGAAACCATACCTGGGAAAAACCTGATGGGTCTGGAATTGCCCAATCCCAAGCGGCAAATGGTCAAGCTGTCGGAAATCATAGGTTCGCAAACCTATCATGCCAGCGCCTCAATGCTGACGATGGCGCTGGGTAAAGATATCGCCGGCCATCCTGTTGTGGCCGATCTGGCCAAAATGCCTCACTTGCTGGTGGCTGGCACAACCGGTTCGGGCAAGTCGGTGGGTATCAACGCCATGATATTGTCCTTGCTGTACAAGGCCGATGCCAACCAGGTGCGTTTGATCCTGATAGACCCGAAAATGCTCGAAATGAGCGTCTACGAAGGCATTCCGCATTTGCTCGCGCCAGTGGTAACCGATATGCGCCACGCGGCCAACGCCCTTAACTGGTGCGTGGGTGAAATGGAAAAACGCTATCGCCTGATGAGCAAAATGGGTGTACGCAACCTGGCTGGTTATAACACCAAGATACGCGAAGCAATCAAGCGCGATGAGCCTATTCCGAATCCCTTTTCGCTTACGCCTGATGCGCCTGAACCCTTGTCGACCTTGCCCATGATCGTCGTCGTGATCGACGAGCTCGCCGACCTGATGATGGTGGTGGGCAAGAAAATTGAAGAACTCATCGCGCGTCTGGCCCAAAAGGCGCGCGCAGCCGGCATACATCTAATATTGGCCACCCAACGGCCTAGCGTCGATGTCATCACTGGTTTGATCAAGGCTAATATTCCCACCCGCATCGCTTTCCAGGTGTCGTCAAAAATCGACTCCCGCACCATACTTGATCAGATGGGCGCCGAAGCCTTGCTGGGGCAGGGCGATATGCTTTACCTGCCGCCCGGTTCGGGCTTTCCTACGCGGGTGCATGGCGCTTTTGTACACGACGATGAAGTCCACCGCGTGGTCGACGCGCTTAAGCAACAGGGTGAACCCAACTACATTGAAGGTTTGCTTGAAGGCACGCTCGAGGGCGATGCCGCCGACGGTGCAGGTGGCAGCGGGCTGGCCGATGTCGAGTCCGACCCTTTATACGACCAGGCAGTTGAAGTCATACTTAAAAACCGGCGTGCTTCCATTTCGTCGGTGCAGCGCCACTTGCGCATAGGCTATAACCGGGCTGCCCGTTTGCTCGAGCAAATGGAGCAGGCTGGCATGGTGTCAGCCATGCAGTCCAATGGCAATCGAGAAATCCTGGTTCCTGCGGGGAATGCATCAAATGAAGATTAAACCATTCAAGGTCAACGCCTTGTCATCAGGGTTAGGTGTTTTGCCCGGCATCTGGGCTAGGGTCGTCAGGCCAGCTTTGCTGGCTACACTGCTGGCAGTCAGCCCCATGCTCGCCTGGTCAGCCGATGCACCAGCCCAGTTGCGCGACTTTATTGCCAAGGTTAATTCTGGCACCGGACAGTTTACCCAGCAAACTGTTGACGCCAAAGGCGCGGCGGGCAAGCGCGCACAGTCGGGCGAGTTTTCGTTTCAACGCCCAGGCCAATTCAAATGGGCTGTCAATAAGCCTTATGAACAGCTAATCGTCTCCGACGGTAAACTGGTGTATCAGTACGACCCCGACCTGGCCCAGGTTACCGAACGCAAGGTGGATCAGTCGATAGGGGCTTCGCCCGCTGCAATCTTGTTTGGCTCGGGTTCGCTGGACGAAGCCTTCGCCATTGTGGCCTTGCCCAACAAAGAGGGTCTGGACTGGCTACGCGCTACCCCACGCGGCGCTGCTGCGGGGTTTACCCATGTGGACATGGGTTTTAAAGAAAATATACCTGCACGCCTGGATCTGCTGGATTCCTTTGGCCAGACCACTCGTATCGATTTAAGCAATATTGTGGCCAACCCCAAATTGCCCATCAGCGAATTTCAGTTTGTACCGCCCAAGGGTGTAGATGTCGTCAAAATGTAATCTAGTCATGTTGTTTGTCGGATTACGCGCTTCGCGCTAATCCGACCTGCGATTTCAATTTGGGTTTGTAATTCACCACTCAATGATCAATTCTCCGGACTTATTCACTTCCTCGGCTCACGCTTCCGCCTATGCGCCTTTGGCGGAACGTATGCGTCCGCGCACGCTTGACGAGGTCGTCGGCCAGGCTCACTTGCTTGGTCCGGGCAAGCCCCTGCGTGTGGCGTTTGAATCCGGGCGGCCGCACTCCATGATTTTCTGGGGGCCGCCGGGCGTGGGCAAGACCACGTTGGCGCGCTTGATGGCAGACGGTTTCGACGCCCAGTTCCTGGCGATGTCGGCGGTGCTGGGTGGGGTCAAAGATATACGCGATGCGGTTGTGTCGGCGCAGGTTGCGCAAGGCCAGGGCCGCCGCACCATCTTGTTTGTGGATGAGGTGCATCGCTTCAACAAGGCACAACAAGACGCTTTCCTGCCTTATGTGGAAAGCGGCCTGTTCACCTTCATTGGCGCTACTACCGTTCTTTAGCCCTTCTTTTGATACATAGAATTGGCTGAATCCCTTTCGGTTGTCTTAAAAATGGTCGAGGTAAGGTTTTTCTGCTGCTTGTTATTTGAAAGTCTACCCTTCATAATACATACTATGTACTGAAGGGAGTGAGACTTTGAACGGCCAGGATAAGGGTGCAGAACATTTCGAGGCATTCCAGCGCTGGGTAGCCGACCTCAGCGATGCAGACGCTAAGTCGATGATTCGGGGTGGCCAGCTCAATCGGGCAGAGATATGTAAGGCCGTCGGCTGCGCACGCTCGGTGTTGCGGCAGAATCCAAGGGTCAAGCAGGCTCTCGGCGAACTCGAGGACGGTCTAAGGGCGCGTGGGGTGTTGCCGGAGGCACAGACGCAAAGCACCGACCTTCCGCTTCGCGCAGTCGGTCAATTACAACAAGCAACCGACCGCGAGCGCCTAAGGCAGCTCGAGGTGGAGAACGTAGCGCTGCGCGCTGCTATGAGTGAGTTGCGGAAGAGACTCCGGCGCTGGGAAGCGTTGGAGGGACATCTTGCTGCGACGGGAAGACTCCCACGTTGAGCGCCGACCAGGAAACCACCACACTTCGTGTGCAGCGCGTACGTAAGCGCGGCCCCTCGGCTGTCGTCTTTTCCGGACTTGTCATCGACTCGTCAGGTGCCGCCAGCCCCAAGGCTCCGCGCTATGCTGTGTTAGTGCCTCTTCGAGTGTTGAGTACCGAAGTGCAGGAAGGTCAATGGTGGCGGGTCAGTGGCTCGTATGAAGACGTGCGGTTCGATGTCGACGGTTGGCAAGTACAAGAACGCCGACTTTATGCCATGAGACTTGAATTGCTTCGTCCGTCCGGGGAACACGTCGTTCAACTGCTCGCGCGCAGTCCTGCATTTCCTGGAATCGGGGAAGTGAAGGCTCGGAAGCTCTGGGAGGCTCTCGGCGCGGAACTGTATGACGCTTTAGAAGATAAAGACCATGCCCGGCTTGCCAAGTACATAGGTCTAGACCTCGCTTCGGTGCTTGTCGACGGATGGGCTGCCTATGGAGATGCAGACGCCGTAGCTGCCTTTCAACATATGGGGTTGGATTTGTCGGTGTCGCAGAAGGTACTCGCTGCCTATCGAAGTGAGGCACTGTCTGCAGTTACCGAGGACCCGTACAGGCTTTTTGTAGTGGTCTAATTAAAACAGACACCTCGTTAGGTGGATAATGCACCTTAAGAGGAAATATGAATGAAAAAACGCAGGCAGTTTGACGCTGAATTCAAGCGGGAAGTGATCCGGATGGTCAAGGATCAACACCTGTCGGTGAGCGAAGTGGGGCAGACTATGGGGCTGGGCGAAACGGCCATCCGTA
>JACCER010000032.1 GCA_013416445.1 Alcaligenaceae bacterium
CCCGCCGAAATCCGCGACCGCATCACCGCCGTTGCAAATGAGCTGTTCGAGGACGCCGGGCGCGAGGCGTTCCCGACCGTTGACGCCGTGCGCAGGGCAGCGCGGGCAGACATGAATACAACCAGCGCGGTAATGCGCGAGTGGCGACGGGCGCAGACCGCCCAGGCGGTTCCGGTGGCTGTTGCCGTGCCGGAAACCATTACCCAGGCAAACGCTGTTGCCCTGGCCGCGTTGTGGCAGCAGGCGCAGGAGCTGGCAAACGAATCGCTACAGGCTGCACAGGCGGCATGGGAAACCGAGCGGGTCGAGCTGGATGCCATGCGGGCGGAGCTGGCCGACGCTTATGAATCGCAGGCAACCGAACTTGACGAGGTGCGGGCTGGTCTTGAGCGGGCAAACGCCGCTACCGACCAGGTTCATGCCGAGCTGGCCACGACCAGGGCAGAGCTGTCCCAGGCTGTTATGCGGGCCGAGAGGGCCGAAGCCAAGGCGGACGAAATCGAACGCCGGGCCAACGATCTGCGGGCCGAACTTGACCGGGCACATGCTGATGCAGACCAGGCGCGGGCGACGCTGGCCGAGCAGCAGAAAACGTCAGATAAGTATTTTGTCGAGCTGGGCAAGGCGCGTGATGAGGCGGCCCAGGTCAGTGCGAAGAATCGACAATTGGACGCCGACCTGGCCGGTGCGGTGGCGCGTCAAAAGGACGTGACCCGAGAGCTTGAAGCGGGCCGGGCCGAGCTGTTGGAAGCGAAGCAGCAGGCGTCAGAGTTGCGCGAAGAAGTGGCCCGGCTCAATGGAGCGACGGCGACCTATAAGGAAATGCTGGAGCGGTTTGAGGTGGCGGCGAAAGCAGCGACCAGGGCGAGAAAGCAGCCCAAGGCCGAGGGCTGAAATGGTCAACATCCCGAGCGGTTGCCCCTCTATTGTAAACAAGACATTTTTATCTTTTATATTCAATGGCTTATTTTCCTGCTAATTGGTAATACCATGAAAAATACCATGCTCAGAAAAGGCTTAACAATATTTTGAAAAATTGCCTACTGAGCGCTGCCGCACAGCTCCATAGGCCGCTTTCCTGGCTTTGCTTCCAGATGTATGCTCTTCTGCTCCTGCAGCTAATGGATCACCGCAAACAGGTTACTCGCCTGGGGATTCCCTTTCGACCCGAGCATCCGTATGAGACTCATGCTCGATTATTATTATTATAGAAGCCCCCATGAATAAATCGCTCATCATTTTCGGCATCGTCAACATAACCTCGGACAGTTTCTCCGATGGAGGCCGGTATCTGGCGCCAGACGCAGCCATTGCGCAGGCGCGTAAGCTGATGGCCGAGGGGGCAGATGTGATCGACCTCGGTCCGGCATCCAGCAATCCCGACGCCGCGCCTGTTTCGTCCGACACAGAAATCGCGCGTATCGCGCCGGTGCTGGACGCGCTCAAGGCAGATGGCATTCCCGTCTCGCTCGACAGTTATCAACCCGCGACGCAAGCCTATGCCTTGTCGCGTGGTGTGGCCTATCTCAATGATATTCGCGGTTTTCCAGACGCTGCGTTCTATCCGCAATTGGCGAAATCATCTGCCAAACTCGTCGTTATGCATTCGGTGCAAGACGGGCAGGCAGATCGGCGCGAGGCACCCGCTGGCGACATCATGGATCACATTGCGGCGTTCTTTGACGCGCGCATCGCGGCGCTGACGGGTGCCGGTATCAAACGCAACCGCCTTGTCCTTGATCCCGGCATGGGGTTTTTTCTGGGGGCTGCTCCCGAAACCTCGCTCTCGGTGCTGGCGCGGTTCGATGAATTGCGGCTGCGCTTCGATTTGCCGGTGCTTCTGTCTGTTTCGCGCAAATCCTTTCTGCGCGCGCTCACAGGCCGTGGTCCGGGGGATGTCGGGGCCGCGACACTCGCTGCAGAGCTTGCCGCCGCCGCAGGTGGAGCTGACTTCATCCGCACACACGAGCCGCGCCCCTTGCGCGACGGGCTGGCGGTATTGGCGGCGCTGAAAGAAACCGCAAGAATTCGTTAACTGCACATTCGGGATATTTCTCTATATTCGCGGTTCAGCAGGCATGTCCCCTTTGAGGGCGACCCGACGACAGGATAATCGACCTTATGGTGCGCAAATATTTCGGCACAGACGGTATTCGTGGCAAAGCCAACGAAGGCGCGATGACGGCGGAAACCGCCTTGCGCGTCGGCATGGCGGCTGGCCGTGTCTTTCGTCGCGGTGACCACCGCCATCGTGTCGTGATCGGCAAGGATACGCGCCTGTCGGGCTATATGCTTGAACCCGCGCTCACAGCCGGTTTCACCTCGATGGGCATGGACGTATTCCTTTTTGGCCCGCTGCCGACAACGTATAGGAAGAATAAACGCCCTTTTCACCCAAGTCCAACAGCTTTGGACCGCAGTTGACTCTTTCGACACCCCTGCGATGCAACCCAATCCGGCTGACGGGGAGCCAGCAACGCTGAAAATTTACCCTCCTCTTTCCCACTAGCGGCTCCTTTTCCGACAACCAGCACGGCGGATCCCTGCCGCGGCGCTGTGAACGCAGCATTTTGATTGGTATCGTTGGCCTTCAGGCTCGTCAGTCAAACAGACCCAGGAGCAGCTCAGCCGGTGGCGCCCGGCTTTCGGGTAACGCCCTGGTCCCGCTGGTTTCGGCTTTGTGCTTCAGGTGATCAAGGATCTGCTTGATCACTATAGGGTCTTCAATGCAGGCGATGACTTTCATGGCGCCGCCGCAGCCGCTGCAGGTCTCGATGTCGATATTGAAAACACGCTTGAGCCGTTGCGCCCATGTCATCGACGCTCGCCGTTGTGCTGGTGTTGCCGGTTCATCAGCCACCCTGACCTTGTTGCCCCTGCCCCGTTTTGCCGGCGTGACCAACGCCCGGTGCCGACTGTTGGGTGCGAACACCCCGTGGAAGCGGGTTAGGTTGACTCTGGGCTTCGGTACCAGGGCGGCCAGCCTTGCAATGAAATCCAATGGTTCGAAAATGACGTGCGTGGTGCCGTCCCGGTACGGCGTCTTGAGCTGGTAGCGCACGTTGCCGCCTCGTGTTAACGACAGCCGCTTCTCGGATACCGCCGGGCGGCTGATGTACCGGCACAGCCGTTCGAGCTTCTTGCGTTCATCGGCCCTGGCCGCCACGCCGGCGTGCAGGCTGGACCCGGCTACCTTGCCAATCCCGTCACCGAACGGATCACCACTGGTCGGCAGAGTTTGCAAAGTGAACACCTTTCGCCCCGCCTGTGAACCGACAGCGATACGGTAAGTGATCGAGTGCCCCAGCAGGGGTGTCATCGGGTCGTCATCCACCGCATCCGAGGCCAGATAGCTGTTTTCGACATCCCGTTCCAGCAGGCCTTGCCGTTCCAGATAGCGACCCACCCGGTGGGCGATGGTGTGCGTCAGCTGGGTGAGCTCTGGGCTGGTCGGCGCCTTGACCCAGCGGAAACGCGCTGAGCCGTGGGATTGCTCGACATACACACCGTCGAGAAACAGCATGTGGAAGTGAACATTCAGATTGAGCGCCGATCCAAAACGCTGGATCAGGGTGACCGCGCCCGTCTTGGCCACTTGGTGGGTATGGCCCGCTTTCTTGACCAGGTGCGTGGCAATGACGCGGTAAACGATGCCCAGCACCCACCCCATGATCTCGGGCCGGCTGGCAAACAGGAAACGCAGCTGAAACGGGAAGCTCAACACCCACTGACGCATGGGTTGTTCAGGCAGTACTTCATCAACCAGCAAGGCGGCACTTTCGGCCATCCGCCGCGCCCCACAGCTCGGGCAGAAACCGCGACGCTTACAGCTGAAAGCGACCAGGTGCTCGGCGTGGCAAGACTCGCAGCGAACCCGTAGAAAGCCATGCTCCAGCCGCCCGCATTGGAGAAATTCTTCAAATTCCCGTTGCACATAGCCCGGCAATTCCTTTCCCTGCTCTGCCATAAGCGCAGCGAATGCCGGGTAATACTCGTCAACGATCTGATAGAGAAGGGTTTGCTCGGGTCGGTGGCTCTGGTAACGACCAGTATCCCGATCCCGGCTGGCCGTCCTGGCCGCCACATGAGGCATGTTCCGCGTCCTTGCAATACTGTGTTTACATACAGTCTATCGCTTAGCGGAAAGTTCTTTTACCCTCAGCCGAAATGCCTGCCGTTGCTAGACATTGCCAGCCAGTGCCCGTCACTCCCACTCAAATGTTAATAGGCCGCCTCTATGAAGGGGGCTGTTTTCGGGGTCGATTTCCAGGGGTTCATTGACACTTGAGGGGCGGGCTATGCCTTCCCTCTTGGCGTCCAATCCGCCCCTTGGGGCGTCAAATCAAGTCCGCTTTGTTCGGGCTGGGGTTGAAGTTGAAGCTGGGAATCTCCCCCGGCTTATGGCTGGCTGATGGTACTGGTTTGGGTGTCGCTGGGGTGGCTTTCTTGGGGGCCGGTTGGGAGGATGCCGGCGGTCTTGCGGTGGCCTTTTCAGGCTCGCCTGGCGACCGAATCAGACTGTTCACATAGCTGATAAAAGCATCATATCCGAAGCTGATTTTCCCTTCATCGTGCAGCGTTTTCCAGATGGCTTTTACCGGCCAGCCATCGGTCAAAGCCTCTTTTATGTCGTCGCGCTGGGCCAGGAAAGCCGCCCGATTCTGTCCTGAACGGGTGGGCTTTTGGGTCTGCATTTGCGCTGCAATGCGCTCTGTAAGCCGTTTAGTCATGCCGATTCTACCGCCTTTTATATGTCGATTTATCCGCGATTTAATGCCGATTCTATCGCTATTAAAGCGATTGTAAGGCGACTAAAGCCAGATTGCACGCCTTATGCGTGGAATCGGCTTGTGTTTGTCGATAAAACGGGTTATAGCCGGTAAATGGTAGTGATGTTAAAGTGGTGGTGAAGCGGGCAGGATGTGTGAAGTAGGCCCACCATGCAAGCATGGTGTTCCTCTTCACTTCCCCTTATTCGCACCTGCGGCGCTCAACGGGAATCCTGCCCTGCGGGGCCATCGGCGGACGCCGGAATAAGAGAACCAGGAGGACGCCAAAGATGGAGGCGACAGAGCAGAAGGTAACGAGAAAAAGCAGCACGCCGATCAAGGTGTATTGCCTGCCGGAAGAGCGGGCCGCCATTGAGGCCAACGCACAAGCGGCTGGCTTGAGTACGTCTGCTTTTTTGCTGGCCGTGGGGCAGGGTTACGCCGTCCAGGGCGTGACCGATTACGAGAACGTGCGCGAGCTGGTGCGGGTCAATGGCGACCTGGGCCGCCTCGGTGGTCTGCTGAAATTGTGGCTGACCGACGATGCCCGAACGGCCCGGTTCAGCGCTGAAACTGTCTTGGGCCTGCTGGCCCGGATTGAGGCCAACCAGGACGAAATGAGCCGATTGATGGAATCTATTGTGCGACCCAGGGCAGCATCATGATTGCCAAGCATGTTGCCATGCGTTCCCTGGGCAAATCAGACTTTGCCGACCTGGCTAAATACATCACCGACGCACAGAGCAAAGACCACCGGCTGGGCCATGTTCAGGTCACGAATTGCGAGGCGCATTCAGTGCGCGATGCCATCACCGAAGTGCTGGCCACCCAGCACATGAACACCAGGGCCAAGGGCGATAAGACCTATCACCTGATTGTCAGTTTTCGCGCCGGCGAGAATCCCGATGCCGACACCTTGAAGGCGATAGAGGAACGGATTTGCCAAGGGCTAGGGTTTGGTGAGCATCAGCGTATCAGCGCCGTGCATAACGACACCGACAACCTGCACATCCACATTGCCATCAACAAGATTCACCCGACCAGGCACACGATGCACGAACCGTACTATCCGCACCTGGCGCTGGCCGACTTGTGCGAGACGCTGGAACGGGACTATGGCCTGGAGGCAGACAATCACCGGCCGCAGCAGCGCGGGGCGGCATCGAGGGCCGCCGACATGGAGCGCCATGCCGGCGTGGAAAGTCTGGTGGGCTGGATCAAGCGCGAATGCCTGGACGACATTAAAGCCGCGCAGTCCTGGACGGAGCTGCACCAGGTCATGCGTGATAACGGCCTGGAGATTACGCCAAGGGGTAACGGGTTGGTGATCCGGGCCGATGACGGCACGATGGTCAAGCCCAGCACCCTGTCCCGCGATCTGTCCAAGCCTGCCCTGGAAAAGCGGCTGGGAGCCTTTGAGGCGTCACCGGATCAGCAGGAGAAGCCGCCCAGGCGGCAGTATCAAAAGAAGCCGGTACGGTCACGCGCTGACACCACCGAGCTTTATGCCAGGTACAAGGATGAGCAGAAGAATTTGACCGCCGCCAGGGCCGAAGCATTGGCCGCGGCGAAGCGGCGTAAGGATCGGGCCGTGGTCGCTGCCAAACAGAAGGCCGCCGCCAAGCGGGCAGCAATCAAGCTGGCCGGTGGCGGTCGGGTGGCCAAAAAACTGCTGTACTCACAAACCAGTGCGACGCTACGCGCCGAACTGGATGGGATATACAAGGGATACACCAAAGAGCGTGAACGGCTGCACCAGGGCCACCAGCGCCGCCAGTGGGCCGATTGGCTCAAGCAAGAGGCTACCCAGGGTAACAGCGAGGCGCTGGCTGCCTTGCGGGCCAGAGAGGCCGCCCAGGGATTGAAGGGCAACACGGTCAAAGGGCAAGGTCAGGCGAAGCCTGGCCATGCGCCAGTGATCGACAACATCACCAAGACGGGCACGATCATTTACCGGGCCGGTGCCAGTGCCGTGAGGGATGACGGCGACCGGCTGCAAGTCTCGACCGGCACCGACCGCGCCGGCGTTCAGGAAGCCTTGAGGCTGGCCGCAGAGCGGTACGGCAGCCGTATCACCGTTAACGGTACAACCGAGTTCAAGGCCCAGGCGATTCGGGCCGCCGTGGATGGCAAGCTGCCCATTACGTTTGCTGATCCAGCCCTGGAAAAGCGCCGCCTGGCACTGCTGCAAGACAATTTCAGCGTGACCAACAAGCCGGGTGTTCCCGGTGTCGGCAAGGTGCCGCCGCCGGTGGCCAGGGCGGGCCGTTTGCGTTCCTTGTCTCAAGCCGAAGCGTTGCAGATCGAGGGCGCAGCGGCAGCAGTTACACCGCAGAAACCCGCACCTACCCCAGCGCCTGCGCCGGGTGAGCTGGAACGCCGTAAAGCCAAGCTGCAAGCGGAACTGAACGCCAAGAAGGAAAAGGCAAAGCAGCGCAAAGGGCGCAGCCGTTAGTGCTTGTGCATTTCGGTATTTTTGCTATCATTGGTAGCAGGTACACCAAAAGGTAAGAGAATGGCAAATTTGAACATTCGCAATTTACCCGATGAGGTGCACCAGGCGCTGAAAGTTCGAGCGGCGCTGAACAACCGGAGCACCGAGGCGGAAATACGCGAGATATTGACCGCAGCAGTTCAACCGCTGGATTTGGAAAAAATGGGCCGAGCTGTCGGCCTGGAGAAACCAGCAAAGAAGTAAAGCAGTAATTTCGTGCAGGGTTGCACGACACACACCGACCTTAGAAAAAACGTAAGCCCTGGCGTGACGGTGTCGCAAGTGGGCGGGTACCTTGGCAGATTTTGGCGAACTGCCCCGTGATGGCCCAACCCCATAACCAGCAGTAACAGTGTTATGGGACAGATTAGCCGCAATAGCTAACTCACATCATCGAGGTACTCGACCATGAAGCGTGTCCGCCTTTTAGCGGCTAAATCCGCTGTTGCCGTTGCGCTCGCAACCGGCTTTATCACCACTACCATCACCCCCGTTCAGGCCGGTATCCCCGTTATCGACGGTGGCAACCTGGTGCAGAACATCATGTCTGCGATGGAGGCCGTCGCGCAGACCGCCAAGCAAATCGAGCAATACCAGACCCAATTGCAGCAGTACGAAAACCAGCTACAGAACACGATGGCTCCGGCCGCCTATATCTGGGATCAGGCCCAGGCCACGATCGGCAAACTGATCGAGGCGCAAAATACTCTGGCGTACTACCAGAACCAGCTTGGCAGCCTGGATTCCTACCTGGGCAAGTTCCAGGACGTGGCCTATTACCGCAGCTCGCCGTGCTTCAACGGTTCGGGCGGTTGCACGCCGGCCGAAAAGGCAGCGATGGAAGAAAACCGCCGCCTAGCCAGTGAAAGCCAGAAGGTGGCCAATGATGCCCTGTTCAAAACGCTGGAAAATCAAGAGAAAGCCTTGCGTAACGATGCCCGTAACCTGGAGCGGTTGCAGGGTGCGGCCCAGGGCGCACAAGGCCAGCTCCAAGCCATCGGCTATGCAAACCAGCTCGCCAGCCAGCAGGCAAACCAGCTCTTGCAGATTCGTAGCCTTCTCATGGCACAGCAAACAGCCGTAGGAGCCAAGATGCAGGCTGATGCTGATCGGCAAGCGATAGAACAAGCCTCTCATGAGTATCTTTTCAAAGGTTTGGAAGAATCCACTAACCGTTCAAACGACAAGGGGTTTTGACTATGAAAGCTCTATTTAAAAATCTCTTGTTCGTTGTCTTTGTCAGTTGCACGGTGGCTGGTTGCGATCAACCAGAGCCGAAGGATGAAGTGCCAGAAATCTATAAAAGTTTGCAGGAGCCTACCGACCGCTCGAAGGATAAGGAGTTCTAAGATGAAAAACTTATTTGTTCGATTAGGTATTTTATTGGTGCTTGTTATGCTTTCTCAAACGGCATCGGCGGCACTTGAAACGAGTGGTGTTTTAAATGACGTAGGAACTCGTTTTTTGAACGAAAGCTCGACTTGGGGAGCCAAAATAACAGAGTATGCAACCTGGCTGTTCTGGACGCTGGTTGTGATTTCGATGGTCTGGACGTTCGGCATGATGGCCTTACGCAAGGCCGACATTGGCGAGTTCTTCGCGGAGTTCGTCCGGTTCACGATCTTCACCGGCTTTTTCTGGTGGCTGCTCATCAACGGCCCAAATTTCGCAATGGATATTATCAACTCATTGCGGACGATTGGCGCGGAAGCCGCTGGGCTTCCAAGGGAGTTAAACCCGTCAACGCCGATCTCTATCGCTTTTGACATTATTGCTAAAGCAGCTAAGTCGTATAGCGTAACCAGTCCAATCGACAACCTATCTATATTTTTGACTACTTTGGCCATTTTGGCGTGTATGGCCGTGGTTGCGGCTAACGTGTTGCTGGCCCTCGTTACCGCCTGGGTGCTTGCTTATGCTGGTGTTTTTGTCTTGGGCTTTGGTGGGTCGCGTTGGACTTCCGACATTGCCATTAACTACTTCCGAAGTGTTGCCGGAATTGCACTCAAGTTAATGACTATGACCCTGCTGGTTGGTATCGCTGTATCCATCATTGACGGTTATCACGCTGACCTTGCCGATAAAGCGCCAATGAAAGAGTTGCTAATCATCTTTGTTGTGTCGCTTGTCCTGGTCATCTTGGTAAACACCATACCGAACGTCATTGCAGGCTTGATTCCTGGCGGTGGCGCAGCCGCAAGTGCCGGTAGTTCTTTTGGTGCTGGTGCCATCATGGGTGCGGGTATGGCTGCGGCTGGCATGGCCACTGGCGGCGCAGCCCTTGCAGCAAAAGCAACGATGGGCGCGGCGGCCGGCGCTGCGGGCGGCGCATCCGCTATCCAGGCAGCATTCCAGAAAGCATCAGCGGCTATGGAGGCCGGCGGTGACATGCCCAGCATGGGGTCAATCGTCAACGGCAGCAGCGGTGGTGGTGAAGCGGGTACGGCTGGCAGTTCGCCGTTTGCCCAGGCCGCAGGCTTTAGTGACAGCGGCAGCAGCTCAAGCGGTGGCGGGTTTGCCAGGGCGGCGAAGCTGGCCGCTGGTACTGCATCCGAGCTGGCCAAGGGGGTCGGTTCTCAAATGCAGCAAGGGTTCCAGGAGAGGGTAGCAGAGACAACCGGCGGAAAACTGGCCGCTGGCATCCGTGCCAGCATGGAGCCAGAAGGCAGCACAGAGCAGAGCGCCGGCGGCCAGCAATTTGAGGGCAACAGCCTTGGCGGTGATGCCGGCACTTCCGACAAATAGGGGTCGTTTGCGGGAGGGGGCGGAATCCTACGCTAAGGCTTTGGCCAGCGATATTCTCCGGTGAGATTGATGTGTTCCCATCCGAGCGGCGAAACATGGGCCAAGAGATCGGGCGATAGCAGCTTTCCATCGCGTTTCTGGTTTGCAACGACCTCGCCGAGCTTCATGGTGTTCCAGAAGATGATGATGGCGGCGAGCAGATTCATGCCGGCGATGCGGTAATGCTGGCCTTCGGCGGAACGGTCGCGGATTTCACCGCGGCGGTGGAAGCTGATTGCCCGCTTCAGCGCATGATGAGCTTCGCCTTTGTTGAGCCCGATCTGGGCACGCCGTTGGAGTTCGGCATCCAGAATCCAGTCGATCATGAACAGGGTGCGCTCGACGCGACCGACTTCCCGCAGGGCTGTCGCGAGCTCGTTCTGCCGCGGATAGGAGGCGAGTTTCCGCAGAATCTGGCTTGGCGCGACGGTCCCGGCAGCAATGGTGGCGGCGATGCGCAGGATGTCGGGCCAATTGCGCTCGATCATGGCTTGGTTGACCTTTCCGCCGATCAACGCTCGCAGGTGCGCCGGGGCGGCCGACGGATTGAACGCGTAGAGCCGTTTGGATGGCAGGTCGCGGATGCGCGGAGCGAACCGGTAGCCGAGAATGGCACATGCGGCAAAGACGTGATCGGTGAAGCCGCCCGTGTCGGTGAACTGCTCGCGGATATGGCGTCCAGCATCGTTCATCAGCAGGCCATCGAGGATGTAAGGCGCTTCGCTTGCCGTTGCAGGAATCACCTGGGTTGCGAACGGCGCATATTGGTCGGAGACGTGGCTATAGGCTTTCAGGCCCGGGGTATTGCCATATTTCGCGTTGACCAGGTTCATGGCCTCACCTTGCTCTGTAGCGACGAAGAACTGTCCGTCGCTCGAAGCCGACGTGCCCATGCCCCAGAACCGGGCCATGGGTAACGCTGCCTGTGCCTCGACCACCATGGCCAGCGCCCGGTCATAGGCTTCGCCCTCGACATGCCACCGTCCAATGCGGATCAATTCCCAGAAGGTGTGGGTGTTTGTCGCATCCGCCATTTTGCGCAAGCCGAGGTTGATCCCTTCCGCCAAGATAACGTTCATTAGCCCGATCCGGTCAGCGCAGGGTGCTCCTGTGCGCAGATGGGTGAACGCTTCGGTGAAGCCGGTCGCCGCATCCACCTCCAGCAGGAGATCGGTGATGCGCGTGGGCGGGATCTGCTTGTAGAGATCGAGCACCAGATCTTCGGCGCCTGTCGGCGCGGCGGCTTCGAGTTTCTCGATATGCAGAACGCCGTTTTCAATCGACCCGCCCGGGATCGTGCCTGCGCGAGCGGCACGGCCAAGCTCGCGCAACCGCATGTCGAGGCGAGCTTGCCGGTCTGCCAGCCATTCCTCCGGCCGCAATGGCACAGCGAGACGACCGCCTTCCGCGATGGATTGTGCCGGAACGAGTGCGTGTTTCAGATCGCCATAGCGCCGGGACCTAGTAAGCCAGACATCTCCGGAGCGGAACGCATCGCGCAGATGGAACAGCACCGCGATCTCCCATAGGCGAGCGTCGCCAGCCCTCTGGGCCCGAAGGTGGCGATGCCATTTCGAGCTGGGCCGCAAGAAGCTGGTCATCGCGGCATCGTTCAAACCGGTACGAAGGGCCGTCACCGCTTCCAGAAGCGGCAGTGCAACGGGCGCAGCTCGCAGATCGAGCAGGCGCAACATGCGTGGAGCGTATCGGCGGAAGCGGTGATAACCGTCGAGCACATGATTGAGCGGATCGTCGGCCATGGTGGCGGTCAGCCTGGTTGCCATTGCAACAAGGGTTTTTAAGCCGTCCCACCCTGACCCACTCGCGATGACATCGCCCAGCGGCTGGCCATCATCCTGTGCATCGACCAGGGCGCCCCCGATCTCGGCGAAGGATTTCAGGGTGTCACGCACCACCCCCGCTTCGTCTGCGACCTTTGCATGGCAAATACGCTCCGAAGCACGGTAGAGACGGCCGACGATCCGGTCGTGGGTTTCGACCACTGCGTCGGCCAACATCGCCTGCCATTCCGAGACGCAAACAGCCAAGATCGCAAGCCGCCTGTCCTCCGGGAGATCGCGCATGCCGTCGGCATAATACCGTTCACCCTGCCTGCGCAGACGAGTCACCCGATGGGCAGGAACGCCGGCAAGCAGATCCTCGGGGAGATCGATGCGTTGCAGATATTCGAGCCGGTCGAGCAGCCGGTTGGCCGACGAAGAGTTCGAGCCAGGCTCGAACTGGCGCAGCCACACAAAACGGGTCACCCGATCATCAGCCGTCTCCTCGAGCAATGCCAGCAACTGTTCTCGGATCGACATAGGCAGCCGACTGGCGATCCTCGTCTCGATGCGTCGCTCGGCATCGACGAGAGCCGCGGCACAAAGCCGCTCGATCGTGGATGTCGCGGGAAGGACAGTGCGGGTGCGTCGGCACTCGGCTACGAAGCGACGGGCGATATCCTCGTTCGACACCGCCATCTCGGCTTCTCGGAACAACCATTCCTTCAGCTCGCTCGCACCACGTCCGGAGAAGGTGCGGAAGCCGTAGAGCCCCCGTAACTCGGCAAGATGCTCGTGCCGTGTTTCCTCGCGGGCAGCATAGTCTACGAGATCGTCGGCACCCAGGCCAAGCTGCGCTCCGATAAATTCGATGACCTCTGCAGGGATCAGTTCGCCTGGAGCCAGCACCCGGCCGGGATAGCGCAGGACACACAATTGCAGGGCGAAGCCGAACCTGTTGTGAGCGCGCCGACGCAGCCTGATATGCCCAAGGTCTTCATCACTCAGCGTATAGTGCTTGAGCAAATCCGTCTGTGAAGTCGGCAAGCGCAACAGCGCGTCTTTCTGCCGATCGGTTAGAGTGACGCGACGCGGCATACATGTTCCTTTTTCAAAATCTGATAGCGTTCAAGACGCTTTGTTTATGAAGCTGGTTGAGATACATTTCCAGAGGTCAATGCAATCGTGGCCGAAGCGCCGCCTCAAACCAACGTTTGTGATACATGCTGATCGGATATGCCCGCGTCTCCAAAGCCGATGGCTCGCAGTCTCTCGACCTGCAGCACGACGCCTTGCGCGCCGCAGGTGTCGAACGGGACAATATCTATGATGATCTTGCTTCCGGCGGTCGTGATGATCGCCCTGGCTTGACTGCCTGCCTCAAGTCATTGCGTGACGGCGATGTGCTGGTGGTCTGGAAGCTCGATCGCCTCGGACGATCGCTTGCCCATCTGGTCAACACGGTGAAGGAGCTGTCAGACCGCAAGATCGGCCTGCGGGTTCTGACTGGAAAGGGCGCTCAGATCGACACCACGACTGCGTCCGGTCGCATGGTGTTCGGAATCTTCGCCACCTTGGCCGAGTTCGAGCGGGATCTGATCCGAGAGCGCACCATGGCGGGTCTCGCCTCCGCGAGAGCGCGCGGTCGCAAGGGCGGACGAAAATTCGCGCTCACCAAAGCTCAGGTGCGTCTCGCGCAAGCCGCCATGGCCCAGCGCGATACTTCAGTTTCCGATCTCTGCAAGGAACTCGGCATCGAGCGCGTCACTCTCTACCGATATGTCGGTCCCAAAGGCGAGCTCAGAGACCATGGAAAGCATGTTCTCGGACTTACGTAGCAACTCGTTTCTTTTCGCAGGTTGAGCCACCTCCGCGCTTCATCAGAAAACTGAAGGAACCTCCATTGAATCGAACTAATATTTTTTTTGGTGAATCGCATTCTGACTGGTTGCCTGTCAGAGGCGGAGAATCTGGTGATTTTGTTTTTCGACGTGGTGACGGGCATGCCTTCGCGAAAATCGCACCTGCTTCCCGCCGCGGTGAGCTCGCTGGAGAGCGTGACCGCCTCATTTGGCTCAAAGGTCGAGGTGTGGCTTGCCCCGAGGTGATCAACTGGCAGGAGGAACAGGAGGGTGCATGCTTGGTGATAACGGCAATTCCGGGAGTACCGGCGGCTGATCTGTCTGGAGCGGATTTGCTCAAAGCGTGGCCGTCAATGGGGCAGCAACTTGGCGCTGTTCACAGCCTATCGGTTGATCAATGTCCGTTTGAGCGCAGGCTGTCGCGAATGTTCGGACGCGCCGTTGATGTGGTGTCCCGCAATGCCGTCAATCCCGACTTCTTACCGGACGAGGACAAGAGTACGCCGCAGCTCGATCTTTTGGCTCGTGTCGAACGAGAGCTACCGGTGCGGCTCGACCAAGAGCGCACCGATATGGTTGTTTGCCATGGTGATCCCTGCATGCCGAACTTCATGGTGGACCCTAAAACTCTTCAATGCACGGGTCTGATCGACCTTGGGCGGCTCGGAACAGCAGATCGCTATGCCGATTTGGCACTCATGATTGCTAACGCCGAAGAGAACTGGGCAGCGCCAGATGAAGCAGAGCGCGCCTTCGCTGTCCTATTCAATGTATTGGGGATCGAAGCCCCCGACCGCGAACGCCTTGCCTTCTATCTGCGATTGGACCCTCTGACTTGGGGTTGATGTTCATGCCGCCTGTTTTTCCTGCTCATTGGCACGTTTCGCAACCTGTTCTCATTGCGGACACCTTTTCCAGCCTCGTTTGGAAAGTTTCATTGCCAGACGGGACTCCTGCAATCGTCAAGGGATTGAAACCTATAGAAGACATTGCTGATGAACTGCGCGGGGCCGACTATCTGGTATGGCGCAATGGGAGGGGAGCAGTCCGGTTGCTCGGTCGTGAGAACAATCTGATGTTGCTCGAATATGCCGGGGAGCGAATGCTCTCTCACATCGTTGCCGAGCACGGCGACTACCAGGCGACCGAAATTGCAGCGGAACTAATGGCGAAGCTGTATGCCGCATCTGAGGAACCCCTGCCTTCTGCCCTTCTCCCGATCCGGGATCGCTTTGCAGCTTTGTTTCAGCGGGCGCGCGATGATCAAAACGCAGGTTGTCAAACTGACTACGTCCACGCGGCGATTATAGCCGATCAAATGATGAGCAATGCCTCGGAACTGCGTGGGCTACATGGCGATCTGCATCATGAAAACATCATGTTCTCCAGTCGCGGCTGGCTGGTGATAGATCCCGTCGGTCTGGTCGGTGAAGTGGGCTTTGGCGCCGCCAATATGTTCTACGATCCGGCTGACAGAGACGACCTTTGTCTCGATCCTAGACGCATTGCACAGATGGCGGACGCATTCTCTCGTGCGCTGGACGTCGATCCGCGTCGCCTGCTCGACCAGGCGTACGCTTATGGGTGCCTTTCCGCAGCTTGGAACGCGGATGGAGAAGAGGAGCAACGCGATCTAGCTATCGCGGCCGCGATCAAGCAGGTGCGACAGACGTCATACTAGATATCAAGCGACTTCTCCTATCCCCTGGGAACACATCAATCTTACCGGAGAATATCGTTGGCCAAAGCCTTAGCGTAGGATTTCGCCCTCTCCCGCAAACGACCCCATGTGGGCGGTAAAATCAGCTATGTCCGTATTCCCTCACCTGAAGACTTCTGGTGATGAAAATGGCATCCCCACCCGGAAACTGGAAAACCCGCTATAAAGCCAGTGATCTTGCAGACCATCAAAGATTAGAAATGACCTGCAAGAAATGTAACCGCCTTGTTTATATCAATAAGGCAATGATCAGCTCAATTCGAGGACACGAGCAATTATATTTGGACGAAGTTGAACGACGCGCACGCTGCAAAGCTCAAAATTGCCGTGGCACCATGCGCATGGCAATGGTGCGTCTTGATGAACTCAGCGGTTTTATTGGCGGGATTGCTTGATCTCCCGCCAAGATTTTAAGATCGCAATAAACTGGCTGACTGGCGCAATAATGGTATAGCAATAAGATAAAGGCTTGCTGCGACGAGCCAAACCCAACCATCCCACTGCCCCGCGGTTAAGCCATAAAGCGTCGTAAATCCGACCGGCCCGATAATCGAGGTTATATTCGTCAACCCCGTTAAAGTTCCCTGTAAAGCACCTTGTTTTTCATCGCAAACAAGACCTGAAATAATGGCCTGCAAAGCAGGCATACCAATGCCGCCTGTGGCCAGCATAAAAATTGCCGGCAGAACCATCCAGCTTTGCGTGATAAAAGCCAGCAATAAAAACCCGCACATATCAGCGCCCATTCCAAGCAGCAACACACCGCGGTCACCCAGTCGCTTTGAAAGAGTGCCGGTTAAAACAGCTTGTACGAATGTATGTGCTGCACCAAAAACGGCCAGCGACACACCTGCTGTGCCAATATCCCAATTCAAGCGCTGTTCGCCATAAATCACCCACAAAGCGGCGGGCGCCTGCCCAATCAGCTGCATAAGAAAAAACAACGCAAAAAAGCTGGCAAGTCCCTGAACTGCAAAATTGAAGCGAAAGCCTTCAAACAAATTGATTTTGGCTGGCTGTCCTTCAGGCGGTTGTGACGGCGTTTTGGGCAACAAGAAAGCCACCAAACAAAAGGCAATTGCATTGAGAAGAGCCCCTGCCACAAAGGGCGCATGCACAGATATATCACCAAGAACACCGCCAATAGCAGGCCCTGCAATCATACCTGCACCAAAACACGCCCCCATAAAACCAAACCAACGCGCACGTTCTTCCTGTTTAGTTGTATCAGCGATAATTGATGCCGCGATTGCACCAGTTGCTCCGGTAACACCTGAGATAATCCGGCCGATATAAAGCACCCATAAAACAGGCGCTGCCGCCATTATGCTATAATCAATCGTGGCACCTAAAAATGAAACCAGCAAAATAATCCGCCGTCCATAGCGGTCAGATAACCGCCCTAAAACGGGCGCGCAAAAGACCTGCATAAACGCATAAAGCGATAAAAAAACACCATAGTGAAATGCTGTTTGCTCTGCCGGTACAAATTCATTTAATAAAGCCGGAACCACCGGCATGATTAATCCCAAACCAATCGCATCAAGCGCGACAACAATGAGTGCGGTTATAAGTGATTTTGACATAGATGTGACTTTTATTTATCATTGATAAGTTGGCGATAAAAAACTTTATCAACGATAAATTGTCAAGAGGTAATGCAATAAAATGACCAAATTGGATCGTGAGACCGTTATGAAGTGGCTATAGTTCCCCAGACACACAGACGCAGGTAAGATCACCTGCCCAGAGAAGGTGTGTGTCATGAGTCAGAAGAAAGCCTATACAGCTGAGTTTAAAGAAGCCGCGGTCAAGCTGGCGGTGGAGTCCGAGCAATCCGTCAACTCAGCCCGCCAGGCTTCGGCTTCGGCTTCCACTTCGGCCGCCGGGATTACGTCGCCGGCATTGGCCGAGTCCAGGCCGATTTGTACCTGGCGACGGAACCAGGCGTCATGCGCGGCCGCTTCCTCTTGCTGTCGCACGAAGTCGCGCATGAAGTCGCGTAGAAGCTGGGCGCTGCTGCGGTCGCGGGCCTTGGCGGCCGTGGAGAATTCTGTTTTCAGGGATTCATCGACCCGAAAGGTAAAGGTGGCTTCGCTCATGTCGCGGCCCTCTTGTGTTACAAACATAGTGCAATATAACACGAAACAAGCCGCGCTGAAACTGTCTTGTTTGTCGCATAAGTCCTAAGTTATGCAACACTATGGTTTTCCCCGCTTTCCCTGGCGTTGTCGTGTTCCATGTTCTAGTCGCGCAATGCCCGGTGGTTGCAATAGAACCGGAGACACGACCATGAGACACCAGAACGACCCCGGCACCTTTGACCTGATGACAGGCCGCTTGCTGCTGGGCTATGCCCGCGTCAGTACAGACGAACAGGACTTAACCAACCAGCGGGCCGATCTGCACGCCGCAGGCTGCACCCGTATCTATGCCGAGAAAGTTACCGGGGCGCGGCGCGACCGGCCCGAGCTGGCCCGGTTACTCGATCACTTGCGGCCTGGCGATGTTGTCACCGTGACCCGGCTTGACCGCCTGGCCCGCAGTACACGCGACCTGCTGGATATTGCCGCCCGCATCCAGGAGGCCGGCGCAGGGCTTCGCAGTTTAGCCGAGCCGTGGGCCGACACGACGACCCCAGCGGGCCGCATGGTGTTGACCATCTTTGCCGGTATTGCGGAGTTCGAGCGGTGCTTGATACTGGATCGAACCAGGGAAGGCCGTGAAGCGGCCAAAGCCCGAGGCGTGAAGTTTGGCCCACGGCCTACCCTCACCCCGGCACAGATTGAACATGCCCGCGAACTGATCGAGCAGGAAGGCCGACAGGTCAAGGAGGTGGCCGAGCTGTTCGGTGTGCATCGCTCGACGATATACCGCGCCCTGGAACGTAGCGAGGAAGTCACGGCAGCCGAAGCCAAGCAGCGCGGCGCTTTCCTGGAGGACGCTTTGACAGAGACTGATGCCCTGGCCGCCGGCGGCGACCAGGCGGATGAACGCCAAGAGGAAATGCCGTTTTTTGATAATGAGAGCGGCCCGTCAGACGATCTTCCGCCGCCGCCGTATCGAACGCAGAGCCTGCCGCAAATCCTGGCGGGCCTCACCGATGACGAGCTGGCGAGATGGCCCGGCGAGATGGCCGACCAGGAGCGGGAACGACGCACAAATCTAGCAGCTAGATAGTATTTACCTGCTAGATAGTAGATAGCAGCTATCTTTTATCTAGCTGCTATCTTATAATTCATCCATCCAAAGCAGATGGAGAAAAGTCATGGCGGCCATAGTCGCGTTTGTTTCACAGAAGGGCGGTGTAGGGAAATCAACCCTGGCCCGCGCCCTTGCCCGCGAAGCGGCCGCCGGCGGCTTGCGCGTGAAGATTGCCGACCTGGACACCCAGCAAGGCACGTCCGTCGATTGGCACCGGCTGCGGTTGTCCCAGGGCATCGAGCCGGTTGTGTCGGCAGAGGCGTTTGCTACTGCTGCCCAGGCGTTGGAAGCCGCACAAGGATATGACCTGCTCATCATCGACGGGCCGGCGCGTACCAGTTCGGCCACGCTGGATATAGCCCGCGCTGCTGACCTGGTGGTGCAGCCGTCCGGCGCTTCAAGGGATGACCTGATTCCGGCGGTGCGGGAGTTTCACGCGCTGACCAAGGCAGGTGTTCCAGGTGAGCGCCTGGCGTTTGCCCTGAACCGGATCGGCACGCCAGCGGAGGAAGTCGCAGCGCGGGTTTACTTGCAGCAGGCCGGGTACACGGTACTGGATGGCAGCTTGCGCGACCGACCCGCTTACCGACAGGCGCAAAACACAGGCCACAGCGTCACAGAAACCCGCTTTGCCGGGCTGAATGAGCGGGCCGACACACTCATTCAATCACTGATAGACCGGGTGACTCATGGCTGATGTATCAAAGCTGAAAAAATTGAGAGGGCGGCGCGCCGAGCTGGGGGCACCGCCGACATTGGAAGAGGCCAGCGACAACCTGGCCGCACCGGAGGTTGCGCCAGTTGCGCCGGTGCCGGAACAAGCGCCGGCACCGGCGAGGCTGCCGAAGATGGCCGTTACCGACAAGGTTGATGGCCGCTCAACACGCAAGACAAACCGAACCGTTCAGTTCGCCACGCGGGTTACTCCTGAATGGGATGCCCGTATTAGAGCGATTGCCAAACGTGAAGGCGTGATGCTGGTTGAGGTGCTGGAAAAGGCACTGGATTTGTACGATTCAAAATCTAGCAGCTAGATGATAGGTAGCGGCTAGATAAAAGATAGCTGCTAGATTGAATTTTGATAACTGCATTGTTTGCTATTGCTGGACAGCGCGGCAGAGGTGAGGCATGATTACGTTTGAGGCTAAAGATGTCATCAATCCGACTGCATTCAAAGAGGTGCTTTTGATTGGTGGCGTGAAAGGTGCGACTGTTCGCCTGGCAAAAGACAAGGGCTTGCTAGTCCTGGTGTTGCGGATTGGCGAAGAGAACCGCATTTTGGGACAGTATCGGGGCGGTGCCCGTTACTTCCGCACGGTGGATGGAGCAGCGTCAGTGCTGATACAGCACGGCATCTACCAGTTCGATGCGGAATTGACCGGTTGGACGCCGCGAACACTGTTTCGCAGTAGAGGCGGCGAGTTGCTGGATGGCACCAGAGGCGAGCCTTAGAAAAGCAAAAGCCCCGTTTTGGCGACGGGGCTTTGCAGGAATACGGGTCAACAACTTTGGCGAGTTATTGACACGACCGCCGTAGAACGAAGAACGAAGTAGTACGAACGGTTTAGCTAAACTTCATTCTACGGCCTTGCTCCTGCTTTGACAAGCCTTTGCGCGGATTCGCGCAGGCTGAAAGGGGCCACATGGCGGCTGTAGCACAACTATCATTATTTGACCGGGCCGAAGAGGCCAGGGCATACCACGATCCCGGCCGTTCCGGCTTTTTCTCCATTCTGGTCGATGTACACGGCGACAAGCGGCAGTCATCACACCGCCTGGTCGAGATGCCGACCGTCTTGGAGCTGATCGACAAGACCCGCGACACCTGGCTAACGCAGGCCGAGTTCATCCGGCCTAACCGGCGCGTGGTGAACCTTGCCCGTATCGGCCTGATGTTTGCCGACCTGGATACCTACCGGCAGCCGTGGGCTACTGGCAGGACGCCGGAGCAACTGGCAGCATCCGTTTTGTATCACTGCGCCCAGGAGGGCATCCCGACGCCCTCGCTGCTGATTTTCAGCGGGCGAGGGATACAGGCCAAGTGGCTCCTGGATCGACCTGTGCCGCGCCAGGCGTTGCCCAGGTGGAATGCTTGCCAGAAGTACCTGATAGACCGCCTGATGGCCATAGGGGCCGACGTGGCGGCCAAGGACGCCAGCCGAGTGCTACGCCTGGTTGATACGGTCAACACCAAAAGCGGTGAAATATGCCGCGTTGTGCACGTCGAAACCGGGGCCGATGGCCAGCCGGTGCGGTATGGCTTCGAGTACCTGGCCGAAATGCTCTTGCCGGTGGCCCGCTGGGAGATCGAGCAGCAGCGCGAGGCCCGCGCCGAGCGCCGGCAGCAGCTCAAGCTGTTGCCTGGTACCAAGACCGACAACCTACGCGGATTCAGCGGCCGGCAATTGGCCTGGCACCGCCTGGAGGATCTACGCAAGTTGGCCACCCTGCGCGGCGGCGTCCAGGAAGGCGAGCGTATGCAGCACCTTTTCTGGCGTCTGAACTTCCTGCTGTTGTCCGGTGCGACCCACAGCGGGCAGATGTACCACGAAGCAAAAGCCCTGGCCCGCGAACTGGCCCCCGACTGGCAGCAGAACAGCAAAGAGCTGATGACGTTGTACTCCAAGGCGAAAGCCTACGAGGCCGGCGAGAAAATCACGTTCGGTGGCAAGGAATACGCCCCGCTGTACACCCCGCGCAATGACACGCTCATCAACCTGTTTCAGATCACCGACCAGGAACAGTGCGAGCTGCGAACCATCATCAGCCGAGATATGGCCGCCGAGCGGCGCAGGGAGCGCGACAGAGAGCGCGACACGGCCCGTAGGCGGGCCGCTGGTGCGGTGGATAGGGAAACGTATCTGGAAGCGGCCAACACCAAGCAGGCGCAAGCACAGGCGCTCAGGGAACAAGGCTTGAGTGTCAGGGCGATTGCAGCGCAAATGGGGGTTTCCGTTGGCTCGGTCTCTGGCTATCTGAAGGCTGGGGCCAGTGTTCAAAGTGGCTCCCCTATTACAGGGGCAGTCATGGAAAAGTCGGGTGTTCAAAGTCCCTCCCCTATTACTAATGGCGAAGCCTACGCCCGGCCCGTAGGGCCTGCTTTTGAGTAGCCCGGCATTGAATAAATGCGAGTAGCCGCAAGGGGGGTGGGTAACTTGCTTGCAAGTTATCCATGCCCCGCGCAGTGCCGGAACGGCACGGAGTTTTGCCAGTGAGACAAGTCCCTCCCCTATTACTAATGGCGAAGCCTGGAAGGTGTTTGTATGGCCAGAACAAAAAAATCATTCCCGCCTGAATTGCTGGAAGAACTGCGCGTGATGCCGGTGGTGGCCGCGCTCGATGCCTTGGGGCTGTACTGGAAGCATGATCCCGACTTTGTGCCGGTGAAGGATAAATCGACCGTCCGGCTGAATGTCGCCCTGGGCGGTGGTGGTGTAGAGCTGCTGGCTACTGGCCCGAAGTGGTACGACACCAGGGCAGAGAAGGGCGGCGGCGGTGCGGTCGATCTGGCCATGTACCTGTTGCGCCTGGACTTTGTGACGGCGGTGAAGCGGTTCCAGTCGAATTGTTCAAAATTTAGCCGCTAAAGGTGTGGTTGGTGGTTCATGCGTAAAAACGGCCCTCTAGAATCGCGCAGGGGCGACGTTCTCGACCGTGCCAATGCATTGGCATGTCCTGCTCCTGAAAAAGCGTCTACAGCCCTTGTAGACGCTCTCCCGCCTTTCAAGATAGCCGCTATCTAGCCGCTATCTATCATCTAGCTGCTAACTCATCCCCAATACCAGAACATCGTCGCTGCTGGCCAAGTCCCGAAAGGTTGAACGCCAAGAGGGAAGGAAGGGCAGGGGGCACCCGGCTGGGCCGCGTGGTGGCCGGGCGCTCCAGGCGGCGGCTGATTCCGACGAGAGGTTAATAACGCCTTGCATAATAATAAGAATAAGAGTAATATTATTATTATTCTTACCGAGTCAGCAGGAGTCCCCGACCATGAGCCAGATACCCGCCGAAATCCGCGACCGCATCACCGCCGTTGCAAATGAGCTGTTCGAGGACGCCGGGCGCGAGGCGTTCCCGACCGTTGACGCCGTGCGCAGGGCAGCGCGGGCAGACATGAATACAACCAGCG
>JACCER010000033.1 GCA_013416445.1 Alcaligenaceae bacterium
ACTGGTCCGACCGGGCGAGTTCCGCGGACGCCTCGATGGCGCTGAACGTAACGGGAACCCCGCCAGGGGCGCAGCGCGTGAAGCCGAAACAGCCTCCGACACACCCGACTTTCGCAAGAACAAAAAAAGCACACAACACTCGGCTGTCTTCAAGTACAAACAACCGTCCTCTATGCGCCTGAAGCTGTGGCACGACCTGCGTACAAATGCATACAGCTTGAGTATGTGCGGACTGCTGGTGTCGGATTGCGCACCTGGCGGCGCTAATCCGACCTACGCGGCCAGGGTCAGCCCATATTGTCGCAGCCAGTTGCCCATGGCGTTGCTGCGCAAAACATCAAATTCAGCCTGGCGTTGCGTGCCCAGGCCATCGCCGGGCAATGCCTGGCTGGCTGGATGGCACATGATCAGGTCGCCATCTTGCGCTTGCGCCAGCCAGTTCTGTAGCAACTTGCCATAAACAGCCTGCCCGCCCTGAAAGTCGTAAACCCCCAGGAAAGCGCGGTTCATGGGAAAATCCTTGTGACGCGCTTGTCGCGCAAAAGCCCCGGCCCCCAACATTTGGATAATAAGCGCCTTGATACGCAAATTAACTGGCAAGCCAGCAAGCCGGCCCGTACGCGTAGAACGCAGCCAAGGCAGCCCGCCACCAACATAGCGAGCCTCAAGCTCTTGCAGCAACAGGCTGCGTATTTGAGGAAACTGATGGATATGCTGGTGGCCATCGACAAAGTCGGGCGGCTGGCCCACCATGGTTTCAAAACCATCCAGTTGACGCGTTATCTGCTCGCGCAGTTGCCCTGGATTAAGCCGGCGCAGCCAGCTGTGTTGTATCAGAGCCGATACCGGCAGGTACAATCCGGGGCGCCCCAGCGATTCGGTAAAGTTCAGGTGCAGGCCCAGTTGCAAACCTGATGCCCGCACAGCCTGCGCACCCGCTGCAAACGAAGGCCCTTCTACCAGGCAACTTGTTGCATTCAGGCGCCCCTGCCTCGCAAGCTGCAAGATAGCAGCATCAATCGCCGGATTCATGCCAAAATCATCGGCGCAAATCACTATGCGCTTTTTCCTAACTTCGGCCATATTCATACTCCGGAATCCTTCATCATGCAAAAACTTGTCAGGCAGCTAGGCTGGTTCGTTGCCGTAGGCTGTTGCGCCGCCGCCACTCATTGGTTGGTTGTGGTCGCCGTGGTGTCGGCAAGCGGACTGGCGCCCCTGGCAGCAAACATATTGGGCTGGCTGGTGGCGTTTTGCGTATCGTTCGTTGGTCACTACCAACTGACATTTAAGCACCAACGCGCCCCTCTGGCGCAGGCGGCGCGCCGATTTTTTACGGTTTCCGCTCTGGGCTTTGGTGTAAACGAACTGACTTATGCCTGGCTGCTGCGCGCTACCACTTTACGCTATGACGTTTTACTGGCTTTAATTTTAATTGCCATTGCCGGCATGACATTTATTTTGGGGCGCTTTTGGGCGTTTCGCCACAAAAGCTAAGCGATGGCCCTGCAGGCACATGCCAAGCGCGCAGCTTGCCATCTTGCACTTGGGGCGCCATGCCACGCAAAAAGGCATAATCATCAGTGCTGCCCGCTTGCCCCACCAACCATAAATCCTCCGCCCTGGCACCGCACATTTTCTTGATCAGTTCCGCTGGCGTAATCAACAACTGTGCCGCGGTCTTTGGCTCGAACAAGCCGGCATCGTAAAGCTCACGGCTCCAGTTATCGGCCTGCTTGATGCCAGGGTCGTCCCAGTTCAGCATCACAAATGCCGTCTTGCCGCTATGCAGGTAAAAATCCAAATCATAATAATAGCGACCAAGCATCACGATATTATCAGTTGGCTTAAGGTAGGGTTGCAGCTTGGCTGCCAAGCCCTTGGAACTGGGCTGCGGCCTGGCTACCATGACAGCGACTGCGGCCATGCAAATTGCCACCGATATGGCCGCAGACCACCAAAATGTCTTGAAAGCACGCACCGATTGCGCACCCTGCATTTTGGCAACCAAAAGCTCGGCTATGAAATAAGCCAGTGGCACCAGCGCCGGCAACACATAGCCCACCAGCTTGGAGCTAGGCAGTGAAAAGAAAACCACTACCACCAGCAGCCAAGTAAGCATCAGGCTGCGTACAGCGGCATGTTCTGAATTACGCCACCATGCTTTGTTGGCCAAGCGCCATAGGTGTATGGACCATGGCAGGGTCAGGCCCAGCAGCACAGGCATATAGAACCAAATTGGCTGGGCATTGTTAAAGCCGGTTTCAGCAAACCGCCGAAAATGCTGATAAACAATATAGTAGTCAAAAAAGCCCGGATAGCGTTGCTGCATATACAACATCCACGGCAACGACAACAACAAAAACACTGCCACACCCAGCACCGACACCATATGCCACATGGTGCCGAAACGCCGCCGCAGCAACAACCAAAAAAATATAATGCCGCCGGGGATCACAATGCCAATCAAGCCTTTGGCCAGAAACCCCGCTGCAGCCAGTGCATAAGCCAACGCCAGCACAACGCGATAAGGCTCCTGGCTTTCGTATTTGAATGCGGCAACCGCGGCAACCAGCACGGTAGCGACGATAAGGCCAGCCACCGTCATATCGAGATTGGCGTAATGCGCTGCGCCAAAAAACAAGGGTTGCGTAGCCAATATGACAACGGCAACGCTGGCAACGCGCTGGCTGACGTGGTTTTTCAGAAACCAGAACATCAGTGTGGCAGCCAGCGTAGCCGACAAGACCGAGCTTAAGCGTGCGGCCCATTCATTAATGCCCAGCACATGCAGCGATAAAGCGGTCAGCCAGTAAAACAGCGGCGGCTTATGAAAAAAGGGCATGCCATCAAGGCGCGGCACCGAATACTGGCCGGCACTGAGCATATTCCAGGCAACGCCCACATAGCGGCCTTCGTCAGGCAGCAAGAGCGGATACAGGCCGGTTGTAGCGAATAGCCATAAAAAAGTGACTATGCCAACAATGGCTGTTGATCTGACGCTAAGGATATGTGAACAACACTGTGCCCAGCCCATACCTGGCGAGTTGGCCGAGGCAGGGGCTACCATCGATTTTTGAAGGGGTTGCATTGAATTAAATGCTATTTGGAAAAACTGTAAATATTGAGGCTTAAATGAAAATCAAAGCAAATAAACACGAACAAAAAACGGTTCTTATTCGCGGAATTGGGCAGAGTCTGCCTGACTTTCTGTTTCCCCTGGCGCGTTTGTATCGCTACGAGCGGAATGGGCATCCAAACCTTGCCCGGTTTGGCGCCGCAACAAATAGACCGGCCTTTGCTTGACCTCGCTAAAGATGCGCGCAATGTATTCCCCGACCACCCCAACCGAAATAAGTTGCACGCCGGCGAAGAAAAGCACAACTGTAATCAGCGTAGTCCAACCTTGTACCGGATCACCAAACAACAGGTGACTGATAATGATAAATAAACCATAAGCAAACGATAGCAACGAAAGACCCACGCCAAACAGACTAAGCAGTCGTAATGGCCAGGTGGTAAAAGCGGTAATGCCATCCACAGCGAAATGCAGCAACTTGAACGGTTTGAAGCTGGTCTGGCCATGCAGACGCTCGGGCGGCGAATACAGCATGGGCTCGGAACGAAAGCCAACCCAGGCAAACAAGCCTTTCATGAAACGATTGTGCTCGGGCATCATGAGCAAGGCGTCGACCACCACACGGTCCATCAGACGGAAGTCGCCGGCGTTCTCGGGGACTTCCAGGCCGCCCGATGTGCGCATCAGTTTGTAAAAAAGCCGGGTACCCCAGCGCTTGAAGGCTGGCTCATCGGCGCGGCTGGCGCGTACCGCGTAAACCATTTCAACCCCATGTTGCCAGCGCTCGAGCATTTTCGGCACAAGTGCGGGGGGATGCTGCAAATCGGCGTCCATACAAACCACGACCTGGCCCTTAGCCGCTTCCAGCCCGGCGGTCAGGGCAGCTTCTTTGCCAAAGTTGCGTGACAACTGCAAATAGACGATTTCCGGGTACCGATCTGCCCAACTCTGCATCGTGGCTGGCGTAGCATCGGTGCTGCCGTCATCGACCACGATGATTTCGTAGACGGGAGCCAGGGTTTTCAACACCGCCATCAGGACTGGAAGCAGAACATTCAGATTAGCTTCTTCGTTAAGACACGGAATGATGCAGGTCAGCGATGCTGGCTGTGGCAAATTTGTAGGCATGAGGCTTGATCAGGTGCCGAAGCCATGAGCGGCCGGCATGTGGAGAGATTATCGGGCAGCTGACCCAAAAATAAGCAACGGGCGATCATAGCGTATAAGTTCTTGGAACGTAAAGGCTTTGCTTGATTTTTAGCTGGCCTGTGCTTCTGCCTGATCGGCGCCAAAGTGCTGGCGACCATTGTTGGTGATTGGATCCAGGCTAACCGTCATTGACGAAATGGGTATTTTTTCATAAGATTACTATTAAATGCATCTTATAATTTCCATGCTTAATTAAAGCATAACCTCTCTTCACTTTCACGCCTTTCCGCAGGAACACCCACACATGGATAGATCCGAGCTGTGTACCGAACAAGAAATAGCCACCCTGGTCTACGGGTTTTATGACCGGATAAGAGCCGACGCCATGCTGGGCCCTGTATTCAATACCCATATCACCGATTGGAACACGCATCTGCAAATCATGGTCCGATTCTGGTCGTCGCTGCTGCTGGGCGCAGGCACCTACAGCGGTACGCCCATGCCCAAACACGTTGCGCTACCCGGCCTGCACGCCGATATGTTCCGGCAATGGCTGGCGCTATTTCACGCCACCACTGAAGAACTCCCCAACCGCCTACTTGCGACCCGCGCCGAAGAATACGCCCAGCGTATTGCCCGCAGTTTATGGTATGGCTGGCAAATGAACAATGCCCCCAATAGCCTACCCTCGGAGCTTGCACATGTCTAAGCTGTTACACATAGAGGACCTCGACGCCCCGCCAACCAATCGTCCCAACATGGCTGCTTTTCTAAGCCTGGGTTTCCGTCCGCTATACATCGCCGGGGCTGGCTGGGCGCTCATTTCCATAGCTCTCTGGATTTTTGCACCTCAGTACATAGGCCAGCCGCTTATGGCCGTAGCCTGGCATGCCCACGAAATGCTCTGGGGCTTTATCGCCACCATAGCCGTGGCGTTTCTACTTACCGCCAGCGCTACCTGGACCGGATTCAACCCCCTGAAAGGGGCTCAGTTAGGGGCTGTATGCCTGCTTTGGGTGGTGGCGCGGCTGGGGTTTTTATTTGGCGGCATAACGGGTTTCTGGATAGCCGGCATCGCTGAATCGGCTTTTTTCGGCATTAGCGCAATATGTCTGATGAATGTCATGCTCAAGGGAAAAAGCCGGCGCAACTACGGCATACCCTTTCTGGTGCTAGGGCTGGGTGTAGCCAATGTGCTGTATCTGCAGGCGGCGCTTAAAGGCGACTACATCCAGCTTATGCAGCGTTTTGATCTTGGCCTGATCTGCATGGCAGTCATCGCTTTGCTTATAGGCCGCCGCGTCATCCCGTTTTTTGCGATGCGCATGGTGCCAGGCCTGCAACTGCCCATGCAGGCGCGTAGCGGCCACATACAACTGGCCGTCAGCGTGCTGGCCATTGCGCTGGGCATCATCGGCCTGCCGCTTTATATGGCAGCCGCACTGGCTGTGGCAGGCCTGATCAGTCTGTGGCAAGCAGCCAGCTGGAAACCCTTATCTGTGCTACACAAGCCCATGCTCTGGATACTATACCTGGGCTACATTGCCATGGGTATAGGTTTGCTGTTTGCCGCTGCCCATATCAGCGGCCTGGGCTCAGGCGTACTGGCCCGATCAGCCATGCATGTGCATATTATCGGCATGGGTGGTTTTGCCATACTTATCATCGGCATGCTGACACGCACTGCCCTGGGTCATCTGGGCTACCCTCTGGCGCTCGATCAAAGCATGCTGGCCAGCTATTACCTCATGATCGCGGCAGTGGTGTTGCGTCTGGCGGCATTATGGCCGTCCAGTGCCAGCGGGTGGTTGCTGCAAGCGGCTGGACTGTGCTGGGTGCTTTGCATGGGCTTGTACCTGTGGCGCTTTACCCCCAGGCTTATTCGCCCGCGTCACGATGCCAAAGCCAAGCCGGCGGCTGGCGGGACGCCAGTCAATGTCGGCCTGAAGCCAAAAACACCATGAAAACAGTCTTTATGTTCTTCTGGATTCCTAACATGGCCTGCGCCAAGTGTGTCGTGGGCATGTCAACGGAGTCCTCATGCGCCTGACCACCATGACCGATTACGCCATGCGTCTGCTCATGTACGTAGGCCGACACCCTGATCGCCTATGCACAATTTCCGAGGTGGCGCAGGCTTATCAAATTTCCGAACCGCATCTGATGAAAATCACACATCGCCTGGCGCAGCACGGCTGGGTAGAGACGGTGCGCGGCAAGAATGGCGGCATGCGCCTGGGGCGCCGCCCTGAAGATATCAGTATCGGGGCGGTGGTGCGCGACACTGAAAACGATCTGGCGCTGGTCGAATGCTTTGTCAGCGAAAACAACTGTACCCTAAGCGGGCATTGCGGACTGACAGGGATCATTGAAGGCGCACTGCAAAAATTCTTGCAGCATCTGGATAGTTATACGCTAGCTGATATCCTGCCCGAACTGCATCCATGCGGGTTGGGGCCGGAAGAGCATGTAATCAGGCGGATAGATACCGCAAAGTAGCCAGGGCGGGGGTTTATGCAGCGCTTTATTTATGCGACTTAAGGTTTTGCAGATCGGATTAAGCCGCCCTACACAATAAAACCATGGCCGTAGCGTACTGCGCTGGGTTGCTGCAAAACCACCTTGCCACCATCGCTATTTATCAAAATGGTTCAATAGCATCATTAACAAAGGGCGGACGGCTCTTAATTCGTCAAGGTGGGCACTAGACAAAACAGCCAGTTTTTCTTCAGCCAATGGGGTCAGGGCAACCCGCACACGCCGACGGTCTTGAGGGTCTCGCAGACGTTGCATCAATTCCATGCGAACCAACCGATTGATGAGTTCTACCGCGCTGTGATGCCGGATCAGCAAGTGTTCGGCCACATCACCCACGCTGGGAAGTTCGTCCATGCTCAGGGTTTTGACTACGAGCAAGGCCTGATGCTGTTGCGGCATCAGGCCTACCTCGGCAGCAGCCAGTTCACTGAACGCCATGAAACGCCGCAATGCCAGGCGAAAGGTAGCCAGCGTCTGGTAGTCGGCGCTAGTTGGCGTTCCGCCTGGACTTTTTGCGGGGTTGTTATAAGACGTCATGGATGGATGCCGGCCATGATCACACCAAATCGCAGCGCACAGTGATGGGGTGGGTGCGCAAGGCTGACATTACCGTGTCGTTGACATTGCCTTCGACGTCAGAGATGACATAACCTATTTGGCCACGTGTTTGTAACTGTTGGCTGACGATATTCAGCCCATGCTCTGCCATCAGGTTGCTTAGGGTACCCATGGCCCCCGGCAGGTTACGATGCACATGCAAAATGCGTCCGGTGCCAGCCACTTCCTGGTAGGGAATTTCCGGGAAATTCACTGCACCCTTGGTGGTGCCGCTTAATATGTAGCGGACCAGTTTTTCGGCCACTTCACGGCCTATGTTTTCTTGCGACTCTTGTGTGCTTCCACCAATATGCGGCGTGAGGATCACATTTTGCATACCGATCAGCGGGCTGACCAGGGGCTCGTTCACGCTTTTGGGTTCGACAGGGAAGACGTCGAGCGCGGCGCCCGACAAATGCCCCGACAGCAAGGCCGCATGCAAGGCATCGATATCGACCACGCTGCCGCGCGAAGCATTGATGAGTATTGCACCCGGCTTCATGGCTGCGATAGTTACCGCATCCATGATGTTTTTTGTGGCCTTGCCCCCTGGCACATGCAGAGTCACGACATCGGACTGCCCCAACAGCCGTTTAAGCGCCGCGCTGGCGCGTACGTTACCTAAAGGCAGTTTGGCTTCGATATCGTGAAAAAGGACCCGCATGCCTGCGGCTTCGGCCAATGTACCGACTTGCGATCCGATATTGCCATAACCGATGATGCCCAGCGTTTTGCCACGAGCCTCGAAAGCGCCTTCGGCCGTTTTATCCCAGTATCCCTGATGCACTCGCGCATTTTTTTCAGGTATGCGGCGCAACAACAAGATGGCTTCGCCCAGCACCAGTTCGGCTACCGAGCGCGTATTGGAAAATGGCGCATTGAACACTGGCACGCCGCGCAGCATGGCGGCGTCAAGATCAACCTGGTTGGTGCCTATGCAAAAACAGCCTACCGCCCTAAGGTCGGGCGCATCGGCCAGCAATGCGGCATCAAGGTGGGTACGTGAACGTATGCCTACGAGACTGGCGCCACGCAAAGCGTCGTTAAGTTCGTCGGGAGACAATGCTGATGCATGCGTGACGACATCGTTGAACCCGGCCGCCACAAAGACTTCTTTAGCGCTAGGGTGAATATTTTCAAAAAGGACAATACGGGTCATTAAATACAGGCTCCAGCAAACACCAAAGCACTATTGTGACGCATCTTGACGACAAGCACAGGCGCAGCCCTGCCAATAACAGGGACAAGCATGTGAATCCAGGCGCCTTGAGCAGTCATGGTGATTGGAAATTAGGCACTGGCGCCTGCCAGGATACCATTGGTGGCGCCTAGCCTAAGCAGTTTACCGCCAGAAACCGCAGGAGCATAAACGTCGGTAACCTTGAACACACTGACCGCCGCGACCAGACTGTCGGCCTGCTCTTGCAATGAATGGGCAGCGGCGGCGGCTTCTTCAACAAGTGCAGCGTTTTGCTGCGTCACGCCATCCATTTGCGATACAGCCTGATTAATCTGTTCGATGCCCAAAGTTTGCTCTTGGCTGGCCACGCTGATCTCGCCCATGATATCGGTGACACGCCTAATGCTGCTCACGATTTCCTCCATGGTTTGCCCGGCCGCGCTGGCAAGCTGGCTGCCATCGTCCACCTGGCTGACCGAAGCATCGATAAGATGTTTGATTTCTTGGGCTGATGCCGCCGAACGCTGCGCCAGGCTTCTGACTTCAGCGGCCACCACCGCAAAACCGCGCCCCTGTTCGCCCGCACGAGCCGCTTCCACGGCCGCGTTCAGCGCCAGAATATTAGTCTGGAAAGCAATGCCGTCGATTATCCCTATGATATCGACGATTTTCCTTGAGGAGTCGTTGATGGAGGCCATGGTGTCGGCCACCTGCTTAACAACCTGCCCCCCTTTGATCGCCACTTCTGAGGCGGACTGAGCAAGACTGTTGGCCAGACGGGCGTTATCGGCGTTTTGCGTTACGGTGCTGGTCAGTTGTTCCATGGAGGCCGCAGTTTCTTCCAGGGAACTGGCCTGCGCCACGGTGCGGGCGGAAAGATCAGTGTTGCCTGCAGCTATTTGGCTGGATGCAATGGCAATGCTATCGGTGCCGCTACGCACCTGGATCACGATATCTGTCAGGCTGCTGTTCATGTTGTCCAGCGCCTGCAGCAACTGCCCGGTTTCATCGGTGCCGCGCGCTTCTATGACAGAAGTCAGATCGCCACGCGCTACCGTTTGAGCTATGTGTAAAGACTGAGCTATCGACTGCACTATCGACTTGATCACCAGCATGACGAGCGACAGCGCCAAGATAAAAATAGCGGCCATAACGCCCGATATCACCCATAAGGTTTGCTGCCTGTCGTCTACGCGCTGGGCCAGCATGTGCTCAAGGGCATTGAAAGCAACGGTTATCAGGTCGAACTGAGCGTCTATGGCCCTGGTCATGCCGGAAAAATAATCGTCGGACGAGAACTCCAGTTGCTGCGCGCGCGCAATTTTTTCATTTGGCAACGCCAAACCAGCTTCCGCCGCAGCCAGGGCCGCAGCCAAGGGCTTGGCTATGCTCGCCTGCAAGGCAGCGTCGGCAGTGCCTGCCTTGTTGAACGCGCTGCGAGCGCCTTGAAGATTATGCTGCGCCAAGCTGACCAGCACATTGATTTGTACTTTATCGTCGGGTGTAGCGACTTGTTTTGCCAGCAACACAGAACCCACCGCCCTGGTCTGGCCAAGATATTCTGTTAGTTGCGGCAATTCGCCAAGCACGGCGTTGATCAGATGGAAGCTGGCCGCATCGGGATCAAGCGCCAACCCGGAGGTATCTACGATATTTTCAAGCAGATTCAGTTGTTCGGTGACAAGCGCGGTATGCCGCTGAAAGCTTTCGGGCCCACCCATGGCTTTACCGCTAATGGCTGTCCCCAGTTCCCGCCAGTTGTTTTTGATTTTATCCAGGCTCGCCATGAGTGATGGATCGTTCAGGTTGGCTGATAAAGCGCCTGCCACACTGCCTATGGCTTGTTCTATCTCGCCCTGCCGGCTTAGCCTGGCCGGACCCAGGCTGGTGTTGCCCGCCAAGAATCCCGCCGATAGGCCTCGATGCTGCTGCGTCAGTTGAATAAGCTTGAGTACCCCGCCAGCCGGCCCTAGCCCTGCCTCTTCAGCGTGCGCCGAACGAACAGAATCGAGATTCAGCTTCACAACCAGCGTCGTGGGAATAGCCAGTATCCCCATGACCAGAACACCAATCAAGGCGAATTTCTGCCACATCCGTAAATTCGCGATAAAGCCATGCATACGTTTTCTGTCCTTTTCCCATTAAATGATGAGAATCTACTCGTTTCAATGTGAAACTAATTGGAAAGAAATTGTAAACTATACATAAAAACAAAAAGCACAGGCAACGGACTAACGCCAAACCAGTTGACTTTGATCAAGCCATCAGTGGCGAAATTCCCGTGGAAACAACGATGTAAGCTGACGTCAGCGACTGAGCGCAGTACGGCGAACGATACTTACACGTTAAACAGGAAATTCAGGACATCCCCGTCTTTCACCACGTATTCCTTGCCTTCGGCACGCATTTTCCCGGCTTCTTTGGCACCCTGTTCCCCTTTGAAGGCAATAAAATCTTCGTAGGCTATGGTTTGCGCACGAATGAAACCGCGCTCGAAGTCAGTGTGTATGACGCCAGCCGCCTTGGGCGCGGTGTCGCCTATTTGTATGGTCCAGGCGCGTACTTCTTTTACGCCGGCGGTAAAGTAGGTTTGCAGCCCCAGCAAACGGTAGCCCGCGCGTATGACTCGGTTCAGACCGGGTTCGCTCATGCCTATATCGGCCAGGAAGACTTCTTTGTCTTCGTCATCGAGGTCGGCGATATCGGCCTCGACTGCTGCGCATACGGCAACCACAGGCGCATTTTCAGCTTCGGCATATTGCTGCACGGCAGCCAAATGCGGGTTGTTGTCAAAACCGTCTTCTTTGACGTTAGCCACATACATTGACGGTTTTGCGGTAATGAAGCACAAAGGCTTGAGCAACGCCATGTCGTCGGCATCCAGCCCCATGGAGCGCACCGGACGCGCTTCGTTCAGCACAGGCACGACTTTTTCTAGCAGAGCCACCATTTTTATGGCGTCTTTATCGCCGGCACGCGCTGTTTTCTGATGACGCTGCAAGGCTTTTTCGGCGGCGCTAAGGTCAGCCAGGGCCAGTTCGGTATTGATGACCTCGATGTCGGACAAAGGATTGATCTTGCCCGCTACGTGAACCACGTTTTCATCTTCAAAGCAGCGTACTACGTGCACAATGGCATCGGTTTCACGGATATTGGCCAGAAACTGGTTACCCAGGCCTTCACCCTTGGAAGCGCCGGCAACCAGCCCGGCGATATCGACAAATTCCACAACGGCAGGCAAGACGCGCTCGGGCTTGACGATTTCAGCCAAGGCGACCAGACGCGCATCGGGAACCTCGACCACGCCAACGTTGGGTTCTATCGTGCAAAAGGGGTAGTTCTCGGCGGCAATGCCAGCCTTGGTCAACGCGTTAAAAAGTGTAGATTTTCCTACGTTGGGTAAACCAACTATGCCACATTGCAAAGCCATGAGAGTCCTGGAATATAAAGAATGACAAAAATTTTTCAGTGCCGGCCATTATAGTATCGACCGCCACAATACGCCCGCGCACGCGCTTAAGCGGCAATATCAGGCATGTACCGCAATACCATCCACACGACCAGCAAGGGGCCGCTGTTGAAAATGGCGTGCAGCATTACGGATGCACCCAGGCCCCGCCTTACGCGCAACCAGCCCAGCACCAGCCCGGTCAGCCATTGTGGCAACACCAGCAAGGGCATGAGCCATAACGGCGTCTGGTGCAAATTGAAGTTATACAGATGGACTGCAGCGAACATAAGCGACGCAACATGGAATACCCAGGGAAAATAACGACGATACAGCACACGATGGCGCCAGGCCAGACTGCGGCGCGTATATGACAGGCCCAGAAAATAGGGTAGCCAGCACGCGGCAACAACTGTGGTCAGCAACAAGATACCCGGCCATTTCGGCCCCAGCAGCATCGCCCCCACCGCCATAGGCAACAACCACCACGCCATAGCGATGCGACGCAAACTATAGCGAAACACCAGCTCTTCAACTATTGGCGCCCACAACAAGGCTTGCAGCCAGGGAATGTGCTGTATGTCGAGCCTGTGGGTCGCCCCGCCCATCCCCGCAGCTGTCACGGCAAGCGGCCCAAGAAAGACCAAATTGATCAGCCACAGCAAGCAGGCCCACTTAAGCAGACGACCCAGCGACAGACTGGGAAACCAGTCTTCCCACCAGCCATCACCTGTGCTGCGCCCGGGCAAGCGCGGCCCAAAGCGCGGCCGAACTACAAACCCGAGGAAATCGCGCAATTCGGTACGAAAAAGCCCAGACTTGCCAGCAACTGGTGCCGTCATGACAAACACTGCGGCCAACGCCGCGCATGAACGCCATAAAACGCAAGGTTGCCAGGGAAATCAAGCACAGTTAGCCTCGTGCAACTGGCTCATGGCCTGCTGAAATTCACCACGCAGCAAGGCTGGGACAATGGCGCGGCAACGGTCTATGCCAGCTACGATTTCCTGCAGTTCGTCGCGCCTGGGTGGATTCAGCACAAACGCTGCAACCTGCTGGGCCAGGCCCAAGGTGCGCGGATGCCCTATGCCCAGGCGCAAGCGCCAGAAATCGGGGCTGGAAAATGCCGATTGTATGTCTCGTAAACCGTTATGACCAGCGTGCCCGCCCCCCTGCTTGAGCTTGACGCTGCCAGGCATGAGATCGAGTTCGTCGTGCAGCACCAGCACCTGCTCGGGCGTGAGCTTATAAAAACGCATCAAGGCGCCAGCCGCCTGACCCGAGCGGTTCATGAACGTGGTCGGCTTGGCCAGAATAATGGCCTCGCCCTCAAAGCGCGCTTTTGCGACCCATGCCGAAAATGATTTTTCCAGTGTAAAGCTGCTGTGAAAATCATCGGCAAGGTGATCGACCAGCCAGAAGCCGGCATTATGCCTTGTGGTTTCATATTCCGGGCCGGGATTACCCAAACCAATAATAAGACGTATGGGTGTAGCCATTAACACACCTATAAAAAAGAAACCCCTGACAGCATAGCTGAACAGGGGTTTGCCTGACGGTTCCTGGGTCAGCCGGCAGACGCCAGCGACACAAAGAAACGCGCTGTTTACTCAGCAGCCGGCGCGGCACCATCATCTGCTGCGGGCGCGCCGACATCGACGGCGGCTCCACCCATGGACAAGGCAGCGGCCAGCACCAGATTTTCATCGGCGCCGGCGTACGTTACGCCCTTAGGCAAGGTGATATCCCTGATGTGGACGTTGGCGCCGGCGACCATCAAGCTGAGATCAACCTGTATGCTCAGGGGCAGGTTCGCTGGCAAGCAAGTGATTTCCAGTTCGGTTTGCACATGGCTGATGACCTGGCGGCTAAGCTTGACCGCGGGTGAGTCGTCGCCACCCAGGAAATGCAGTGGAACCTTGGTCGTAATGGATTGCGATGCCAGCACACGCTGGAAGTCTACGTGCAAGACTTGCTGCTTGTAGGGGTGCCATTGCACGGAACGCAACAAGACGGGCTCGGTCTTGCCTTCAAGATCCATGGTAAGGATGGATGCGTGAAAGGTTTCTTTGCGCAAGGCATGGTAGATTTCGTTGTGATCGAGCTCGATGCTGGCCGGCTTGGCGGTACCGCCGTAAACAATGGCTGGAACACGGCCTGCGTGGCGCAGGCGGCGGCTCGCACTCGTACCCTGATCGCTACGCGAAGTGGCGTTGAATTTCATGGGGAACTCCAAATACTGGGATGGGCATGAAGCCCGTTATTAAACGCAGCAAAACAGCTGCGAGCGACGGTTGCCTGCCGCGACCAGCAGGCAACGGTATGGTGTTAATCGACGAACAATGAGCTGACCGATTCGGCGTGAGAAATACGCAACATGGTTTCACCCAGCAACGAGGCGCAGGACAGTTGGCGAATTTTCTTGCTGGCACGGGCCTTTTCCGACAAAGGAATGGTGTCAGTGACAACCAGTTCGTCGAGCTCGGATTCATCAATGCGCTGCACGGCTTCGCCGGACAGCACGGGGTGCGTGCAATACGCATAAACGGTGACCGCGCCGCGCTCTTTGAGCGCTTGCGCTGCCTTACAAAGCGTACCTGCGGTATCGACCATGTCATCCATGATGATGCAAGTGCGGCCATCGACCTCGCCGATAATGTTCATGACTTCTGAGACATTGGCGCGAGGGCGGCGCTTGTCGATAATGGCAAGATCGGCTTCCAGCTGCTTTGCCAGTGCACGCGCACGGACTACGCCACCGATATCGGGCGACACCACGACCAAGTCCTGGTAGTTGCGGCGCCAGATATCACCCAGCAAGATGGGGCCAGCGTAAATGTTGTCGACCGGAATATCGAAAAAGCCCTGGATCTGATCTGCATGCAAGTCCATGGTCATGACGCGGTCTACACCCACTACCTGCAACATATTGGCCACTACCTTGGCCGATATGGAGACGCGGGCGGAACGCGGACGACGGTCTTGGCGAGCGTAGCCAAAATAGGGAATTGCCGCTGTGATCTTGCCTGCGGATGCCCTGCGCAGGGCATCGACCATAACCATGATTTCCATCAGGTTGTCGTTAGTGGGCGCGCACGTGGGCTGCAATACAAAAACGTCTTTACCACGGACATTTTCATTGATTTCAACCATGACTTCGCCGTCGGAAAAACGACCTACCGTCATTTTTCCGAGAGACATATCAAGGTGATTTGCAACATCGACCGCTAACCGAGTGTTAGCCGTGCCGGTAAAAATCATGAATCTGTCGTGTGTCATGATGGACGCTAAAGATGACGTTGCGTTAAACGACAAAGCTGTTGACCAGCACCGCCGTTAGGGGCCGACTCAACAGCTTTACGTAGACTGCAAGCCTATGTGGCTTAAAAAAAATGGCTGGGGAAGAAGGATTCGAACCTTCGCATGCTGGAATCAAAATCCAGTGCCTTAACCAGCTTGGCGATTCCCCAATTCAACTGCTAATCCAATGCCGTAGCGGATGATCAAATAACCCGGAACAAGCCCATGTTTTTTGAACTGTCGCTGCATTTTCGCTTTCGCGATCCAGCATTTTACAGATAATTTGCTGTTGGTGCACAGCAGCCTGTTCAAGCGTTGAAAACTCAACAAAAAAACAAGCGCCCGAACCAGTCATTCTTGCATTATAACCTTGCCGTTCAAGCCAGACTGCAACTTCAGACACACACGGATACTTTGCAAAAACCACTGATTCCAGATCATTGCGGCCAAATAACGGGATTGATTCCAAGCCCTTATCTGCTGCATTAATTGTTTGCCAATCAGTAAAGACCGACATTGTGACTGAAGGAGAATCTCTTGTCAAATCGGGCGATGAAAACACACCTGCGGTGGATACACTCTGTGCTGGCTGCACAACCAGATAAGCTCGTTCTGACAGGCTCAAAGGCGTCAAAACCTCGCCTACTCCTTCGGCGAAAGCCGGCTGACCATAAACAAACACCGGCACATCCGCACCCAGCGACAAGCCCAGTTGCATGAGTTCACTGCGCGTCAGGCCGGTTCCCCATAAGCGATTCAGCGCTATCAGCGTGCTGGCCGCATCACTGGATCCGCCCCCCAGCCCACCGCCGGAAGGAATGTTTTTTTTGTAGCGTATTTGTGCACCCTGCGTAACGCCTGTGCTCTTTTGCAAGGCCAGTGCAGCACGCACCACCAAGTCATCTTGTTCAGCCAAACCAGCCAGATGCTCGCCTTCGCGAACGATCAGGCCATCGTTGCGCGTTTCAAAATCGAGTGAGTCGCATAAATCGATAAACCGGAAAGCGGTTTGCAGCAGATGATAGCCGTCGCCGCGTCGCCCGATAACGTGCAGGAAAAGGTTGATCTTGGCCGGAGCCGGCACATCGTATAAAACCATGGTGCGCCCGACTCAGCCGCCATTGACGACCAGTCGAACGCTGATGGTTCGATTGGTATCGTTACGGTTCATTTGCAGCAAAGTGGGGCCATAGGTGTCGTAGCGCAGCAGTTGCACCCGCCAGCCATTCTGGCTGAACAACTGTGGCTGGCCGTTGCTGTTGTTTTCCAGCCCCTGCACACTGGCATCGCCAGTGCGACCCTGCAGCCAGTCGCGCAAGCCCCCTACGGGAATGGGGCTGCCCAGCACCTGCTCGACCAAGGCGTCGGGATGCGCCGCTTGCTCAGTAGCGCCATTGCTGCGGATCAGTGTAGCCTGCCCAGGCTCGACCTGAACCCGTGCCAGGGTATTACCCAAAGGGTTAAGCAGATCGAGCTCCAGGGCCTGGCCTGTGTCGCGCCAGACAAAGCCGCCCTGCACGGCATCTTGCTTGCCGTCGAAGTAATTGACGCTAAGGGCAAACCGGCCGCTGCGTTCAAACCCCTGAGCGGTATTGTCACCACCTGTTTTGGGCGGCGTCGCGCAAGCCGCCAGGAACAGGCACAGCAGGCCCGCGCACCACCACGCTTTGCCGCGTTGCAACCAGGACCCGTTCATTTCAGCGTGACTCCCAGGCGCCGCAAGGTTTTAAGCAAGGTTTCGTTTTGAGGGTCTTTGGCCAGCCCCTCGCGCCAGATGCGGCGCGCCTGTTCTTTATGCGTGGAAACCCATAGCACTTCGCCCAAATGAGCCGCCACATCGGCCGATGGCAACTGGCCATACGAGCGCCGCAAATATTCGATGGCGGCCTCGTAGTCGCCGGTACGATATAGATACCAGCCTACGCTGTCGAGAATATAGGGGTTGTCGGGTTCGAGGTCGAGCGCCCTTTCCAGCAGATTCTGGGCTTCATCCAGCATGCGGTTCTGGTCGGCATACGTATAGCCCAAAGAGTTATAAGCGTTGGCGTTATTGGGATCAAGCTCGATAATGCGCTTCATCAGGGTTTCAAATTCAGCAAACTTACCCTGGCGTTCGTACAACATGGCCAGGTCGTATTTGATTTCGGCTGTGTTGGGCAGATCGGCATCCGCCTTGGCCAGGATTTCTATGGCAGTATCGGTGCGGCCCGCCTCGCGATAAATAGAAGCCAGCGTCAGGGCAATAACGCTGCGCTCGTGATGGTCTTGATGCTTGAGCGCATCGATGGTGGCGCGCGCCTGCGCCAGGTTGCCCTGCTTAGCCTGCAGCACCGCCTTGTGTATCTGTGCCTGAAAACGCAAGGTACTGTCGTCGATAAGGTCAAGCTGGGCAATGGCCTCGCCCAGGCGGTTTTGCTTCTCGGCGATCTGAACCAGCAACAGGCGCGCATCGGAGGCATCGGCCATGGCATTGCTGGCCTTGTCGTTGATGGACTTGCGCCGCTGCGTCTGGACGTTGATATATTCTTCGAGCAAAGCCTGCGCCTCGGGATAGCGAGTGGCCCGCATATTGACCTCGGCCTCGGTATAGAGCAGGTCGAAGTCTTCGGGAGCCCTCTGGCGCATGGACTTCACTTGGGCTAGCGCGGCATCAAAATCGTGCCGGTCGACCAAGCGGTTGACCAGCATGAGCTGCAACTTGCGGTTGTCGGGATGCTTGTCCAGGTAGGCGCGGGTTTCCGCGATGGCTGCAACGGAATCCACCTTTAGACCGTACTCAAGCACACGCTGCGCAGCGGCTTCAGAGTCGGGTTCAAGAGCCAGGGCTCGACGCGCTTCGGCAAGCGCCTTCGAAGGACTTTGTGCAGCCCAGGCCGCATCGGCCAAAGCCAGATGCGACACCTGCAAAGTGCGCACGGCAGGATACAAGGCCTTTTCAAGCACATCGAGCGCAACGCGCTTATCGGCCATTTTACTGACGATGGCCGATGCCTGAATGATGGCCTGCTCTTTGTTGTCAGCTTTTTCTATGCGTTTGCGCAGCGTCGAGGCCAAGCCTGCGGTTTGCCCATTGGACGCCGCCAAGGCCAGCGATGCCGCCACTGCTTCAGGGTCGTTGGGCGCCAGCAAGGCCCATGCTCGCGCCGCTTTCAAGGCCCGCGGCAGATCGCGATCAGCCATGGAAAACTGGAACGCCCGCTTGGCCAGACGTGAGTCAGAGGTTTCCTGGGCCAGATCGAGCAGCGTCTGGCCAGCCATATCGTAATGGCCGCGCTGGGCGGCAATTTCAGATGCCAGTATCCGATACAGGATATCGGCGGTAAGCTTGACGGCAGGCAACTCGCCCGAATGCAATCGTATTTGCTCGGTTTGGTCGGGCACCTTTTTGGCCTGAGCTGAATAAACAGGCCCAGTCCATAACGCACATGCAGGCGCCAGCAGTGCTAACAGCAGAGGAATTGAACGTTTCATTTAAAGAGAACCACCGCCGCTGCGCCTGGAAGTAAAGCGTCAGATGGCAAAATTACACACTCAGATTTAAGGATGTTATCACCCCCTTATGCCCGAACTACCAGAAGTTGAAACGACGCGTCGCGGATTAGCGACGATTATGCCCGGCCACGTATTGAAGCAGTTCGTGATTTACGAGCCCCGCATGCGCTGGCCGGTACCCGCCGACATGAGCCAAAAGATCAGCGGCTGCAAGGTGCTTGCTTGCGAACGCCGCGGCAAATACCTGCTGATCAACTTCGACCACGGAACACAAATCATACATCTAGGCATGTCGGGCTCGCTGCGTCGGGTACCGCTCGACGAGCCGCTGCGCAAGCACGACCATGCCGAATGGCTCTTTGATCATGCTCGTTTCCTGCTACACGACCCACGCCGCTTCGGTGCAATACTGTGGCACGACGCCGCTGCCGGCCCGCTTGCCGAGCACCCTTTGCTTGCCAAGCTGGGCATAGAACCTTTCGACCCTTTGTTTACTCCTGAATATTTGCACCGACACCTGCAGGGAAAAACCCAGGCCATCAAGCAGGCGCTACTGGCAGGGCAGGTTGTGGTGGGAGTAGGCAATATCTATGCGTCGGAATCTTTGTTCCGTGCCCGCATCAACCCGCGCACCGCCGCCGGCACTCTATCTTTGGAACGCTGCCGCAGACTGGCCGCCGCAATACAGCAAACACTAGGCGATGCACTGGAATCGGGCGGCAGCACCCTGCGGGACTATGTCAACGCCACAGGCCAACCGGGCGCCTATTTTACTTTGCACGCCTCGGTCTATGAAAAGGCCGGCCAGCCCTGCAACGTGTGCGCCACCCCCATAAGGCGTATCGTTCAAGGGCAGCGCACCACTTATTATTGCCCCAAGTGCCAGAGGCGCTAATCAGGAGTCCCAGCAATGGAAACACTAGGGTACCAAACCGGATTTGGTAATAACTGTGCCACAGAAGCCTTGCCCAACGCCCTGCCGGCGGGGCGCAACTCGCCGCAAGTCTGCCCCTACGGCCTGTATGCCGAACAATTGTCGGGTACGGCCTTTACCGTGCCTCGCGCCGAAGCCCGCCGTTCATGGCTATACCGCATACGCCCTGCCGCCCTGCAAAATGCGTTTACCCCTTTTAATGGCGCACCTTCATGGTTACATCAATTTGGATCGGGCCCCGTCACCCCGAATCGCCTGCGCTGGAATCCTCTGGAAATCCCAAGCGTACCCACCGACTTCATTGAAGGCATCCGCACGTGGGCAGGCAATGGCAATAGCGAAGACCTGAGTGGGGTCAGCATCAATCTATACGCAGCCAACCGCTCGATGACCAAGCGTTTTTTCTACAATGCCGATGCCGAAATGCTGATCGTGCCGCAACTGGGGCGCTTGCGCCTGGCGACCGAGCTGGGCCTGATCGATATCGAACCCTGCGAAATCGCCGTCATTCCGCGGGGCGTACGTTTCCGCGTCGAACTGACCGATGCCGAGGCGCGCGGCTATCTGCTGGAAAACTTCGCTGCGGTCTTGCGCCTGCCTGAATTGGGCCCTATAGGCTCCAATGGCCTGGCCAATGCACGCGACTTCCTGACCCCGGTTGCCTGGTACGAAGACCTGGATGGCGAATTTGAACTTATCGCCAAATTCACCGGCGCTTTCTGGCGCACCACGCTATCGCATTCGCCACTGGATGTCGTGGCCTGGCATGGCAACAATGCCCCCTACAAGTACGACTTGCGCCGCTTCAATACCATAGGCTCCATCAGCCATGACCACCCCGACCCCTGTATTTTTACTGTGCTAACCTCCCCCTCCGACACACCCGGAACGGCCAATATAGACTTCGCCATTTTTCCGCCACGCATCCTGGCAATGGAAAACACCTTTCGTCCGCCATGGTTCCACCGCAATATCGCTGGCGAATTCATGGGTCTGATTCAGGGCATCTACGACGCCAAGGCAAAAGGCTTTTTGCCTGGCGGGGCCAGCCTGCACAACTGCATGACCCCCCACGGCCCCGACGCCGAGACTTTTGAAAAGGCCTCGAATGCCGACCTCGGCCAGCCCGACTATATACGCAACACCATGGCGTTCATGTTTGAAACACGCCGCGTCATACGACCAAGCTCAATCGCATTGACATCACCCGCCTTGCAAAGCGACTACGATATGGCTTGGTCGGGGTTCAAGAAACACTTCAACCCTGCAAAGATTTGACAGGATGCCTCCATGATTTATTTGAATGAAACGCACGACCCCGCCTTGCAAAGCTGGGTCGAGTCGGCCAATGCTGCCGACAATGGCTTTCCCATCCAGAATCTGCCTTTCGGCGTGTTTCGCGCTGCGGCCAGCAATGCAAGCTTTCGTCCTGGCGTAGCCATAGGCAACAAGGCGCTTGACCTGGCGGCGCTGGCCCAGGCTCAACCTTGGGCCGGCGAAGCGGGTGCGGCACTGGCGGCCTGCCAAGACATGCAGTTAAACGGCCTGATGAGCCTGGGTCAAGCGCACTGGTCGGCCTTGCGCCTAGCGCTGTCACGTGCACTACGTGCGGGCTCGCCCCTGCAAAGCCTGCTTGAACCCTTGCTGCTGGATCAGGCCAGCCTGGAATTCGCTCTGCCTGCGCACATCGGCGACTACACTGATTTTTATATTTCTTTGCACCACGCCATGGCAGTGGGCAAACAGTTCCGGCCAGACAACCCTTTACTGCCTAATTACAAATGGGTGCCCATCGGCTATCACGGTCGCGCGTCGAGCATAGGCGTTTCCGGCCAGAAGTTTGCCCGGCCGGTAGGCCAGACTCGCCCAGCAACCGAAGGTAGCCCCCCCAGTTTCGGCCCCTGCGAGCGCCTGGACTACGAACTCGAACTCGGTATTTTTGTTGGGGCCGGTAACCCGCAAGGCCAGCGCATCCCCATTGCGCAGGCAGAATCCCACGTATTTGGCTTGTGCATACTCAACGACTGGTCGGCACGCGATTTGCAGGCCTGGGAATACCAGCCTCTAGGCCCCTTCCTGGCCAAGAATTTCGCGACCACCATTTCTCCCTGGATAGTCACGCTGGAAGCTTTGGCGCCCTTTCGCACGGCATTCGTGCGCGACGCCAGCGACCCGCAGCCGCTGCCTTACCTTAGCTCGGAAGACAACAAGGCTGCGGGTGCATTCGATATTGCCCTGGATGTCTTGCTAAGCACGCAGCAGTCACGCGCCAGCAAAGCCCCGGCGGCGGTATTATCCAGCAGCAACTTCAAGGAAGCCTACTGGAACGTGGCGCAATTACTGGCGCACCATACTGTTAATGGCTGCAATCTGCAGTCCGGCGACTTGCTGGGCACCGGTACGCTTTCGGGGCCAAACATGGGTCAAGAGGGTTCTTTGCTTGAAATGAACCGTGGCGGCAAGCAGCCGATCAAGCTGCCCTGGGGCGAAGAGCGCGTCTTTTTACAAGACCACGACGAAATCATCTTGCGCGCCAGTTGCAGCAAACCGGGCTACCCCACCATCAGTTTCGGCGAGTGCGCGGGCATGGTCTTGCCAGCCAGGCTTTAGATGTTGGTCGAATTGGATTAGCGTAATCCGACACAGCTCCTGTGGTAAAAAAGCCTGGAGCAGGCTCAGCGCAAAGATTTACAGTACTTGGCTACGCTGTCTGGTTCTTGTGACGTTGTCGGTTTCTTGTGACGTTGTCGGTTCCTTATGACGTTGTCGGTTCCTTATGACGTTGTCGGTTCCTTATGACGTTGTCGGTTCCTTATGACGTTGTCGGTTCCTTATGACGTTGTCGGTTCCTTATGACGTTGTCCGGGGTGGGTGAAGCTCAGTGCGGCACGGCGTGCTTGTTTCCGCGTCTGCCTCGTACAGCCGGGCGTCGGCCGAACTCGCTGCGCTCAAACAACG
>JACCER010000034.1 GCA_013416445.1 Alcaligenaceae bacterium
TGATACCGCGTGCTTTTTCTTCAGGAGCCGCGTCGATTTGCGCGTAGCCCTTGGCTTCGCCGCCAAACGCGGTTGCCAATACGGTAGTGATTGCTGCCGTAAGCGTCGTTTTGCCGTGGTCAACGTGACCGATCGTGCCGACGTTTACGTGTGGTTTGGTACGTTCGAACTTACCTTTTGCCATGATTCATTCCATCAATGTTTTCAAGGAAACAAAAAATTTTCCCTGCCCACCACACAGGATGGGCAGGACCTATATATTACTTACCGCGAGCGGTAATCACTTCGTCAGCCACGTTCTTAGGAGCTTCGGCGTAGTGCTTGAACTCCATGGTGTAGGTCGCACGACCTTGCGTTTGCGAACGCAGGTTGGTCGAATAACCAAACATCTCGGCCAAAGGTACTTCAGCCTTGATGATTTTGCCACCACCGATGATGTCGTCCATGCCCTGAACCATACCGCGACGCGAGGACAGATCGCCCATCACGTTACCAGCGTAATCTTCAGGTGTTTCGACTTCTACAGCCATCATGGGCTCGAGCAATACAGGGCTGGCCTTGCGCATGCCGTCTTTGAATGCCATGGAGGCAGCCATACGGAACGCGTTTTCGTTAGAGTCGACGTCGTGGTAGGAACCAAAGAACAGCGTAACCTTGACGTCAACAACTGGGTAGCCAGCAACCACGCCAGCTGGCAAGGTTTCTTGAATGCCCTTGTCGACTGCGGGGATGTATTCACGCGGAACCACACCGCCCTTGATGGCGTCGACGAATTCGTAGCCGCCGCCAGGAGGCAATGGTTCGAGCTTGAGCACAACGTGACCGTACTGACCACGACCGCCCGACTGCTTGACGAACTTGCCTTCGATTTCTTCGCAAGTTTTGCGAATAGTTTCACGGTAAGCCACTTGTGGTTTACCGACGTTGGCTTCTACGTTGAATTCACGACGCATACGGTCAACCAGCACTTCGAGGTGAAGCTCGCCCATACCGGAAATAATGGTCTGGCCGGATTCCTCGTCGCTGCGAACGCGGAAGGAAGGGTCTTCCTGGGCCAGGCGCGACAGCGCAATACCCATTCTTTCCTGGTCGGCCTTGGTCTTGGGCTCGACAGCCTGCGAAATCACGGGCTCTGGGAAGATCATGCGTTCGAGCAGGATGTGCTCGTCGAGATCGCACAGCGTTTCGCCTGTGGTGACGTCTTTCAGGCCAACCACGGCGGCGATGTCGCCAGCCAGAACTTCTTTGATTTCAGCACGATTGTTTGCGTGCATTTGCAAAATACGGCCGATACGCTCTTTTTTGCCCTTGATGGGGTTATAGACCGTTTCGCCGGACTTCAGAACGCCCGAATACACACGCACGAAAGTCAATTGACCCACGAACGGATCGCTCATCAGCTTGAACGCCAGCGCCGAGAACTTGGCGTTGTCGTCAGCTGGCAGGCTGATGATGTTGCCCGCGTCGTCGGTGCCGTCGACAGGAGGAATATCGACAGGCGAAGGCAGGTAGTCGACCACGGCGTCCAGCATGCGCTGAACACCTTTGTTCTTGAACGCCGTACCGCACAACATAGGCTGAATTTCGCCGGCAATGGTGCGAGTACGAATGCCAAGATTGATTTCGGCTTCAGTCAGGGCGCCTGTTTCCAGGTACTTGTTCATGAGCTCTTCGGATGCTTCCGCAGCCGATTCAACCAGCTTCTCGTGCCATTCGTTAGCCTCGTCGACCAAGTCGGCGGGAATATCGATGTATTCGAACTTCATGCCGTGGGAGGCTTCATCCCAGATGATGCCCCTCATGCGGACGAGATCGACCACACCCTTGAAGGTGTCTTCGGCGCCGATAGGAATTACGATGGGCACGGGGTTGGCCTTCAGGCGCAGTTTGAGCTGCTCGTAGACCTTGAAGAAGTTGGCGCCGGTGCGGTCCATTTTGTTGATGAACGCCATACGGGGCACACCGTACTTGTTGGCTTGACGCCATACGGTTTCCGACTGGGGCTGTACACCGCCCACAGCGCAGTACACCATGACCGCACCGTCGAGCACACGCATGGAGCGCTCGACTTCGATGGTGAAGTCGACGTGTCCGGGGGTGTCGATGATGTTGATGCGGTGCTCGGGGTAATCGCCAGCCATGCCAGACCAGAAGGCGGTGGTTGCAGCCGAGGTAATCGTAATGCCACGCTCTTGTTCTTGCTCCATCCAGTCCATGGTGGCGGAACCCTCGTGGGTTTCACCAATTTTATGGTTGATGCCAGTGTAGAACAGGATGCGCTCTGTCGTTGTGGTTTTCCCTGCATCGATGTGCGCAGAGATGCCAATATTGCGATAGCGCTCGATTGGGGTTTTGCGGGCCATGATAGTGTCCTTAGATTACCAACGGAAATGACTGAATGCCTTGTTGGCCTCTGCCATTTTGTGCGTGTCTTCGCGTTTTTTCATTGCTCCGCCACGGCCTTCGGAGGCGTCAAGCAATTCACCGGCCAGGCGCAAATCCATCGACTTTTCACCACGCTTCTTGGCTGCTTCACGCAACCAGCGCATGGCAAGCGCCAGGCGGCGCACAGGGCGCACTTCAACTGGAACTTGATAGTTTGCACCACCTACACGGCGGCTTTTCACTTCAACGAGGGGCTTGATGTTGTTGATGGCCAGGTTGAAAACCTCGATGGGCTCTTTGCCAGTTTTAGCCTGAATCTGTTCGAAAGCACCATAAATGATGCGTTCGGCAACGGCTTTCTTGCCAGACAACATAACAACGTTCATGAATTTGGCGAGATCTACGCTGCCAAATTTTGGATCGGGGAGAATCTCACGTTTGGGAACTTCGCGACGACGAGGCATTTTAACTTCCTTGTGACTGTTCAGTTGAACCGTTTTCACACGGCCACGACCACTTTATTGGAAAGGGTCACTTACATGCTATGGGCGCATGCCCATGGCTGCACTGATACGACCAGACGGGCTGGACTATGGAAAAACTTAAGCTTTCTTGGGGCGTTTTGCACCGTACTTGGAACGCGACTGCTTGCGGTCTTTGACACCTTGCAAGTCGAGCGAACCACGAACGATGTGATAACGAACACCAGGCAAGTCTTTGACACGACCACCACGCACAAGAACCACCGAGTGTTCCTGCAGGTTGTGACCTTCACCGCCGATGTACGAAATAACTTCGAAACCGTTGGTTAGACGCACCTTGGCGACTTTACGCAAAGCCGAGTTTGGTTTTTTAGGGGTAGTGGTGTATACACGTGTGCAAACACCACGACGCTGTGGGCAGTTTTCGAGCGCGGGGCTCTTGCTGCTTTCGCGTGAGACTTCGCGCGGCTTGCGCACGAGTTGGCTAATGGTTGGCATGACCTTTACGCATCCTGTGACTTCTCGCATTCTGTATCTGGATACAAATATGCGTATTGAATAAGACGCCTGGAGCTATAGATATTGAATATATCTAAAAGGAGCCTCAGGCGGTTTGCGCAAAAACCGCCTGACACGAAAAACGTAAAAGAGCGGGTCTTGCGGCAATTCTTGCAGCTATTGCTGCTGATATTACTTAACTTATCAAAGCCTTTTTGGCAAAGAAATCTTTGATAAGCTCGCCATCGTAACATGGCAAAGTAAAAAAGGTCAAGAAAGACATGCAATCGACTTATTAAACACACAACAGGCAACCTAAGTGGTGGCTTAGCTGCGCCATACGCTACTATTGATATCGTAGTATTACGATATTCCTTTACCATCGCTAACAGGTAGCCATCATTATGCATATAGCTTCCCTCGAAGACGATCCCGCCCAGGCGCAGCTTATTCACGATACCCTGGTCAGCAACGGGCACGAATGCACGGGATACAAGCTCGGCAAAGACTTGCTTTTTGCTTTGGCGCGCCCGCACGCCTTCGATTTATTATTGCTCGACTGGGAGATCCCCGATATCAGCGGGCTCGAAGTCGTTCGCTGGGTACGCACCAACTTGGGCTACACCATACCCGTCATGTTTCTTACCAGTCGCACCCTTGAAGAAGACCTGGTTGCGGGTCTGCAAGCCGGCGCCGACGACTACATGATCAAACCTGTGCGTCAAAACGAACTCCTGGCCCGACTTGACGCTCTTGTGCGCCGCAACAACCCCAGCAGCTCACAAGAACAGCCGTTCAACTGCGGGGCCTACGAAATCGATCCCACTATCGACGCCATACGGCTGCAAGGCAAGAAAATAGAACTCGCGCCTAAAGAATACGAACTGGCCTTGCTGCTTTTTCGCAACCCCGGAAAACTATTTTCGCGCGACGTTTTAAGCAACAGGGTCTGGAACCGTGAAATCCCAGCCACTTCACGTACCCTTGACACCCATTTGTCCAATCTGCGCCGCAAGCTCAGCCTAAGCGCCGAACACGGTGTTCGCCTGAACTCCTCATATGCTCTGGGCTACCGCCTGGAACTGATCACTGAAAACTAATTATCCTGGGCCCCATGATCTTGTCTAGTATGCGCCACCGATTATTATTTCTGATTGCCGTCACTTTTTCCTTTTTTGGGCCTACACCTGCCATGGCGCAACCATCAGGCGCCCACGGAGAAAACTTCCTGTATCGGGTCGTCGCCGGCGATACGCTCATCCATCTGGCCGAGCGTTTTACCGATAACGAGTCCAACTGGAAAACGCTGCAAACACTCAACTCTGTGCTGGATCCCTACCAAATGGGCATAGGAATAGAACTGAAAATCCCGTTTGCCTTGATACCAGAATTGCCCTCGCAAGCCCATGTCAGCCACCTGGCCGGCCTGGTTCATGTCGACAACAAGCCGATATCAATCGATGCCCAGATAGCTGAAGGCAGTAAGCTGCGCACAAGTACCCACAGCTTCGCCACCCTCGCCCTTGCCGACGGCAGCGTGCTGTCGGTGCCAGCGGCTTCGTCGCTGCAAATCGAACGCCTGAGGGTATTCAAGGGCACAGGGCTTATTGACACTATTTTTGTCATTGAAAATGGCTCGCTGGAATCCAATGTTGCACCCCAAAAAACCGGTGTAGGTCGGTTTCAGGTCCGCACGCCTATAAGCATTACCGGTGTACGTGGTACTCGTTTACGTGTACGGGTTTCTGAACAAGGTTCCCAAAGCGAAGTTTTGTCGGGCAGGGCCCACCTCAGTTCCAGCCAGGCCAATGACACCAGCTTGCGGCAAGGCCAGGGGGCTGCCATCACGCAGGATGGTCAGTTGCTGCCAGTACGGCCCCTGTTGCCTGCACCCCAGTTACCGCAGGCTGAACAGCAAGGCCGAGGCCGCAGCATCACCTTTCCCGCCATTCCCAACGCCGATGCCTACCTGGTTCGCGTGGCCAGCGACGCGGCAGGCAGTAATCTGGTTTCCAGCAAGATCTTTAACTCGCCAGAAATCAACTTCAGCGCCCCTGGCCCCGGCACGTACTATGCAGTGGTGCGGGCTATCGATGCCGACGGGGTCATGGGCCACGACGCGGTCTTGCCATTTTCAGGCCAGTCAGTGCTGAGCAGTTCAGATGGGTCACCAGTTTCCAGCGGCCATGGTCAATTTGTGCGCCTGACGGACTTCTAACGTGCCGCGCGCCGACGCGAGCTTCTGGGGCAGCCTGGAACGGCGGATACGCGTGGAATGGTTACTGGTCAGCATTGCCATGCTGTTGTTTACCATGGCAATCAGCTACTTCAGCGACAATATAGGACTCACCCGTCTGAATCATGCCTTCTATGACAGAACCCTGGCCACCGCCACCCGCCCAGTAAATACAAACGACATCGTCATTGTCACCATCGATGATGGCAGCATCGGTGAAATCGGCTATTGGCCATGGCGCAGAACCATACACGCGGAACTGCTCGGCAGACTGCAGGAAGCCAAAGTCGTGGGCATGGACTTGGTTTTCAGTGAAGTTAACCCGGCTTACCCGCAAGATGACAGAATCTTGGCTGAGGCAATACGCAAGCACGGGCGCGTTGTATTGCCGCTGGTGCTGGAACCCGATCAGCAAACCGCTCTTGCTCCGCTGCCTGTGCTGGCCCAGGCAGCCAGACGCCTGGGTTATATCAATATTTTCCCTGATGAAGACGGGGTCATCCGATCTATCACGTTGCAACAGGAACAGGCGCAGGGTCCACGCATCGAGCACTTCGTCATGGCCATGCTGCAGACCACCCTGCAAGGGGTTCCGTCACCACACATGGCATCACCGGGAACGGCTGCAAGGCTTATACCCTACGCCGGCGCGCCCGGCCACTTCACCATGTATCCCTATGCCCAAGTGCTCAATGGCCAAATACCGTCATCCACCTTCAAAGATAAGTACGTACTGGTCGGATCATGGGGATCAGGGCTGGGCGACACCTTCCCCACTCCGGTATCAAACCACGGAGAAATTATGGCCGGGGTCGAGATCATGGCCAACGGACTGCAAAGCGCACTGCATAACCATTGGATAAGCACTCCTCCACGCTGGCACCTGGCCTGGTACGCGGCGCTGCCGGTGCTGCTGACCTGTCTGGGGCTACGCCGCAGGTCGCCCAGGCAATCATTTTTACTGGCCCTTGCCGTACTTGGTTTGATTTTTGTCTCAAGCTGGCTGCTCATGCGCTACGCCAGCGTGTGGGTCCCCGTTTCCGCCAGCCTCATAGGCGTGGCACTGACCTATCCGGTATGGAGCTGGCGCAGCCAGGAAGCCGCCCTGCAGCATATTGATCATGAACTGACAGCGCTGAACCAGGAAGCTTCCATGCCCATCAATACTTTATCGCCGGGCAGCTCGCCTCGCTACGACAGTTCGCTGTCGGCGCGCGTCATTCAGTTGCATAACGCCATAGGCCAGTTGCGCACGGCGCAGCAGCAACGTGAAGAAACCTTGCAATTTTTGTCGCACGACATGCGCGCTCCGCAAAATTCCATATTGGCCCTGACCCAATTACAGCAGCAGCCTGGCAGCCAGTTGCCAGAACCGGAACTGCTGCGCAGGGTAGATTTGTATGCGCAAAAAACACTGGGCCTTGTCGATGGCTTTGTGCAACTGGCGCGTGCTGAAGCGGCGGAAATACGCTGGGAATGCATGGATCTGGTCGAGCTGATCGCGTTAAGTTGCGATGATTTCTGGGCGCAGGCCAGGCAAAAAAACATCACGATCGTATTCAAAGAGCATCCGGAGATGGCCGACATCAATGGCAATCCGACCTTGCTGCGACGGGCGTGCTGCAACCTGATTGATAACGCCATCAAATACAGCCCTGTAGATACCGAAGTCACCTGCCGCATATTGCGCGACGGCGCTGATTGGCTGGTCAGCATACGGGATCAGGGTCGAGGCATAAGCCCACGACAGCAAAAAACCTTGTTTACGCGTTTTATGCGCGCCAGCGAAAATGCGCCCGACAACCCCACGGGTGTCGGCCTGGGGCTGGCGTTTACCAAAGCGGTAGTGACACGGCACGAAGGGTCCATTCAAGTAGTCAGCGCCGAAGGCAGCGGCACCGAGTTCATCTTGCGGTTTCCCGCCATCACATACGCCTCGTAGGTCAGGGCGCAACTTTTTATGACATTGTCTGGTTCTTGTGACGTTGTCCGGGGTGGGGGGCTGTGCAGGCGCCTTGCGCAAGAACAAAAAGCCGTACACAACACACACCTGTCATCAAGAAAAAAACGCCGGATGCATGACACATCCGGCGTTTTTAATTACTACCTACCGTCGATTCACTCTTCGGCTGAGCCTGCCACTTCGTCGGAAGCAGATTCGTCGTGTGTTTCCACAACTTCAGCGGGTGGAGCGTCCTCGAAAGGATTGGCCAGTGCACGGGCGGCCAGACGTTCGGCCGCTTCATTGGCCTCTTTGTCTTTGCGCGCCATGTGATAAGCCATACCCGTACCTGCCGGAATCAGGCGTCCGACAATCACGTTTTCTTTCAGCCCGCGCAGATCGTCACGTTTACCCATGATGGCTGCTTCGGTCAGGACACGCGTGGTTTCCTGGAAGGACGCTGCCGAAATAAACGAATCGGTGGACAGCGAAGCCTTGGTAATACCCAGCAATACGTTGTCGTATGTGGCTGGAATTTTTCCGTCGGCTTCCATGCGATCGTTTTCATTCAGCATTTCAGAGCGTTCGACCTGCTCGCCAGTGATAAAGCTGGTATCGCCGGCATTGGTAATGTTCACGCGGCGCAGCATCTGGCGAACAATCACTTCAATGTGCTTGTCGTTGATCTTTACGCCCTGCAAACGATAAACGTCCTGAACTTCATTGACCACATAGCTGGCGAGACGCTCGATGCCTTGCAGACGCAGGATATCGTGCGGATCGGCTGGGCCGTCGACGATCATTTCGCCCTTGTTCACAACCTGGCCATCGTGCACCAACACCTGCTTTTCTTTGGGAATCAGGAACTCGTGGCTGATGCCGTCGAGGTCGGTGATAACCAGGCGCTGCTTGCCCTTGGTGTCTTTACCGAAGGAAACCGTACCCGTGACATCGGCCAGCATGCCTGCGTCTTTAGGTGAGCGCGCTTCAAACAGTTCGGCCACACGTGGCAGACCGCCGGTAATGTCGCGGGTTTTCTGCGATTCTTGGGGAATACGCGCCAGCACTTCACCAATGGAAACCTGCATGCCGTCGCGCACTGTGATCAACGCGCCCACCGGGAAGGTGATGTTCACCGAGTGATCGGTGCCGGCGATTTTGACCTCTTCGCCTGCTTCGTTGATGAGCTTGATCTGCGGACGCATCATGATCTTGCCACCACGGGTCTTGGGCGTAATGACCACCAGCGTCGACAAACCCGTGACTTCGTCCAGCTGCCTGGCAACCGTAACACCTTCTTCGATGTTTTCGAAACGCACTTGACCAGCGTATTCCGAAACGATAGGACGGGTTAGAGGGTCCCAGTTGGCCAGGCGCTGGCCGGCTTTGACCGGATCGCCGTCGCCTACGGCAATGGTTGCGCCGTAGGGGATTTTATGGCGTTCGCGCTCGCGACGATTATCATCAAAAATAATGATTTCGCCGGAACGGGAAATAGCTACGCGATCACCCTTGGCATTGGTGACATAACGCAAGCCTATGGCAAAACCGATGGTGCCGGACGACTTGGTTTCAACCGAACTGGCCATGGCCGCACGCGATGCGGCGCCACCGATGTGGAAGGTACGCATCGTAAGCTGCGTACCGGGTTCACCGATAGACTGAGCCGCGATAACGCCAATGGCCTCGCCTCGATTGACCATGCTGCCACGACCTAAGTCACGACCATAGCAGTGGCCACACAAACCATGACGCGTTTCGCAAGTAAGGGGCGTACGCACCTTGACTTCGTCTACGCCAATGCTGTCTATGTATTCCACCAGATCTTCATCAAGCAGCGTACCTGCTGCCAGAGCGGTTTCCTGGGTTTCAGGATTGACAATGTCGGCTGCCACGACGCGGCCCAGAATGCGATCGCGCAATGGTTCGATGACTTCGCCACCTTCGACCAGGGCTTTCATCAGATAGCCGCGCGACGTGCCGCAGTCGGACGTGGTGATCACCAAATCTTGCGTTACATCGACCAGACGACGCGTGAGGTAGCCCGAGTTGGCCGTTTTAAGGGCTGTATCAGCAAGACCTTTACGCGCACCGTGAGTGGAAATAAAGTACTGGAGTACGTTAAGGCCTTCACGGAAGTTCGCGGTAATGGGCGTTTCGATAATCGAGCCATCAGGCTTGGCCATCAGGCCACGCATACCGGCCAACTGGCGGATCTGGGCTGCGGAGCCCCGGGCGCCGGAGTCGGCCATCATGTAGATGGAGTTGAACGATTCCTGGCGCACTTCTTCGCCATGGCGATTGGTGACAGGCTCGGTGGATAACTGTTCCATCATGGCCTTGCCGACCTTATCGCCCGCCTTGCCCCAGATGTCGACCACGTTGTTGTAACGTTCTTGCGAAGTGACCAGACCCGACGAGTATTGCTTGTCGATTTCTTTGACTTCTTTGCTGGCCTGGGCAAGGATGTCTTCCTTGACCGATGGGATCAGCATATCGCTCATGGCGATGGAAATCCCGCCGCGTGTGGCCAGGCGGAAGCCCGACTGCATCAGCTTATCAGCAAAAATCACCGTTGCACGCAAGCCGCAGCGACGGAACGACTGGTTGATAAGACGCGAAATTTCTTTCTTTTTGAGCGCACGGTTCAATACCGAGAACGGCAAGCCCTGCGGCAAGATTTCAGACAGCAGCGCACGACCAACGGTGGTCTCGAAGCGCTTGAGTATGGGCTGCCATTCGCCTTGCTCGTCTTTTTCGTATTCGTTCAAACGAACGGTTACGCGGCTTTGCAATTCGACTTCGCGGTTGTCGTAGGCGCGCTGTACTTCAGCCACACCGGTGAAGAACAAGCCTTCGCCCTTGCCGTTGATACGTTCGCGAGTGGTGTAGTACAAACCAAGCACAATGTCTTGCGACGGCACAATAGACGGTTCGCCGTTGGCCGGGAACAGAATATTGTTGGAAGCCAGCATCAGTGTGCGGGCTTCTAGCTGGGCTTCAAGCGACAGTGGCACGTGAACGGCCATCTGGTCACCGTCGAAGTCGGCGTTAAACGCGGCGCAAACCAGCGGGTGCAGCTGAATGGCCTTACCTTCGATGAGCACAGGCTCGAACGCCTGAATACCCAGACGGTGCAGCGTAGGCGCACGGTTGAGCATGACGGGGTGTTCGCGAATGACTTCTTCGAGAATATCCCAAACTATGGGTTCTTGGGTTTCTACCAGCTTCTTGGCAGCCTTGATGGTTGTGGCCAGACCCATCATTTCAAGACGATTGAAAATGAAGGGCTTGAACAGTTCCAGGGCCATCAGCTTGGGCAGACCGCACTGGTGCAACTTAAGCTGCGGGCCCACCACAATAACCGAACGGCCAGAGTAGTCGACGCGCTTGCCCAGCAAGTTCTGACGGAAACGACCGCTCTTGCCTTTGATCATGTCAGCCAAGGACTTGAGCTGGCGCTTGTTGGCGCCTGTCATGGCTTTGCCACGGCGACCGTTGTCGAGCAGTGAATCAACTGATTCCTGCAACATGCGCTTTTCGTTACGCAAGATAATGTCTGGCGCTTTCAGTTCGAGCAGGCGCTTAAGACGATTATTGCGGTTAATGACGCGGCGGTACAAATCGTTAAGATCGGAAGTCGCGAAGCGACCGCCGTCTAGCGGCACGAGCGGACGCAGGTCTGGCGGCAGCACAGGCAGCACTTCCATGACCATCCACTCGGGCTTGATGCCCGATTTCTGGAAGCCTTCAAGCACTTTCAGGCGCTTGGAAATTTTCTTGATCTTGGCGTCGGACGAAGTGGCTTTGAGCTCGGCGCGCAAGACTTCGACGTCGCGGTCGATGTCGATGGTGCGCAACAGTTCGCGCACGGCTTCCGCACCCATCAGGGCGTGGAAGTCGTCGCCGTATTCTTCGGTCTTGGCCAGGAAGTCGTCGTCGGACATGATCTGACCGCGCTTGAGCGGGGTCATGCCAGGTTCAATAACGCACCATGCTTCAAAGTACAGCACGCGTTCGATATCGCGCAGGGTCATGTCGAGGACCATGCCCAAGCGCGACGGCAGGCTCTTGAGGAACCAGATATGCGCTACAGGGCTGGCCAGCTCAATGTGAGCCATGCGCTCGCGGCGCACCTTGGCTACAGTGACTTCAACGCCGCACTTTTCACAGATGACGCCGCGATGCTTCAGGCGCTTGTACTTGCCGCAAAGGCATTCGTAGTCTTTGATCGGGCCAAAAATTTTGGCGCAGAACAGACCATCGCGTTCCGGCTTGAAAGTACGGTAGTTGATGGTTTCCGGCTTGCGAACTTCGCCGAAAGACCACGACCGCACTTTCTCGGGCGACGCAATGCCGATTTTAATGGCATCGAATTGCTCGTCTTGCGAGACTTGTTTAAACAGATCGAGTAGCGCTTTCATTATTTACGCTCCAAATCCATGTCCAGAGACAGGGATCTAATTTCTTTGACCAGAACGTTAAACGACTCTGGCATACCGGCGTCGATGACGTGGTCGCCCTTGACGATGTTTTCGTAGACTTTGGTCCGGCCTGCGATATCGTCAGACTTGACGGTAAGCATTTCTTGCAAGGTATACGCCGCACCGTAAGCTTCAAGCGCCCACACTTCCATCTCACCGAAACGCTGGCCACCGAACTGGGCTTTACCACCCAGCGGTTGCTGCGTAACCAGCGAGTATGGACCAGTAGAACGCGCATGCATTTTGTCGTCAACCAGGTGATGCAGTTTCAGATAGTGCATGTAGCCAACGGTAACCGGACGTTCGAACTGTTCGCCAGTACGGCCATCAACCAACCATGCTTGTGCACGGGTGTCGGTCAGCTTGAGCTTTTCGGCAATGTCGTCGGGGTAAGCCAGTTCGAGCATCTTGGTGATTTCTTCTTCGGTTGCACCGTCGAAGACCGGAGTCGCCAGAGGCACGCCGTTTTTCAGGTTGTTGGCCAGCTCGACGACTTCATCATCGGTCAGTTCAGCCACACGCGCTGGTGCACCGGTGCTGTTGTAGACCTTGTCGAGATAGCTGCGAATGTCTTTGATCTGGACATTCTTTTCGTCTTCGAGCATGTCGGCAATACGATGGCCCACGCCCTTGGCGGCCCAACCCAGGTGGACTTCCAGCACTTGGCCCACGTTCATCCGTGACGGCACGCCCAGCGGGTTCAGGACGATGTCGGCGGGAGTACCGTCGGCCATATGCGGCATGTCTTCAACAGGGGTAATACGCGAAACCACACCCTTGTTACCGTGACGGCCGGCCATTTTGTCGCCAGGCTGCAAGCGGCGTTTGACGGCCAGATACACCTTGATCATCTTGAGCACGCCAGGGGGCAGCTCGTCGCCTTGCGTCAGCTTCTTGCGCTTTTCTTCAAAGGCCAGATCGAATTCGTGGCGTTTTTGTTCGACCGATTCTTTGGCCTGTTCCAGCACCAAAGCGTGGTCTTCATCAGCCAGGCGAACGTCGAACCACTGCCAGCGATCGAGATCAGCCAGGTATTCAGCGGTAAGCACCGTGCCCTTGGCCAGCTTGCGCGGGCCGCCGTTGACGGTTTTACCCACCAGGTACTTGCCGATACGGTCGAAGGTGTCGTTTTCAACAATACGCAGCTGATCGTTCAGGTCTTGGCGGTAGCGGCGCAGTTCGTCGTCGATGATGGACTGGGCGCGTTTATCGCGTTCTATGCCTTCGCGGGTAAAGACCTGGACGTCGATGACCGTGCCTACCATGCCCGAAGGCACGCGCAGCGAAGTATCTTTAACGTCAGAGGCTTTTTCACCGAAAATGGCGCGCAGCAATTTTTCTTCGGGGGTAAGCTGGGTTTCGCCTTTAGGCGTAACCTTGCCGACCAGCACGTCGTCGGCGCGAACTTCGGCGCCAATATAGACAATGCCCGAATCATCAAGACGATTCAACTGGGTTTCGGCCAGATTGCTGATATCGCGTGTGATTTCTTCAGAGCCCAGCTTGGTGTCGCGAGCGACAACAGTGAGTTCTTCGATGTGTATCGAGGTATAGCGGTCGTCGGCAACGATTTTTTCGGAGATCAGAATCGAGTCTTCGAAGTTATAGCCGTTCCAGGGCATGAACGCAATCAGCATGTTCTGGCCCAAAGCCAGTTCACCCAAATCGGTTGACGCGCCATCAGCCAGCACGTCGCCACGCGCAACGTGATCACCACGTTTGACGATAGGACGCTGGTTGATGTTGGTGTTCTGGTTGGAACGCGTGTATTTGATCAGGTTGTAGATGTCTACCCCGACTTGGCCGGCGATGTCTTCTTCGTCGTTGACGCGAATAACTACGCGCTCGGCGTCGACGTGATCAACGATACCGCCACGAATAGCCTGTACGGTGGTACCCGAGTCGACCGCAACAGTGCGTTCGATGCCGGTGCCGACCAAGGGCTTTTCAGGGCGCAGGCAAGGAACCGCCTGACGTTGCATGTTGGCGCCCATCAGTGCACGGTTGGCGTCGTCGTGTTCCAGGAAGGGAATCAGCGATGCGGCAACGGAAACAATTTGCGATGGGGCCACGTCCATGTAGTGCACATTGCCTGGCGCCGTCAGCATGGTTTCACCGGCTTCGCGGCAAGCAACCAGGTCATCGGCGAAACGGCCTTCTTCATCTAGCTCGGCGTTGGCCTGGGCAATGATGTAGTGGCTTTCTTCGATGGCCGACAGGTAGTCGATTTGTTCGCTGACCTTGTTGTCGATAACCTTGCGATAAGGCGTTTCCAGGAAGCCGTACTCGTTCAAGCGAGCATACAGCGCCATGGAGTTGATCAGGCCGATGTTCGGACCTTCAGGTGTTTCGATCGGGCACACGCGGCCATAGTGGGTCGGGTGCACGTCGCGCACTTCAAAGCCTGCACGTTCACGAGTCAAACCGCCAGGCCCAAGCGCCGAAACGCGACGCTTGTGCGTGATTTCGGACAAGGGGTTGGTTTGGTCCATAAACTGCGACAACTGGCTGGAACCGAAGAATTCCTTGATGGCGGCCGATATCGGCTTGGAATTGATCAGGTCATGAGGCATGAGGTTTTCGGTCTCGGCCTGGCCCAGACGTTCTTTTACCGCACGCTCGACACGCACCAGACCGGCGCGGAACTGGTTTTCGGCCAGTTCGCCCACGCAACGCACACGGCGGTTGCCCAGGTGATCGATGTCGTCGATCTGGCCACGTCCGTTACGCAGCTCGACCAACACCATGATGGTTTGCAGTATGTCTTCATCGGTCAGCGTCATGGGACCGGTGATGTCTTCACCACGGCCCAGACGGCTATTGACCTTCATGCGGCCCACGCGCGACAGATCGTAGGCGTCTTCGCTGTAGAACAGGCGCTGGAACAAGGCTTCCACGGCGTCCTCGGTGGGAGGCTCACCAGGACGCATCATGCGGTAAATGGCAACGCGAGCCGCCATTTGATCGGCCGTTTCATCGGTGCGCAACGTTTGCGAAATATAGCCGCCGCGGTCCAGGTCGTTGATGTACAGCGTCTGGATTTCACGAATATTGGCTTCGCGCATTTCTGCCAGGTTGGTTTCCGTGAGTTCGTCGTTGGCGTTGGCAATGACTTCGCCGGTTTCGGCATTGACCACGCCCTTGGCCAGTACGCGACCGAGCAGGAAGTCTTCGGGTACCGAAACGCGTTCGACCTTGGCCGTGGCCAGATCGCGCAAATGCTTGACATTGATGCGCTTGTCTTTTTCGACAATTACCTTGCCATCGCGGTCAGTAATATCGAAATGGGCAACTTCGCCTTTCCAGCGCTCGGCCACGAACTCCAGCATGCCGCCTTCGTTGTGGATTTCGAAATTATCGAAATCAGAGAAGTACGCCAGGATGGCTTCGGGATTCATCCCTATGGCCTTCAGCAGGATGGTAACCGGCATCTTGCGGCGACGGTCAACACGGAAGAACAGGACATCTTTGGGATCGAACTCGAAATCGAGCCACGAGCCACGGTAGGGTATGACGCGCGCCGAGAACAACAACTTGCCCGAGCTGTGCGTTTTGCCGCGGTCGTGCTCGAAAAAGACGCCGGGTGAACGGTGCAACTGCGAAACGATGACTCGTTCGGTGCCGTTGATGACAAACGAGCCAGTGTTGGTCATGAGCGGAATTTCGCCCATGTACACTTCTTGCTCTTTGACTTCTTTTACTGTGGGTTTGCTGACTTCGCGATCCATAAGGACCAGGCGCACTTTGGCGCGCAGCGGCGAAGCATAGGTCAGGCCGCGCAACTGACATTCTTTAACGTCAAATACGGGTTCGCCAAGCACATAGCTGACAAACTCCAGCCTAGCCATCTGGTTATGACTGACAATGGGGAAAATCGAACTAAAAGCCGCTTGCAGGCCTTCATCTTTGCGTTTGGAAGGTGTAGTATCCGCCTGCAAAAATGTTTTAAATGATTGCAGTTGAGTCGCCAAAAGGTAAGGGACGTCTTGAACGTCTTCACGCTTGGCGAAGCTCTTGCGTATGCGCTTTTTTTCGGTGAACGAATAAGGCATGAGCACTCCGACTCGAGGGTTACATGGGCCGTCAACCACGGCCCTGGTTTACGACTCCAGAAAACCCGACTCGGGACAATAACCGGACCAGAATCGTGGGTTTTCTGGAAACGCAAAAGCCCGGGAAGGCCTTGGCGCTTCCCGGGCAAGCGAAAACAGACTTACTTCAGTTCAGCTTTAGCGCCAGCTTCTTCAAGCTTCTTCTGGGCAGCTTCAGCATCAGCTTTAGACATGCTTTCTTTAACAGCCTTAGGTGTTGCATCGACCAGGTCCTTGGCTTCTTTCAAGCCCAGGCCGGTGATTTCACGCACTGCCTTGATGACGCTAACTTTGTTTGCGCCAATTTCAGCCAACATCAGCGTGAATTCGGTTTGCTCTTCAGCAGCGGCAGCGCCGCCAGCTGCAGGAGCAGCCACAGCAACAGCGGCGGCAGCAGCCGACACGCCAAATTTTTCTTCCATGTCCGTGATCAGCTCGGACAATTCGAGCACGGTCATGCCAGCTACAGCGTCTAGGATTTCAGCTTTGCTTAATGCCATTTTAAGAACTCCAAATATATATATTAAAACCAGGGTTGGGTGTCGCTCGGTTCGACGAAATTCGAAAGGGGCTGCTTACGCGGCTTCCTTTTGATCGCGCACGGCTGCGAGGCCGCGTACGAACTTGGTTGGAACTTCGTTGAGCGTACGCACAAATTGCGTGATTGGGGCTTGCATCGTACCCATCAGCTTCGCAATCAACTCATCGCGCGACGGCATGGTGGCCAAGGCCTTCACACCATCTTCGGTCAACAGGCTATTGGGCAATGCCCCGCCTTTGATGACCAGCTTATCGTTGGTCTTTGCGAAACCGGCGAGTATCTTGGCTGCCGATACCGGATCATCGCTGATCCCGTAGATCAGCGGGCCGGTCAACTGGGCTGAAATTTCCTCGAAAGGAGTTCCAGCAACAGCACGACGAACCAGCGTGTTTTTAAGAACACGCAGATACACTCCCGACTCACGCGCAGTTTTGCGCAATACGGTTACAGAGGCGACGTCCAGACCACGGTACTCAGCGATAATGACCGATTGGGCCTTTGCAACTTGTGCAGAGACTTCTTCGATGACTACCGCTTTCTCTTGACGATTGAGACTCACGGTTTGAACACTCCATCTAAAGACACAAGAGAGGGTCTCTTGCATCAACCGAATGCGGCGCACCTGGTCGAGTTCTTTAACTACAAGAATTCTTCCATGGGCGCCGTCTACGCTGGACTCAGCCTGTAAACAGCCTGAAATTAAGCCCCATCGCTAACGCACGTATGCGTGTTGCGGCAGCGCTCCAGCGGTCTTTGACAGCAATGTCTGGCGAACCCAGACACAGCCCAAAGTTCTTTTTTCCTGAGGCTTTATCAAGCCGTCAGGGAAGCAATTTCTACGCGCGCACCGCCGCCCATCGTGGACGAGACGGCCAGCTTGCGCAGATATATACCCTTGGCTGCTGGTGGACGGGCCTTCATGAGGGCGTCTACCAGAGCGGCAAGGTTGGTTTGCAACTGTTCTACTTCAAATGAGGCGCGACCGATGGTGGCGTGGATGATGCCAGCCTTGTCGGTACGGTACTGCACCTGGCCTGCTTTGGCGTTCTTGACGGCGGTGACGACGTCAGGAGTAACCGTGCCCACTTTGGGGTTGGGCATCAGGCCGCGTGGGCCCAGGATTTGACCCAGGGCGCCAACAACGCGCATGGTGTCGGGCGATGCGATGACCACATCGAAATCCATTTGGCCAGCCTTGATGCTTTCAGCCAGGTCGTCCAGGCCAACGATGTCGGCACCAGCGGCTTTGGCGGCTTCAGCTTTTTCGCCTTGGGCAAATACAGCGACACGCACCGATTTACCTGTACCAGCGGGCAGCACTACCGAACCACGAACCAGCTGGTCGGATTTTTTAGGATCTATGCCCAGTTGTACGGCGACATCGATGGATTCATTGAACTTGGCGGTGGCCGTTTCTTTGACCAATGCGATGGCTTCGGCAACAGGATAGAACTTGTCGGCGTCGATTTTAGCGGCGATAGCGGCCGCGCGTTTGCTTAGCTTAGCCATGTTTATACCCCTTCAACCGTAATACCCATGCTGCGGGCGCTGCCAGCGATCGTGCGTACTGCTGCGTCAAGGTCGGCAGCGGTAAGATCGGGCGATTTGGTTTTAGCAATTTCTTCGGCTTGAGCACGTGTAAGCACGCCAACCTTGTCAAGATTAGGACGCGGCGAACCTTTTTGCACACCAGTTGCCTTTTTGATCAGGATGGTGGCAGGCGGCGTCTTCATGATGAAGGTGAAGCTCTTGTCTGCGTAAGCGGTAATGACCACTGGAATTGGCAAACCTGGCTCGAGGCCTTGGGTTTTGGCGTTGAACGCCTTGCAGAATTCCATGATGTTCAGACCGCGCTGACCTAGCGCCGGACCAATGGGGGGTGAGGGGTTAGCCTTACCAGCTGGCACTTGCAGCTTGATAAAGCCAACGATTTTCTTCGCCATGCTTAGCTCCTTGCGGGTAGTAACACCAGCCTAAACAACAAGACTGGCTCCCCGGGGTTTAAAAATTAGGTCTTTTCGACCTGACCAAAATCCAGTTCAACAGGGGTGGCGCGACCAAAAATAGTGACCGAGACACGCACCTTGCTTTTTTCGTAGTTGACTTCTTCGACATTGCCGTTGAAATCAGCAAAGGGGCCTTCTTTGACACGAACCATTTCGCCGACTTCAAAGAGGACTTTAGGCTTGGGCTTCTCGACGCCCTCTTCCATTTGCGAAAGTATCTTTTCGACTTCGCGGTCGGAAATAGGTGCGGGACGATTGCCGGAACCGCCCAGAAAGCCAGTTACCCGATTCGTGTTTTTGACTAAATGCCAGGTTTCGTCGGTGAGTTCCATTTCGACCAGGACATAGCCTGGGAATATGCGACGTTCAGTGATGGACTTTTTGCCGCCTTTGACTTCAAGGACTTCTTCCGAGGGAACCAGGATACGACCAAAGGAGGTTTCCAGTTCGGCTCTTTCTATGCGCTCGACGAGCGCCTTATGCACGCTTTTTTCCATACCGGAATAAACGTGTACCACGTACCAACGCTTGCTCATGTGTACCCTTTATTTCCAGCCAAGCAGCAAGCCATAAATGACCCACCCTAGACCTTTATCGACGATCCACAACAAGAGACCCATGGCTACGACAAACACAAAAACAATGCCCGTCATTTGCGTGGTTTCTTTGCGCGTCGGCCAGATAACACGCTTGATTTCGTTATAGGAATCACGCCCATAACTAATCGTGCGGCGACCAGGCTCGCTGAACCAGGCAATAATTGCCGCGATGACCAGACTTGCAATGAACACGCCTGCGCGCATGATGCCAGGCTGACCTTCGAGCATGGAGTAGCCGACAATGCCGGCCACGATAACAAGCACCGCCAGACCTAGCTTAATGCGATCTGCGGTACTGCTAACGGTTACTATGTTGCTATTCGACATATTCCGGCGAGTGGCGCCGCTGTATGCGGCTACGATGAAACTGATTGTGTGGCAGGGGCAGTAGGAATCGAACCTACAACCTTCGGTTTTGGAGACCGACGCTCTGCCAATTGAGCTATACCCCTAGACCTCGAAAGGCGGTGAGCCTGCTGGCTTCACCACCTTTTAAACTGTTGCGAAAGATTGCTTAGCTTTCTTTCGCCATACAACTTTACTGCTTACTTGATAATGTTGGCAACTACACCAGCGCCTACCGTACGGCCGCCTTCGCGAATGGCGAAGCGCAAGCCTTCTTCCATGGCGATGGGCGCGATCAGGCTGACCTTGATCGAGACGTTATCGCCT
>JACCER010000035.1 GCA_013416445.1 Alcaligenaceae bacterium
ACCGTGAAACGCCTTTGCGCCGATGATAGTGGACTTCGCGTCTGTGAAAGTAGGTCATCGTCAGGCTCTTATTTGTAAAGTAAAACCCCCAATCTGTGAACCAGGTTGGGGGTTTTGCCGTTGGGGGGCAAAGCATGCGCAAGCCATGCACGGATCGGGCCCGTGGTGTCAGGTCGTTGAGCCAGTCGTCCGTTGAAATTAAGGGCTGGACGGCACGAAGCTTACGCCTGCTTCAAGCAGCGTAGCGATGTGCTCGGGGGTATAGCCGGCTTCGCGTAGTATCTCGATGCTGTGCTCTCCGAGGACGGGCGCATGCCTGCTGGGCAGCGGTTGGGTCTCGGACCATTGGCTGGGGACGGCCATGTGGCGTATTGACCCCTCGGTAGGATGTTCAACCACCGAAAAGAAGCCAGTCGCTTTTAGATGAGGATCCTGGATCAGGCTGTCGATGGTGTGCAGCGGCATTGCCGGAATGTCGATGGTCTCGCAAAGCTCGAGCCATTCGGCTGTTGTGCGCATGGCAAGCACCGACGACAATTCCTGATAGAGGGCGCCGATATGCTCGGTGCGCTTTTCGATAGTGGAGAATCGTGGGTCGGACAACACCTCGTCGCCTCGCCCTAGGGCCTGGAAAAGCTCGCGCCAATGGCGATCTGAATATGCCATCAGACAAATATAGCCGTCGCGTGTCCGGTACGGACGCCGGTCTGACACGAGCATTCGTTGGTATCCTGACGGCCCGATGGGCGGCACGAACGTCTCGCCGGCGAGATGGTCGCCCAGAACGAATGCAGCCATGGTTTCGAACATCGGAATGTCGATGCGCTGTCCATTGCCTGTGCGGAGTTGGTGATAGAGCGCAGCGTTGATGATGCCAACAGCGGAAAGTGCAACGCCGCGATCTACTATGGCAGTAGGCACATAGGTGGGTTCGTTGCCGGAATTCATGTGAGCCAGCCATGGAATGCCCACCGCACCCTGAATGAGGTCGTCGTAGGCGGGCTTGGCCGCATAGGGGCCGTCTTGCCCATAGCCGTACATGCCCACGTAGATGATCCGTGTATTAACCGCTGAAATCTGTTCGTACGATAGCCCTAGCCGCTCCATTACCTGAGGGCGCAGATTGTAGATGAATAGGTCGGCGTGCCGACACAGTTCCAGGAGCGCGTCGCGGCCAGCCGCCTGCTTTAAGTCCAGGACCAGGCTGCGTTTGCTGCGGTTGGCATTCATAAAGATCGCGCCCATGCCTGCATGACGATATGGCCCGATCCCGCGAATCAAGTCACCGGCTGGGGATTCGACCTTGATTACATCGGCGCCCATGTCGCCAAGGATCTGGGTAGCATAAGGTGCCATCAGCACGGTTGAAATATCAATAATCCGAATACCATTCAAGGGACCAGTCATGCGGTGTTTACTCCTTGTTGCTCAGCAGGGAAGCGGCCCTGCCGCCAAGAATGGATTGGCCGTTGCATTGTTTGTTTTTGTAATCATCGAGTGAGTTTGAGCAGCACGTAAAGTCATTGTGCTGACTGCCGCAAGCCAAGTATTAAGTACGTATGTAAGAACAGAATACGTTTATTCGTTTTTAAATGCTATCAGTCGAAATTATGCTTGTCAATACCGCGAGGTGCCCGCGGGCATACGACAATGATTGACATCCCGCAATGGAGACAGTAAAAAGTAAGTTCTGTTATACGAATCAGATACGTTAATTCGTATTTTTACTTTTTTACGGCATAGTGCCAGGATGACATGGTCCCAATATGAGCATCGACTTCACTTCCGAACAGCAACAAATCATATCAAGCGTCAAGCACATTACTGAGCGATTTGACGACGATTACTGGTTGCAGCGCGACCACGATGGAAAGTTCCCCGAAGATTTCTGCCAAGCCATTGCTGATAGCGGCTATATGGGAATCGCCATGCCTCAAGAATATGGTGGCGCCGGCCTGGGCATTACTGAGGCAGCCTTGTTGATGCAAGGTATCTCGGAGTCTGGTGCCGGAAACGGAGGCGTTTCCTCGGTAAGCATAGGCATCTTCGGCCTGAACCCCGTGGTCAAATATGGCACCCCGGAACAGAAGCAACGTATGCTCCCGCGCATCATCCAGCGCAAGGACATTGCATGCTTTGGGGTCACGGAACCCGACGCGGGGCTTGATACCACCCGTCTAAAGACGCGTGCCGTTCGAAAAGGAGACCGCTATTTTATTCACGGCCAGAAAATCTGGATTTCCACTGCGCAAGTGGCCAATAAGATTCTTCTGATCGCCCGCACAACAGAAGCTACGGACGCCAGTCGTCCTGTGGATGGGCTCAGCCTTTTCTTTACAGATCTAGACAAGACTAAGGTTGATGTACGCGCCATCGAAAAAATGGGGCGCAAATGCGTCGACTCCAATGAATTGTTCTTCGATGGAATGGAAGTCCCCGTCGAGGATAGAATCGGCGAAGAAGGCCAGGGCTTTCGCTATCTGCTGCACGGAATCAATCCGGAGCGAATCCTGATTTCCGCAGGACTGGTCGGGCTGGGCCGAGCTGCGCTGCGAAGGGCATCCGAGTATGCGAAGCAACGTGTAGTGTTCGGCCGGCCCATAGGACAGAATCAGGCCATTCAGCATCCGCTGGCGCAGAACTGGGCTGAACTTGAGGCCGCCAATTTGATGGCGTTTCGTGCTGCTCAGTTGTACGATCGCGGAGAAGATTGCGGAGCACTGGCGAATGCGTCAAAATATCTCGCGGGCGAAGCGACATTCAGTGCCTGCACGAATGCAGTGATGACGCACGGCGGCATGGGGTATGCCAAGGAATATCACGTTGAACGATATATGCGCGAATGCATGATACACCGCATCGCCCCTATTACGCCGCACCTGGCGCTGTGCTACATCGCCGAGCGTGTTCTGGGACTGCCGAAATCCTATTGATATTGAACAGGCGCGATGGCGGCCAATATAAAAGAAGGGTGCTGAATCGATTTGACACTTGCGTCCACACCCCATTAGAATCAAAAGTTAATCTGCTTTGTGAGCCTGCCGCGTTTTGAGTTCCGCTTCTATCCAGCCTGCCGGTTCTTCTTCTGGCCCCCAGTCCGTTGGGCGAGTGATATCAATCATAGAGCGGCTGGCGTCGCAGCCGGATGGCGCCACGCTGACAGAGCTTGCGACGTTTATAGATGCACCAAAAACAAGCTTGGTCGGGCTTCTCAATGCGATGATCAGGGAAAATTGCCTGCGGCGTGAAACCAATGGGCGTTACGTGCTGGGTGAGCGCCTTTATGCCCTGATCGCGCACCCCGCATTCAGACAAGACATATCCACGCTTGCACTGCCGCTGCTGCGCGAATTAGTCACGGTCACTGGTGAAACCGCGGTGCTCGGTATCGTTGCAGACGATGCTGATCGTGTCGTTTATATCGAAAGGGTCGAAAGCGACCATCCTGTGCGATACACGGTCAAAGTGGGCGAGCGGCGAGAAATGCATTGCACAGCCACCGGCAAAGTGCTGCTTGCTTATTCTGCGCCAGATCGTTTGAAGCGAGTCCTGCAAGCGCGTGCACTCAAGCGCTTTACGGAAACGACTATCGTATCGCCTGGTGAGCTGCGGGCTGAACTATTAGCAGTGCGTCAAGAGGGCATTGCCCGCACTCACGAAGAACGGGTTGCGGGCGCCAGCGGAGTCGCCTCGCCGGTTTTTGATGCCAATGGGGAGGCGGTCGCCGCCATTCTTGTGGCGGGGCCATCCGAGCGGATCCGGGCAAGAAAGCATCTTATAGAACGACACGTCTTGGCCACAGCCAGAAAGCTCTCTCTTTTGCTTGGTGGTTCTTATCCGCACGAACCCGCTGGCCCGGCGCAACCTGCCGAGTAGTGAAGGCCGCAAACCACGAGCTTGCCGTGGTTCGCACCGTGGGCCCTAACGGCGGTTCATCACTCGACTGGAATATTTGCGGTTCGTACGATCTCCCTGACTGCTGTCATTTCTTCAAGTTGAAACTTGCGAAGGTCGTCAGGATCCACCGCAAACACTGTACCGCCTTGGTCAGCAATAAATTTTTCGCCTTCACTGCTGTCAAGCAATGTGCGGATGATCTTTGACACCTGTTGCACGATATTGACCGGCACGCCAGCGGGGAAGAAGGCTCCGGTCCAGGCATATGATTCGTAGCCTGTCGTACCAGTCTCGCTGAATGTCGGGACCGCGGGCAGGTCCTTGTGTCGTGCGTTACTTGCAACGGCCAATGCGCGCAGTTTTCCAGCACGAATCAGTGGCAGCACCGAACTGATTTCAGCCATTGAATAATCAACAATTCCGGAAGCGACGTCCATAATGGCTGGCGCGGTGCCCTTGTACGGAATTGCCGTGCTGCTTATGCCATGCCGTGCATGGAAACGTTCGATGGCAAGGCGGTAGGTGGATGTTCCGCTTGCGTAGTTAAGCTTGCCAGGCGCTTTTCTAGCTGCATCAATGAGATCCTGGACATTCGAAATAGGTGAATTCACGGGAACCACCAGTATCATTGGAAATCGCGCAATTCCGGAAATAGGTTCGAAATCTTTGATTGGATCGTAGGAAAGATGCTTGAATACCGCCGCATTTGTAACCATCGGCGAATTGCTCGCGACAAACATGGTGTGTCCATCGGGCGCGGCGTCCGCAACAAGCTTCGCGGCGATAACACTGTCTGCACCGGGCCGGTTTTCTACAATAAAGGGCTGAGCGAGCGCCGCTGATAGATGTTTCGCGATAAAGCGTGCGCTGGTATCGGCGCCACTGCCGGGGGGAACTGAAACAATGATCTTCACCGGATGTTGTGGATAGTTCGTCTGTGACCAACTGCAAATCGACCAGGCCGATATCATTAGGATTGAAGCCCATCTCAGGCTTGTTACGCAAAATTTCATAACATGTCTCCTTGATCACTAATCGGGCATATGTGTTTTTCAGGATCATACTATTGTTCGCATATGCGAACATAGGCCTGATTATCGTACGTATTGTGCGTTATGCTGTCAAGCTGGCATGCTATACGCCAGGGGGCTGCTGTTGATATGGTTTTGGCCGCTTGATACCCTGGCTATGGCGCTTCGTGCTCCAAGAACGCTTGTAAAAGCCGCCAGGTTTCGAATACGGGCAAGCCCATGACGCCGGTGTAGCTGCCGGCGATGTGTTCAATGAAGATTGCCGCCTTGCCCTGTATGCCGTAGGCGCCTGCCTTGCCCATGGGCTCGCCAGTGGCGCAATAGTTGGCAATTTCTGTTTTTGACAGCGGCTTGAAGCGTACCTGGGTAATGGATACATCTTCCAGGGTCCGGTTGCCACAAGCCAGCACGATGGCTGTGTGTACGCTATGGGTATTGCCGGATAGCCGGGCTAAAAGCTTGCTGGCGTCGTCGGTACTTGTGGGCTTGCCCAGAATGTCGTTGTCTAGAATGACCGTGGTATCGGCCGAAAGTACCGGACGACTGGCATCCAGTGGTTTTCCCGTAGCGGATAAGGGACTGTTTGCCAGCCATTGCCTGGCGCGTATGGCTTTTTCACGAGCGGTGCGCAGCACATAGGTTTCGGGCGGTTCGTTGGGTAGTTGCGGCTCGTCTTCGCCTTCGGGCGCAGGTACGTGCAGAATTTCGTGTTCAATGCCCATTTGCAGCAGAATTTCATGCCGGCGAGGGCTGGCCGAGGCCAGGTAGATAACAGGGAGTTTCATCGTTTGGCCTTAACTGACCTTGAGTATCTTCATGCCATTGGTGCCGCCGCTGTTGCTGAAAAAATCACCCTTGGTCAGGATGATCCAGTCTCCGGTCTGCAGCACTGACTGCGCCTTGAGTTTTTCAATGGCGGCGTCACTGACCAGCGCAGGATCAAGCTTGGCGGCGTCGAAGGCCACGGTATACACGCCGCGGAACAGCGCCGCGCGCCGTTGTGTGCCAGCATGGCGCGTATAGCAATAAATGGGCACCCCTGAGCGTATGCGCGACATGATCAGCGGTGTGTGACCGCTTTCGGTCAGGCTGATGATGGCCTTGACGCCGGGGAAGTGATTGGCCGCATACATGGTGGCCAGCGCAATGGTTTCGTCGCAGCGGGTAAAGGTTTCACCCAGGCGATGGGCAGAGCGGGAACTGGTGGGCTCTTGTTCGGCCCCCAGGCAAACCCGCGCCATGGCAGTAACCGCTTCTACCGGATACTGCCCCGACGCGCTCTCGGCTGACAGCATCACCGCATCGGTATAGTCGAGTACGGCGTTGGCCACATCAGAGACCTCGGCGCGGGTTGGCAAAGGGCTGTTGACCATGGACTCCATCATTTGCGTAGCGGTAATAACCAGCTTGTTAAGCGTGCGAGCATGCTGGATGATGCGCTTTTGTATGCCTACCAGGCGGGCATCACCCACTTCCACGCCCAGGTCGCCGCGCGCGACCATGACACCGTCGCTGACTTTGATGATGGCGTCGAGCGCGAGATCGTCGGCGACGGCCTCGGCCCTTTCTATCTTGGCGATGATCCAGGCTTTGCTGCCGGTGGCTTCTACCAGATGGCGGGCTTCTTCGATGTCGCGGCCATAGCGTGGAAATGAAACTGCTATGTAATCCATATCGAGCTCAGCCGCCAGTTTAATATCTTCGCGGTCTTTGTCGGTAAGGCTGGGCGCGGAAATGCCGCCGCCGCGCCGGTTGATGCCCTTGTTGTTGGACAGCGGCCCGCCCACCGTGACTATGGTGTGCACAGCGTGTTCTTCAACGCCATCCACTTGCAACACGACCCGTCCGTCGTCGAGCAGCAGTTCATCGCCTGGATGGCAGTCTTGTACCAGGCTGGGGTAATCGATACCAACCATGGTTTCGTCACCGTCTTCTGGAGGGTGCTGGTTGGATAAGATAAAGGGCTGGCCTGTCTTGAGCGTGACCTGCCCGGTTTTGAAGCGGGCGATACGGATTTTAGGGCCTTGCAAGTCGCCCATGATGGCGACATACTTGCCGTGTTTTTCGGATAGAGATCTGACCAGTTGTGCTCGCAGGCGGTGATCCTGGGCGCTGCCATGTGAAAAATTGAGACGCGCGACATCCATGCCGGCAAGGATGAGTGCTTCGATGGTTTCGGGGCTGGAGCTGGCAGGCCCTAAGGTCGCGACGATTTTTGTTCTGCGCATGGGCATGGTCATGACAATAGCGAGTCCGGTTTTTGCGCTCAGGCGCGGTGGTAAGGGTGACCGGTCATGATAGCCCAGGCGCGATACAGTTGCTCGGCAAGTACAACGCGTACCATAGGGTGGGGGAGGGTCAGAGATGACAGGCGCAGCAGGCCTTTGCAGCTTTGTTTCAGGGTTGCATCAAGGCCGTCGGGGCCACCCACCAGAAAGGCGATGTCCTGGCCGCTGTTGCGCCAGTTTTCAAGCTCGTGCGCCAGCGTCTTGGTGTCGATGTCTTTGCCGCGTTCGTCGAGTGCAATACGCATGGCGTGCATGGGTATGGCTGCCTCAATGCGTCGTGCTTCGGCCTGCATCATTTGGGCGGCTGTCTTGCCTGATGTGCGAGGTTCTGGCTTGACTTCCTTGAGTTCAAGCGCACAGTCGGCGGGTAGGCGCCGTGCGTAATCTTTCCAGGCGATTTCTACCCAGTCGGGCATGCGCAGGCCTACGGCGACGACAATCAGTTTCATGGTGCTGCCGTTATTCCTCGTCGTAGTGGTAGGTTTCGGGGGCGCCTGGCAGCAAGGATTGTGGCAGCAGCTTGACGTTGACCGGCTTTCCGCCCCAGATTTCTTCCAGGTTGTAGTATTCGCGGATGGCGGGTGTCATGCAGTGCACGACAATGTCGCCCAGATCGACCAATACCCATTCGCCGGTATCTTCGCCTTCGTAGGCAACGATGGGGATTTTGCGCTCTCGGGCGCTGTCGGCCACGCTGGACGCGAGCGAGCGGGTCTGGCGATTGGACGAGCCGGTGGCGATCACGACGCGGTCGAACAGGCCGGTGATATGCGTGGTGTTGAAGATTTTGATGTCTTGTGCCTTGACGTCTTCGAGGGCGTCAATGACAAGGCGTTGCAGTTTTTGAATATCCATGGGTGAACTATACCGTGAGAGGTTATACAACAGGCGCCAGATAGAGCCCGTGTTGTTGAATATATTGTGCAACAGCAGTATCCAGCATTTTATCCGTAGGTTCGCCGGCTGCCAGGCGTTCGCGTATAAAGGTGGCGGATATTGCCGTTGGTTCGAAGGGGAGCTCTATAAGACAGCGCCCCTGTTTTTCCAGATGCTCTGTGAGAGCCGTTGGGGCGAGCAGAGGACTGCCTGGTCTTTGGGCGACAGCCAGTGTGAGCAGGCTGGCAATTTCCTGCCAGCAATGCCACGAGCAAAAATTGCGTAGCTGATCGGCGCCGAGTATCCAGAAATACTTGGCGTCATCTGGAAGTTGCCGTAAGGTGTCTATGGTATAGGTTGTGCCGCCACGCTGAATTTCAACCGGGTTGATATGTAAATGAGGGTAATGGCGGGTGGCGAGACTGAGCATGGCCAGCCGTTGCTCGCCGGTGGCTGCCAAGGGGCGGCGTTGCCAGGGGTCGGCGGCGGGTATGAGCTGCACACCTTCCAGGCCCAGTGTCTGTCGGGCCGTTTCGGCCAGAGCAATGTGCGCCAGATGCACCGGGTCGAAGCTACCCCCAAGCAGGCCTATCTTTTTTATAGCCATTCGCGCGGTTTCAGGTAGTCGGCAAGCACGGCTTCGTGCGTGCCTGCTTGCGGTTCCCAGCGATAGCGCCAAGCGGCCATGGGCGGCATGGAAAGCAGTATGGATTCGGTGCGCCCACCTGATTGCAGGCCAAACAGGGTGCCGCGGTCAAAGACCAGATTGAATTCAACATAGCGGCCCCGGCGATAGGCCTGGAAATCGCGCTGTTCCTCGGTGTAGGGGGTGTGTTCGCGTCTTGCCACGATGGGCATATAGGCATCCAGGAACGCGTCGCCCACCGAACGGGTCAGGGCAAAGCTGTGATCGAAGCCTTGTTCGTTCAGGTCATCGAAAAAAAGCCCGCCCACGCCTCGGGTTTCGTTGCGGTGCTTAAGATAAAAGTATTCATCGCACCATTTTTTGTAGGCGGGGTATTTGTTGGGGCCGAACGCTTGCAGGGCATTGTGGCACACCTGATGGAAATGGCGCGCATCTTCTTCGTAGGCATAGCAGGGGGTGAGGTCAAGGCCACCGCCAAACCAGAAGACGTCGTCTTCGCCGGCTATGGCCGCGTGCGCCACAAATAGCCTGACGTTCATGTGAACGGTAGGCACATGAGGATTACGCGGGTGCAACACCAGCGATACGCCCATGGCTTCCCACGAGCGGCCTGCCAGTTCGCTGCGATGCGAACTGGCGGAGGGGGGCAGGGTTTTGCCCTGCACGTGGCTGAACAGGACGCCGGCGCGCTCAAACAGCGCACCGCCCTCTAGGTAGCGCGACAAGCCGCCGCCGCCCTCGTCGCGGGCCCACTGATCGGCCTGGAAGGGGCTGCCGTCGGCGGCCTCTAGGGTGCTTACTATGCGCGCCTGCAAATCCAGAAAGTAATCGCGGGCGGCGGAAATCGGAACATTCATATCAGTTTCCTTGAGTCGTCTGCGCTGGCAGGGGCTGGTCAGGTGGAGCTGGACCCGGCGGAGGGCAGGGCACGCCACCCGATATCGCTGCGATATTGCTGCCCGTCGAAGTGGGTAAGCGCAATGGCGGCATAGGCCGCGGCTTGTGCGCGCTTGACCGAGTCTGCCAGTACGGTAACGCAAAGTACGCGCCCGCCCGATGTCTTCAAGATGCCATTGTCGAGCACAGTGCCGGCGTGGAACACCATGCATTCGTCGGTGTCTTTGGGCAGGCGGCTGATGATGTCGCCGTTGCGGGGTGTGGCCGGGTAATTGTGTGCGGCCATGACCACGCCCAGCGCAGTGCGTCGGTCCCAGTCGATGGATGCTTCATCGAGGCGCCCGTCGACGGCAAGTTCAAATACCTGGGTCAGGTCATTTTTGACACGCATGATGATGGGCTGGGTTTCTGGGTCACCCATGCGGCAATTGAATTCCAGCACCTTGAGAGTGCGTGTGGCGTCGGGGCCGCTGCCTATCATCAGGCCGGCATACAAGAACCCGGTATAGACGATGCCGTCTTTGGCCATGCCGGCGATGGTGGGGTGTATGACTTCACGCATGATGCGGTTGTGCAAGGCCGGGCTGATCACTGGCGCCGGCGAGTAGGCGCCCATGCCACCCGTGTTGGGACCTTCGTCGTTGTCTTTAAGGCGTTTGTGATCCTGGCTGGTTGCCAGTGGCAATACGCTGCGCCCATCGCACATGACGATGAAGCTGGCTTCTTCGCCAACCAGGCATTCTTCGATAACCACGCGCGCGCCTGCCGCCCCCAGAGAGCCATCGCCCAGCATCTGGTCTATGGCTTCGTGAGCTTCGGCGACGGTGGTGGCAACCACTACCCCCTTGCCTGCAGCCAGGCCATCGGCCTTGACCACAATTGGGGCGCCCTGTTTTGTAATATAGGCCTTGGCCAGCGCGGGATCGGTAAAGGTTTGATAGTCGGCGGTAGGAATATGATGGCGAACCAGAAAAGACTTGGCATAGTCTTTGGAGCTTTCCAGTTGCGCCGCCGCCTGTGTTGGGCCGAATATTTTCAGCCCAGCGGCCAGAAAGGCATCGACGACGCCAGCGGCCAGCGGGGCCTCAGGACCAACGACGGTAAAAGCGATTTTTTCTTTTTGAGCAAACGCGACAAGCTCGTTGATATCGCTGATGGCAATATTTTGCAATTGAGGCGATAGGGCCGTGCCGCCGTTGCCGGGCGCAACGTATACGGTTTGCACCCGCGCTGACTTCGCTAGGCCCCAGGCCAAGGCATGTTCGCGGCCACCGCCACCGATTACGAGTAATTTCATAGTGAGAGCTTGTTAATGTCTTCAGGCTGTTAATAAAAGAAAAATCGGATGCGTCGCTGGCTTATACGTCGGACTCATCCAGCACGGCGGTGGTGTAGACCTCTTGGACGTCATCCAGGCCTTCCAGGGCATCGAGCATTTTTTGCATAGTGACCGCGTCGTCGCCAGTGAGCTCGGTTTCGTTGAGCGCTTTCATGACGACAGCTTGTACTTCGGGCTCCAGGCCTGCTTGCTGGAAAGCGTCTTTGACCGCGGCGTAATCGCCAGGCGGGCAGGTGACTTCTATCATGCCTTCTTCGTCAGTCTGGACATCTTCGGCCCCGGCCTCCAGTGCGACTTCCATAACATGCTCTTCGGAGGTGCCAGGCGCAAACAGGAACTGGCCGCAATGCTGGAACATGAAGACCACAGAGCCGTCCAGGCCCAGGTTGCCGCCGTTTTTGCTGAGGGCGTGGCGCACATCGGAAACGGTGCGCTGACGGTTGTCGGTCATGCAGTCGATGATGACCGCCGCGCCGCCTACCCCGTAGCCTTCATAGCGAATTTCTTCGTAGTTGGCGCCGTCGGTTTCACCCGCGCCACGCTGGATGGCGCGCTGGATGTTGTCTTTGGGCATGTTGGCAGCCATGGCTTTATCCCAGGCCATGCGCAAGCGGGGGTTGGCGTCGAGATCAGGGCCTGCCGCGCGTGCGGCAACTGTGATCTCGCGGATGATTTTTGTCCAGAGCTTGCCTCGTTTGGCATCTTGGCGACCCTTGCGGTGCTGGATATTCGCCCATTTACTGTGACCGGCCATAAATTTTCACTAAACTCAAGTAAAAGAATGCCATTTTACCGCGTGCACAGGAATGAGCATCCCATTACACTTGTGCCTTGTTTTTGTTCTTGCCTGGAATGCTTAAATTATGGTCGATCCCATCGTCATCGCAAAAAATGAACATGCAGAAACTGCCCTGTTGCCGCGGCTTGCGAACCGGCATGGCTGCATCACCGGCGCGACCGGAACTGGCAAGACGGTAACGCTGCAATTGCTTGCGCAAGCGTTCTCGCGCATGGGTACAGCGGTATTCATGGCTGACGTCAAGGGTGATCTCAGCGGCATTTCGCAGGCGGGCCAAAGCAGTCCCAAGCTGCAAGAACGACTGGAAAAATTGAACTTGCCCGAACCAGCCTGGGGTGCATGCCCGGTCGTGTTGTGGGATATCTTCGGTGAGCAGGGGCATTCGGTGCGGGCCACGGTTTCCGACATGGGGCCTTTGCTGCTGGCGCGCATGCTTGAACTCAATGATACCCAAGAGGGGGTGCTCAGCCTGGTGTTCAAGGTGGCCGACGACGAAGGACAATTACTGCTCGATCTCAAAGACCTGCGCGCCATGCTGCAAGACGTCTCTGATCGTTCCGCGCAGTTGCGTACCCGCTACGGTAATGTATCGTCGGCGTCCATAGGCGCAATACAGCGCAGCTTGCTGCGCCTGGAATCGCAGGGGGCCGACAAATTCTTTGGCGAGCCCATGCTCGATATTTTCGACTGGATACGCGTCAACGAAAAGGGCCAGGGCATAGTCAATATTCTGGCCGCCGACAAGCTCATGCAGTCGCCGCGCTTATATGCCGTGTTTCTATTGTGGATGCTGGCCGATCTCTACCAAGACCTCCCTGAAGTGGGCGACCTCGACAAACCCAAGTTCGTGTTCTTTTTCGATGAGGCGCACTTGTTGTTCAAGGATGCGCCCAAAGCCTTGCTCGAAAAAATAGAACAAGTTGTGAGGCTGGTGCGTTCCAAGGGTGTGGGTATCTACTTTGTTACTCAAAATCCGCTCGATATTCCCGATACCGTGCTGGGGCAACTGGGCAATCGTGTGCAGCATGCCCTAAGGGCCTTTACGCCGCGCGATCAAAAGGCCGTCAAGACGGCTGCGCAAACCATGCGCCCCAATCCGGGGCTCGATATTGAAAAAGCCATTACTGAACTGGCGGTGGGTGAAGCGCTGATTTCCATGCTCGATGCCAAAGGCAGTCCCACCATTACTGAAAGGGTATGGATGATGGCTCCCGGCAGCCGCATAGGGCCAGCCTCTGATGCCGAGCGCCAGGCGCTGCGCAACGCGTCATTGCTGGGCGCCAAATACGATCGCCTCATTGATCGCGAATCGGCCTACGAAGTCTTGCTGAAACGCGCCAACGAGCAGTCGTCGGGCGCGGCTGCAGCAACAGGCGTTGGTGTATCAGGCAAAACGGCGCCAGCCGACAGCGGCCTTATGGGCACTGTCAGTGAATTTCTGTTTGGCTCCACAGGGCCGCGCGGCGGTCGTCGCGACGGAGTGGTGCAATCTGTTATAAAAAGTACCGCCAGGCGCACGGCCAACCAGCTGATACGCGGGGTGCTGGGGTCGCTTACGGGCCGTAAATAAGCTGTGCTTGTAGGTTGGATCAGGCGTGCCTGCGCCATAATCTGACAATTATTGTATTAACCATGATTAAAGAGAGTCCAAGGTGTCTAAAGTCCACAAAATAGCGGTAATTGCAGGAGACGGTATTGGCAAAGAGGTCATGCCGGAAGGCTTGCGCGTACTGGAAGCCATCGCCAGCCGCCATGGCATAAAGTTTGATTTCGAAATGCTGGACTGGAGCTGCGACTATTATGCGCAGCATGGCCGCATGATGCCCGAAGACTGGAAAGAGCGCTTAAGCAGTCACGAGGCTATATTTTTCGGCGCCATAGGCTGGCCCGAACTGGTGCCCGATCACGTTGCGCTGTGGGAATCCCTGTTTAAATTCAGGCGTGAATTCGACCAGTACATTAATTTGCGTCCGGTACGGCTGATGCCGGGCGTCAAGTCGCCTTTGGCTGATCGCAAGCCGGGCGATATCGATTTTTACATCGTGCGCGAAAATACAGAAGGCGAGTACTCCAATAGCGGCGGGCGCCTTTTCGAAGGCACGCAGCGCGAGGTGGTCATTCAAGAAAGCGTGTTTACCCGGATAGGCGCAGAACGGGTGCTGAAGTTTGCCTTTGAACTGGCGCAAAAGCGCGGCAAGCATCTTACTGCGGCAACCAAGTCAAATGGCATCTCCATTTCTATGCCCTGGTGGGACGAGCGCGTGGCCGATATGGCGCAAAACTATCCGGAAGTGCGCTGGGATAAATACCATATCGACATTCTTTGTGCTCACTTCGTCCAACATCCTGACTGGTTCGATGTCGTAGTGGCGTCCAATTTGTTTGGCGACATCTTGTCCGATCTGGGGCCAGCTTGCACGGGTACCATAGGCATTGCGCCTTCGGCCAACCTGAATCCCGAGCGTAAGTTCCCATCCCTGTTCGAACCGGTGCACGGCTCAGCGCCCGATATCTATGGCAAGGGTATTGCCAACCCCATAGGGCAAGTCTGGAGCGGCGCCATGATGCTCGATTTCCTGGGTTATCCGCAAGCGGCACAAGAAGTGATCAAGGCAATTGAAACCGTATTGGAAAATGGTCCGCGTACACCCGATATGGGTGGCAAGGCCAGTACCACTGAAGTAGGCCAGGCAATTGCTGGCCTTATTGCTAAGGTTTAGCGTTTAGTGCGCAAAGCCGACGGCTTGTCGGCTTTGCGCAAGCCAGACCACACGATGGCGCTGATCATCAGGGCGCCACCGAACAGAGCCCGTATTGACGGGTATTGCGCAAACAGGATGGCCGCAAAGAAAATGGCGTAGATAGGCTCAAGCGCAATCACTATGCCTGCGCTGCGAGCCTTCAGCGTCATCAGGCTGGCTACCAGCAGGTAGTGCGATAGAGCGGTGCAAAATATGCCCAGCAGCGCTATCCAGAGCCAGTCAAGCGCCTGCAACTGGGCCATGGCCGGAAACGAAAAGGGCAAAGTCAGCAAGGCCACCACCAGGTTTTCCCAGCAGGCCACCTGCTGCGCCGGCATGGCTGCGGCAGCGCGGCGGTTGATGAGTGTGAAAATGGCAAACGACAGGCCAGATACTACCGCCCAGGCCAAGCCTATGGTAGCCTCGTCCTGGAAATTGAAAGAGGGGGTAACCAGAACCAGCCCCAGTGTGACCAAGGTTAATATCGACCATTCCGCAGCGCTGATTTTTTCTCTGAAAAACAGGCTTTCACATAGTGTAATAAAAGCGGGGAAGCTGGCAAAGCCCAAGGTGGCGATGGCAACCCCGGCTATTTTCACTGCAATGAAAAAGCTGATCCAGTGTATGGTCAGCATGGCGCCGGCCGCCAGCAGCACCCGGATATTTCCACCTTTTATGCCTTGCAATAAAGAGCCACCCTGATATCGTATGAAGATCAACAGGGCGGCGACAGCAAAGCTTGCGCGGCCAGCCGTAATGACCATGGCATTGGCCTGTATCAGTTCGCCGAATATGCCGGTCAGGCCAAACAGGATTGCGGCGATATGAATCGCAAACAGTGCACTCTGACGACTCATGTTGTAGGGTGGAAGGCAGCAAATAAAATTTAAACCAGGCGCATATTGCGCGCATCATATTGAAGCAAGGAGCTCATCTTGAATAACCAGGTCAAAGCAATACGCATCGAGAAGAACGGCGGTCCCGAGGTGTTGAAACTCGTTTTGGTCGATGTACCAGTCCCCCAGAAAAACGAAGTAACTATACGCCAGAAAGCAGTTGGCTTGAATTTTATCGATATCTACTGCCGCACCGGCCTTTATCAGCATCCGTTGCCGCATGGTCTGGGCTTCGAAGCCTCGGGTGTGGTCGAAGCCGTGGGCGCCGATGTCAGTCACCTGAAAGTGGGCGATCGTGTCGCCTATGGTCAAAGTCCGCTGGGCGCCTATGCGGAAGCCCGCAACGTGCCTGCCGACCGGGTAGTGAAAATGCCTGATGGCGTCAGTTTCGAGCAAGGCGCAGCATTAATGCTTAAAGGCCTGACAGTACAGTACCTGTTTCGCCAGACTTTCCGTTTGCAGGGTGATGAAACCATACTGTTTCACGCTGCGGCCGGCGGTGTGGGGCTGATTGCCTGCCAATGGGCGAAAGCGCTGGGCGTCAAGCTGATAGGTACGGCATCCACCCCCGAAAAGGCAGCCTTGGCCAAAGCGCACGGTGCTTGGGAGGTCATTGATTACTCAAAAGAAAATGTGGTCGAGCGGGTCAAGGAACTGACGGGTGGCAAGAAAGTGCCAGTGGTCTACGACGGCGTAGGCAAAGACACCTGGCTCACCTCCCTTGATTGCCTGCAGCCTCGTGGTCTGATGGTCAGTTTCGGCAACGCTTCGGGCGCTGTAGATGGCGTCAGCCTGGGCATGTTGGCTACTCGCGGTTCCTTGTATGTTACGCGTCCTACTTTGGGCACTTATGTACCTACCCTGGAACAGATGCAGGCCGCCTCCGACGAATTGTTTGATCTGGTCGCGCAAAAGAAAATCGACATCACCATAGGCCAGCGCTTTGCCCTGGAAGATGCCGGTGCCGCGCAGCAAGCATTGCAAAGCCGCAAAACCACAGGCGCAACCATTCTTACCCTGGATTGATGGGGATGACTCGTAGGTCGGATTAGCACCGTTAGATGCGTAATCCGACATCGGTAGTCCGGGCATACCCAAACTTGATGCACCTAGGTCGCGCTATGGCACGGTTGTGTTGCATGTGGCTTTCCGTTACTGGGAGCAGTCTTGTATTAGGGATGGTTTTTTCGTTCTTGAGAGCAGGCGTATGTTGTGGGGCGGTGTTTTCGTTCTTGAGGGCAGGCGTATGTTGTGGGGTTGTGTTTTCGTTCTTACGAAAGTCGGGTGTGTCGGGGGCTGTTTCGGCTTCACGCGCTGCGCCCCTGACGGGGTTCCCGTTACGGTCAGCGCCATCGAGGCGTCCGCGGAACTCGCCCGGTCGGACCAGTGGTCCGACAAGCGTCGGGCTCAGACAGCCGCGGCCTTGCCCCCTCGATGGTGCTGACCGTAACGGCTTGCGCAAGGCGCCTGCACAGCCCCCGACACACCCGACTTTTTGCATCAACGAGGTTTGGACTAGCTTACTCCTCCACTAACCAGCAGTGCCAGTAAAACCAGCTTTTCAGGCTGCAAGGCCGTCAGGCCGTCAGGCCGTCCAATTTTCTGTTACGCAGTTGTCTGGGGTGGGTGAAGCTCAGTGCGGCGGTAGGCGTGCGCCGCGTGCTGACGAAGGGAAGCCGGGGGGTGTCGTCGGCCGCTGTTTGAGCGCAGCGAGTTCGGCC
>JACCER010000036.1 GCA_013416445.1 Alcaligenaceae bacterium
GGTTTCAGTGGTACGATTTGGCATAGGCAATCCCGTTTGGTTGTGGAGTCGAATACCAGTAACCATAAGCCTTTGGCACGGGATTGCCTACCCCTCTCTACAACAATAATGAAATTTCCGGGCTAGGAAGCCATCTTTTGACCCGCTGGCCAGCGAATAAAAACGCGGCACGGGACTACCTGATGGGATGATTCCGACAAGGTCGCCAGCTTCGAAACGCGGCAAGTCGTCGAATCCCATCAGGCGCTTGAGCTGGCTGGTGATACCTTGGGGCGCAACGGCTGCAAATCGCAAAATGCTGGTAGGCGCCCCGACTTGTGCGCCGTAATCGACCCGGCTGATCAGTTCGAGGGCATGGGTTCGTGGATGCTGCGGCGTGTACTGTAGCGTCAACTCTCGATCAAACAGCCTGCCGACGGCCTGACCCCACCGGGCAAACTCTTGCGCCGACTGCCGGTCTATGGTGTTCAGCTCCAGGAATTGATGCCACCCGCGTGCAAGTAGGGCGTCCTGGGTATTCTTGGCGAATTGGCAGAATTTGGGAAACTGGCGATCGCCAAAGCCCAGGACGACGAAATCCAGTCGGCACGTGTCGGCAACCTTGTCCAGACGCGCGAAGAATTGGTTGGCGGATTGAGGGGCGCTGCCATCGCCGTAGGTCGATGTCAGGATAAACAGATGCTGCGCCTTGCGATATTCCGTCGCCAGCAGGTTCATGGGCGCCGTGTGTACGCGTCGGCCGATTTGTACCAAGGCATCGTGCAAGGCCTTCGCAAAACCCCAGGTGCTGTTGTTTTCGCTACCGACCAGGATGATGGTATCAGCGGATTGCGGTCCGCTGTTGTTGGTCATTTTGGGCATAGAGCGGCGGCGTTGCCACCACATTACAACTCCGGTTGCGCTCATCACAGGCACGCTCAGCGCGCATAGCCCCAGCAACAGTCCCAGCCACCATAGGCCTTCGCCCGTATGCAAGCGGTAGATCAGTTCGTAGACACTGCGGACGCCATCATGTGCCTGATAAGACAACAGTGTGCCGGTGGCTTGGTCGACATAGCCATCGCCCTGCGCGGTGCGCAAGGAATAAACGTCTTCGGGGCTGCCTGGACGGGGGTATACCAGCTCACGCAAGTCATTCGCATCAGTGGCGATCAGCGCTGGCAAGGTCGCTATCGGGGCGGCAGGTCCCACCGTGACTTGAGTCGGGAAGTCAGGCTCGCTTTTCATGCCGTCAGGGATCAGCCCAAAGGTCGCCGCAGACATATACATGCCGGTCAATGCGGACAATAGCAATCCAAATATCGCGATACGCCCCAGTTGCGCATGCCAGCGCTGGCTGAAATTACCATGTAGCGGACGCGCGATATGGCGCCAGCCCCCTTGCCGTTTAGCCAGCAATGCCACGCCCGACAGACATAGCACGAGCATGGCCAGGGCCGTCACTCCAGCCACCGCGCGACCGGACGTTCCCGCGAGCAAAGACCGATGCAGGTTTTTCATCCAGCGTGAAAAGGCAGAGGGCGCATAGGGTGCGATGCCTTGTCCGCTGAGCGGATCGATACGGTCGGCTCCGGTTCGGTCACCCTGGCTGTAATACACGATGATGGAACCCGATGGCGTGCGCTGGATCTGTTCGACATTGGGGTAATGTTGCGTCACCCGGTCGGCCAGCACGGCGACACTGATCTGGCCATGGGCCGGGATGGTGGTCGCCAGCCTCTCCAGTGCGGGATCGGCCGAAAGAATGGCGCCACTGAGCGCCAGTGCCGCCAGCAGTATGGCGGCGATTAAGCCGGGTAGGGAATGAAGCTGGCGCAGCATGGCAGTATGTGCTCCTGTGGTTACTGCTACGATTACATGTCGTAGCGAAAGGACTGGATATAGCCGCGTCCCGCGGCTGGCTTGCCGGCCCCCGCGGCGGTCAGCGGCACGCGCACCTCTGCGGGATTGTCGCGCCCGTCTTCGACGGCGGAGTCCACGCGTATTTCGTAGCCCGCATCAATGAGCGCATCGGCCAGATCGACAGTGACCGTCAAGCTGCGTCCGCTGCCGACGCTCGCGCCACTGATACCGTCGAATTCGCTGGGCTTCAAGCCGCTGGCACGGGCCCAGTCACGCAGGTTCTTGTAATACTTCGCCTTTTTGCCAGACACCCATAGCGTTTTCTGATACTGGCCTTTGGCGTCAGTGACGTAAAACGCCAGATAGGCGCCGTCGCCTCCATAGTTTTTAAGCTGAGTGGTCAAGGTCAGCGGCTTGGCCTGAGCAAGTCCGGGCAGTGCGATCACGCTGGCAAGACAGAGTGACAGAGTGGTTTTCTTCATGATGGTTCTCCGGATAGGTCCTGGTGATGTCTTAATCAGTAGGTTTTCTGGTCTTTATCAAGATAGTCGGCCGCATCGCCGCCGTCCTTGAACTCAATTTCCAATTTCTGGATACGCAACGACGCCGGCGCATACTTGGCTTTGAACTTGTTGCCCTTTTTGTCCACGCCTTTGACTTCATAGCAGCCGTCATCAACCTTGATGCGCTGGATGGTCCAGTCGTGCCGTTCCAGTTGTTGGTGCAATACTTCGCGTGGTTGCCAGTCGGCGACCGGGTCGGTGCAATCGTTGTCGGCAAGGGCCGCGCCGCTGACCAAAAGGCTGGTTAACACGGCGCTGGTAAGAATGGTATGTTTCATGAATGTGCTCCTCGATGAGTGGGTAAGGCAGACTGTAGGGCTGCATGCTGACACCTACCTGAAGGGCTGGTCTTTTTCAGATTAAACTTGCAAAGTCACCATGCTTCGTGGCAAGGAGCGTTGCGCACAAAGGACGATGAAATGCGGGTATTGCTGATTGAAGACACGGTGGGTTTGGGTGAGGCTATTCGTGAACAAATGGCGGATGGCGGCCACGCAGTGGATTGGGTGCAGCGACTTGACCATGCCGCCACCAGCACCCAATCAACCGCCTATGACCTTATTCTGCTCGATCTGGCTTTGCCGGATGGGCATGGGCTGGATTTTTTGCGCAAGCGGCGGGCCGCCGGCGATGCCACCCCCGTCATTATTTTGACGGCAAGGGATCAGATCTCGGACCGCATCGCAGGCCTGAATGCCGGGGCGGATGATTACCTGGTCAAGCCTTTCGATCTGTCTGAATTGTCGGCACGGGTCGCTGCCGTTGCGCGGCGCTACAGTGGCAACCCCAATCCGCATATTCAACTGGGAGAGCTGTGCATCAATCGGGCCGATCGCACGATTCAACGCGCAGGCATGCCGGTGGATTTAACGGCTCGCGAATGGGCGGTGTTTGAAGCATTCATTCAACGCCCAGGAGCTTTGCTGTCGAAAGCGCAGCTCGAAGAACGCCTGTATGAGTTTGGAGCCGAGATCGAAAGCAACACGATCGAGGTCTATGTCAGCCGCCTGCGCAAAAAACTGGGGTTCCATGTTGTAGAAACGATCAGGGGCGTGGGTTACCGTTTGGGCTCTGCATGAAAAAAAACATCAGTTTGCAGAAGTATCTAATCTATGGCCTGACGCTGGGTATGGTTGCTCTTTGGCTGGTGGCCATGGGAGTATCCAGGCTAGTCGTGCAGCACGAACTGAATGAAACATTTGATAATGCCATGGAGGAAACCGCACAGCGGCTGCTGCCTTTGGCGGTCCTTGATATTCTGAATCGTGAAGACACCAGCACACCCCAAAGGGTTGCGCCGTTAAAAACGGAACAAACAGGGTTCACGTATTTGGTACGCGATCATGAAGGCGCTATTTTGCTGCAGTCCTTTGGCGCTGATCTGGCGGTATTTGGTTCCCGGCCCATAGAAGGTTTTGCCAGCACGGCGACACATCGGATTTACGGCGCCAGCGCCTTGCGTGCAACCATCTTTATGGAGATCGCCGAGCCGCTGGCGCATCGTCGTGACGTCGCTCTGGATACGGTCGTCGCGCTGGCCCTGCCATTATTATTTCTAATTCCTGTCAGCCTGTTCGGGATTTGGCTATTAGTGCGTATCAGTCTGCGCAGCATCTTGTCGTATGGTCGTGCTATCGAAGCGCGCGGCGCTGGCGATTTGTCGTCCATCGTCGTGGAGAAGTTGCCGACGGAAATCACCCCCATCGCCGATGCCGTCAATCGTCTTCTAGAGCGTTTAAGGCTTGCTCTGGAGTCTGAAAAAAGGTTCACAGCCAATAGCGCGCACGAACTACGCACTCCCCTGGCGACGACGCTCGCTCAGGTCCAGCGTCTACGTCAAGAAGCCCCCGAAGGACCTTTGCGGATGCGCACCGCAGAAATCGAGGGCTCCCTCAAAGAGCTGTCGCGATTGTCAGAAAAGCTGATGCAGTTGGCCAAGGCGGAAGGTGGCGGGCTGTTGTCCGATGTTCCACAAGACCTGGCCATGCTCCTGGCGCACGTAGTGCAGGATGTGCGTCGCACGACCAGCGCTTCGATTGAGCTGACCTTGTCGCCGACCGAGCCGGTATTGTCTATGATCGATCCGGATGCATTTGCGATTCTTGTGCGTAATCTAATCGAAAACGCCTTGAAGCATGGCGCCCCAAATAGCACCGTTGAAGTCAGTTTGTCCGGCGATGCGCTATTGAAGGTCGTGAACGCAGGCCCAGTTATAAAAGCCTCTGATTTGGCACAATTGACCCGACGTTTCGTGCGCGGTGGCAGTCGGGCCGAGGGCTTTGGCCTGGGATTGGCGATTGCCTCCGCGATTGCCAGCGGAGTGGGCGCCGAGTGGACACTTGCGTCGCCCGCGACAGGCAAAACAGATGGGTTTGAAGTGTCTGTGCAATTTGTCCTTTGCATAAAATGAGGCAAAGCGCTGTTCCGGACCGGCTGGTTTATGCTGTGCCTCGATATCTTGATAGTTGTCAATATTGCGCGCCACAGTTCGAATAGTATTTGAATATTCCTCTACGCAAGCACAATACGATATCAAGGAGTTAGCCATGACTCACCAATCGACAATGAAGGCGCTTGTCTACCACGGGCCAGGGGAGAAATCCTGGGACTCTGTTCCGTTACCGCAGATTTCGAAGCCTACCGATGCCATCATCAAGATAGTCAAAACCACAATTTGCGGCACCGATTTGCATATATTGAAGGGTGATGTTCCCGCCGTGACTAAGGGTCGGATACTAGGCCATGAGGGTGTGGGAATCGTCCAGGAAACCGGTGGCGCTGTCAGCAACTTTAAAAAGGGCGATCATGTTCTGATTTCATGCATCACGTCCTGCGGAAAGTGTGAGTATTGTAAAAAGCAGATGTACGCGCATTGTGAGGATGGCGGCTGGATTCTTGGACATTTGATCGACGGTACACAAGCCGAGTATGTCAGGATCCCTCATGCGGACAATAGCCTGTATCCCATTCCTGCAGGCGCCGACGAAGAGGCTCTGGTCATGCTCAGCGATATCTTGCCTACCGGCTTTGAAATTGGTGTCCTGTACGGAGCGGTTAAACCCGGAGATATCGTTGCAATCGTCGGAGCAGGGCCAGTAGGCATGGCGGCATTATTGACGGCTCAATTTTTCTCGCCCAGCGAACTGATCATGATAGACGTGGATGAGTCGCGCTTGAGCATGGCAAAGAAATTCGGCGCGACAAAAACCATCAACAGCACCAACAGGAATGTGGCAGATGTCATTCTTGCGCACACCAAGGATGGCGTGGATGTGGCCATCGAGGCTGTAGGCATTCCACAAACGTTCGATATTTGTCAGCATATCGTACGGCCTGGCGGTCATGTGGCAAATATTGGTGTCCACGGCAAAAGCGTGGATTTTCAAATCCAGAAGCTTTGGATACAGAATATTACCCTGACAACCGGTCTGGTCAATACCAACACCACACCAATGTTGCTCAAGACAGTAGAGTCCAAGCAACTATCGCCAGAAAAGCTGATCACTCATCGCTTTACATTTGATCAGTTTTTAAAGGCCTATGAGGTTTTTGGGAATGCAGCGACTGAAAAAGCACTAAAGGTCATTATCAGGAATGAGCATGTCTAATTCTGGGCATTGGTTGCAACATTTTCTGGCACTGCTTTCTTGTTAAGACTTGTCTGAAGTCCAGCACAGAGGGTACAGCATGATTGTTCAAGACCAGAGCGCTGTTATCACTTTTTTATCAGACCCGGCAAATTTCGGCGAGCCGGCGACAGCAATAACCTGTATACATACTCACATTTCCATTGTTTTTTTTGTTGCGCAGCGTGTCTTCAAGCTGAAGCGTGCCGTGCGCTTGCCTTATCTTGATTTTTCGACATTAGAGCAGCGTCTGGCAGCTTGCCGCCAGGAGTTGCTCTTGAACCGGCGCACCGCCCCGATGCTTTATGTGGGTGTGCATTGCATTACTCGCGCGGACGATGGCCACCTTTCTTTTGATGGCCAGGGTGAACTCATTGATGTTGTTGTCGAAATGGTTCGTTTCGATGAAAACACGCTATTTGACAGAATGGCAACGTGCGGTCAATTAACACCAGCATTGCTCACGGAGTTAGCACGCATTATTGCGCGCTTTCATACGAGTACGGTGCCAGTTTACCAGCAGGCGGGCGCCGCCAAGATCGCCTCAATACTAGATATTAACGAGCAAGCACTTGCGACGACGAGCATTTTTACAGCGGACGAAATTGCCGTGCTGACCAAGAAATTGAGGGTATCCTTTAATCAACATGAGGCGCTGTTGAATGCTCGTGGACGCGCGGGCAAGGTGCGCAGGTGCCACGGTGACCTTCATCTGCGTAATATTTGCCTGGTAGATGACGTCCCGACGCTCTTCGATTGCATTGAGTTTGATGAAGACGTTGCTACTATCGATGTGCTGTACGATGCCGCCTTTTTGATGATGGATCTTTGGCATCGCGGCTTTGCATCAAGTGCCAATCTTGTTTTCAATCGTTATTTTGATGAGCGCGACGAGACTGACGGACTGCCGCTACTGTCATTTTTCATGGCAATACGTGCAACCGTTCGCGCGCACGTTACAGCTACGCAGGCCGAACAGACTACAGGCGAACAGTATGAGAAACTGGCTTGTGATGCAAGGGCTTATTGCTCGTTGGCGCTCGATCTTCTTGCGTCAACATCACCTGCGCGCCTGGTCGCTATTGGGGGCTTGAGCGGCACAGGAAAATCGACCATCGCAGTTGCCGTCGCAAGCCGAATTGGGCCAGCGCCAGGCGCAAGAGTGTTGGCAAGCGACCGTATCCGTAAACACCTTTACGGGGTACAAGCGGAAGTGCGGTTGCACGCAGAAGCATATTATCCGAAGGTTTCAGAGCAGGTCTATGGGCTTTTGGCGCAAAACGCCCAAGCGGTCCTTGTCAATGGTCATGCTGTGCTTATTGACGCCGTGTTTGAGCGGGCAACTGATCGCCAGCACATCTCACATATTTCGTTCAGCGAGGGCGTTCCATTTACAGGCATCTGGCTTCATGCTCAGCCTGACACGCTTTTTACTCGCGTCGGTGCGCGTCGCAACGATGTCTCCGATGCAACCGCAGATGTTGTGCGTATGCAGCTTGCAAATCAAGATAGCCCTGTTGATTGGGTATGGATTGACACAGGCGGTGGGATTGCAACCACGGTGGCTCGAGTTGTAGAGGTCTTAGGCTGACAAACCCTTGAGTGGGTTGATTGGCGGAGCTATATGCCACAGCAATAAATGAGGCATGTATATGTATAAGAATATTCTTGTCGCAATTGATGGCAGCGAGGTGGGTAACCTTGCTTTTACATCTGCGCTGCATCTAGCCAAAGCGCACAGTGCTCAGGTTTGTGCGCTATACGTTGTTGAATACCCGAGATTTTATATGCCGGAAGTGGGCTACGACCCTACGCCTATCTATGAGGCGCTGGTAGCGGAAGGGGACCTCATCGTAAAACAAGCAACTGAGCGCTTGAAGCAAGAAGGTGTTAACGGCAACGCTCAAATCGCTGACAATTTTTATACAGGGCACACCACGGCGGAGCAGATTCAGCATATAGCCGACACGTGCCAGGCCGACTTGGTCGTGCTAGGCACTCATGGCCGCAGTGGTTTCAAACGTTTAATGCTGGGTAGCGTCGCAGAAGCATTCGTCAGGCTATCAACGAGACCGGTATTATTGGTTCCGCAAAAAACGGCGATTGCCGACGACGAAACAAAGACTCCTTAATTGTCGTCAATATCATCTCCTGATATTGGAATAGGCTCATTGTAAGAATGCAGGAACGTTGTGCGTATTCTTCCACGCATGCATTCCGCAGAGAGTCAACGGCAGATCAGCGAAAACCGACATGGACAATGGAACCAGCAGTGCGAACATAGGGCTAGTCACTGAGGTGTGTAGTAACGTCGCTGATGTCAGATTTGATAGTCATTTGCCAGCGAAAAAGCCAGCCACCTTGCCGCGATGCAACGAGTCGATAGGAACATTGAAGAACTGCTTGAGCACCTTCATGATACATTTAACCGGCTGCGGCAAAGTTCAATTGATGAGGGGCCTTTCGATGTGATCTTTGGCTATGAGTTGGTGATAGGGCAAAGAAGAGTGAAATAGATGGAGGAACTTCGGCTCTAGTATGTGGATTTTTTCCCTGTGTACCGAGATCATACCTTTGGTCGCCAAGGTGGATAAGGAGCGACTGACCGTTTCCAGTGTCAAGCCCAAATAACAGCCTATATCGCGTCGGGTCATTGGCAGTGAAATTTCTTTTGAGGAGTATCCAAGCGCCGCATAACGCTTAACCAGCTCATCCAGGAAACGGGCCACGCGCGCTTCAGATTTAAGCGGACTCGATAGGCTAACCCCGGCATATCCTTCTGTGAGTTCACGACTTATAGCCACATAGATCATTTGCTCCAGCTCGCGACAGGCATCGTCCCTAGTCAGTAACTGTTTGAAGGGAATAACCACTAGCTCACAATCCGTTAAAGCAATAGCTTCGGTGCCATATTGATTGCAATATATGCCTTCAAATCCCAGCACATTACCTTTCATTGGAAAGGAAAGCACACGCTCATCGCCTTCGGCGTTGCGTAGTACAACTTTTAAGAACCCAAATCGTACTATGTACAGGGATTCAAACAGCTGCCCTAAGCGGTAAATCGGTTCGCCAGCCTTTGCCCGCCGATGGTGAAATTGCAGATTATGCTGGTTCATTTCTTGTTTTTCTGAACAGTTGAGCTGCAGCAATTCACTGATATCCCAGATGGAGGAGAACAATTTGGTCTGCCGCAGTAAGCGAGACTGGGCGGAGCCGTTCCGCGAGCCAATGGAAACCTCTGCAAGCTTGAGCGTATGCATCCTGATTCCTCGAAGTGGTGATCGGCTGGTGCCTGATAACGACGGAGTTACTTCGGCAGCGCTAAGCAGTATCGGAGTCAAGTATAGATCTCAGCCTATAGAAAAAATTGATTTAAGTCAAAGCAATCCATTTTTCAAAAACATTTAGGCAATTGATTTGTAATGCCTTTTTTCTAGTGTTTCAACTCGATAGCATGTTGCTTATAGTGTGACAAATCACATCCATGAATCGTTTTAGCTTATAGTTAAGACCACCGCGCCTTGTAAAGCGCCAGAGCGTAAGCAGGCGAGAGCGTCATTTGCTTGCTCCAGCGGAAAGGCTGTGACCGTTGTGTTTATCTGAGTTTCTTGCATAAGCTTAAGAAACTCAATTCCGTCTTCGCGGGTAAGGTTGGCAATAGAGCGGATGACCCTCTCCCCCCATAGGCTGGAGTAGGGGAAGGCAGGAATGTCGCTCATGTGTATGCCTGCGCATATTACACAGCCACCTTTTCTCAAACGGCTCAAGGCCAGGGGGACTAGCTCGCCAGCAGGCGCAAAAAGCAAGGCCGCATCAAGCAACGTTGGCGGCATTTCGTTGCTTCCGCCCGCCCATGCAGCCCCCAGGCGAAGAGCGAACTGCTGGCTTTCCCTGTCGTCTGGGCGTGTGAAGGCATAAAAGGGGCGCCGTTGGTAACTCAGTATCTGTGCGATGATATGTGCCGCAGCACCAAATCCGTACAGACCGATGCGCTTGGCATCGCCTGCAATCCGAAGGGCGCGGTAGCCGATAAGGCCAGCACACAGAAGGGGCGCCAATTCGATAGACAGGGGCTGGTTCGGGATGTTTTCCAGAATAAAACAATAGCGGGCGTCGGCGACCGTATATTGCGCATAGCCGCCGTTTATCTGGTAGCCGGTAAACCGCGCCGATTCGCACAGGTTTTCCCGTTTGCTCAAACAGAAATTGCAGTTGCCGCAGGTCCAACCTAACCATGGCACCCCCACACGCTGACTGATGGCGAATCCTGCAACTCCAGCCCCTAGTGCAGCAACACGGCCAATAATTTCGTGCCCCGGAACAATGGGAAGCACCGGGTAGGGAAGTTCCCCGTCTATAAGATGCAAATCAGTTCGACAGACACCACAAGCCTCAACACGGATTTGTATCTGGCCAGGACCTGCCGCCGGGCGTGGCAGTTGTTCCAACTCCAGAGGAGTTCCAGGACGGCGCAGAACCATCGCGCGCATGGTTGCAGAGCTAAGCGGGCCCATGAGGCATTCAATGAGAAAATAGAATCGGTACAGTCATCGACTCAAGCAAGGTTTTAGACGCGCCTCCAAGTATCCATTCTCGCACCCGGCTGTGACTATAAGCCCCCATAACAATTAGATCACAGCCATAGTCTGCGGCTGTATTCAAGATGGCATTACCAACACCGACGCCCTCGCTTCCTTGATGAACTTCTTTGATCTTTGGATAGCCCTGCGCAGCGCAATACCCCGCCAGGTCATCAGGGGCAATATCCCGAAAACTCAACATTTCTGGTTTGGGATCTACGGTTAAAACGACCAGGTCTGTAGCCATCCTCAGGATAGGGGCCGCATCAGCCAGCGCTCTTGCAGCTCTACGGCCATAATCCCAGCAAAACAATACACTCCGGCCAGTGGTCGGTCGCAACTCGCCTACATAAGGGATAATTAACACGGGACGGCCTGCTGATGTGATGACCGACTCAACCGGGGTAGGGAGCACTGCTCCTGGGTGGTCTGGAGTGCTAGCTTGACTCATGACAAGCAAATCGCAGAAACGGGCATGCAGAGCTAAGGCGTCGCTTGCCGAGCCTTTGGGAGCGCGCCACTGAGCACTGAGATCGGCGGCGTGTGCTTCTTTCATAAACATCGCCTTAGTTTCCGCTTTCTCTATTTCTATATAGTTGACCATGGAATCAAGGAGTTGAACGGGAACGGCGACGTCATCATGTAAGTATTGTGAAGCCAGTGGGTCTGTATATATCCCGATCAATTCGGCTTGGTGTCGTATCGCCAGCTGAATCGCGGATTCCAGCCGGCGTTTCTGGTTGTTGTCTTTATTTAAGTCAAGCGCAATACGTCTGAACATGCTGATCTCCTGACATGGTGAGTGTGATGCCGCAACTTGACTTTACGGCTGGATCAGTACGTAGAAGTTGATTTTGAACAAGTTGGCAAGATGAATTTGTGTTGCAACATGTCGCACAATAGTGCCGCGTGTTTGGCCATGAGCCAGCAGTACTGGGCCAGCCATCTAAACATGAAAACTGCAGCGATATTGATGCCGGTCAATTGCTGTCATTTCTGCAGGGCTAACATAAACCTATGTGCAGTGTGCGAAACAGGTACAAGGCACTTGTCGTTTCAGCTCGCAGTATTGGTAGTATTTGGCGAAGATTGAAACAGTCCCTTTCTTAGCGAGGTTAACCATGGCTAACAATTTAATGCAGCTTGACCCCTTCAGCGATATCGCCCATTTTTCGCCACTAAGGGGTTTCGAGGACTTTCTTAAGGATTTCCGTCTTCGGCCAGCGTTTAGCAGTCTTGAAGCTGAGCCGCGCATCAAGATGGATGTATCTGAAACAGATCAGGGCTATACCGTAAAAGCTGAAATACCCGGGGTTAAAAAAGAGGATGTAAAGGTGGCTGTCGACGGTAATCAGATCACCATCACTGCCGAGACAAAACACGAGACTGAAGAGAAAAAAGGCGAAGCAGTAGTGCGCCGCGAACGCTATTTCGGCCATCAATCGCGCAGCTTTACCCTTGCGCATGAGATAGATGATGCAAAAGCCGTGGCTAAGTACCAGGATGGCATACTGGAACTGTCCTTGCCCAAGAAAGCGGGCAATAGCGGCACAAAAATGCTTTCAATCAGTTGATCGCCTCGGTTTAAAGAGCTCCAGTTCCTTGGCTTTTTATATATGGATGCAATACGATGAAGCAGCTCTCCTGTGATGATATTCGACAATTGCACATGCAGCTTGTTCAAATGCGAACTCGATTGCTCGACGAAATTCAAACTGCTGAAGTTGACATAAAGGCTGCGCACGAGGCGTTAGAAGGCGAGGGGAGGGGTGGTTCTGATGCATCAGCGATCATCAGGTTTGAGGAGCTACGACGCTCAGAGATAGAAATCGACGAAAACCATCTACGTTCGGTAGAAGAGGCCGAACGTAGAATGAATGATGGCCTGTATGGAGTATGCACGGATTGCGGTAAACCCATCGCGCGTAAACGCCTGTTTGCCCTGCCCACTGCTATTCGATGTACAGAGTGCGAGGACAGTTCGTTATCAGAACTGACTTAAAGGATGTCATATGTATACGAAGATCATGGTGGCAGTGGATGGCAGTCCGATAGCGATGCGTGCTCTGGAGGAAGCAATTCAATTGGCGAAAATTCATGAGGCACAATTAATGTCGGTGTATGTTGTCGAATACCCGCACACCTATATATCGGACTTGGGATACGATCCGCCGCCTATTACGGAGGCTCTTGTTAGTGAGGGGATACATGTCCTTAAAAAGGCTGAGTGCCTTATGAAAAGCCGACAAGTTAATTTCAAATCGTTTCTGGTCGATAATCGGCCAACGTTTGACTCTATCGCAGAGCAACTGCACAAAACTGCCGATGAGTATGGAGCAGATCTTGTGATTCTTGGGACCCATGGCAGAGGCGGATTTAAGCGTCTGCTACTAGGAAGTGTTGCGCAAGACTTTATACGGTTATCCTCCCGTCCGGTGCTCCTGGTGCCAGGGGTGCATCATAAAGAAGAAACATAATAAAAGAGAAGAAGGGCCGTATCGACAGACGGCACCTTCGTAGCATTTAGTGTGAGAACAAAACGGGGATGCGCATCGATTGCAATAGCGTTGTAGAGGTTCCCCCAAATGTCCATTCTCGCAAAGGGCTATGGCTATAGGCACCCATTACAATCAGATCACACTCATAGTCATTCGCTGCAGCTAATATGGCCTCTCCAATCTCATTTTTCGGCCTTGTCATATGCACTTCAGTTAACTCGGGATAATGATGCGACGCACAATATGCTGAAAGATCGTCGGGCATGATGTCTTGAATTTCCAGCATCTCTTTGTTCAGATTTACAGACAGAGCTATTACCTTGGAAGCCCTTTCCAGGAAGGGGGCTGCATCGCTTAATGCACGAGCCGCCCGGTGGCTAGAGTCCCAGCAAATTAGTATGCTTTTCCCCAAGGTAGGTAAGGCGTCAGCATGCGGAACGATGAGCACGGGCCTCCCCGCAGATGTAATTATGGAGTCTCCCCTATAGGGAAGAAGAGTTTTCATTGATGTGCTTTCAACGATATGGCTCATAATCAACATGTCGCAAAAACGGCTATGCAGTGCAAGCGCTTCAAGTGCTTCGCCTTTCGGAGCTCGCCAGCTAGCAGCGACACCTGTGTCACCAGTTTGCTGGAGAAATGACTCTTTTGCTGTAGTCATTTGCTGATCGATGGCCGTCTCTAGAATCGCACGAGCTTGCGAAGGTAGTGCAATATCGCCGCCATATAGATACTGCTTAGTCAACAAATTCGTGTAAATGCCAACTATTTGAGCCTCATGTTCAAGCGCTAGTTGAATTCCGGTTTTTAATCGTCGATCATAGTTACTGTCTTGGTTTAAATCGATGGCGATACGTCCTAACATGTCATTCTCCCCAGTTGAAAAATGCAGCTTGAATCTGTATCCTATTCTGTTACATCAATGTCAGAATTGATGATGAGCAATAACTGATCTAATTTTTTTTAAAGCCACAAGGGTGTTGCATCTATTAAGTTGGAAGGAGGAAGAGGCTCAATACCGTTTCCAATATTTTTCCATTTCAACAAAGAGAAAGGAAGCAGACCAGGTTATCAGCACCAGCCCAGTCAACGCCTCTAAGCCTGTTAAATAGCGGATTAGGCCGAGTGGATTGATGTCACCAAACCCTAAAGTGGTAAATGTCGTAAACGAGAAGTAGACACAATCCATGAGGCTGCCATCCAGGCTACCCAACAAGCTGCCTAATCTGTTTTGTTGCATAAAAAAATAGGCAAGAGCAAATAACCAAACCTCTATGGTATGGGCGAGAAGTACACCGCATACACACAAAATAAGCTTCAAGTGGGGCCGAACCTGTATGTGGGAAGTGACCCAGCTGAGGAATCGCAAGGATTCGAAATGAGTCAACACTGCAGCTAGCACTACCACGATGTTTGTTATTACGACTTGAGCCATAATTTGCTTTCCAGGTGGTGGATGCAGCTGACGAACTGATAGAGGCCTTTCTGGCATGGCTGGGGAATGGATTCGCCATACAGTGTCAGTTTTGCTATTTATTGTATGACCGAGGGGCTTGGCACTGTAAAGAATTTTTTTGAGTTGCTAACATTGATATTGATCAAGATGTGAGCCGGCACGACGGCGCACCATTAAATGGAGTATTTCCTAGTACGAAAGTGTTCATAGAGTGGTGGTAGCTACGGGAACATCACCTAAAATGGAAAGCCATAAAAGCGCACCAAGTCCACCACACTCAACAGCGTGTGACGTTATAGATCGCCTTAGCCATCGCGAGTCGGATCCTCGAACACCCCAAGCGGGACTCAGTGCAAAGGAGGCTGCCGCCCGTCTTCTCAAGGATGGCTTCAATCGTTTGCCCAGCAATGCTCCGAAATCGTTACTAGCGATTTTGCGTAGCGTCGCAGGTGAACCTATGTTTCTCATGCTCTTATGCGGAGGCGGTATTTATCTATTGTTAGGAGATAAAACCGAGGCCGCATTCTTGATGGCATCAGTTTTTGTCATTATCTTAATAACACTAATTCAGGAGCGTAAGACACAGCGGGCATTGGAATCGTTACGGGATTTGTCTGCTCCACGGGCATTAGTGATTCGTGATGGACGGAAGCAGCGGATATCTGGACAAGAAGTAGTTCGGAGAGACCTGCTAGTTTTGCATGAAGGAGACCGGCCTACAGGTTGAAACAAGAGGTCATTCTAGGTATAGGTGGTGTACGGATGTTACGCGCACTGGCGATACAAGTAAGTTGTTATCACATGAATGAAGGCCATTCGTATCCGTCCGGTAATCCCATCTTGAAGTTGGCCTGCCCCTGTTAGAGCATACGTACCCACTACTTTTTAATGGACACGTATGAACTATGAGCCCACTAAGCGCCGGCAGCGGCGCAGTCATTCGCCCCAGTTCAAGGCGCAACTGGTCGATCAGTGCCTGGACGGCGCCTCGTTATCCGCCATCGCCGTGGACAACGGCATCAATCCTAACCTTCTGCGGCGCTGGGTGCTGGAGCATGAACGGTTAGGGTTACACGCGTTGGATGACTCGGCTGCGATCAATAGCCTCAAGCCCCAGAAGCGGGTGGCCCCCGCATCCTGGCTGCCCTTTGTGCCGGTCACGTCAGCGCTGGATGTGCCGGCCTGCGAAGTCGTGGATCCACCTGACAGGTCGGCTCAGACGAGCAGCGCCTCGGCGCAGGACTCAATTCGGGTTGACGTGGCCGGCAATCGCTTAAGCCTGAGCGTGCACTGGCCGATGGCGCAGTCTGGTCAGTTGGCCGGTTGGGTGCAAGAGCTGCTGGCATGATTCGTATCGACCAGGTCTGGTTGGCCGTTGATCCGATTGATATGCGCTGTGGGCTGGATACCGCACTGGCCAAGGTGGTGAACGTGTTCGGGTCAGCCCATCCGCATCACGCCTATTTATTTGCTAACAAGCGTGGGAACCGCCTGAAGGTGCTGGTACACGATGGCCTGGGTGTGTGGCTGGCCGCACGGCGATTGAACCAAGGGCGATTCGTGTGGCCTGGGCCCGGCGAGGTCTCGGTCTCAATGACTCAGGAACAGTTGCAAGCGCTGGTGATCGGCTTGCCTTGGCATCGCCTTGGAGCCCGTGGCGTGATTGATGTGATTTGAGAGTCTTGGTCAGCCGGATTTGGCAATCGGGGCATGCGCCAATGGCAGGTGTTTGCGCGCTCTGGCACACTAGCGGTCATGATGAATGTGGCACCGCAGAACTTGGAGAGCATGGACGCGCAGCAACTGCGCGAGTTGGCACTGAGCCTGATGCGCACGGTTGGCCAGCAGGAACATGGACTTGCCTCGGTTTCACGTACAGCAGCTCATGCTGCTTTAAGCACTGCCTCCATTTGCACCGGCGTACGATACCCGATAGCTGAGTGCAGGCGTACTCGATTATAGAAGCCCTCAATCCAATTG
>JACCER010000037.1 GCA_013416445.1 Alcaligenaceae bacterium
TACATCGTTGGGTTCTATAACTGTACCCGCTTGCACTCCACCTTGGGATACACCGCACCTGTTCAATACGAGTTACATGCCGAAACAAACAACTTAACGTAGTGTCTGATTTTACTTGACCACCACAGCGATTCCACGTCCATGTACATGTTAACGACTTAAAGGCGAATATCGCTTTCTACTCAAAACTCTTTGCAGCTGGGCCGGTCCGCGTCGAGGCGGACTATGCCAAATGGATGCTTGAGGACCCACGTATCAACTTCGCAATCTCTACGCGAGGTAGTGCAGCAGGTGTTGACCATCTAGGGTTTCAGACTGATGAGCCGGAGAAATTGGCAGAATTGAAGGCTCGAGCCCGCGATGCCGATATGGCGCTTCTTGACCAAGGCCAGACCAATTGCTGTTACGCACGTAGTGAAAAACACTGGGTCACTGACCCGCAAGGCATTGCTTGGGAGCACTTTCATACCCTCGGAAACATTCCCGTATTTGGCCAGAGCGCCGAGCTGCGTGAACCAGCAGCCAATGTCTGTTGCGCTGCACCGACTCCAGGCAAGCCGAAGGGGCTGGCCGGAGAATCCACCTCTACCTGCTGCTAAAGGAGGCCACCTTGGCTGACAAGACTTACAACGCGCTGTTCATTTGTACCCGAAACTCTGCACGTTCCATCTTGGCCGAGGGACTTATGAACGAGCTAGGCAGAGGCCGCTTCAAGGCGTTTTCCGCAGGCAGTGACCCTGTCGACGGTGTCAATCCGTTTGCGCTTGAGACGCTGACGTCGCTAGGCATCCCGACGACTGGATTTCGCAGCAAGGGTTGGGAAGAGTTCGCGAAGCCCGATGCTCCTCGCATGGACTTCATTCTCACGGTTTGCGACAAAGCAGCGGGAGAAGTTTGCCCGGTGTGGCCAGGCCAACCGCACACCGCCCACTGGGGGATTCCTGACCCGGCGGCTTTTGAAGGAGATGATGACGCAAAGCTTCACCACTTCCGCGCCGCGGCCGTCACCCTCACGCGCCGTATCGAACTCTTGCTCTCGCTGCCTTTGCACCGCTTGGACGCGCTCGCCATTAAGCATGAAATTACGGATATCGGCAGGAATTAGCCAATGACTCTTAATATTCTCGTTCTTTGCACTCACAATTCGGCACGTAGCGTACTTGCTGAAGGCATGTTTAACCACTGGGCCCAGATACTCGGTAAAGATATACGCGCGTATAGCGCCGGCAGCACACCCAGTGGGCGCATCAATCCTCATGCGTTAGCGGTGTTGCAAGCCGCCGGGATAAGTACCGAAGGCTATAGTAGTAAGAGCTGGGATGAGTTCTCGGGGGATTCTGTGCCCGAAATGCACGTTGTCATCACGGTGTGCGATAACGCGGCTGCCGAGCAGTGCCCATATTGGCCCGGCAATCCGATAAAGGTTCATTGGGGCTATCCGGACCCATCGAACGCCCCAGAGGACCAAAAGGCCATTGCGTTCGAACTTACACGTCAGGCCATCGGCTATCGCGTACTTCAACTACTCACCCATCCAGTGAATGAGCTTGCTAGCGCTGAGCTGCAAGCCCTACTCACCCGTATTTCTCAGAACTAGTCTTTCATGACCGCTTCTACATTGACAGCCGAAAGTCCGGCTAAGCCTGGCATTTCCTTCTTTGAACGTTACCTGACCATCTGGGTAGCCATTTGCATCGTGGTCGGGATTGCGCTGGGGCAGCTAATGCCCGGGTTCTTCCGGGATGTAGCTAACCTCGAAGTGGCGAAGGTGAACATTCCGGTGGGTCTACTCATTTGGGTAATGATTATTCCGATGCTGCTGAAAATCGATTTCGGCGCCTTGACCCAAGTAACTTCTCATTGGCGGGGAATCGGCGTTACGCTCTTCATTAACTGGGCGGTCAAGCCATTCTCTATGGCGTTGCTCGGGTGGATATTCATTCGTCACGTTTTTGCTCCTTATCTACCAGCCGAACAGCTCGATAGCTACGTGGCGGGACTTATCCTGCTCGCCGCTGCACCGTGCACCGCGATGGTTTTTGTGTGGAGTCAGCTTTGCAAAGGCGACCCGTACTTCACGCTCTCCCAAGTGGCTTTGAATGACGCCATCATGGTCGTGGCGTTCGCGCCGGTTGTTGCCCTGTTGCTGGGGCTGTCCTCGATTACGGTTCCGTGGGATACGTTGTTGGTGTCAGTGGGCCTCTACATCGTGGTACCGGTCATCATTGCTCAGCTTTGGCGAAAAATGCTTCTGCGTCGCGGTACGAGCTACTTCCAAGCAGTGACCTCCAAGCTCGGGCCTCTATCCATCGCGGCGTTGCTGCTGACCTTGGTTCTGCTCTTCGCTTTTCAAGGTGAAGCCATCCTTGACCAACCGCTGATTATTGCGCTGCTCGCCGTACCCATCTTCATCCAGGTCGTTTTCAACTCCGGTCTGGCCTATATGCTCAATCGGAAGTTGGGCGTGAAGCACTGTGTTGCCGGGCCATCTGCTTTGATTGGCGCCAGCAATTTCTTCGAATTGGCCGTCGCGACCGCGATTAGCCTTTTCGGTTTCCAGTCGGGTGCCGCGTTAGCCACTGTGGTGGGCGTTCTTATTGAAGTTCCATTGATGCTCGCCGTTGTGGCCGTAGTTAACCGCACCCAAAATTGGTATGAAGCAGGTCAATCTGCTACTTAAATATTCGTATGTCTGATATCACTTATCTCCAAAATCCTAAGCTGTTCCCCGCGCTCGACAAAGAGGTCTTTGAAGTGCCATCGATGGCCGGTCTCAGTGCTCGCGAGCCGTCGCTTCACAAGCCGCGCTTTTTGATGCTTTACGGCTCGGTGCGCGAACGCTCATACAGTCGGCTGCTGACTTTTGAAGCCGCTCGTCTCCTCGAAGCTATGGGCGGTGAGGTCAAGATTTTTAACCCAAGCGGATTGCCTTTGCCGGACGATGTGCCGGATACGCACCATAAGGTGCAGGAACTGCGTGAGTTGGTGCAGTGGTCCGAAGGCATGGTCTGGACTTCTCCGGAGCGCCATGGCGCTATGACCGGAGTCATGAAATCGCAGATTGACTGGATACCGCTTGCTTTAGGTGCAGTGCGCCCGACTCAGGGTAAGACGTTGGCAGTCATGCAGGTGTCGGGAGGGTCACAGTCCTTCAATGCATTAAATCAAATGCGAGTGCTTGGCCGCTGGATGCGAATGGTAACCGTCCCTAATCAGTCGTCTGTTGCAAAGGCCTTCATGGAATTCGAGGAAGACGGCCGCATGAAACCATCCAGCTATTACGACCGGGTGGTGGACGTAATGGAGGAACTCGTTAAATTCACACTGTTGACCCGCGATGCGAGTTCATGCCTTGTCGACCGCTACAGCGAACGTAAGGAGAGCGCTGCAGAGCTGTCCGCACGTGTGAATCAACGGTCCATATAAAGCTATTCGTTCGTTTGCGGCCATTCTTCGGTAGAGTGAATTGAGAGTCTTTACGCGGCAGCGCAGTGCATGGCGCGGCTTCGGCATACGGCGGTCGCATGCTTCCTCAGTACAATCGAGTTAATCTGACCCGATAACCGAGATGTCATGACGGACCTAAAAGAGTCTATGAAACCGATTCCTCAGAACTTCCCTCGTCGCGTTATGGCGAGCGGCTTATCAGGCGCGGTGCCGAAATTCTCCGCCCGACGTACAGAAGATGGAAAATATACGAGCTTTGTTAGCGACGATGAGTACCTACAGGCTTATCAAAACGCGGAAGACCTGGCGCAGCAGTTAAAGGGCTATGCTCTTCGCAAAGAGCGTGAGAACCCGACTTGGACACGTGAATTCAATATGGAGCGGATTAAAGCGGGCCTAGCCGACAAATTTCGGTCCGGTGAGTGGGACGTTGTTCCAGCCGAACAAGAGTGGGTTATGCGGCGTATCGCGGAGCTGCTGCTGCTGTAAGTGAAGCTTGTTTTCCGAAAAGTTAGTCAAGTGTCCCAAGATAATTTGGCACCAGCTCAGGCGCGTCCCTAAACAATTTATGCTGTTTTATAAAAATGGACTAATTATCCAGACTTCATAATTTCCCATAATTAATGGCATGCTCCATGCATCAACTGGGTTCGCGTAGTACCCGCTCCGATGTGGGAGTTATAGTTGGTTAGGCGACGGCAGCTCATTACGCTACCCATCAGGCGACAGCGACTCAATACGCGACGGAACAGCGCCTTAAGGAAGTTCCCAAGAGAGGAAAGCCGAGTAGCGTCTTGTTGAAAACCCATACAATGGTGGCATTCGGCTGCGCTACCCCGAGGGCCATGACGTGCTTGCCCCTCGCTCGCGAGGGGTGAGGTGGTAGCAGCCGGCCTGGTAGGGCTTCGCGCGGAGCGCGAACTGCGTAGCCCGCCGAACACATGGCCTGACTCGCAAACTATGCATATAGTGTTATAACTACATAGTTATCATGCATAGGCGATTTTATAGTGCATTATTGTCATTCACTCACTCACTATGTATAGGCAGGGTATAAGTCCTACCGAAAATCCGTCCTTCGAGGTCAATTCGGCGCTGCTCTCCCGTGCACGGGTCTATGTGCTGCAATCCTTATCCGTTGACGAACTGCAGCAACTGATCGATCGCGCCATCGTGATTCTTGGTCAAGACATCCGCGGTTCCGGTGCATACCCGGCGTCGACCGATGGTGGCGAGCCGGTTGCTGCCTTGCAATTCGATCCTGCCGCATGCGAGCAATTGGCTCGTTGGGCCGATGGTGATGCACGGCGGGTAATCAACGCAATGGAAGTCGTCACCGAGTCGGCGCGAGGGGCCGGGCGTACCCTGATTGACGCCGAATGGCTGGAAACCTCGTTGTCGCAAGACTTGCGGCGCTTCGATAAGGGGGGTGATGCTTTCTATGACCAGATCAGCGCCCTGCACAAATCAGTGCGTGGTTCAGACCCCGATGCGGCCTTGTACTGGTTTGTTCGTATGCTGGACGGCGGCGCCGACCCGCGTTATTTGTCCCGCCGCCTGGTGCGCATGGCGGTGGAAGACATAGGTCTGGCCGACCCCAGGGCCACCGAGCTGGCTTTGAATGGCGCCGATATCTACGAACGACTTGGTTCGCCGGAAGGCGAATTGGCCTTGGCGCAAGCCGTGGTGTATATGGCGTGCGCGGCCAAATCCAATGCTTTGTATAACGCTTATAACGCGGCGCGGCGTTATGTTCAGGAAAACGGCACTGCCCCGGTTCCCGTGCATTTGCGTAATGCACCAACCAAGCTGATGAAAGAGCTTGGTCATGGCAAGGCTTACCGTTATGCGCACGACGAGCCGCATGGATACGCGGCAGGCGAAAACTATTTCCCCGAGGGCATGCGAGCAAGGTTCTACAAACCGACCGATCGTGGCCTGGAGGTTAAAATCTCGGAAAAGCTGGCCTTTTTAAAAGCCCTGGATCAGCAAAGCAAGTCGGGTCGGCCGGGTTGAGGGCGTCGGATTACGCGCTTCGCGCTAATCCAACCTACGATGTGTGGCATTGCACTTACCACCAACCCAACTTGCCGGCCATAACCGGTATCATTCCACATCACTCATTTATTTCTGGCTAAATCATGTTAGACCCTAATCAGTTGCGTAAAGATCTGCCTTCGGTTGTCAAGGCGCTGGCCATTCGTGGCGTTTCATTCGACACCGAACGCTTCGGTCTGTTGGAAGCCCGCCGCAAATCGGTCCAGGTGGAAACCGAAGCCTTGCAGGCGCGGCGCAATGCCGTGTCCAAGCTGATCGGACAATTGAAATCCAAAGGTGAAGACGCCAGCAAGGAGATGGCTGAGTCCCAGGAAATCCCTGCGCGTTTGAAAGAACTGGAACTGGACTTGGCGGCCGTGCAAGCCGAATTGAACGACTGGCTCATGACGCTGCCTAACTTGCCGCACGAAAGCGTGCCTGCTGGTGACAGCAGCGACGACAACGTCGAAGTCCGTCGCTGGCTGCCCGCCAGCGTAAAAGCTGACGCCAATGGCGACCCTGAACGCCTGCCTTTTCAACCTCAAGACCATGTCAGCCTGGGCGAGCCCATAGGGCTGGATTTTGAAACTGCACGCAAGCTATCGGGAGCGCGCTTCATGATGTTGCGTGGGCCTATGGCCCGCCTGCACCGGGCTTTGGCCCAGTTCATGCTGGACTTGCAAACCACAGAACACGGCTACCAGGAATGCTATACGCCTTATATCGTCAATAGTTCCACGCTGTTTGGCACAGGCCAGTTGCCCAAATTCAAAGACGACATGTTCTGGGTAACCAAGGGCGGTCAAGACGATGAAGCCAGTCACGACGAGCATGGCAACGCCATTGTGTCTGAAGACTTATACCTGATTTCCACTTCTGAAATCACCCTGACCGCCTCGGTGCGGGACAGCATACTGCCTGTGCAAGACCTGCCGCTTAAATTGACCGCGCATACACCATGCTTTCGCTCTGAGGCAGGCAGCGGCGGGCGCGATACACGCGGCATGATACGCCAGCATCAATTCGATAAAGTCGAAATGGTGCAAATTGTGCACCCGGAAACATCCTACGCAGCTCTTGAAGAAATGGTCGGTCATGCTGAAACCGTGCTGCAACGCCTGGGCGTGCCATACCGCGTGGTCTTGCTGTGTGGCGGGGACATGGGGTTTGGCGCCACCAAAACCTACGACCTGGAAGTCTGGTTGCCAGCGCAAAACACCTGGCGGGAAATATCGTCGGTTTCTAACTGTGAAGCCTTCCAGGCGCGCCGCATGCAAGCACGTTATCGTGCCGAGAAAGGCAAGCCCGAATACCTGCATACCTTGAACGGTTCAGGTTTGGCTGTTGGCCGGGCCTTGGTGGCAGTACTGGAAAACTACCAGCAGGAAGACGGCAGTGTCCTCGTGCCCGAGGTGTTGCGCCCGTATATGGGTGGTGTAGAAAAACTGTCAGCCTAGGCTGCATGGTTGTTGGCGCGGTGCGCCCACGCATTGGTCCGTGCCGCACTGACCTCCACCCATCCCAGACAAGGTCACTAAGCGCAGTAAACACTTGAAGTGAAAATGTTTTAGCTTCTAATTGAAAACGAATCAAAAAAGCACCTCAGCAGAGGTGCTCCTTCAAGATGAAGTGCGACGGCGGTGTCGGATTACGCGCCTGCGGTGCTAATCCGACCTATACATCAATCATGGCGGCCGCGCTTGTGATGGCCATGTTTGTGTTTGTGCTGCTTCTTGTAATAACGATCGCCACGATAGTCTTCGCGGTAGTAGTGTGGGCCGTATGCCTGCACCGGCCTGTAATATCGACGCTCGGGTACCACTATGACGCGGGGTGGTGGCGCATACCTTACCGGTGGATAATACGGCTCACTATAGATAACACCCGGTACGCCGATAGAGATATCGACATTTACACGAGCCATAGCGGCAGTGGAACCCAGCACTGCCAGGGCGGCTCCACCCGCTAATAACAAGAGTCGCTTCATGTTGGTGCCTCAGTTGTGATTGAATGACGCTATTGTGTCCGGTTTTCGGTTGCACGATTGTTAGCGGTAATCACCAAAGTGCATCAAAAGGCAACAGATAGGCGTGTTTTACCGTATTGTTTACGTTTGAACACGTCTATGAGCGAATGTGCGTCATGCCTCGGCCGGTATGCCCTCTGTTTGTGGCCGTTGCATGGCATGCTTGGCATTGTTTACCAATATCTTCGCAGCGGCCTGTTGCAAGTGTATCCAGTCGACCATTTCCGCATCGGGGTTATAACCATCGACCAGTTCCAGGAACAGTTCACGTATGCGTGAATAATCATCGTTTTTGACGGCGCTGGCAAGGTCGGCCAGCGCCAGCTTCAGCTGTTCCCAATTGATGTGCTTTTCATTGGCACGCAATATCATCAGGTGCTCGGTGGGGGTCACATTACTGCCGATCAGCAGCTCTTCGTATAGCTTTTCGCCCGGGCGCAGGCCAACGAATGCGATGCCTATGTCGCCATCGGGGGCTTGCGCCGAGCGCACACTCAAGCCGGACAGCAGGATCATTTTCTTGGCCAGTTCGGTGATTTTTACCGGCTGTCCCATATCCAGTACGAATACATCGCCACCTTCACCCATGGACCCTGCCTGTATCACCAGTTGCGCGGCTTCGGGGATGGTCATGAAGTAGCGGGTAATGTCGGGGTGGGTAACCGTGATTGGGCCGCCTGTCTGTATTTGCTTGCGAAATAGAGGAATGACTGAGCCCGATGAACCCAGCACATTGCCGAAACGCACCATGGTGAAGCGTGTCCGGTTAGCTACGGCCTCTACCTCATCGGATTCGCTATAAGGGCAAGGAGCCTCTTCGTGGGACAGTGCCTGCAGCACCAGTTCGGCCATGCGCTTGGTGCTGCCCATGATATTGGTGGGGCGTACGGCTTTATCTGTGGAAATCAGCACGAAATTAGCGACGCCGGCTTTAAGAGCAGCCTGGGCCGAGTACAGCGTACCAAAAATATTGTTGATCACGCCTTCGGCAACATTGCGCTCTACCATGGGTACATGCTTATAGGCAGCGGCGTGGTAGACGGTATCGACTTTCCATATGGACATGACGTCGAACAGGCGCTCTTGGTTACGCACTGAACTAAGCACCGGGACAATTTGCACTGGCTCGTCTGTGTATTGCAGGAACGATTCAAGTTCGCTTTGTATGCTGTACAGGTTGAATTCGCATTGCTCAAACAATATTAGCGTGCGCGGCTTGCTGTGCAGTATTTGGCGGCAGAGTTCAGCCCCTATCGAGCCGCCTGCGCCCGTCACCATTACGACCTGATTGCGTATGCAGCGTTCCAGCAAGTGCGAATCGGGTTGAACTGGGTCGCGGCCCAGCAGATCCGAGATATCCACCTCCCTGAGGTCCTGGACTTTGACACGGCCGCTGGCCAGATCCATGAAGCCCGGAACGGTCCTGACATTGAAGGAATAAGGCGTCAGCAGATTGACGATGGCCATGCGCCGGGTGCGTGTGGCGGATGGGATGGCCAGCAAGACCTCCTGGGCGCTTTTTTCTTTGATCAGGCGGGCCAGATCGTTGGGTCCATATACAGGCAGGCCTGCTATGACCCGGCCGGATAAGTCCAGATTGTCATCGATGAAGGCCACGGGATGTCGTTCAGTGCCGAGGCGCAGCGCCATCACCAACTGATTGCCGGCATCGCCCGCACCATAGATAGCTACACGTACTTTGCCGCTATCGTGCTGGCTGGCGGGAAGAAAAGAGGCGCCTTGCAGATCGAAGGACATACCTCGAAAATATTGTCTCATGACCATGCGCAGGCTGATCATGAAAAACAGGCAAAGCAGCCAGTAAATAATGGGTATCGAGCGTGGCACGATTGCAGTCGGATCCCGGTAGACCAGAATGACTATTCCCAGCAAGACAGCCGATACAGTCACCGCCACGGCAATCATGATGAGCGCCTGGTAACCGACATAACGCATCACAGTCCGGTATAGGCCCAGTTTGGCAAAGACGGAGATGGTCAGTACCGGTGCGACGATGAACAGCCAAGCGTGTCCGCTGAAAGCTTGGGCAGCGTATACGTTGTCCAGTCGTAGAAAAAATGCCAGCCACAGCGCCAGCCAGATCAGGCAGGTATCGGCGATTATTTGCAGCAAGCGCTTTTGCGAGCGGGGCAGGCCTAGTAAGCGCTCGCGAAACGTAACAGTTTTCGCAAGCTTTGTCGGCCTCATGGTGGACTTATGACCTGTAGCAATATAGTCCATCGATTCCTCCTGTTGTATGGCTGCTGTCGTTTCCTGCGTTTTGCTTACTTTTTGATAACGCTGGAGAAGATAGACGATGTACTCATCATAAGTAGCGAAGAGGGGTGCCAACATACGTCAGATGGGGTAGGGAACCCCCACGTTTTAAGGCTTAAGCCATACAGATGCCTAGGCGTAAGCCGTCCACCTGATGTTGTCCGATATTGATCAAATTTATGATTTCATTCATCAGGTATGTATCAAGATATTAAAAAAAATAACCGTGGTAAAGCCGCAGTTGGAGAGGGAATATGAGAGTGACAATTATTGGCAGTGGTTATGTCGGTCTGGTGACTGGTGCCTGTCTTGCTGATGTTGGCAACAATGTGCTTTGCCTGGACTTGGACCCCGCAAAAATTGCCTTGCTTGAGGCAGGTGGTATTTGTATTTTCGAGCCTGGACTGGAAGAGTTGGTCAAAAGAAATGTCGAGGCGGGCCGACTGCAGTTCACGACCGACGTCAAGCGTGCGGCGGAGTTTGGCACCCTGCAGTTGATTGCTGTAGGCACCCCTGCCGATGAAGATGGATCGGCCGATTTACAGTATGTGCTGAATGCCGCCCGGAACATCGGCAGGTACATGACGGATTACAAGGTCGTGGTGGATAAAAGCACTGTGCCGGTTGGCACTGCTGCCAAGGTCAAGGCATGCATACAGGCCGAGCTCGAGCGCCGCGGCGTGGATATCGCGTTCAGCGTGGTGTCGAATCCGGAGTTCCTCAAAGAGGGCGGCGCAATAGAGGACTTCATGCGTCCAGACCGCATCGTCATAGGCTCTGACGATCCTACCGCGATTCGTATGATGCGCACGCTTTATGCACCTTTTCAGCGCAAGCATGATCGCCTGCTGATCATGGATACCTGCTCGGCGGAACTGACCAAGTATGCGGCCAATGCCATGCTGGCGACCCGCATATCGTTCATGAACGAGCTGGCGTTGCTATCGGAAAAACTGGGGGCGGATATAGAGCTGGTCAGGATGGGGATAGGTTCCGATTTGCGCATAGGCTGGCATTTTCTTTATCCAGGCTGTGGTTACGGCGGCTCCTGCTTTCCCAAGGACATCAAGGCACTGCTGCGCTCCGCCGCAGATGCGGGTAGTGAGCTTAGCGTGCTCAACGCTGTTGAAAAAGCCAACGAGCGGCAGAAATCGGTGCTGATCGACAAGGTGGTGGCTCGTTTTGGACAGGATTTATCAGGCAGGAAATTCGCCTTGTGGGGCTTGGCTTTCAAGCCTGATACTGATGACATGCGCGAAGCGCCCAGTCGCGTCATGATCGCAGCGCTGTTGCGACTGGGCGCGAGCATTGTGGCTTATGATCCGGTGGCCATCAATGAGTCCAAGCGTGTTTTTGGCCCTGACCAGATCGGGCTTACCTATGCGGATATGCCGATGGCTGCACTGGATGGAGCCGACGCATTACTTATTGCAACAGAGTGGAAAGAGTTTCGTAGTCCCGATTTCCAGACCATCAAAGCCCGATTGAAAACGCCAGTTATTTTCGACGGGCGCAACATATTTGACCTGCATGATGAAGGCCTCAAGGGCATTGAATATTTCGGCATAGGCAGGATGCCTGTGCTAGGTCGGGTAGCCGAGATGGATTTTGAGGGGGCAGCATAATGCTGAAATTTGCGCTGGTAGGTTGCGGCCGTATTGCCAAGCGGCATGCCGAATTATTGGGCAAACAGCAAATCGAGGGTGCCGGGTTGGTCGCTGTCTGCGACATCATCGAAGAGCGGGCTGTGGGCATCGCCGAGCAGTTTCATGTTCCCGGCTTTACCGATATGCACAGAATGATGCGGGAAGTGAATGTGGATGCCGTGGTGGTGCTGACAGAAAGTGGCCATCATGCCCAGCATGTGATGGAACTGGCGCAATACGGCAAGCATATCATTGTTGAAAAGCCCATGGCGCTGACCCTGGACGATGCCGACGCCATGATACGAGCTTGTGATCGGGCCAGAATCAAGCTGTTTGTCGTCAAGCAGAATCGCTTTAATGTGCCCGTCGTAAAGCTCAGGGAAGCCTTTGAGCGCGGGCGTTTTGGCAAGCTGGTCATGGGAACGGTGCGGGTGCGCTGGTGCCGTCCGCAGGCTTATTACGACCAAGACGCCTGGCGAGGCACCTGGGCGCTGGATGGCGGCGTGCTGACCAACCAGGCTAGCCATCACGTCGATCTGCTCGAATGGATGATGGGCGAGGTCGATAGCGTCGTAGCCATGAGCCGTACCGCACTGGTGCAAATAGAAGCCGAGGACACCGCCGTAGTCATCTTGCGTTTTCGTAATGGTGCACTGGGCTGCATCGAAGCCACCACTGCAGTGCGCCCCAAAGATTTGGAAGGCTCGATATCCATACTGGGTGAAACAGGGTCGGTGGAAATCGGCGGTTTTGCCGTCAACGAAATGAAGGTGTGGAATTTTGTGGATCCCGAACCCGGCGACACTGAGGTCATGGAAAAATACTCGGTAAATCCGCCCAATGTGTATGGTTTCGGGCATCAGGCTTATTACAGGCATGTCGTGGATTGCATCGTAAACCACAAGCACCATATGGTCGACGGACTGGAGGGGCGCAAGAGCCTGGAACTGATCAGCGCCATTTACGAGTCCATAGAAACCAGTCGCGAGGTGAAGATGCATTTTCGTCCCAAGTATTCCAGGTTGGGGGTAAGTTAGTGGCTACACCAACAATAAAGAAGATATCTTCTGATAGTGCCCAGTATGGTGAGCGAGTTACTTTGGTTGAGCCGGTCAATATTTATGGCTGCACTCTCGGAGACGATGTTTTTGTAGGCCCTTTCGTTGAGATCCAGCAAGGGGTGAAAGTCGGTGACCGCACCCGCATACAGTCTCATGCCTTCATCTGCGAACTGGTGCAGATAGGCGAAGACTGCTTTATTTCCCATGGCGTCAAGTTTGTAAATGACTTGTTTAGTCAGGGTGGGCCGGCACGTGGCGACAAGTCGCTCTGGATGCCTACCTTGGTGGGTGACAGGGTGTCGCTGGGCACCAACGCCACACTGTTGCCGGTGTCCATTTGCAATGATGTGGTCGTAGGTGCGGGTGCAGTAGTAACCCGTGATATTACCGAGCCTGGCGTTTATGCAGGCAATCCAGCCCGGAAAATAAGAGACCTCCATGATTAAATTTCTTGATCTGCATGCTCAATATCTATCCATACAAACTGAAATCGATCAGGCCATGGCCAAGGTCATGGCTGATTCTTCTTATATAGGCGGTGCAGTGGTTGAGCAGTTTGAAGACAGTTTTGCCCAGTACCAGCAGGCGGCCTATTGCGTCAGCGTGGGCAATGGCACCGATGCCATAGAAATCGTGCTCGAAGCTTTTGGGTTTGTGCCTGGTTCCGAGGTCATTGTTCCCGCCAACACGTTCATCGCCAGCAGCGAGGCAATAACCCGCAGCGGGTATAAAGTGGTTTTCGCCGATGTCGATCCATTGACGTACACCCTCGATCTGGCCGATGTGCGCCGCAGGCTAAGCTCGCGCACTGCAGCGATTATCGCTGTACATTTGTATGGTCACCCCTGCGATATGCATGGCCTGGAGCAACTGGCCAAAGAACATGGCCTGAAAATTATAGAAGACTGCGCACAGGCGCATGGCGCCGAATACCAAGGCAGGCGGGTAGGCGCCATTGGCGATGCCGGAACATTCAGTTTTTATCCGGGCAAAAACCTTGGGGCTTATGGCGATGGTGGCGCCATCACCACCAATGACGCCGACTTGGCACAGCGCTGCCGCATGATTGCCAATCATGGCCGGCTTGAAAAGTACAATCACCTGTTCGAGGGGCGTAATAGCCGGCTCGATGGCCTTCAGGCGGCAGTGCTCAGTGTCAAGCTCAAACATCTGGATGCATGGGTAGAGCATCGTAACCAGGTGGCGGCCTATTATTTGTCGCAATTGACAGAGGTCGAGAATCTGGTGTTGCCACAGATAGCTAGCGGTTGCCGGCATGCTTTTCATTTATTTGTGGTGCGCAGCAAAGACCGCGAAGGCTTGGCGGAGTTCTTGAAAGAAAAAGGCATACAGACCGGGGTCCATTACCCGATTGCACTGCCCAAGCTGGAAGCCTATCAATATCTGGGGGCGCCCGATCCCATGATGTTCGCCAATCAGGCCGATCAACAAGTGCTTAGCCTGCCGATCGGTGAGCATTTGCATGAGCAGCAGATATTGACGGTGACAGAAGCCGTCAAGGAATTTTGCATGCAAAGGGCGATTGCTTGACGTCTTATTGTGGCGTTGGCGCCTAATTCGAACGGCGCTCAACTTTGATGTGTTTGTACCCAGGTCGCACTACAGCGCGGATGTGTTGTGTGTGGCTTTTTTCGTTCTTGAGGGCGGATGTATGTTGTGTACGTTTTTTCCGTTCTTGCGAAAGTCGGGTGTGTCGAGGGCTGTTTCGGCTTCACGCGCTGCGCCCCTGACGGGGTTCCCGTTACGGTCAGCGCCATCGAGGCGTCCGCGGAACTCGCCCGGTCGGACCAGTGGTCCG
>JACCER010000038.1 GCA_013416445.1 Alcaligenaceae bacterium
GGGGAAATTACGCCTGTGGCGCTAAAAACACATCCCAAATACCGCCGTTCTCCCATCACAACGAACCGTGTCACATCATCACCCAGAAATCACACTAGCAAGGTTGCTGATGAAAAGTCCGGGCTAGAGATTTGCGTACGCCGCCACCCTCAAGGGCTGTGTTCCCAGATGCTGCACGATTTGCAGCCTGGTGGGCACATTGACGCCTTTATCCAGCCCAATCCGGACTTCCGCCCGGCATCCGGCAAGTCTCCGGTCATCCTGATTGGTGCGGGCACCGGCATTGGTCCGATGGCAGGCTTTATTCGCAACAATAAGGGCAAATACCCGATGTACCTGTACTGGGGAGGACGCGACCCGGATTCGGACTTCCTGTATAAGCCAGAACTTAACGAATATCTGGCCGATCACAGGTTGACTCAACTGCATGCCGCCTTTTCACGTGTCAAGGAGGGCACCTATATACAGGATCGTCTCATGGATGACGCTATGCAAATGCGTCAATTGATTGAGAACGGCGCACAGATACTCGTCTGCGGCAGCCGCGCCATGGCGGCCAGTATTACGCAGGCCATCAATGAAATCCTCATCCCTTTGGGTTTGGATGTCGAAACGCTGAAACTACAAGGGCGCTACCGTGAAGACGTATTCTGAGCGACAAGATTCAGCCGCCATCGCCTTGCAGCGTTATAGTCTGCATGGCGAAACCATGGGCACGCGGTACAGCGCGGTATTCTTTGCTCCGCCGGGCATTGATGACGCAGCGATTGGCGCTGGCTTATTTGCCGCAGTAGACAAAGTTGACCGGCAGATGTCCACCTGGCTACACGACTCTGACCTGAGCCGCCTGAACAGGGCTCCTGAACATCACTGGCAAAAAATACCTGAAGCATTGCTTTGCGTGCTGACAACCGCCCTGCGCGTTAGCCGGCAATCCCGGGGCGCTTTTGATATCGGCGTCGGCGACCTGGTCAACGCCTGGGGCTTTGGTCCCAATGCACAACAGATCAACGAACAGCAAATCAATGCACTCAAGTCACAAAAACGCTGGCCTGCAACCGACGTCCTGGATATTGATGCCACGCAATCCCAGGTTCGCAAGCGGGCGCCCATCACGCTGGATCTTTCGGGCCTTGCCAAGGGCTACGGTGTTGATCAATTGGCTCACTGCCTTGATACCTTTGGCATCACGCGTTATCTGGTTGGGATCGATGGTGAAATGCGGGCGTGCGGTACGAAGCCCGATGATCGGCCTTGGTCGATTGCCATTGAAAAGCCCGTTCGAGACCAGCGTGAAGTGATGGGGGTGATGGAGCTTAGTGACGCCGCCATTGCGACCTCGGGAGACTATCGCCATTGGACCCAGTTCCAGGGCAAGCATTATGCTCACACCATGAACAGTGCCTTGCGGGAACCATTACGCAATCGGCTGGCGTCGGTCAGCGTGGTGGCGTCGAGCTGCATGCTGGCTGATGCCTGGGCGACCGCCTTGCTGGTCTTGGGCGAAGAGGCCGGAATCGAACTGGCGCAGGCACGCGGCATGGACGCCTTATTCGTGCTGCATGACGGCGAAGGATTCGAGGAAATATCGATTACCGCAGGACAGCGTCTACAGGGCTAGGGCTTGTTAACGCCGTCCTGCGAGCAAACACAAGCCAAGCAGCGCATAAGACTGCAAGCAAGCCAACGGCGATCAGGACTGTCAGGTTGGGTATGGCCAGCCCCATGATTTGACGCAAACTGGGCAGCCCGACCACGAGTATGAGCACCAACACGACTGCAAAAACCATGCGTCCCATCCAGGGGTTGCCGCTGTCAGCAGTAACACGTATTGCATTGCGATTTGCAAGAATCAACAGCAATACACTGATCACCAAAGTGGCGAAGATGACGGTACGGCTATGTTCCACGCTGAAGTTTCCCGTTTTCAATATGCCGTAGCCAAACAGAAGAATCACCGTCAAGCCCAGCCCTTGAAGCGCGCCCTTGAGCAGATTGGCGCCCGAGAAAGGTGAGGCGTCGCGCTTGCGGGGTGGATGGGACATCAAGTCGGCGGTTTCGGGTTCTGCCTCAAAAACAATTGAACAGGCGGGGTCGATTAGCAGTTCGAGCAACACAATGTGTACCGGCAAAAGCAGTACCGGCCATTGCAGCAACGCAGGTACTAGCGCCAATCCGATAATTGGTACATGGACGGCAAACACGAAGCGCGAGGCATTGCAGATGTTCTGGTAGATCCGCCGGCCTTGACGAATCGCGGTAACGATACGCGCAAAGCTATCGTCAAGCAGTACCAACGCCGCGGCCTCACGCGCCACATCGGTGCCACGTTCGCCCATTGCAATGCCCACGTCAGCGCCCTTGAGCGCTGGCGCGTCATTGACGCCGTCGCCCGTCATTGCCACCACTTCTCCAGCGGCGCGCAGCACCTGCACCAACCTTAGTTTGTGTGCCGGTTGCAGGCGCGCGCAAAGATCTGTGTGCCTAAGCCGATCGAGCAATGCTGCATCATCTAGTGCGGTGATCTCGGTTCCAGTGAGAACCTCGGGCCTGTCAGACAGACCTACCTGACGTGCAATGGCGCGTGCGGTGGCGGGGTGATCACCGGTCATCATGATAAGCCGCACGCCTGCACGTTGACACTCGGCCACGGCGGCGGGCACCTCGGGACGCGGAGGATCGGCCAGCCCCAGTAAGCCCAGAAACTCAAAATCGAAGTCGTGCTGATTGGCAGGCCAGGTTAAGACTGCGTCTGGCGCCGCGCGCCAGCGACCGCGGGCCACGCCCAGCACACGCAAACCCCGTTCGGCCATGGAATCGACCTGACGCCGAACCTCTTCGAGCGCATCCGGATCCAGGTGGCACAGATCGGCCACCGCCTCGGGTGCACCTTTGGTCGCCAGCAAATACTGCGACGGGTTCGTGCTGGAAAACACCCGAGTCATCGCCAATATTTCACTGGACAGTGCATATTCGAACGTAGGCACACGATCATCGTGCAGGTGCTCTGTACCGGCTAGCCAGTGGTGGCCAAATGTCTGAATGGCTTTTTCCATTGGGTCGAACGGGTCAGCCGGTGTCGCCAACATGGCGAACTCAGTCAGTTGGTGAAAGAGCTCGGGCAATTCGCTTGCCCCTTCGGGAATAAAATGTTCGCCGACGCTGACGAGTTCAGCGATAGCCATCCGGTTTTGGGTCAGCGTGCCCGTCTTGTCGACGGCCAGCACGGTAATTGCGCCGAGCGCTTCAACCGCAGACATCCGACGCGTCAGCACACGCTGCTTTGAAATGCGCCAGGCCCCCAGCGCCAGGAAGACGGTAAGGATAACCGGAATTTCTTCGGGCAAAATTGCCATCGCCAGGGCAATGCCCGACAACAGGCTTTCAAGCAGGCTACGGCCGTCCCACAACCAGCCCAGCAATACCAAGGCGCCGGCAAGTACGACTGCGGTCGCACCAAGCACGCTGACCAGCTTGCGCGAAGCCTGTTGCAGCGCGGACGGCGGCTCAACCGTGGCGGCCAGGTCAACACCGATACGCCCCACAGCAGTGGCGCTGCCTATGGCATGCACCCTGGCCAGGCCCAGGCCGCGTGTAACGACAGTGCTTGCAAATAACATGTTGGCACTTTCTTCGCTCGACGCGTTAATCGCCATAGTGTCGACAATTTCTGCCGCAGCCGACACCAATTTCGTGACCGGCACGGCCTCCCCTGTTAGGAGCGATTCATCGACATCAAGTTGCCCGTTGAGCAGGTGGGCGTCGGCGGCAATGCGGTCGCCCTCGCGCACTATCAGGATATCGCCTCGAACGACATCGCTTCCAGCGATACGCTGCTCTTGGCCATCGCGAATGACAAGCGCGCGCGGCGCCGACAGATCGCGCAAAGACTCGAGCGCACGCTGAGTCTTGCGCTCTTGCGCTAGCGTTAGCCCGATCACCACGAACACGAAACCGAGCAAAAACAGCGCCTCGGCACGATCGCCCAGCGCCAGATAGATGCCCCCCGCCGTCAGCAACATCAGAAACATGGGCTCGACGATTACACCGTATACGATGGCCGCCATGGATTTCGGCACGCTGCCTGGCAGCAGATTCGGCCCCTCCGTGGTCAGTCGGCGCTGCGCTTCGGCGGCGGTCAGGCCTTCCGGAGATAACAAATCGTGAAATCCCATAAATGGTAAGCCTCTTGCGTTCGTTATGCCCTGAATCCACTCTAAAGGAAGTAGACAAAATGACCAAATATAAAAGCATCACCTATTGGGATTAATCAACAACAGGCTTGCATTGCCCGTATTTTCTTGTAGTCTGGTGTTATCGAGCGACTCGAATCGATGGTGGAGTTGGCGACAAACTGATCGCGCTGTATAGGCTTTGATACATCATCTTCTATATCGTTATCCCAAGTCTGGAAGCGTTAAGCGGTTTTTTTGGATTTCTAACCAACAAGGGTATATGCCAATTGTTCGCTCAAGTGCCCCCAACAATACAGGAGCTCCTTGACCTGGCATGCAACTATGAGCTACCTCGTGCCTGCCAAGCGCTGTCATATGCGTGTGACTCCCAGATATGACTTAATCCTTGCCGTTCAAGCTCAAGCAAATATCAACGACTCCGTCATGATGCGATAAGAGCGTGAAGCCGAACTTCTTGGCTAAACCTAGCATAGGAGTATTTTCGGCCAAAACAGTGCCGACCATAGTGGCCGTCCCGCGCTCCTGGCAATAACGGATGGCTTTGGACAGCAACCTAGAGCCAAGGCCTTTGCACTGAAACTCAGTACTTACGGCAATCCCCATCTCTGCCTGCTGATTGTCAGGATCGGTAACCAATCGTATTTCCCCTAAAATCTCCACATTTTTGGACTTATCTGCGTTAATGATCACCATTGTCATTTCACGGCTGTAATCAATTTGAGTGACTCTTGCCAATTCTGATTGGGGCAATTGGTGTACAGCGCAAAAAAAACGGTTTCGAGCATCTTCCGTGGAAAGCGACCGCAGAAAGCACTGGTAGGACTCTGAATCGGATGGAAGAATAGGACGCAATAAAATGCTGTGGCCTTTGCTCCCTTCCAACTCGAAGGTCTCTTCGAGCTCCTTCGGATAAGGCCGAATAGCCAAGCGATCAGATCCTTGCAACAACGATGGCGCGATCCGGATTCGTGCGTCGAGCGCTATCGCCCCGCCCTCATCCAACAATAACGGGTTGATATCCAGCTCGACAACTTCAGGAATATCAATCACCAGTTGAGAAAGCTTCACCAAAATCAAATATAAACCTGATAAATCGGCCTGCGGGCGATCCCGATAGCCTTGCAGCAGTTTAAATACCCGTGTATTGGCCACTAGACGTTGGGCCAAAGCCAAATTCAAAGGCGGTAAGCTTACGGCGCGGTCGTTGATAAGTTGTGCAGCAGTACCTCCATGGCCAAACAACATAATTGGACCGAATATTTCATCATTGGCTACCCCAAGAATCAATTCATGTGCGCCGGGCCAGTTGACCATGGCCTGGACCGTAAAGCTGGCAAGCTGGGCGTTTGGATTATGCTTACTCAGTCGAAGAAGCATGGCCTGAGCCGCAGTGCGCACATCTTGCACAGACTCCAAGTTAAGGACGACACCGCCTACGTCCGACTTATGACTGATATCGGGCGAAAGGATCTTCAAAACGACGGGAAACCCAATTTGCTGGGCCAGATCGCCTGCAGCTTCAACGGTATTGGCAACCCGAGTTTCCACGACAGAGATACCATAGGCAGCCAACACAGATTTTGCTTCCACTTCATTAAGAAGACTATGTCCATTTCGCAATGAATTTCCCACGATTTCTTTTACCTGCTGTACATTGACCTGGAAATCGAGCGGCTGAGAAGACGGCACCTCTAGCAACAATTCTTGATTACGTCGATAAGCAAGTAAGTATAAAAACGCCTGCACGGCCTCTTCAGGGGTTTGGTACGTGGGCATGCCGGCCTGATTGAAAACCTGCCTCGCCGCCAATACTCCTTGCCCCCCAAGCCAGCAACTAAGCAGACAGCGGGGTGATGCGGCAATTAACGGAGCGCATTCCCGAGCGATGTCTTCACTCCCAACAATGGCTGTGGGAGCATGGATGAAAAGCACTGCATCAGATCCCCCATCATCCAGCACAGTTGACAATGCCTTACGATAGCGCTCAACAGGTGCGTCGCCTATGATGTCAATGGGATTAGTCTTTGACCATGTAGCTGGCAATACAGTGTCGAGTTTTCGCCGGGTTTCATCAGACAAAACTGCCAGCGTTTCCCCTGCAAGGTTCAAGGTATCAGCCGCCATAACGCCAGGGCCACCGCCATTGGTTAGAATAATCAGCTTATTGCCATGTAAAGGTTTAGCGCGTGATAACGTTTCAATCGCACTAAATAGGTCTTGAGTGGTATTAACCCGCAACATTCCCGCACGCTTGATGGCCGCATCGAATACGATATCGGATCCCGCCATGGCGCCTGTATGCGATGCGGCCGCTATTGCACCGGCTGCAGACCGCCCCGCTTTAACGACAATAACTGGCTTATTGCGGGCAGCGGCACGCGCTGCCGACATGAACTTGCGAGCGAACTTAATGGACTCAATGTAAAGCAGAATACTGCGTGTATCCGGGTCGCTGGCTAGATAATCCAGCACATCACCAAAATCAACGTCCGCACTATTGCCAATAGAAATGAACTTTGAAAAACCAATATTGTTACTTACTGCCCAATCCAGGACAGCCGTTGTAAGTGCGCCAGATTGTGATACGAACGCAATTTTTCCGGGTAGTGCGGCTGCGCTAGCGAAGCTGGCATTTAACCCGATACCGGGGACGATCAATCCAATGCAGTTGGGCCCCAGAATCCTAAGCAAGTGAGGCCGGGCCGCGTCCAGCATGGCTTGCTGCATGTTCACTGCCCCGTCTGAGGATGGCGTATCAGAACCGGCCGTCAAGACTATTGCCGCCTTGGTACCTGCTTGGCCAAGCTGCGCTATCAAATCAGGTACCGTCGACGGCGGGGTGCAAATGATGGCTAGATCAGCAACGGCGGAAAGTGCCGATAGATTGTGAAATACGCGAAGACCAGCAAGACTATCATGCTTCGGATTGACGGGCATAATCGATCCTTGAAAACCGCCCGCCATTAAATTATGCATCACCGTCGCCCCCACGCTATGGGGTCGGTCTGTGGCCCCTATAACGGCAATAGAGCGGGGGCTGAACAAGTACTCCAAATTACGTATACTCATCCTGGACACCATTTAAAACAGCGTTTATCCTCTATCGTGAGCAGAAGGTTTAGCCTTTAGCAGGAGCACTCTCTTTTTTACTGGTAGGTATACTGCCGGGCTCAGGCAGGGATAGCGGTATGGCTTTGACTCCAAGGCTGGCAAGGTCCATTGCCCCCTGAAAAGCTTTATGCCACGCGGTGTAACATGTCTGCGTCAAATCATTGACAATGTTGGTTGTGTTAGCAGCCCCCCATAACGGCTTTTCATCTGCATTTATCGAACTAATGTGCTTGCTCAAGAACTCGCGGATCCTGCTTTGTGTTTCGGTAACCACGCTTAGAATTTGCTGTTGGGTATCGAGAAGATCGCTAGGCGAACGCGAAAAAAAAGTGGTATGCAGGGCCGCTAACCCCTGAGGATCGTTAACAGCCGCTGTTGCCCGAAAAAACTTCAATTGCTCATCGAGGATCCTTCCTGTCTGTTCTAGCCATACACTCTCGATGCGTCCTGCCCCCTCAAAAAACACCTCAGATATTTCTCGCCTTACTGCCAGTTGCTGCTGATGTGCGTCAAGCACAGTATTTTTTTCAGTTTTCATGCTATATCTCCAAATAAAATGAATACCTCACGCAATGTGAACATAACGGCCAGGTGCATCGTCAAGATCGGCCAATGGCAATGCCAAGTTTCCCGAAATCGGTACGGCTGCCACCTTTTGTGAGGACCGCTTTACTAACCAGGACTGCCATTGCGGCCACCAAGACCCTGCCCGCTGTTCTGAAGCCTGCAGCCACGAGTCCGGATCCAAATAATCTCCCCCAGAAGCCCGAAGCGCCGTTCGATACGAAGAATCCGGGTATTCATTTTCTTCAGGTGAGTTCACGATGCCCACGTTATGGCCACCCGAGGTCATCACAAACGTGACTTCGCAATCGGTCAGCCAATGTATCTTGTAAACAGACCGCCAAGGCGACACATGGTCGCGTTCTGTGCTTACCGCGAAAATAGGCACATGAAGATCCTTCAAAGCGACGGGTTTGCCATCCACGACGAATCGGCCCTCGGCCAAATCGTTATTCAGATAAAGCTTGCGCAGGTATTCGCTATGCATACGATATGGCATTCGCGTGGCGTCGGCGTTCCATGCACGCAAATCCGTCATGGGTGTTTGCGCCCCCATCAAATACTCATGAATGAGCTTTGACCAGACCAAGTCTTTGGAGTTGATCAGCGCAAAAGCCCCCGCCATCTGCCGACCATCCAGATAGCCCTGAGTCGACATGATGGTTTCCAAATAGGCTATCTGGCTTTCATCGATAAACAAGCCTAACTGGCCAGGCTCCTCAAAGTCCAGCTCACTCGCCAATAACGTCATACTAGCTAGAACGTCATCTCGCTTGCGCTGCAGCGCAGCGGCGATGATCGCCAAAAGGGTGCCGCCCAGACAGTAACCCACCGCATGAACTTGCGTGTGTGGTGCCATTTTTTTTATCGCCTCCAAGGCAGACATGACACCCATTTCAAGATAATCATTCAATGAGAGAGCACCATCATCTTTTGTTGGGTTATTCCAGGAAATCATTAAAACGGTATGGCCGTGCTCAAGCAAGTACTTGACCAATGAGTTGTGAGGGGATAGATCAAGGATGTAGTACTTCATAATCCATGACGGAATAATCAATACCGGTTCGGGGTAAACCTCTTTTGTAACCGAACCATATTGAATCAGTTCGATCAGGTGATTCCGATAGATCACTTTTCCCGGTGTTAACGCAACTGTCTTTCCCGGTATGAAAGCCTCAGTACCTCTGGGTTTGCGCTGAGCCAAAAGATTAATAACGTCCTGCTGCCAGTTTATCGCGCCGCGAATTAAATTGCGGCCGCCCGTCGCAAAGGTATAACGTAATATCTCAGGGTTAGAAGCAACAAAATTGGATGGCGACAACATATCGAGCCATTGACGGGTAACGAACTCTGCGACATCCTCATGGTGGTTCGATACACCTGGCACATTGGTCATGGCCTCTACCCACCACTGCTCCGTTAGCAAAAAAGCCTGAGAAGACCAGTTAAATGGCATATCAGCCCAGGCTGGGTTGGCAAAACGTTTATCGTGCGGTTGCGGTTGTGCACACGGGGAGCATTTACCCGACGCTGAATCATGTACATACTTTCCCCAGGCAGCTAGTTTGCTAAACCCGCTCTCAAGCATGTCGCGCTGCTTATCCGGAGAAGCCGCTGCGTGACTGATCCAGTCCAGATAGGCCCCAACGATTGACGCTAGCGCAATACCGTGTGTGAACGGCGCAAGCGCCTTGTGAAGAACAGCGTCCGATGAGCCCTTGCGAGTGAAATCTTGAGTCGCTTTTTTCATAGCTATCTCAGCACATATGCTGGCCACCGTTAATTGCAATATTGGCGCCCGTAATGAAAGCCGCTTCATTTGATGCTAAAAAGGCCACTAAAGCGGCAACCTCATCGGGCTCGCCCAGGCGGCCTACGGGTATCTCCGGCAAAATCTTTGTATTCATGACGTCTTCTGGCACCTTGGTCACCATTGCGGTGCGCAGATAGCCAGGCGAAACAGTATTGACGGTCACCCCTTTTCTGGCGACCTCCAAGGCTACGGCTTTGGTAAAGCCATGAATTCCTGCTTTGGCCGCTGAGTAATTTGCCTGCCCAAAGGCGCCTTTCTGCCCATTGACCGACGAAATATTGATGATTCGGCCCCAACCACGCGCGACCATGCCATCCAGCACCTGCTTGGTCATGTGAAAAATACTATCCAGATCGGTATGAAGCACCGCACGCCAATCTTCCAGCGTCATTTTTCGCATGGATGCATCACGAGTAATGCCGGCATTATTTACTAGCACATCAATCGCACCTATTTCAGTCACGATTTGCGATGCAGCGCTCTGGCAAGAAGCGTAATCAGTCACATCCAGACGAAACGCCTGGAAGTTGAACCCCTGATGCCGTTGTTCAGCCAACCAATCCAGGACACGATCATTATCAGGTGAATAGGTCGCGACGACTTTCATGCCACTTCTTGCCAGGTGTTGGCACAATGCCGTTCCAAGGCCGCCCATACCTCCTGTTACTACAGCCAACTTATCCGAAATTTGAGTTGAGGCGCTCATGCATTTCCCCTTGCTGAAAATCATTGGCACCGCATCGCACCAGACACGGCTGATTAAGCTTTCAGCCTACTCTTGGAACAGACAGACATGTTGCGCAATATCAATATCTATGCGCCAGAGCTCCCTAAACGTGGGGAGCATCGATACTCTTGTTTGTCAGTGATCTGGGATGTACGTGGGTTTTAATATAGTTGGACTTTTTCAAGATCTGAAGCAACATGGCATGACCAGCCTAATTCATCTTTGATACGCAACCGCAAGGTGTCGGCGGCTTCTGGTTCACCATGCACCAAAAAAGTTTCTTTAGGTGGTTTTTTAAAGTTGCCTAGCCAACGCATGATTTCATCAGAGTCCGCGTGGGCAGACAGCATCGATAAGTTGTGTAGTTCAGCTCGTACGGGAATATATTCACCATGAATCTTGACGGTTTCAGCACCGTGGAGCATTTTGGCGCCTCGCGTGCCTGCCGCCTGAAAGCCGGCGAACAAGATGGATGAACGCGGGTCGGGCGCATATCGCTTTAAATGGTGCAGAACCCGGCCTCCAGTAGCCATCCCGCTAGCGGAAATAATCACTTTGGGCATGGGGGTGGTATCCAGCGCCTTGGACTCTTCGACATCGCGAACATAGTGAGCGACATTGAAAGCAGTTGCATAGTCTGCTTCGTTTAAGCGCAAATCCTCAAGATGGCCGCGATAAATATCTACGGCGTTAACCGACATCGGGCTGTCCAAGTAAATGGGCAGATTGGCGGGTAGACGCCCTTGTTGCTTAAGCCGATACAGGTACCAAAGCAGTAATTGGGCGCGCCCAACCGCAAAAGCGGGAATGACTACGGTGCCACCGCGGGTGGCAGTACGACGAATGATCTCTTCCAGTCTATTTTCCGGATTCTCCTGATCATGGCGCCGGTCTCCGTAAGTTGACTCCAATACCAAATAGTCAGCATTCTTTACGATCGCAGGATCTGTCATTAGAGGGTCGTTGTAACGACCCAGATCTCCGGAAAAAACAATATTGCACTCCTTCCAGTGTATTTCGACGATGGACGCGCCGAGTATGTGACCAGCACGGTGAAACCGCATGCCTATCCCATCCAAAGGCTCATGCAGCTTATCAAAAGACAGCTTTCTTAGCCGCCCCATAGCCCGATCGGCGTCTTTCACGGTATATAAGGGTAAAGCCGGAGAATGCTTGGACACGTTATGCCGATTGGCAAAATCAGCATCGGACTCCTGAATATGAGCGCTATCCGCCAGCAGAATCTGGCACAGGTCAACGGTAGCCTCAGTTGCATAGACGGGGCCATGGAACCCATCGTGCGCTAGTCGCGGCAAATATCCAGAATGATCAAGATGAGCATGTGTCAGCACAATGGCTTCCACGCTATCGGGTACTACCGGAAAACGCCCCCAGTTTCGCAAGCGCAATTGTTTCAAGCCCTGAAACAATCCGCAGTCGACAAGGATGCGCCGCCCATCGGCCTCAAGCAGATGTCGAGAGCCAGTCACAGTGCCGGCTGCGCCAAGAAAAGAGAGTTCCATAAGCCCTCGCTCAAGTAGTATTCGACGCTACCATCAACTAATTAAGTTGCCCTGGACAAGGTTACTCTTAGACGAGCAAAATTCATACATCCCATCTCGCCAGTTTACCAATTACTGGAGCTAGACTGTTATGGTATCTGCACTGGATGACGAACAAAAACCACTCGAAGCCGGCATGTCGCTTTCGGTTGAAGCGCTTGGCAAGATGGATGCCTATTGGCGCGTTTGTAACTATCTTTGTGCAGGGATGATCTACCTGCATGACAATCCGTTGCTGACTAAACCGTTACGCCCTGAACATTTCAAAAATAGACTATTGGGGCATTGGGGATCCTCCCCTGGACAAACGTTTATTTGGGTCCACCTGAACCGTGTCATCCAAAAGTATGGCCTGGACATGATTGACCTTTCCGGTCCCGGCCACGGCGCTCCGGCAGTGACAGCGAATTGCTACCTGGAAAGTACCTACTCAGAGATATATCCGGAAAAAGGCCAAGACGAAGCTGGCATGCTTAATCTATTTCGTGCTTTTTCCTTTCCGGGTCAATTAGGAAGCCATTGCACTCCCGAAGTCCCTGGTTCCATCCATGAAGGCGGCGAATTGAGCTATAGCCTATCGCATGCGTTTGGAGCAGCGTAAGCGTTCGCCGAACACACATTGAAGAAGAGTCGGTAGTTCGTCAGTATGCATTTCTCCACTATTCGATGGTGGAGTAGTTCAACCTAACAGGTGGAGAAATGCGCACCATGGAACGTGCAGAGATTGAGGGCCGACGCCGCCGACGCAACTACACGGCGCAATTTAAGAATGAAGTGATCGAGTGCTGCGAGCAGTTGGGGGTATCCATTGCCGCCGTGGCCCGTGCGTATGATCTTCATCCGAACCTGCTGCGCCGATGGGTTGCAGAGCATGAGCGCGGCGCCCGGGAGAAGTTGCCCGAACCGGTATTGGGATCTGCATTACAGGTTGGCTCGCCGAACCACGGCGGCGCCTTTATCCCGATCACCATGCCACAACGCGTGGCTGCCGAACCCGTAGAGAAAGGCTGCATCAACATTGAATTGAGCAGCGGCAATCTGGTTGCAAAGGTGAGCTGGCCCATCGATGCGTCGGGCGAATGTGCGTCCTGGCTGCGCCAGTTGATGACAAATGATCCGCGTTGATCAGATCTGGCTGGCCGTCGAACCCATGGATATGCGCGCCGGCACCGAGACCGCCTTGGCGCGAGTCGTCACCGTCTTCGGTGCGGCACAACCCCACCACGCCTATATTTTCGCCAATCGTCGTGCCAATCGGATGAAGGTGCTGGTGCACGACGGCATTGGGATCTGGCTAGCCGCCAGGCGTCTGCATAAGGGGGGCTTTACCTGGCCGCGCCCGGGTACGCCCGACGTGGGGCTGACCGATGAACAGCTGCAAGCGTTGGTCGTTGGCCTACCTTGGCAGCGCGTTGGCCCGGGCGGGATCATCGACATCCTGTAACGCAATCGGGGCATCTGCTAATAGTGTGGCCCAGACGTGTCATGGCACACTATTGGCTATGATTGCTTCTGCCCAGAACCTTGATGAACTTGACGCGCATGCCTTGCGCGAGAAGGTTCGCGGCCTGATGGCCGCGCTGGGCGAGAAGGAACAGACGCTGGCCGAACACCAACGACTTCTGGCCACCAGGCGAGAAGAAATCCGCTACAAAGACACCAAGATCGCGCAGTTGACTCACGAGATTGCGGGCCTGCGCCGCTACCGCTTTGGCAAGAGTGGCGAACAATTCTCGGGCGCGCAAGGTAGCCTATTGGAAGAAACGGTCGATGCCGATATCGCGGCCATCGAAGCCGAGCTTGAGGTGCTACGCGGCCGACCTGCCGCCCGACCAGTCCAGCAGCCTAAACGCGCCGCACTGCCTGATCACCTACCACGTGTTGAGCATCGTCACGAGCCGCAGAACACAACCTGCCAGTGCGGTTGCCAGTTGCAGCGCATCGGTGAAGACGTCGCCGAAAAGCTTGACTACACCCCTGGTCTCTTTGACCCTGCCTCGTTTCCACGTACAGCAAGAAGGTGGTAGTTTCTTGTTAACGGAGAATGGAAATGAAAGAACGCAACGTGCCCAAGCGGCAATATACGCAGGAATATAAGTTAGAGTCAGCGCGCT
>JACCER010000039.1 GCA_013416445.1 Alcaligenaceae bacterium
TCCACCCCAGCATCTTTTAGTGTCCCACTAAAAGATGCTTAAAAGAACTAGATAAAAAAAATCAAACAAAACAAAACTGCTTAAAAAAAACTATACAAGCGCAGCGAGTTCGGCCGACGCCCGGCTGTACGAGGCAGACGCGGAAACAAGCACGCCGTGCCGCACTGAGCTTCACCCACCCCGGACAACGTCATAAAAAACCGGACAACGTCATAAGAAACTGACAACGTCATAAAAAACCGGACAACGTCATAAGAAACCGACAACGTCATAAGAAACCGGACAACGTCACAAGAAACCGACAACGTCACCAGAACGGGACAGCGCCGCTAACAGCCATGGCAGCAGCGGCAACTCCTAATGATGAACGAGGTCTTTCACATTAAATACTGAAACCGCAACAATCCTAGCCTTATTGCGGAGTGATCCCGGCTTCTTTCACTTTCTCACCCCATATAGCCAGTTGCCGGACCACAAAAGGGCCAAACTCCGAGGCTGGCGCGGGGGTAGGTTCGGCGCCAAGACGGGTCAGGCGCTGACGCATGTCATCCGAGGATGCGATCCGTACGATTTCCGTGCTGAGGCGATCAACCACATCTTGCGGCATGCCGGCAGGGCCGAAAATACCAACCCATGCGGCAAGGTCAAAGCTTGGCTGGCCTATGGCCTCGGCGATGGTCGGTAGGTCTGGGGCGAGAGCGGTGCGCTTCTTGGTTGTTACGGCAAGTATTTTCAGGTTGCCGGATGCTATATGGCCTGCAGCCGAGGCCAGGTCGGCAAACATGAAAGAAGTTCGTCCCCCGACGATGTCAGTCATGACTTGCGGTGAGCTTTTGTAGGGTACGGCAGTTGCGCCCAAGCTTACGGCCTTGTCAAATGCCGCAGCGGAAATCTGGCCAGTGCTGTTGCCGTAACCGTAGCTGAGCGTGGATTGATTCTTCTTGCCGTACGCAATGAGTTCATCGATGCTGGATATAGGCAGCTTGCCGCTGACCGCCAACACGAATGGAAAGTTGCACACTTGCGCCAGCGGGGTAAAGTCTTTGAGGGGGTCGTAGCGCAACGATTTGAACAAATAGGGGTTTGCCGAGTGTGTGGTGTTGGTGGCCAGCATGATGGTATAGCCGTCTGGCTGGGCTCTTGCAACGAAATCTGCAGCGATTTGCCCTGATGCCCCTGGTTTGTTCTCGACGATGACGGGGTGCTTGAATACCGCTTCCAGCCGTTCGGCCAGCAGGCGGGCAACGATGTCGCTGGCGCTGCCGGCGCCAAATGCCGTAATGAAGCGGATCTCTTTGGTGGGGTAGGCTTGTTGCGCCATGACGGAACCGCTTGCCATGGCAGTAATGACGCAAGATGCCGAAATGATTTTCTTGAAAAAACGGGTCATGATGTCTCCTTGTGTTGTTGTCTTGCTTTGTCTCTTTTTCTTGTATCGGTGTGGCTGTCAGTGCGCGTAAACGCGCGGCATCTAGCTGCGGTGCTGCATGGCGAGAATTTGCTGCGCCTGCTTCAGATGAGGACGGTCCAGCATCTCGCCATTTAGCTGGACTGTCCCTGCCCCTTGGGCGTTTTCAAATGCCTGGACAATTTGCCGGGCGTGCTGCAGCTCGGCTTCATCTGGGGTGAAAGCCTGGTTGATGATGGGAACTTGATCGGGGTGGATAGCGATTTTCCCGGAGAATCCTGCCTTGCGCGCCAGCGTGGCATCGTTTTGCAGGCCCGTGGTGTCTTTGAAATTGCCCCAGATGGTGTCGATGGCTGGCAGTCCCGCGGCGCGTGCACCCAGCAGGCACAGAGAGCGCGCCAACTGATAGGTGAATTCATATTCACCGTTGGCGAGGCGATTGGTGCTGGCGCCTATGGCCGCGGCAAGGTCTTCGGCTCCCCAGGTCAGGGCCTTGAGACGCGTGCTGCAGTTTTTATAATTCCCCAGGCTGAAAAGGGCTGCGGGTGTTTCGGTGGCCACAGGCATGATGGCCACTGAACCCGGTGCTATGCCGTCGCGCACTTCAAGCGCGCCCAGATAGTGGTCGAGCAACTGGATATCCTGGGCGCCTGAGCCTTTGGGCAACAAGATGCCGTCGGGGCGGCCGCGGACGACGGCAGCCAGATCATCAAGTGCGAGACCTGAGTCCAGCGGATTGACCCTGACCCATACTTCCTGGGTGCCCTGGTCACGGTTGAGGAGGTAGTCGTGCACCATTTGTCTTGCAAGGGGAAGGCGGGCGATATCGACCGCGTCTTCCAGATCCAGAACCAATGCGTCGGCGCCGGAAAGCGCCCCTTTGACCAGCTTGCGTTCGCTGTCGCCAGGAACGAATAATAAGGACCTGAATATCATCTTCCGAATCTCCTGAATAAATATTTGTGCAAATGAGCCTGTGCAGTGGCTATTGGCCTTGAAACTGAGGTGGGCGCTTCTCGGAAAAAGCTGCGGCGCCTTCTTTTATATCGTTGGAGTCTTGCAGGAGGCGCAGGAAAAGCTGTTCCATGCGCAACCCCGTTGCAAGGTCGACATCGCGGCTGCGTACGGCGAGTTCTTTGGCAGCCTGAACCGCCAGAGGAGCATTGGCTGCCAGCCGCAGCGCATACGCGCGCGCCGCCGGCATGACGTCTTGACTGGCTACGACTTGGTTGACCAGCCCCCAGCGGCTGGCCGTTTGTGCGTCAAATTGGTCGCCAATGAGCAGTATTTCCATTGCAATGGCGTGTGGCAATTGCTGGCTTATGCGCTGAGTTCCTCCATTTGCGGGGAAGGCGCCGCGCTGTACTTCGCTAAGGCCGAAACGGGCATGCTCGGCACTGACCCGAATGTCGGTAGCCAGCAGCAAGGTCATGCCGCCACCTACGCAATAACCGTTTACGGCGGCAACAACGGGTTTCCAGATTTCCAGCCCCCGATTCAGCAACTGGGAATCTTGGGTGCGCATCAGTGCTGCCAATGAAGGAGGCGCAGCCAGAAATGTTTTTAGGTCGGCGCCAGCGCAAAACGCCTGGTTTCCCGCCCCTGTAATGATTGCCACCTTGATATTGTCGTCATCCCGCACTGTGCGCCATGCGTCTGACAGCAGATCGTAGTGCTGTTGATCCAGTGCGTTTCTGGCTTCCGGGCGGTTGATGGTGATGACCGCAACACCCTGGGCTTCAATTGAAAAATCAATGGCCACGATATTTCCTTTAAAAAGCAGATATGCCCAAGTTGGGCCAGCCTGGCCAGACTCTTTTGGGACCTTGTTTATTCGATTGACGTAAGAAAGAATAATTAATAACATTTGATTAGTCAACGGTATGACCATTATAAATATTAATTTTTTACTGAACACCAGAAAGGCAAGACAACCGTATGAAAATCTTGAGCGGCATTCGTGTAATTGATTTCTCAAAAGTGCTGGCTGGTCCCTTGTGCACCCAATACCTGGCCGATATGGGCGCAGAGGTGATAAAGGTCGAGGCGCTCAATGGCGATGACACCCGCCGCTGGCCGCCATTTCACGACGGTGACGGCACAGTCTTCCTGAGCGCCAATCGCAACAAGCGCAGTATTGCGCTCGATCTGAAAACACCGGAAGGCGTGAAGGTGGCCCACGACCTGATCGCCAAGGCCGATGTGGTAGTGGAAAGCTTTGGCCCCGGTGTTCCAGAGCGCTTGAAAATCGATTATGAAAGCGCCAGGCGCATCAAGCCCGACATCGTTTACTGCAGCATATCCGGCTTTGGCAAGGTGGGGCCGTTAAATAAGGCCAAGGGCTACGATGTCATTTTGCAGGCATTCAGCGGCATGATGGCTATTACCGGAGAGCAGGGCGGGGCGCCGGTCAGAAGCCCGTTTTCTCCGGTGGACCAAGCTACCGGCATGCATGCGGCCATAGGCATATTGGCTGCCACGGTGCATCGCCTGAAAACGGGTGAAGGCACCCTGGTCGAGGCATCGCTATTCGATACTGCGGCAGGCTTTCTGGGTTATGTCGCGCAAAGCTATTGGCAGCGCAAGACCGAACCAGAAAGATGGGGCTCGGCCCATGAGTCTTTGTGCCCCTATCAGGTGTTCACGGCTTCCGACCATCAGTTTCTACTTGGTGTGGCCAACGACACCCTTTGGCAGGCCTTTTGCCGTGAAGCCAATGCACATGATCTGGCGGTAGATGCGCGCTACGCCACCAATGCGGGGCGGGTGCAGCACCGGGCCGAGGTCTTGGTAGCCGTCCAGCATTTGCTTGGCCAAGATACGCGGGCCAACTGGCTTGAACGCCTGAATAGGGCCGGCATACCGTGCGCGTCCATCCAGGCGGTCGGGGAAATGCTGGCGCATCCTCATACCCAGGAAAGCGGAATCATCCAGACATTTCAAGACGATGGGCGTGATCCTTTGAATGTTATCGCCCAGCCTTTGCGTTTCAATGGAGAACGCAGCGCCTTGCAAAGCCGCCCGCCTGGCCTGGGCGCCCATACCGTCGATATCCTGCGGGACCTGGGGTATGCGGAAAATGATATTGCCGGTCTGCTGCAAAAGGGGCACGTCCAAAGCCAAGAGCAATAAGCTACTTGGGCACGCGCGCCTTCACGCATTGCGCCGCCGCCTTTGCGTGTTCGCGGGCCACGTCCAAGTCATGGTCGTAGGCCAGCGCCACGCCCATGCGGCGTTTGGTGAAGCTTTCAGGCTTGCCGAACAGGCGCAGTTCGGTTTGCGGTATGTGCAGCGCCTTGCTCACGCCTTCAAATACCACGTCGTTTGCATCAACCCCGCCATAGATGACTGCGCTGGCGCCTGGACTTTTCAGCGCGGTACTTACTGGCAGGCCCAGTATGGCTCTGGCGTGCAGCTCGAATTCGTTTTGCCACTGCGTGATCATGGTGACCATGCCGGTGTCGTGGGGGCGTGGGCTGACTTCGCTGAACCAGACCTGGTCGCCTTTGATGAATAACTCTACCCCGAATATCCCTTGCCCACCCAGATTGTCGGTGACAGCGCGCGCCACTTCTTGGGATTTTTGCAGGGCGCTGGCGGGCATGGGGTGCGGCTGCCAGCTTTCCACATAATCGCCGTCGACTTGCGCATGGCCTATGGGCTCGCAGAAATGGGTTTCGACCTGGCCGTCGGCACCTAGCGCGCGTACGGTGAGCAGCGTGATTTCGTAGTCGAAATCGACAAAGCCTTCAACAATAATGCGCCCGTGGCTGACCCGCCCGCCTGTCATGGCGTAGTCCCAGGCGGCCTGGATATCTTGAGGGTCGTCGATTTTGCTTTGCCCCATGCCCGAACTGCTCATGACAGGCTTGATGATGCAGGGGTAGCCTATGCCGTTATCTATGGCCGCCCGCAGTTCGGCTAACGAATCGCAAAACTCATAGGGGCTGGTTGGCAGGCCCAATGTTTCGGCTGCCAGTCGGCGTATGCCTTCGCGATCCATGGTCAGGCGCGCTGCCCGGGCCGTGGGAATGACCCGCACCACGCCTGCGGCTTCCAGGGCTTCAAGTACGGGGGTGGCAATGGCTTCGATTTCGGGCACCACGATATCGGGCTGTTCGGCCTCGATCAGGGCCTTGAGCTGTGCAGGGTCGCTCATGGTGATGGTGCGTGCATGGTGGGCCACTTGCTGCCCGGGCGCGTTGGCGTAGCGGTCGACCGCTATGGTTTCTACGCCCAGCCGTTGCAACGCTATCAGGACTTCTTTGCCAAGCTCGCCCGAGCCCAGCAGCATTACCTTGGTCGCCGAAGGGGAAAGAGGAGTTCCGATAGCGGTCATATAAAGTATCTCTATGGGGATGAAAATACGGATTGTACGGGCTGGGTGCAAGGCCCGCCCATACCTATGGCCAGACTTGCTAAACTCAATCCTTGCAATCACATGACCATTTTGGCCCTGGATCAGCGCATTTGGATGTTTTCATCATGATCAAACCTTTAAGCGGAATACGTGTACTTGAACTCGGGCAGCTTATCGCTGGGCCGTTTGCCGCCAAAATGCTTGGCGAATTTGGCGCTGAAGTCATCAAGATAGAACCGCCGGAATTGGGTGACCCTTTAAGGAAATGGCGCTTGCTGCACGATGATACTTCAGTGTGGTGGGAGGTGCAGTCGCGCAACAAGCAGTCAGTTGCGCTCGACTTACGCCAGCCCGAGGCGCAGGACGTCGTGCGCAAGCTGGTCGCAAGCACCGATATCCTGGTTGAAAACTTCCGCCCAGGCACCCTGGAAAAATGGGGCTTGGGCTGGGACGAACTGCATGCGATCAATCCGCGCCTGGTCATGTTGCGTGTCTCAGGCTATGGGCAAACCGGCCCTTATCGTGATCGCGCCGGGTTTGGCGTAGTGGGCGAGGCCATGGGTGGTTTGCGGCATCTTAGCGGCGAGCCGGGGCGTCCGCCAGTGCGAGTGGGCGTGTCCATAGGTGATTCCTTGTCGGCCTTGCATGGTGTTATTGGGGTTTTGCTGGCCTTGCGTCACCGCGAACAAAATGGCGGCGAGGGGCAATATATTGATGTGGCTTTGTACGAGTCAGTGTTCAACATGATGGAAAGTCTGTTGCCTGAGTATTCCGTGTTCAATGCGGTCAGGCAGCCGGCTGGCAGCAGCTTGCCCGGCATCACGCCCAGCAACGCCTATTTGTGTGCTGATGACAAATACGCGCTGGTGGCGGGTAATGGCGATAGTATTTTCAAGCGCCTGATGGCGGTGATACAACGCCCCGATATGGCCGAAAACCCGGTCTATGCCAACAATAGTGGCAGGGCGCAGCATGCGCAAACCATAGACACGGCCATCGAAGCCTGGACCAAAACCCAGACTCTGGATGCGGTACTGGAAGCGTTGCACGAGGCGCATATTCCGGCGGGCAGGGTCTACGATATTGCCGATATCTGCGCCGACCCGCATTATCAGGCACGCGACATGATCCTGGACGGCAAGCTAGATGACGGCACGCCGGTGAAGCTGCCTGGCATTGTGCCCAAGTTAAGCGCCACCCCCGGTGGGGTCGAGCGTAAAGCTCCCAAACTGGGGCAAGACACCGAGGCGGTCCTGACGGCCCTGGGCATTAGCGCCGATACGCAAAAAGACTGGGCCAAGCGTGGAATTATCCGGGGTGAATCATGATCAGCCACTTAGACCATATAGTGCTGACCTGCACTGATCCCGATGCCAGCAAGGATTTTTATACGCGGGTCATGGGAATGACCCTAGCGACGTTTGGCGAAGGCCGGCTGGCCTTTAGGTTCGGCAATCAGAAAATCAACTTGCATGTGCGCGGGCAAGAGTTTGAACCCAAGGCGCACTTGCCAGTGCCGGGCGCGCTGGACTTATGTTTTATCAGCGCTATACCTTTGGACGAAGTCATTGAGCATTTGCAGGGTATTGGCTGGCCTATCATTGAAGGGCCAGTCATGCGTACGGGCGCCACACAAAAAATACGTTCAGTTTATATCCGCGATCCGGATTTGAATTTGATAGAAATTGCAGAGCTAAGCACATAGCGAGCAGGTGGGGCGGTCAGGCGCGTAATAGGCAACGCGCCATAGTACAGCCGCCCGGCTATCATAGAGGTTCCGGGTGGCCCATAACACGAGCGAAGCATGATTTCTGCAGAATCCGACGCTGAAAGCGTTCCCGTCATGGCTTCATCCCGGAAACGCGCAGCGCAGTTGTTGCTGGGCTTTAGCCTGATGCTGATTGCCTTTAATTTGCGCCCGCTGTTTTCCAGCCTGTCGGTGTTGTTGCCCGAGATCTTGCGTCAAACCAGCCTGTCATCATCCGGAGCTGGATATCTGACTACGCTACCCGTGTTGTGCCTGGGCCTGTTTGCACCGTTTGCTCCCAAGATTTCTCAGCGCATTGGTCCCGAACGCACTTTGCTGGTCGTCTTGCTGTTATTGGCCTCGGGCACGGCCTTGCGCGGCCTGGGCGATATCTATTCTTTATTTATTGGCTCGGCCATGGCCGGAGCCGCCATTGCGACGGGCAATGTGTTGTTGCCCAGCGTGGTCAAGCGCGATTTTCCCAAAAATTCAGCCCTGATGACGGGGCTTTACACCATGGCCCTGTGCGGGGGGGCGGCGTCGGCAGCGGCTTTGACCTTGCCTTTGGTGCATGTGTTCAGTGACTCGTGGGCGGCTGGCCTGGCTATCTGGGCTATTCCGGCGGCAGTGGTGGCCTTGATCTGGGCGCCCCAGGCATGGCGCAGTCAGCGCGGAGCAACGCTTGCCGGACGGCGCCCCGGCAGTTTATGGCGCGATCCGCTGGCATGGCAGGTGACTTTTTTCATGGGGCTGCAGTCGGCGCTGGCTTATTGCGTGCTAGGCTGGATGGCGCCTATTTTGCGTGACAGGGGACTGGACGGGGTGACCGCTGGCCTGGTAGTGTCGGTATCCATTATGGTGCAGGTGTTTACCTGCCTGCTGGTGCCGCCATTGGCAGTGCGATGCAAGGATCAGCGCCTGTTCAATGCCGCCCTGGCCGTGTTGGCAGCAGCAGCGCTGGTGGGGTTGCTGTTCGCGCCATTGTCCAGCGTATGGGTCTGGGCTGTTTTGCAAGGCATAGGCCAGGGCGGCTTGTTCGCCATAGCCATGACGGTCATTGTGCTACGCTCACCTGACCCCTTGGTGGCGGCGCAGCTCTCGGGTATGGCGCAAGGGGTGGGTTACGTGCTGGCTGCTTTCGGCCCATTACTGATAGGCGTGTTGCATAGCGCAACCGGTGGCTATGGGGTGTCCGGGTGGCTGTTCGCCCTATTGGGCGCGGGCGCGGCCATCAATGGCTGGGGGGCGGGGCGTGCCATTCTGGTCGGTTCTCGTTCGTAGGTTGGGTTAGCACCGCCAGGCGCGTAATCCGACAAATAGCGTTAAATAAAGGCCACGTGCGCGCATCTGGCCTACGATCTTCGCCAAGCAGAATTAACCCGCATTCATCATTCAACAAAGGAACTGATAATGACACAATCCAACAAGACCAATCGCCGCGTAGTACTGGCTTCGCGTCCGCATGGCGTGCCAACGGCCGCCAATTTTCGTCTGGAGAACGCTCAGGTTCCCGAACCCAGAGAAGGCGAAGTATTGCTGCGCAGCGAGTACTTGTCGCTGGACCCCTACATGCGTGGGCGCATGAGCGACGCGCCTTCTTACGCCCCATCGGTTGACATCGACGCCGTCATGGGCGCGGGCACGGTCAGCCAAGTAGTGAAATCACGTCATCCCGATTACGCCGTGGGCGAGTGGGTGTTGGCAACGGGCGGCTGGCAAGATTACGCCATTTCCGATGGCACAGGGCTGGCTCGCCTGGGCGACAAGCCTGAGCATCCTTCTTATGCCCTGGGAATATTAGGCATGCCCGGGCTTACCGCTTACGTGGGTTTGCTGGATATCGGCCAGCCTCAACCGGGCGAAACGCTGGTGGTCGCGGCATGCACTGGTCCAGTGGGCGCTACGGTGGGCCAGATCGGGAAAATCAAGGGCTGCCATGTGGTAGGTGTTGCCGGGGGTGCGGAAAAGTGCCGCTATGCCATTGAGGAACTGGGTTTTGACGCTTGCATCGATCACTACGCCGATGACTTTGCCGACCAGCTTGCCAAGGCCTGCCCCAAAGGCATAGATATCTATTACGAGAATGTGGGCGGCAAAGTGTTCGATGCCGTCTTGCCATTGCTGAATACCTGGGCGCGGATTCCGGTGTGCGGCCTGATCTCGTTCTACAACATGACCGACTTGCCCCAAGGCCCGGATCGTATGGGCTTGTTGATGCGTGCGGTGCTGACCAAACGCCTGAAAATTCAAGGCTTCATTATTTTCGACCACTACGACGCACGGTACGAAGAATTCGCCCGCGACATGACCGCCTGGCTAAGCACTGGGCAGGTGAAATACCGGGAAGATATTGTCGATGGCCTGGAGAATGCTCCTCAGGCATTTATCGGGCTGCTGCAGGGCAAGAACTTCGGCAAACTGGTGATCCGTGTAGGCTCCGACTAAGACAAAAGCGGGCAGGCTGTTCTTGCGCAATGCGATGTTTTTAACTGAGTGATAGCTAAAAGCAATCGGCAATATAAAAACTATCAATTATCAATTACAATAGTTTCACTCTATAATGAGTTTGTCTTCAGATTTCAACCACCATAAGGAAAACAAAATGTCTTTGATCAACACACAAATCAAACCTTTTAAAGCAACTGCCCTGCACAATGGCAAGTTCGTTGATGTCAGCAATGAAACCGTTGCGGGCAAATGGTCGGTGTTTGTTTTCTATCCTGCCGACTTTACTTTTGTCTGCCCAACCGAACTCGAAGATCTGGCTGAGCATCACGCTGAATTCCAGAAAATTGGTTGCGAAATCTACAGCGTTTCGACCGACACGCATTTCTCGCACAAAGCGTGGCACGACACGTCTGATGCTATCGGCAAAGTAACCTACCCTATGGTTGCCGACCCCACCCACGTTCTGTCGCGTAACTTCGAAGTACTTATCGAAGAAGAAGGCATGGCGCTGCGCGGTACTTTCGTCGTGAATCCAGCAGGCGAAATCAAAGTCATGGAAGTCCACGACAACGGCATTGGCCGCGTTGCTTCCGAACTGCTGCGCAAGGTCAAGGCAGCTCAGTACATCGCTTCCCATCCAGGTGAAGTTTGCCCCGCCAAATGGGAAGAAGGCGCCAAGACCCTGACTCCTTCGCTAGACCTCGTAGGCAAGATCTAAGGCCGTTATCTGCTTGCGGTAAGCAGGTTAGTTATGTGCCCGCCGCGTCCTGGCCAAGAGCCTGGGCGTGGCCCTCCTTGAATCCTCTTATCATGAAGGCTCGATACGCTATGCTAGATGCAAACCTCAAAACTCAGTTGAAATCCTATATGGAAATGATCTCGCTTCCTGTCGAGATCGTGGCCTGCCTTGACGACAGCGCCAAGTCACGTGAATTGCGCGAACTGCTGCAAGAAATAGAACTGATGTCCGAGCGCATCACACTAACCGAGCGTAACGACGGCGACGAACGCAAACCTTCTTTCAGCATCAACCGCAGCGGCACCGATATTGGCGTTACCTTTGCCGGTATTCCCATGGGCCATGAATTCACATCGCTCGTGCTGGCGTTGCTGCAGGTGGGTGGTCATCCTATCAAGCTGGATGGGGCCGTTATCGAACAGATACGCAATCTGGACGGCGACTACAAGTTTGAAACCTATTTTTCCCTGTCTTGCCAGAATTGCCCCGATGTTGTCCAGGCGCTGAACGTCATGTCCATCATCAACCCGCGTATTCAGCACGTGGCTATCGATGGCGCTTTGTATCAAAGCGAGGTCGACGCCCGCCAGATCATGTCGGTGCCCACCATGTTCCTGAATGGTGAGGTTTTCGGGCAAGGTCGTTCCAGCGTTGAAGAAATTCTCGCCAAACTGGATACAGGGGCTGCCAGCCGCAAGGCTGAAGAACTTGACGCCAAAGATCCCTACGATGTCCTGATCGTGGGCGGTGGCCCGGCCGGCGCGGCGGCGGCGGTATATGCCGCACGTAAAGGCATACGCACGGGTGTGGTGGCCGAGCGCTTTGGGGGTCAGGTGCTTGACACCATGACCATAGAAAACTTTATCTCCGTCCAGGAAACCGACGGGCCGAAGTTTGCTGCGGCCCTGGAGCAACATGTCAAGGCTTACGATGTCGACATCATGAATCTGCAGCAGGCCGTCAGCCTGACGCCGGGCAAGCTTATTGAAGTCAAGCTGGCCAATGGCGGCGTGGTCAAAGGCAAAACCGTCATATTGTCCACAGGCGCCCGCTGGCGCGAAATCAATGTGCCGGGCGAGCAAGAATACCGCAATAATGGTGTGGCCTATTGCCCGCACTGCGATGGCCCGTTGTTTAAAGGCAAGCATGTTGCCGTCATTGGCGGGGGTAACTCCGGTGTGGAAGCTGCCATCGACCTGGCCGGCCTGGTTAAGCATGTCACCCTGATCGAGTTTGGCGATAGCCTGCGCGCCGATGCCGTATTGCAGCGCAAGTTGCGCAGCATGCCTAACGTAAGCATTATCGTGTCGGCGCAAACCACCGAAATTCACGGTGACGGCAAAAAGGTTAACAGTCTGTCGTACCAAGACCGCGTTTCCGGCGAAATTCGTAATGTCGAATTGGAAGGCGTGTTCATACAGATCGGCCTGGTGCCCAATACCGAATGGCTGGAAGGTACGCTGGCATTGTCGCGCCATGGCGAAATCGAAATCGACGCCAGGGGGCAAACCTCGCTGCCCGGCGTGTTTGCGGCAGGTGATGTCACCACCGTGCCTTACAAGCAGATCATTATCGCCGCCGGCGATGGCGCCAAGGCCGCGCTCAGCGCCTTTGACCATTTGATCCGTAGCTCGGTCTCCGACGAAGAAGAAGTGGTTGCTGAAGCCGTAACTGCCTAAGCGTTGGTTATTGCTGCCTGGGTTTGTCGGATTAAGGCACTGGTGCACTTAATCCGAATGGTGCTTACTTAACAGGTTTTCATTCTTGCGAAAGTCGGGTGTGTCGGGGGCTGTTTCGGCTTCACGCGCTGCGCCCCTGGCGGGGTTCCCGTTACGCTCAGCGCCATCGAGGCGCCCGCGGAACTCGCCCGGTCGGACCAGTGGTCCGACAAGCGCCGGGCTCAAACAGCCGCGGCC